>NZ_JAJNOG010000004.1:0-464878 GCF_027947695.1 Enterobacter sp. PI-10 | reverse complement strand
TTAAGAAGAACCCCGTACCGAAAGGTGCGGGGTTTTTTGCTTTGTGCTCAGAAAAAACCGGTGTCGCTGCGCTTGCCGGATCTACGGGTTTAGTAGGCCCGATAAGGCAAAGCTGCAAATTGGCAATACAGACCGCACGATCCCACGCCAAAGAGAAACAAGAATACAAAGAAGGGATTTATAAACGCAGAAAAGCAAAAACCCAGCCATAGGCTGGGTTCTTTAAATAGTGGTGCCCGGACTCGGAATCGAACCAAGGACACGGGGATTTTCAATCCCCTGCTCTACCGACTGAGCTATCCGGGCAACGGAGCGCATTAAACCGCAATCACGCGCTATCGTCAACATTATTTCGGGAAAAGCTGTTCAACTGCTTAAGTTTACGGCAATCTGTCCGCTTTCGCCGCGAAAATGCACAAATCTTCCAGACAGAACCAGTGTAATACGGCAATGCTGATAGTAAGAGGAGGGCAGTAATGGTGAATGACTGGCTTGAACTGCGTCAGCATGCAGATACGGGTATTGAGACGATTAAAGCGCATTTCGAAGGGCATGCATTTGATCCGCACTGGCACGATAGCTACCTTGTAGGGATAACCCTCTCCGGCACGCAGCAGTTTCACTGCCGCCGTGAGCGTCATCGCAGCCAGCCGGGCGACGCTTTCCTCCTCGAGCCTGGTGAAATCCACGACGGAGATGCGCCTGTAGAGGGTGGTTTTACCTATCTGACCTTCTATCTTGATGAGCGCTGGCTTATCCGTGCGCTACAGGGGCTTTACGAATCTACTCCCGGGAGTTATTCACTCCACTTTGCCCAAACGCTGACGCGGGAGCAGCAGCTGGTGCGCGCTATCGGCGAGACATTTTCCACCCTGCATAATAATGAGTTGAAGATCGTTCAGCAGAGCGCAATGGATAATCTGCTCTCCCGGATCACCGCCCATTGCCACTGGCGTAAAAAGCTGCCGTCGCAGTTACAAAGTGCTGCCGTGGCGTACCGTGCGCGCGACTATCTCTATGCACATATCGGCGAGAACGTAGGGCTATCAGACCTTGCGCGCGAGACGGGCACCGATCGCTTCACCCTGACGCGCTGTTTTAAGCGCGAGTTCAACCTGGCGCCTCACGCATGGCTTATTCAACTGCGTCTGGCAAAGGCCCGACAGCTGCTTGCGTGTGGCGACCAGCCTGTTGATGTGGCTGCGGCAGTGGGATTTGCCGATCAAAGCCATCTGGGGCGCTGGTTTCAGCGGGCTTACCGTATCTCTCCTGCACACTACCGCCGGTTGTGCACAAACCTTCCAGACGTTTCCAAAAAATAGCGGCACATTCATGGCTCTAATAAAAAGGAGCCACCTGTGAGTTTGATACCCTTTCTGTTGTTCGCCTTTGTCGCCTCCATTACGCCGGGGCCAACCAATATTCTGGTGCTGACGAACAGCCAGCGCTTTGGCGTTAAAAATACCGTACCAGCTATTCTGGGCGGATGTATCGCGGCCAGTGCGATTGTGCTGATATCAGGCGCCGGCGCAGGGGAAGTGCTGCGTCAGTATCCTCTAATACGTCAGCTCATGAGCTGGACAGGCGTGCTGTGGCTAAGCTGGATGAGCTGGCAGCTGTTTCGCGCCCCGGCCGCTCGTCTCAGCGCTGAGAACCATATCCAATTTACCGCTAAGGCGGCTGCACTGCTGCAGATCGTGAACCCTAAAACCTGGATGATGGCGCTGGCCGTCGTCAGTCTGTTTGCGCCTGCTGGCGATCATGCATTGCGGGATATTGCGCTAATGGCGCTATGGTTTCTGCTGATCTCAATAGCCTGTTTGATGTGCTGGGCGTGGCTGGGTAAAGCGGTGAACCGAATTTTTCGCACCACCGTAGCGATGGTGCGGTTTCAACGCCTGATGGCGCTGTGTCTTATCGTCTCTTCCTGGGCTGGCATGCTGGCTTAGGTCAGCGCTCCGCCCATACGGCACTGAGCAAAGCGCAGAATATCTTCTGCCAGGCGGTGCGCTGTATCCACATCGGCCTGGCTACGGTTTACCAGCATGCGGCTGAGGCAACCTTCCAGCACCAGTTCCATCTGCTTCGCCACCATCGCCGGATCGTCGACTTCCAGGGTGGTTAACAGCTCATGGGTGAAGTCATGAGCCGCCCGTTTTTGCTGATCTGCTAACTGGTGGATAGGATGCCCAGGGTCGGGAAAATAAGTGCAGGCGGCGATAAACAGACAACCCGGGTACCGGTTGTTGCTGACACATTCCGTCAGGGCGGTGTAGCGCGCCAGCAGCTTCTGCTCCGCAGTCAGTTCTTCATTCAGCATCAGCTGCCTGCGCCAGATATCAACCTGCTGGCTGAGATAGCGCAGGGCATCATAGAGTAGCGCCTCTTTATCTGGCCAGAAGCGCTTAAGTTCCTCCAGGGGGTAATCGATACGGTCGGCTACCATCTCAAGCGTGGTGCTGGCGATCCCTTGAATCTCAAGTAATTGCAGGGCTTGTCCCAGTACGTCTTCACGTTGCACGGTTATCTCCTCCGCTATTCCCAACGGTTTGTCCCGTTTAAAGTGTTGTTTACGGTTGGCGATTGCGCAAATGCGCGCTAAATGCCGCTGCATCCATAAACCCGGTTACACGCTTTTCTGGCTGCTCCAGGCCCTGTTGATTGAAGAAAAGAATGGTTGGCAGTCCGAGGACGTTAAGCTGCTTCAGCAGAGCCTTATCCTGTGCTTTGTTGGCTGTCACGTTTGCCTGGAGCAGAACAGTCTCTTTCAGGGCATTTTGCACCTGTGGATCGCTAAAGGTGTATTTTTCAAACTCTTTGCAGGCGACGCACCAGTCGGCATAGAGATCGAGCATCACCGGTTTGCCTTTTGCCTGTAAGAGCGCGCTGTTGAGCTCATCAACGTTCTTAATCTGGATGAAGTTCAAATGCGCCTGCGTCTGGCCGACCGGCGAGCCGAACGCCCAGTCCTGAAGAGGACGCACGCTTACCAGCGCGGCAGCCAGCAGCAGGATTTGCACCAGACGCATCCACGCTTTTTTCGCCCCCAGGCTGACGATAAACGCCCAGGTAAAGAACGCTACCCCGAGCATTGCCCACAGGCGCATACCCCAGACGTCACCGATGATACGCTCCAGCAGGAACACCGGCAGCGCCAGAATGACAAAGCCAAATGCGGTTTTCACCGTTTCCATCCACGGGCCGCTCTTCGGCAGCAGTCGATTGCCGAAAACCGTGACCAGAATCAGCGGCAGACCCATGCCCAGGGCATACAGGTACAACGTTCCGCCGCCGAGCCACATGTTTCCGCTCTGGGCGATATAGAGCAGGATGGCGCTAAGCGGCGCGGTGGTGCAAGGGGAACAAATCAGCCCGGCAATGGCACCCATTGCGAACACACCGCCTGCCGAACCACCCTGCTGGCGATTACTCATCAGCGTTAAGCGGGTTTGCAGCGAGGAGGGCAACTGCAGCGTGAACAGGCCAAACATCGACAGCGCCAGCAGGATAAATATCGCCGACAGGCCAATCAGCACATAAGGATGCTGCAGTGCGGCCTGGAACTGTAACCCGGCAGCGGCAACCACAAGTCCAAGGGCCGTGTAGGTCAATGCCATACCCTGTACGTAAATTAAGGCCAGCAGCAGCGCGCGGGCTGTGGAAAGGCGCTGTTTGCCGCCCAGCACGATGCCAGAGATGAGCGGATACATGGGCAGCACGCAGGGTGTAAAGGCAATGCCAATCCCAATCAGGAAGGCCCAGAGCGCCGAGAATGGAAGGTCTGCGCGGTCTTCGCTCTTCTCGTCCGAGGGGAGAGGGGAAACGGCAGCAGCCGCTTTCACTTCGCTGAGCGGAACAACCTTCGTTTCCGGCGGATAGCAGAATCCGGCATCCGCGCACCCCTGATAGGTCACCGTCAGCGTCGCGCCTTTATCCGCCTGATTCACCGTAACAGGCACGTTCAGGCGCTGGCGATAGATCTCGCTTTTGCCGTAAAACTCATCTTCATGCCACTCGCCAGCGGGCATCTGTAATGCGCCCACGCTGGCCTGAGCAGGCGTAATGCTCACCTGCTTGCGATAGAGGTAATAGCCCTCTTTCACCTGCCAGTTGAGCGTAAGGTCATGCTGGTTTTGCTGAAAATCGAAAACAAACGCCTGGTCGGCAGGGATGAAGTTCGAACGGCCGGGCGCGTCAAATAACCCGGCAAATACTGATGTGCTGCACAGCAGCAGAATCAGCGTAAGGAAGCGTTGAGCCATGAGAGATAGTCGTTATCGCCATGAACCACTGGCACCACCAGCAGCTCCGGGGTTTGGTAAGGATGATGAGATTTGAGGCAGTCCAGGAGTGCCTGCTGATTTGCCAGATTGGTTTTGAGCAACATCTGGACCTCGTACTCTTGCTCCAGCTTACCTTCCCAATAGTAAAGAGAGGTGGCACCGGGGAGGAGCGTAACGCAGGCTGCCAGTTTTTCGGCCAGCACTTTGGCGGCGAGATCCTGGGCAGAGGCTTCATCAGGGGCGGTACAAAGTACGACAACAGCATCAGGCGTGTTCACAAGTCGACCTCCTCATCACGAAAGGTTTAACTATATCACGCAAGGCGGTTGGTCATTAATGAAACGGGCCGCAGAGCGGCCCGATTTTAACTATTTTTACAACCGGGAGCGGTTTACAGCACCACGCCACCGATGATAAAGCCGAGGATCACGCAAAGTGAAATGGCGACCACGCCCGGGATCAGGAACGCATGGTTAAACACATACTTACCGATACGGGTTGAGCCGGTGTCATCCATCTCTACCGCCGCCAGCAGGGTTGGGTAGGTAGGCAGCACGAACAGGGCGGAGACGGCAGCAAACGAGGCGATGGCGGTCAACGGCGTTACGCCCAGCATCAGTGCCGCAGGCATCAGCGCTTTGGTGGTCGCGGCCTGAGAGTAAAGCAGGGTCGCAGCAAAGAACAGCACGACCGCCAGCAGCCATGGATAGTTGTGCAGCAGGTCCCCGGCCACGGTCTGAATGTCGCTGATGTGCGCTTTAACGAAAGTATCACCGAGCCACGCCACACCCAGCACGCACACGCAGGCGCTCATACCGGATTTAAAGGTGCTGGCGTTCAGCACTTCGCTGGTATCAATTTTACAGGTGATGCTAATCAGCGTGGCGATGGTCAGCATAAACACGACAATCGCTTCGTTACGCGGCAGAACCGGGTTCTGGATCAGACCTACGGTATCGCTGATGGCGGTCGCGTAGAACATGACGGCAACGATACCAATCAGGAACAGCAGCACGGAGCGTTTCGCGTGTGGCTTCAGTTCGAAGACCTGACTGCCGCGCAGGCTCACTTCACCTTTTGCAAGACGCTCCTGATAAACCGGATCGTCTTTCAGTTCAGCGCCGAGGAAGTTACACAGCACGGCGGTAATCATCACCGCGATCAGCGTCACCGGGATACAGATCGCCAGCAGCGTCAGGTAGCTCACGCCCATCGGCTCAAGGATACCGGCGAAGAAGACCACCGCCGCGGAAATCGGTGAGGCGGTAATGGCGATCTGGGACGCGACGACCGCAATGGAGAGCGGACGCGACGGACGGATACCCTGTTCTTTCGCCACTTCGGTAATCACCGGTAACGTGGAGAAAGCGGTGTGGCCCGTACCGGCGAGAATGGTCATAAACCATGTCACCAGCGGAGCAAGGAAGGTAATGTATTTTGGATGGCGGCGTAGCATACGCTCCGCCAGGCTTACCAGGTAGTCCATACCGCCTGCCACCTGCATGGCGGCAATAGCGGCAATAACAGCCATGATGATTTCGATAACGTCGAACGGTATAGCGCCGGGTTTAATCTGAAAGATAAGGGTAAGAACGAGCACTCCAAGACCGCCGGCAAAACCGATGCCGATACCCCCGAGTCGTGCTCCCAAATAAATCGCCAACAAGACGATGACGAGTTCTGCTCCAAACATAAGGACCTGCCTTGCTTATTAACAAGTTGATATTGAATTGTTGTATTTTGGTAACGCCTAAAAAGAAAAAAGGCACGTCACAAGTGACGTGCCTTAAGAAGCCTAGCCTGAACGGTTACTGTTCGCTTTCATCGGTATATCGTTTCGCTTTATATGCCGGGTGCATCAGGTTTTGGGCCGAGAAGATATCGTCCAGCTCGGCTTCGGTCAACAGCCCGCGCTCCAGTACTACTTCACGTACACTCTTACCGGTTTCGGCACAAATCTTACCGACGATGTCGCCGTTGTGGTGACCGATGAACGGGTTGAGGTAGGTGACGATCCCGATGGAGTTGTAGACATAACCTTCACAGACTTCTTTATTCGCCGTGATGCCGTTAATGCATTTTTCCAGCAGGTTGTAGCAGGCGTTCGTCAGGATGTGGATAGATTCAAACATCGCCTGGCCAATCACCGGCTCCATCACGTTCAGCTGCAGCTGACCCGCTTCAGAGGCCATGGTCACGGTCGTATCGTTACCGATGACTTTGAAGCAAACCTGGTTCACCACTTCTGGCACCACCGGGTTCACCTTGGCCGGCATGATGGATGAACCGGCCTGCAGCTCTGGCAGGTTGATTTCATTCAGGCCAGCGCGCGGACCGGAAGAGAGCAGGCGCAGGTCGTTACAGATTTTGGACAGTTTCACTGCCAGACGTTTCAGCGCGCTGTGTACCATGACGTAAGCGCCGCAGTCTGAGGTCGCTTCAATCAGGTCTTCTGCAGGCACAACCGGCAGGTTAGAGACTTCAGCCAGCTTCTGTACCGCCAGCTGCTGATAGCCATCCGGGGTGTTCAGACGCGTACCGATGGCGGTGGCGCCCAGGTTCACTTCCAGAAGCAGCTCGGAGGTGCGCAGCAGGTTTTTGGTCTCTTCGTTCAGCAGTACGTTAAACGCGTGGAATTCCTGGCCGAGGGTCATCGGCACCGCATCCTGCAGCTGGGTACGACCCATTTTCAGAATGTCCTGGAACTCAACCGCTTTACGCTGGAAGCCATCACCCAGTTGGTTGATTGCATCCACCAGTTTCACCACGGAGGCATACACCGCAATACGGAAGCCGGTTGGGTAGGCGTCGTTGGTGGACTGGCATTTGTTAACGTGGTCGTTCGGGTTCAGGTACTGGTATTCACCTTTCTGGTGACCCATCAGCTCCAGGCCAATGTTTGCCAGTACTTCGTTAGTATTCATGTTGACGGAGGTGCCCGCGCCGCCCTGATAGACGTCAACCGGGAACTGGTCCATGCATTTGCCGTTGTTCAGCACTTCATCGCAGGCTGCGATAATCGCATTTGCCGCGCTTTTAGGAATGGTTTGCAGCTCTTTGTTGGCCAGTGCTGCGGCTTTCTTCACCATCACCATGCCACGGACAAACTCAGGGATGTCGCTGATTTTGCTGTTGCTGATGTAGAAGTTTTCAATCGCTCTCAGAGTGTGGACACCGTAGTAGGCATCCGCTGGAACTTCCCTGGTACCCAACAAGTCTTCTTCGATACGAATGTTGTTTAACATGTGAACCTTCTTTTCAAGCTGCCGATGGATTGTACTAAACACACAGTATTTATGTGGTTTTGAATATTTTCTGGCCGACGATTATTCCCTCAATCAGCCAGATGCTCGAGATCATATGCTGATGATAGCGAATTGCCGTAAGCTGGATCACTTATTATCGAGCCGATTCCATGATAATTATTAATCTGTGAAATGGGTCACCGCTTTAAAATTTCCAAAAAAAATATCCGTGCAAACTGATTGAATTTTCGCTAACCGTCACCATTTCATACAAACGCGCGTCGCGAACACATTCAGACAGGGGCCGATGGCCCTTGCCATACAGGAGATGCCAGTGCGCTGGATACCGTTTATTGCTTTCTTCCTCTATGTTTACATTGAGATTTCCATTTTTATTCAGGTTGCCCATGTGCTGGGCGTCCTGCTGACGCTGATTCTCGTGATTTTCACCTCCGTCATCGGCATGTCGCTGGTGCGTAATCAGGGTTTCAAAAATTTCCTGATAATGCAGCAGAAGATGGCCGCAGGGGAAAGCCCGGCGGAAGAGATGATCAAAAGCGTGTCGTTGATTATTGCGGGGCTGCTGCTGATCCTGCCGGGGTTCTTCACTGACTTCCTCGGCCTGCTGCTGCTTCTGCCGCCGGTGCAAAAACACCTGACCATGAAGCTGCTGCCGCATCTGCGCTTTAGCCGAATGCCGGGGGGCGGATTTAGCACCGGACCGGGCGATACCTTCGAAGGGGAGTATCAGCGTAAGGATGAACAGCACGACCGTTTAGACCATAAAGACGATCGGTAATGTTTTTGCCCGGTGGCGCTTCGCTTACCGGGCCTCCGGGAGCGCACCGCGCCTCGGCAAAAACACCCACAGCCCTGCCAGCATGACAATTGCGTACAAACTCTTCCAGCCCACCATCGCCAGCAGCAGCAGGCAAAGCACACCCCCGACGACCGCCAGAGCTTTATAGCGACCTTTTAGCAAACGGCATCCCGCCAGCATGCACAGCAGGTAGATCATGATGAAAATGCCGTTGGCGTAGACGATGAGCGCGTCCAGATTAATCTTCAGTGCGTAAATACAGAGCGTGCTCACCACGCAGCAGCCCAGTACGGCATTCAGGGCATTCAGCGGAAGCTGGCGTTTAGACAGGCGCGCGAGACGATTCTCGGGTTTGTAGAGCGCCTGCGACCATACCAGACGGGCAAAGCTCTGGATATAAATGTTGAGGCTGGCAAAACAGGCCAGATAGCCGATGACGCAGGCTATCCACAGTGCCTTCACACCAAACAGATCAACCACGATACCCGGCAGCGATGCCGCGGCGGCGAGATCCGCTCCGAACGCGTGGAAGTGTAAGACCAGCACGGTACACGCCCAATAGACCGTGCCAGCCAGCAGCAGGCCTATCATCAGGGCGCGGGGGAAATCACGTTCAGGCTGCTTAAATTCAGACGCCAGATGGGCAAAGGCTTCCAGGCCGACAAAACACCAGAACATGACGGAGAGCGCGGCGAAAAGCTGTGAATGGTCGACGTCTGTCAGCGCAGGGAAGGGAATTTCCTTGATGGTGATATCGCCCGCCCACCAGATAGCGACAACGAGCGCGACAATCAGCACCGCAACCAGCGTCTGCAGGTTGGCGCTCGAGCTGGCGCCGCGAGAGCCCACCCACCAGACGATTGCCAGCGTACCCAGCTCGGCCAGCAATAACTGCTCGTTATGCCAGCCAAACAGCGCCTGACCAAATCCGGTCGCAATATGCAACGCCGCAGGAAGGCCAACCGGAATGACGGAGAGAAACAGCCAGCCGGTTACACGCTGCAGCCGCGGGCCAAAGGCCAGTCCGACAAAGTGCGCCACGCCGCCCGCGCTGGGGAAATGCCGCCCCAGGATGGCAAACACAATGGCTATCGGGAAAACCAATACAATCAGCGCCGGCCACGCCCACAGGCTGTTATTTCCAGCCACCAGCGCCGCCAGTGCGGGTACGGCAAACACGCCCGTACCTAACAAGGAGGTTGAGAGCAGTCCGACGCCCTGCGCCAGTCCCAACTCCTGCTTGAGTCCACTCATTGACATCGCCCTGCCAGTACCAAAAGAGAGGCGATGGTAACACTTTCGCAAATTTTTTTTTCAACTCCCCCTTGAAGGGGTAAAAAGCTATCCCCATCTCTCAGGGCACTAGTCGGAAAACCGCATGCGGGCCGGCGTCATCCATAACTGATAATGACTTTCTCAAAGGAGAGCTATCAATGAGTATTCGTCCGTTACATGATCGTGTGATCGTCAAACGTAAAGAAGTTGAAACCAAGTCTGCTGGCGGCATCGTTCTGACCGGTTCTGCAGCAGCCAAATCAACGCGTGGCGAAATCATCGCTGTCGGTAAGGGCCGCATCCTGGAAAACGGAACTGTGCAGCCGCTGGACGTTAAAGTTGGTGACATCGTAATTTTCAACGATGGCTACGGCGTGAAATCCGAGAAGATCGACAATGAAGAAGTGTTGATCATGTCCGAGAGCGACATTCTGGCAATTGTTGAAGCGTAATTTACGCACGAGAATTTGAGGAAATAAGAACATGGCAGCTAAAGACGTAAAATTCGGTAACGACGCTCGTGTAAAAATGCTCCGCGGCGTAAACGTACTGGCAGATGCAGTTAAAGTGACCCTGGGCCCGAAAGGCCGCAACGTAGTGCTGGATAAATCCTTCGGCGCGCCAACCATCACCAAAGATGGTGTTTCTGTAGCACGTGAAATCGAGCTGGAAGACAAGTTCGAAAACATGGGTGCGCAGATGGTGAAAGAAGTTGCCTCTAAAGCGAACGACGCTGCAGGCGACGGTACCACCACCGCGACCGTTCTGGCGCAGGCGATCATCACCGAAGGTCTGAAAGCCGTTGCTGCGGGCATGAACCCAATGGATCTGAAACGTGGTATCGACAAAGCTGTCGCCTCCGCTGTTGAAGAACTGAAAGCGCTGTCCGTACCGTGCTCTGACTCTAAAGCCATTGCTCAGGTTGGTACTATCTCCGCTAACTCCGACGAAACCGTAGGTAAACTGATCGCTGAAGCGATGGACAAAGTCGGTAAAGAAGGCGTAATCACCGTTGAAGACGGTACCGGTCTGGAAGACGAACTGGACGTGGTAGAAGGTATGCAGTTCGACCGCGGTTACCTGTCCCCATACTTCATCAACAAGCCAGAAACTGGCGCTGTTGAGCTGGAAAGCCCGTTCATCCTGCTGGCTGATAAGAAAATCTCCAACATCCGCGAAATGCTGCCAGTACTGGAAGCCGTTGCAAAAGCAGGCAAGCCTCTGGTTATCATCGCTGAAGACGTTGAAGGCGAAGCGCTGGCGACCCTGGTGGTTAACACCATGCGCGGCATCGTGAAAGTGGCTGCGGTTAAAGCACCTGGCTTCGGCGATCGCCGTAAAGCGATGCTGCAGGATATCGCTACCCTGACTGGCGGTACCGTGATCTCTGAAGAGATCGGTATGGAGCTGGAAAAAGCGACCCTGGAAGACCTGGGCCAGGCGAAACGCGTTGTGATCAACAAAGACACCACCACCATCATCGATGGCGTGGGTGAAGAAGCCGCTATTCAGGGCCGCGTTGGTCAGATCCGTAAGCAGATCGAAGAAGCGACTTCCGATTACGACCGTGAAAAACTGCAGGAGCGCGTAGCGAAACTGGCAGGCGGCGTTGCGGTAATCAAAGTCGGTGCTGCTACCGAAGTTGAAATGAAAGAGAAAAAAGCACGCGTTGACGATGCTCTGCACGCGACCCGTGCTGCGGTAGAAGAAGGCGTGGTTGCTGGTGGTGGTGTCGCGCTGGTGCGTGTTGCCGCTAAATTGGCTGGCCTGACCGCTCAGAACGAAGACCAGAACGTAGGCATCAAAGTTGCGCTGCGCGCAATGGAAGCCCCTCTGCGTCAGATCGTTTCTAACGCCGGTGAAGAGCCATCTGTGGTTGCGAACAACGTGAAAGCGGGCGAAGGTAACTACGGTTACAACGCAGCAACTGAAGAATACGGTAACATGATCGACTTCGGTATCCTGGATCCAACTAAAGTGACCCGTTCTGCTCTGCAGTATGCGGCCTCTGTTGCTGGTCTGATGATCACCACCGAATGCATGGTGACCGACCTGCCTAAAGGCGATGCGCCTGACTTAGGTGCTGCTGGTATGGGCGGCATGGGCGGTATGGGCGGCATGATGTAATCGTGCGCTCTACGTCGTAGAATGTGAAAAACCCCCGGGCAGAAATGCTCGGGGGTTTTTCTTTTGGTCATCTTTTAGGTATAAGATTTACACACGGACAACTACTGTCCAGCTTATTGAAAACGAGGAATAACATGCGCGTAAAAGTCTGTGCAGGGATTGTAGGGGCAGCATTGCTGCTGGCGGGTTGTAGCTCCAGCAATGAGCTGTCGGCAGCGGGCCAGGGCGTTCGCTTTGTGGAAGATAAGCCTGGCAGTGAATGCCAGCTGTTAGGCACGGCAACCGGTGAGCAAAGCAACTGGATGTCAGGTCAGCATGGCGAAGAAGGTGGCTCGATGCGCGGTGCGGCGAATGCCCTGCGTAACCAGGCTGCGGCAATGGGCGGTAACGTCATTTACGGCGTGAGCAGCCCAACGCAGAGTATGCTGTCCAGCTTCGTGCCGACCGCCAGCCAGATGAACGGCCAGGTCTACAAGTGCCCGAACTGATTGCCTTTTTCCCTCTCCCTGTGGGAGAGGGTTAGGGTGAGGGGAAACTAGTGCTGCCGCAGCTGCAAGTCCAGCGGCGTCTTGCTTGGCTCTCCGCCAATCTCCCGTGCCAGCTTCGGCACCATATAGCCTGAAACCAGCGTTAACAGTTCGCGCATGATCTGCCGGGCTTCTTCATCCGTCACCATGAAATGGGCCGCGCCCTGAACGCGATCCAGCACGTGCAGGTAATAGGGCATCACGCCCGCATCAAACAGGGCATTGCTCAGGTCAGCCAGCACGCGGGCGCTGTCATTCACGCCGCGCAGCAGCACGCTCTGGTTCAGCAGCGTTACGCCCGCTTTACGCAGACGCGCCATCGCCGCGCGAAAATCATCGTCAATTTCGTTCCCGTGGTTGATATGGTTCACCAGCAGCACCTGCAGGCGAGACTGCTCAAGGCGTGCCACCAGTCTGTCCGTGATACGTGCCGGAATAACAATCGGCAAACGGCTATGAATGCGCAGACGTTTGATGTGCGGGATGGCTTCCAGCTGTGTCAGCAGCCAGTCCAGCTCGTGATCTTTTGCCATCAGCGGATCGCCGCCGGAAAAAATAATCTCATCCAGCTCTGAATGGACGGCAATATAGTCCAGCGCGACCTGCCAGTTGCGTTTATTGCCCTGGTTTTCGGCATACGGGAAGTGCCGACGGAAGCAATAACGACAATTTACCGCGCAGCCGCCCTTTACCAGCAGCAGGGCACGGTTGAGATATTTGTGCAGTAAACCAGGCACCACGCTGTTCTGCTCTTCCAGCGGATCGGTGCTGTATCCCGGCGCGGTGATAAACTCATCCTGCGAAGTAAGTGTTTGTTTTAATAGCGGATCGTCGGGGTTGCCTTTCTCCATCCGCGCCACAAACGCACGGGGAACGCGCAGGGCGAAAAGGCGCTTTGCCTCGCGGCCAGCAAGCAACTCTGGGTGCTGATCGAGGTCTAAAAGACGCAGCAATTCATCAGGACTGGTGATTACATCGGCAAGTTGCGATAACCAATCTTCTCTGGACGGGGTGTTTAGGGTTACAATATGCGCCATTTTGTGGCTTAGCTACCAGTTAACAAATTTAGAGGGCCTTATGGCAACGTACTATAGCAACGATTTTCGTGCTGGTCTTAAAATCATGATGGACGGCGAACCGTACGCGGTTGAAGCCAGCGAATTCGTTAAACCAGGTAAAGGCCAGGCATTCGCACGCGTTAAGCTGCGCCGTCTGCTGACCGGTACCCGTGTTGAGAAAACCTTCAAGTCTACTGACTCCGCTGAAGGCGCTGATGTTGTTGATATGAACCTGACCTATCTGTACAACGATGGCGAGTTCTGGCATTTCATGAACAACTCCACTTTCGAACAGCTGTCTGCTGATGAGAAAGCGGTAGGTGATAGCGCTAAATGGCTGCTGGACCAGGCTGAGTGCATCGTAACCCTGTGGAACGGTCAGCCTATCGCTGTGACCCCACCAAACTTCGTAGAACTGGAAATCGTTGAAACCGATCCAGGTCTGAAAGGTGATACCGCAGGTACCGGCGGTAAACCAGCCAAACTGTCTACCGGCGCAGTGGTTAAAGTTCCACTGTTCGTACAGACTGGCGAAGTGATCAAAGTGGATACCCGCTCCGGCGAATACGTGTCCCGCGTGAAGTAATTTACGTCATGATTGAAGGCGCAGCGCCCGCTGCGCCTGATTTTTGCAGGCAGGGATGATGAAACGTACCGTTAAAATTCTGCTTCTGTTAGCGCTTTCCAGTGCATTGCTTTCCGGCTGTAACACCACCCGTGGAATGGGACAAGATATCCAGGATCTCGGTCATATCATTTCTCACGCCGCCAGCTAAGTTCGTCTAATTTTCCTAAAAATGCTTCCTTTTCCGTCATCCGGCGGGATCTTGTCTATCCTTAAGTTGCTATACACAAAACAACTTTGGCTATAAAAGGAAGATATTATGGTTAAGAAGACAATTGCAGCGATCTTTTCAGTCCTGGTACTTTCTTCAGTATTAACAGCCTGTAATACCACGCGTGGCGTTGGTCAGGATATTTCTGAAGGTGGTAGCGCAATCTCTGGTGCGGCAACTAAAGCTCAGCAGTAATTAACACACGGTACGAGACCAGCCGTTTCGTACCGTCAGCTTTTTGATTCCTGCAGGGATAAGAACGGAGAAAAACGCGTATCCATATGCAATTTCATGCGGATATTGCGTTTATAGGTATAGACCGTTTTTCCGTTGATACTCAGGTGGGCAGCAATTTTTTGATTGCTCGCGCCGTCCATCCATAATGTCAGCACTTTCTCTTCCTGCCGGGTCAGCAAGGGGGCGGCTGCCGTGGGCCTTTCAGCGCATGAGCGCGAGGTTAATGCATCATTTATAGTCGTTGCCACTTCTTCGAGACTGGCGTTTTTCAACAGCGACGACCACACCGGGAAGTGTCCGAGCCAGTCTGTCATGCCGTTGTCCTCTCCCGATTGCAGCAAAATAAACGGTAAGCGTTCACTGGCGTTGAGCAAGGACGAGAGCTGCTGAAAATGATGAATATCCTGCCTGAAACCGTACAAATCGGCGATAACCAGCGTGGGTTTCCATTGCAGAATGTGCTCCCTGGCAAGGAACAGATTATTCAGCCCGGTCACAACGTAGTGTCCCGGGAACAAACCGGAATGATTGAGCCATGCTTCAAACCCCGTGCGGGTAAAGTGACAACGGTCAATCAAGAGAATTTTGAACATATTTTATTCGCAGTCGGCTAGTGGTTTGGCTTCCTGCCATCAGAAAGCACATCATCATAGAGAAGTCGGATGAGTGCTAAATGCCGGAACTACGCGCCATACTGCGGCTATTTCTTGCCTTAACGTGTTCAGCAAAAAAAGATTGAAAAAAAATAGCACGCTAACCAAAATATGGGGCGTAATCTCTGCCTTACGGGACGACCCGTAAGCGTTTCTTTCACCGGGGACGGCCCCAACTTCTATTAAGTTAAGGAGCCTGAAATGTCCTGGATCATTCTTTTTATTGCCGGTCTGCTCGAAGTGGTTTGGGCGATTGGTCTCAAGTACACCCACGGATTTACCCGCCTGACGCCCAGCGTTATTACCGTAACCGCTATGATCGTGAGTATTGTCCTGTTATCCTGGGCGATGCGCTCGCTACCTGTGGGAACGGCTTATGCCGTCTGGACGGGCATTGGTGCGGTGGGGGCCGCCATCACCGGCATTCTGCTACTGGGAGAGTCAGCGAGTCTGGCGCGTATCGCCAGCCTCGCCTTGATTGTAGCGGGGATCATTGGGCTTAAGCTCAGCACCCATTAATGGGGTTGTTTTACCCAGATCAGTTTTGACACATCAAACCCTTGCCGGGTCGCGACGTCCAGCATCTGCTGTTTCATTTCTGACGAAATAGTTGGCGTGCGGGAAAGTATCCACAGATAGTCGCGATCCGGCCCGCAGACCAGCGCGTGACGGTACTCTCTGTCGAGCGCGATCACGTTATAGCCACCATAAAACGGGCCAAAGAAAGAGACTTTTAGCGCGGCCCGTCGCGGGTCGCCCGTGAAGTACGCTTTCCCAATCGACTGCTGCCACATCTCCCGATCGGGATTATAGCCCCGGTTGATCACCTGAATACCGCCATCATCCATCGGGCTGTAATTTGCAGTGACCTTCTCTAAGCCCTGCTCAAACCGATGGTCGAGGCGCGCGATTTCATACCATGTTCCAAGGAAGCGTTGTGCATCAAAAGGCGTGACGACGGTAACGCCAGGCGGTGGGGTAGGGGAACTGCAGGCAACCACTAAAAACGCGGCTGTCACCGCGGCGATAACAGGCAGAATGCGCATAGGAGTTTCCTTACTGTTTTTTGTTAAGTGTAGATGACGGCAAGGAAAATGTGGTTTTTGTGCGGTGTGTTTCGCCGGGTAAGCGCAGCGCCACCCGGCAATGTTTTACTGCAGCGCGTCGAGGATACGGTATGCCGCCTCAACGCGGGCAGGGTTCGGATAGCTTTTATTCGCCAGCATCACAATGCCGAGCTGTTTTTCAGGAATAAATGCCACGTAGCTGCCAAACCCGCCGGTTGAGCCTGTTTTATGGACCCAGGACGCGTTGACCGGCGGTGCCGGTGGATTCACTTCTCTCGCAGGCAGCGGTGCCAGCGCCACCTTATTGTCGCTGCCTTCAACCACGGTTTTGGCATCGACCGGCCAGTTAAGCATTTCCCAACCTAACCCTTGATACATGGCCCCCACGCGCCAGTAGCGAGACTGCGCCAGGGCAATGCCTTTCCTGAGTGAACTATCCTGAAGCGAGTCCGGCTTCATGTTGACCATCACCCAGCTTGCCATATCCTGCACGTTGGTTTTTACGCCATAGGCTTCTGCATCCAGCATTCCTGGCGAAACGTGGACCGCTTTACCGTCGCGGTATCCCCAGGCGTAATGCGCCTCTTCCGTTTTCGGAACGTTAATCCAGGTATGGTCCAGCTTGAGCGGCTTAAAGACCCGCGTCGTTATGGCCTGCTCATAGCTCATGCCGGAAGGTTTGACCGCCAGCGCGCCAAAAAGACCGATGCTGGCATTGGCGTAAAGACGCGTGGTGCCCGGCTTCCACTGCGGCTGCCAGTTTTGATAAAAGCGCAGCAGAGCGGCGTTATCCGTGACCTCATCCGGTACCTGTAACGGCAGACCGCCTGCGGTATAGGTTGCCAGATCCAGCATGCGGATCCCCTGCCACTGTTTGCCCGTCAGTTCAGGCCAGTATTTTGTCACCGGATCGCCGAGCGATATTTCACCGCGAGCAATGGCATCGCCACCCAGTACGCCGGTGAAGGTTTTACTTATAGAACCCAGTTCGAACAAGGTTTGTGGAGTGACAGGTTTGTTCGCCGCAACATCGGCTTTACCGAAGGTAAAGTAGTGCGGCTGACCCTGATAAATCACCGCCACCGCCATACCCGGAATGGCCTGCGCTTTCATCAGCGGCGTAACGGTCCGTTCCACCACCTCAGCCAGCTGTTTTTCGGACATCGGTGCGGCGAATGCAGAGCTGGCAACGCTGAGCAGCAGGGCACAGCTTAGGGATTTTGTCATCATCAGTTATCTTCCGTAATAGCAGTTCAAGGGAGTGTCCGGGCCCGTCAGACCGCTATAGTCTGTTGGATTTGACTATGGCTGACAAACGGTTAAATTTAGCATTAGCTGTTAATTTTTCTAACGGACGAGACCATGACGCGCAGCTATCTTCCTCTGAACTCCCTGCGGGCGTTTGAAGCAGCCGCCAGGCACCTCAGTTTTACGCATGCCGCTATTGAGCTGAATGTCACCCATTCCGCGATTAGCCAGCACGTCAAGACGCTGGAGCAGCACCTTAACTGCCAGCTTTTCGTTCGCGTTTCGCGAGGGCTGATGTTGACTACCGAAGGCGAGAATTTGCTGCCGGTGCTGAATGACTCGTTCGATCGTATCGCCGGAATGCTGGATCGCTTTGCCAGCCAGCGCGCGCAGGAGAAGCTCAAAATTGGCGTGGTCGGGACATTTGCGACGGGGGTGTTATTCTCGCAGCTCGCGGACTTCCGCCGCTGCTATCCGCATATTGATCTTCAGCTTTCCACCCATAACAACCGTGTCGATCCGGCGGCTGAAGGACTTGATTACGCCATTCGTTATGGCGGCGGGGCGTGGCACGGCACGGAAGCGACGTTTCTTTGCCCTGCACCGCTTGCGCCGCTTTGCACACCTGACATTGCTGCCGCGTTGCACACCCCTTCCGATATCCTGAAGTTTACCCTCCTGCGCTCTTACCGGCGCGACGAGTGGACCGCCTGGATGCAGGCCGCGGGAGAAAACCCGCCTTCACCGACGCACCGGGTAATGGTATTTGATTCGTCCGTCACCATGCTGGAAGCCGCGCAGGCAGGTACGGGCATCGCGATTGCCCCTGTCGATATGTTCACCCATCTGCTGAACAGCGAGCGCATCGTGCAGCCATTTGCAACGCAGATTGACCTCGGCAGCTACTGGCTCACGAGGCTGCAGTCACGGGCAGAAACGCCCGCAATGCGCGAGTTTGCCCAGTGGCTGGTGGGGAAGATGCAGAAATAAAAGGCCCGCCGGATGGCGGGCCTGAAGCTTCAGATGGTGACCACGGCAATCAGCGTTACTACGGTCAGGATGGTTGCCAGACCGTAGAACACCCATTTCCCGCTCGGGACATGGATTTTCAGGTCATGCATCGCATGGTGAATACGGTGCAGGCCACACCACAGCGGCAGGACGATCATCAGGAAGATGAACACGCGGCCGATAAAGCTGCTCGCGAACGCCAGTACGCGTTCGTAGCTCAGCGCATCTCCCGGGAACAGCCCCAGCGGCAGCATAATGCCGACCAGCAGGATGATGACGGGGGCGATGATGGCACTCCACATGCCGCCTGCGCCAAACAGTCCCCAGAAGACCGGCTCGTCAGAACGTTTTGGATTTGGATTGATCACAGTAGTCTCCTTACCAGAACAGTGCGACAAACAGAATGACCACAGTGACCAGAATCGTCACTGCCCAGAGCCCTTTAATCACCGGCTCTGGCCCCATTTTCTCGTCTTTTACGATGATGTTCGCCGCTTTTGGCGCCAGCTCAAACCAGGTTTTGGTATGAAGCAGCGCGGCCGCGAGCACGATCAGATTCAGCACAACAATGATCGGGTTTTGCAGGAAACCGACGAAGCTGGCCCAGGCTTCCGGGCCATGCTTGAGGGCAAAAACGCCGTACATCAGCTCAAGGCTGAACCAGACCGCCGGTACCGCCGTGCCTTCACGCAGCATGTAGAAGCGATAAAACGGCAGATTTTTCCACCAGGTTGACGGCACAGGCCGCACGTAGGCTTTGCGTTTAGTCGTCATCATGCACTCCTTAGCGTGGTTTCAGGGTAGCGATAAGAAAGTCTTTCGAGCTTTCCACTTTACCCTGCTGAATAGCGGCGGCCGGGTCGACGTGCTTCGGACAGACTTCGGAGCAGTAGCCCACAAAGGTACAGCTCCAGACGCCGTTCTGGCTATTGAGCTGCGCCATACGTTCTTTTTTACCGTGATCGCGGCTGTCCTCGTTATAGCGGTGCGCCAGGGTAATGGCGGCCGGGCCGATGAACTCCTTGTTCAGGCCAAACTGTGGACAGGCGGCGTAGCAGAGGCCGCAGTTGATGCATCCAGAGAACTGATGGTATTTCGCCATCTGAGCTGGCGTCTGGGTGTTTGGCCCCTGATCCGGCGTGCGCGGGTTGCCAATGATGTACGGCTTAATGGCTTCCAGGCTTTCGATAAAGTGGGTCATATCGACCACCAGATCGCGTTCAATCGGGAAGTTGCCCAGCGCTTCGACCTTAATGCCTTTGGTGTACTCGCGCAGGAAGGTCTTACAGGCCAGCTTCGGCACCTTGTTGACCATCATGCCGCAGGATCCGCAGATTGCCATGCGGCAGGACCAGCGGTAGCTCAGATCCGGCGCCAGGTTGTCTTTGATATAGCCGAGCGCATCCAGCAGGGAGGTTTGCTCGTCATAAGGGACTTCATAGAAAGCGCTGTGCGGTGCGGCGTCCACTTCCGGATTGTAGCGCACCACTTCAACCTTCATTTTTTGCATCTCAGCCATTCGCCTTCTCCTTCTTCTCGGCGGCTTCTGCTTCTGCACCGTACACGCGTTTAGCCGGCGGCAGCGTGGTGATTTTCACGTCGCTGTAGTCCAGACGTGTGGTGCCATCCGCATCGCGCCAGGCGAGAGTGTGTTTCAGGAAATTGACGTCGTCACGTTCGGTGCAGCCTTCGTCCAGACGCTGGTGGGCTCCACGTGACTCTTTACGCGCCAACGCAGAGTGCGCCATACATTCCGCTACGTTCAGACCGTGGCCCAGCTCGATAGTGTAGAGCAGGTCGGTGTTGAATACGCTGGAGGTATCGGTGATGCGCACGCGCTTGAAGCGCTCCTGCAGTTCCGCCAGCTTGTCGACGGTTTTTTGCATCAGCTCTGGCGTACGGTAGATACCGCAGCCTTCTTCCATCGACAGGCCCATCTCGTCGCGGATCTTAGACCAGTTCTCGTTACCCTCCTGGTTCACCAGATCTTTCAGGCGTTTTTCAACGTCTGCAACCTGCGCATCCAGTGCGGCACCGTTGGCTTCGCCTGCGGTAGCCGCCCGCTCCATCGCGCGCTCGCCCGCCATGCGGCCAAAGACGACCAGCTCTGCCAGCGAGTTAGACCCAAGACGGTTGGCGCCGTGCAGGCCCACAGAGGAACACTCGCCGACGGCGAACAGGCCTTTAATTCGGGTTTCGCACTGCTGGTCGGTTTCGATCCCGCCCATGGTGTAGTGCGCCGTTGGACGTACCGGAATCGGCTCTTTCACCGGGTCGACGCCAACGTAGGCTTTTGCCAGCTCGCAGATGAACGGAAGACGTTCCAGCAGCTTCTTCTCGCCCAGATGACGCAGGTCGAGGTGAACGACGTCGCCTCGCGGCGTGGAGATAGTGTTGCCTTTGCGCCACTCGTGCCAGAAGGCCTGAGAGACTTTGTCGCGCGGGCCAAGTTCCATGTATTTGTTCTTCGGCTCGCCGAGCGGGGTTTCCGGGCCCATGCCGTAATCCTGCAGATAGCGGTAGCCGTTTTTGTTGACCAGAATACCGCCCTCACCGCGGCAGCCTTCCGTCATCAGAATGCCGGAGCCTGGCAGGCCGGTTGGGTGATACTGGACGAACTCCATATCGCGCAGGGGTACGCCATGGCTGAGCGCCATGCCCATGCCGTCACCGGTGACGATGCCGCCGTTGGTGTTATAACGATAAACGCGACCCGCACCGCCCGTCGCCATCACTACCGCGTTGGCGCGGATCTGGACAAGCGTGCCTTCCATCATATTCATCGCCACCAGGCCGCGCGCGTGTCCGTCATCAACCAGAATGTCGAGGACGAAATGTTCATCGAAGCGCTGAATTTGTGGGAACTGAAGGGAGGTCTGGAACAGGGTGTGCAGCATGTGGAAGCCGGTTTTATCGGCGGCGAACCAGGTTCGTTCAATCTTCATTCCGCCAAAGCGGCGAACGTTGACGCTGCCGTCCGGACGGCGGCTCCACGGACATCCCCACTGTTCAAGCTGGGTCATTTCCGTTGGACAATGATGCACAAAGTAGTCAACGACATCCTGTTCGCAAAGCCAGTCGCCCCCTGCAACCGTGTCGTGGAAATGGTATTCAAAGCTGTCATGATCCTGCGCAACGGCGGCGGATCCTCCTTCTGCTGCCACAGTGTGACTACGCATTGGATAGACTTTTGAAATCAATGCGATTTTAGCGTTAGGATTAGCTTGTGCTGCAGCAATCGCAGCACGTAATCCAGCCCCGCCAGCGCCTATTACGGCAAGATCGGCCTGAAAAGTTTGCACGACATTCCTCCAGATTTTTGTTATTTCGCAACGCGACAAACTAAAGGTAGTTCACCCGTCCAAAAGGACGATTGCGAAAGCGTTTCCACTGCTCCTTTATGGGTAAAACAGTATAACCGTGTAGATGTCAGGGAAATTTGACGTGTTCGATTTTTTTGCTGTTCTGTACGGCGATTTATCATGAAGATTGATGAAATACGTCACGAAAAAGTTCACCTAAATGAAATGCGCTTTTTTACTGCGCAAAATTTGTCTCTGCCCCTGCTAACGAGTAGACTTCGTGCCCTTGTCTGAAATCGGAGAACAACTCATGAGCGAAACGGCCACCTGGCAGCCGAGCGCATCCATCCCTAATCTGTTAAAACGCGCTGCAATTATGGCGGAGATCCGCCGTTTCTTTGCCGACCGCGGAGTCCTTGAGGTGGAAACGCCGTGCATGAGTCAGGCAACGGTAACGGATATTCATCTGATCCCGTTTGAAACCCGTTTTGTTGGCCCCGGCCACTCTCAGGGGATGAATTTGTACCTGATGACCAGCCCGGAATATCACATGAAACGCCTGCTGGCAGCGGGATGTGGCCCGGTGTATCAGCTGTGCCGCAGTTTCCGTAATGAAGAGATGGGTCGTCACCACAACCCGGAATTCACCATGCTGGAGTGGTACCGCCCGCATTATGATATGTACCGCCTGATGAATGAGGTGGACGATCTGCTCCAGCAGGTGCTGGACTGTTCAGAAGCCGAAACGCTCTCCTATCAGCAGGCTTTCCAACGCCATCTGGAAATCGATCCGCTGTCGGCGGATAAAACCCAGCTGCGTGAAGTAGCGGCAAAGCTGGATCTGAGCAACGTGGCGGATACCGAAGATGATCGCGACACGCTGCTGCAGCTGCTGTTCACCTTCGGCGTAGAACCGCAGATTGGCAAAGACCGTCCGACGTTTGTCTATCACTTCCCGGCAAGCCAGGCTTCACTGGCGCAGATCAGTACCGAAGATCATCGTGTCGCAGAGCGTTTTGAGGTCTATTACAAAGGCATCGAACTGGCGAACGGCTTCCACGAACTGACTGATGCCCGCGAGCAGCAGCAGCGCTTCGAGCAGGATAACCGCAAGCGCGCCGCGCGCGGTCTGCCGCAGCAGCCTATTGATGTTAATTTGCTTGAAGCCTTAAAAGCGGGTCTGCCGGATTGCTCCGGCGTGGCGCTGGGTGTGGATCGTCTGGTGATGCTGGCCCTGGGCGCAGAGCAGCTTGGCGATGTGATTGCGTTTACCGTAGATCGCGCCTGACGGCAGTTAACCCTCTCCCGTGGGAGAGGGGCGCCCTGCTTATCTTACAAACTCCCCGCCGGGCGCGTACGCGCCGCTGACGTCAACGTTCTTCCCGTTTTACGCCCGTCCAGGCTTTCCAGACGCATCTGGAACGGTGGGAACGGCATATCAATACCGTGCTCGCGGAAGCCTGCCAGAATCAGCTGGTGGATCTCATGGCGCAGCGGCATACGGTGGCCCATTTCGGCGGCGTAGATACGCAGCTCGAAAATCTGGATCCCCTGCTGTAAATCCACCAGGAACACTTCCGGTGCCGGGTTATCGATCACCAGCGAGCAGCGCTCTGCGGCTGTGTAGAGGATCTGGGTGACCTCTTCGCTGTTGGCGTCCGACGGCGCCGGTACCGTCAGCACCACACGGGTAACGGAGTCTGACAGCGACCAGTTGATGAACTGCTCGGTAATAAACGCCTTGTTCGGTACGATGATCTCTTTGCGATCCCAGTCGCTGATCGTTGTCGCACGTGTGTTGATCTTCGTGATGCTGCCGGTCAGATCGCGGATCGTGACGGTATCGCCAATACGGATCGGTTTTTCGAACAGAATGATCAGGCCAGAGATGAAGTTGGCGAAAATCTCCTGTAAACCAAAACCTAACCCTACACCAAGGGCCGCCACCAGCCACTGCAGCTTCGACCACTCAATACCGATCATCGAGAAGCCAACCAGTCCGCCAAACAGCATGATCAGATATTTGGTTATGGTCGTAATCGCATAACCCGTCCCCGGCGTTAAATCCAGATGCTGCAGCAGCGCCAGTTCCAGCAGCGCCGGGAAGTTGCGCACCAGCTGCGTGGTAATGATCAGCACCAGAATGGCAATCAGCACCGCCCCTAAGGTGATCGGCTCCAGGCTTTCAACACCCTGCACCGTGGACGTCACGTCCCAGAGAGAGATGTTCTCCAGGAAGCCGAATGCGGAGTGGATCTCTGACCACAGGAAGATCACCGACAGGAGGGCAATCAGCATCAGTATGGAACGAACCAGACGCAGGGACTGGGTGCTGATGGCATCCAGATCCAGTTCGACCTCGTCCGCTTCCGTCGTGCCTTCCGTACTGTTGACGTGGTTTGGCTCTTCCTCACCTCGCGCGCGCTGGGCGAGGATCTCTGCCCGGCGATGCTTGGCACGGTCAAAGGCCAGACGGCGCCGCTGGATCAGCATCCAGCGGCGGATCACGTGGTACACCACCAGCAGCAGGAACCAGATGGCCACCGAGGTTTCCAGCCTTGCCAGCAGCGCCTGCGCGGTTGCCAGATAGCCCACCGCGGCCGCCAGCATCGCAAACAGCGGCGCGCTAAGCAGCAGGTTCCAGAGCAGCCGATTGAACATGTTTTCGCCGCTGCCGGATTTATCGAGATAGAGCGGAATACCCGCGCGTTTCAGGCTGAGCGTGACGATGGCCAGCGCCCCGCATATCAGCATAAAGCAGAGACGGCCCAGCGAGCCTGAGAATTCCCGGTCGTTGAGATTGTCGAACATGATCAGCGCCATAATCAGCGGCACAATCAGCCCGATGCTCATCAGGTAGTAACGCATGGCGCGCGCAACGCGATTACGCGGCCAGCCAAAGTGGGTGATAAACAGGCCATTGGGGCGCGCGAAGGTGGCGCAAATCATGACTACCCACAGCAGCGGCACCGTGGCGGTGACGCCATCGCCAATCGCGACCGCGAGCGGATAGGGCCAGGCTTCCCGCAGGCCATACCCCAGCGTCATCCACAGCACCGGCAGCGGGGAGGCGACAAGAATCGACCAGAATACGGTGCGCAACGTTAGCCAGAAGTGATCCTGGGTGACTTTCCCGACCCTGGAGCTGGAACGCTCCAGGAAGCGAGTGAAATGTCTGCGCGAGTAAATGCTGAAGCCCACCAGAATCAACGCCCCCAGCAGCGGGAAAATGGTCTCTTTGCTGGTGAACATCATCACGCTGGCCTGTCCCAGCTGGCTGAAGGTGTCCAGCGAAATCAGGCGGCGCAGGTCCTGGACGATCTCAATCGGCCACGAGAAGGTCATCGGACGCACGTCGGACGTCCAGAAGAGATAACGGTGCGTCGCCTCGTTCACCTCTTTCAGCGCATCTTCCAGCTGGCTATTGGAGACTTTTAGCTTGGTCAGCTCCAGAATCAGCGTATCCCCGCCCTGGAGCAAAGAGTTCAGCAGTTCACGCTGGGTACGCAGCTGGGCTTCCAGAATACGGTTTTGCTCGCTGGTCAGGGGCTGTCCGTCAGCCTGACGGATCTGGCGGATTTGCGGCTGTTTATTAAGGAGATCTTCAAAGTGCAGTCGCTGAACGCGCAGCTGGGCCATCTCGGTATCCAGCTGTTGCGGCTTCGGCATTTCCGGCAGGCGCGCGACCTGGGCACGTAGCGCTTCGCCCAGCAGGTTTGATGACCCGAGCCACTGGGACTGCTCGCGCAGGGTGTTGAGCGCCTGGCGAACCTGAAGGGTTTGATTGGTGGCCTGACGCTGCTGCGAGGCAACCAGATCCATACGCTGCGCCTGCTGATTCAGCGCGGCAGAAAGCTCGCGGTTGACCTTAAACTGTTCGACGATTCCGGCAGGCAAGTTATCGCTGTTTTCTGCCAGCAGTTCGGTACTTTCCAGCGCGCGCTCCGCCTCGCGTTGACGCTGACTGTTGAGCTGATTGCGCAGGGCCTGAAGATACGCATCCAGTTGCTCGCTCTGCTTCTGAGCGAGTTCAGAGCGCAACCGCGACAGCTCCTGGCGGTTATTGGCGGAAAGCTGCGCCAGCTCAAGCTCATCGACAAGGGCTTTCAGGCGAGCCGATTCTGCCTGAAGGCCCAGATTTTGGGCCTGAGCCTGTGGCGTATTGCCGCTTTGCGTACCCACGCGGCGCTCAACTTCATTTAGCTGGCGACGGGCGTCGGTTTGCTGCTGCGGAAGCTGGCTGAGGGAGTCGGCAATTTCGCGCGCGCGCTCCTGTTCCTGCTGCGCCAGGCGGCTCTTTTCCAGAAGCTGGCTGCTGACCTGGAGGATCTCCTGGTTCAGCGCGTCGGAGGTCATCCCTGCGGGCACATCGCGCGGTTCGTCACGCAGATTATTGAGCTGCGCGCGCAGCGTCTGCGAGAGTTTGGGGAAGTTGTCGATAACCTGCTGATACTGCTGAGCGCGCTCAAGAGAGCCTTTCCGCTCCTCAAGCGCGTTCAGGGCAGCCTGGAGCGACTCGACGGTCTCTGGCTGAGCGGGTTTGGCCGCTTTTGCCTGCTCCAGTTCCTGGGTTATCTGTTTGGCGTCGGGGGATGTCGCTGCGTACGCCCCCATGCTGAGGCACCAGGCCATCAGTAGAACGATAATCGGGCGCACGTCAGCGATCCTTCTGTTGTTAGCCTTCGTCTTTTTTGTCGTCAACCAGCGGGCTGGCGTCGTGCTCGGCGTTAATCTCTTCCTGTGACAGCGGTGCTGGTTCTGCTTCCAGCGTCACGAAGGTTTCGGTTGAGACCGCCAGCGGCTGGCCCAGCTTGGTGACCGACAGGCTTTCGAGCTGTTCAGCCAGCTTCACTTTGCCCGGCGCAAACAGGTTGATCACGGTGGAGCCCAGCTTGAAGCGACCCATCTCCTGACCTTTGAGCAGGGCCACAGAGCCTTCCGCTTCACCGGCAGGCCAGGTCCAGCGTTTGATCACACCTTCGCGCGTTGGCGTGATGGTGCCGGCCCAGACGGTTTCAATGCTGCCTACGATGGTTGCACCCACCAGAATCTGTGCCATAGGGCCAAATTCAGTATCGAACAGACAGATGACGCGCTCGTTACGGGCAAACAGGTTCGGCACGTTCTGCGCGGTCAGGTGGTTTACGGAGAACAGGTCGCCCGGGACGTAAATCATTTCACGCAGGATACCGTTACACGGCATATGCACGCGGTGATAGTCGCGCGGTGACAGATAGGTAGTGGCAAACGTACCGTTGCGGAACAGATCCGCCATCAGGTAGTTACCTGCCAGCAGCGCTTCCAGACTGTAGTTATGGCCCTTCGCCTGCAGGATTTTGTCGTCTTCGATGTTACCCAACTGGCTGATCACGCCGTCTGCTGGCATCACCAGGACGTTAGGATCGGTGTTCAGCGGGCGCACTTCGTCACGCAGCGGGCGCACGAAGAACTCGTTGAAGGTGCGGTAGCTGGCGGTGTCCGGCTTTTGCGCCTCTTTCATGTCGACCTTGTAATATTTTACGAAAAGGTCGATGACCAGTTTGGTCAGCCAGCCCGCGCGTTTGCTTGCGCCCCAGCCCGCCAGGCGAGTGAGCCACAGTTTTGGCAGAATGTATTGAAGCGAAAGTTTAAATGCGTTTAACAAGGTAGCCTCCAGGCCATTGTTTTGTCGTTCCTGATCCGGCGTTAAGCCGCCGGAACCTGAAAAAGGGGGACGATTTTAGCGATGCTTAGCTTAGTTGTCAGTTATCAGAATCAGAAAAGTTTTTACGCGTTTTTACGTCTTCCATGCTCTCAAGAATACGGTGGTAATTCTCGAAGCGGGTTTCCGCGATCTCGCCTTTCTCAACCGCTTCACGGATGGCGCAGCCTGGGTCGTTATCGTGTTTACAGTCGCGGTATTTACAAGCGCCTAAATAATCATGGAATTCGACAAATCCGTTAAAGATTTGTTCCGGCTCAAGGTGCCACAAACCGAACTCACGCACCCCTGGGGAGTCGATCACGTCGCCGCCGTGCGGGAAATGATACAGACGCGAGGCGGTGGTGGTGTGCTGGCCCAGACCCGAGACGTTGGACACATCGTTAGTCAGGATCTCTTGCTGGAGGCCAAGCAGGTTGTTCAGCAGGCTCGATTTACCCACGCCGGACTGGCCCGCAAAGATGCTGATACGGTCGGTCAGCGCCTCTTCTAACGGCTTAAGGCCATCTTTGGTATGGCTGGAGACCATCAGCACGCGATACCCGATCTTACGGTAGATATCCATCTGCTCATTCACGAAGGCCATGCCGTCGTCATCCAGCAGATCGATTTTATTCAACACGATGATCGGTTCAACCTGCAGCGTTTCGCAGGCGACAAGGTATCGGTCGATAATGTTGAGTGAAAGTTCGGGTAAAATCGCCGAAACAATGACGATCTGGTTAATGTTGGCGGCAATTGGTTTTACGCCATCGTAGAAATCCGGGCGGGTGAGCACCGACGTGCGTTCATGCACGGCTTCAACGATGCCCTTAACCGTGACACCTTCAGCGGCCTCTTTACCCGGACGCCAGACCACGCGATCGCCGGTCACCAGGGAACGAATGGTCCGGCGGATATTGCAACGGTGAATGTCACCGTCGGCGGATTCGACATCGGCATGCATACCGAAACGGCTGATGACTACGCCTTCTGTCGCTTCACCAAACAGGTTGTCGTCATAATCCGGCTTCTCCGAAGTGGTTTTAAGACGGCGCTGGTGGTTGGCGTTTACGCGGCGCTGCTGCCCTTTGGAGAGTTTATTTTTACTCAATCGCGCTGGCTCCTGGTCGCCCGTAAGGGGCAAAACCTCTATGATACACTCTAATTAATACTAGTTAACCTGCTACTGCCGGTTATGCGAGAAGGGTGGAAAATAACATGAGCGCGGATGAAAACAACCTGATTTGGATCGATCTCGAAATGACCGGGCTGGATCCCGAGCGCGATCGCATCATTGAAATTGCAACTCTGGTGACGGACGCCAACCTGAATATCCTGGCTGAAGGGCCAACGATTGCGGTGCATCAGTCCGACGACCAGCTGGCTTTGATGGATGAATGGAACGTGCGTACCCACACCGGCAGTGGCCTGGTGGAGCGCGTGAAGGCGAGCACGTTCGGCGACCGTGAGGCGGAGCTGGCGACGCTTGAGTTCCTGAAACAGTGGGTTCCGGCAGGCAAATCCCCTATCTGCGGCAATAGCATCGGCCAGGATCGCCGTTTCCTGTTTAAGTACATGCCGGAGCTGGAGTCTTACTTCCACTACCGCTATCTGGATGTCAGCACCCTGAAAGAGCTTGCGCGTCGCTGGAAGCCTGAAATCCTCGACGGCTTTAAAAAGCAGGGGACGCACCAGGCAATGGACGATATCCGAGAGTCCGTGGCGGAGCTTTCTTACTACCGCGAAAACTTTATTAAGCTGTGATTTTGCGATCCGGCGCCTTGCGTGGCCGGGTTTTTGTCGTTAAATTGTTCAGCTTGCCGATTTAATAAGCATTTGAACTTAATTTCGAAAAAATCGCTTTAAGGGGGGTTGCAGCTAAAAGGATTTCTCGTATAATGCGCCTCCCGTAACGACAGAGAATTACACGTTACGACAGCAACAAAAGCAGTGCAGATTTGCGGGAATAGCTCAGTTGGTAGAGCACGACCTTGCCAAGGTCGGGGTCGCGAGTTCGAGTCTCGTTTCCCGCTCCAAAATTTGAAAGTGCTTTCACAGCACAGACTGCCCAAGCGGGAATAGCTCAGTTGGTAGAGCACGACCTTGCCAAGGTCGGGGTCGCGAGTTCGAGTCTCGTTTCCCGCTCCAAAATTTGAAAGTGCTTCCACAGCACGGACCACCCAAGCGGGAATAGCTCAGTTGGTAGAGCACGACCTTGCCAAGGTCGGGGTCGCGAGTTCGAGTCTCGTTTCCCGCTCCAAATTCTTCTTCATCTCTAAAATATCCACAGCAAAAAGCGTCGCTGGGGGCGTTTTCTATTGTCTCTGAAATACTCTTGTGAACAGAGTTATCCACAGAAACTGCGCTTAACCGAAACAGGGTTAAAACTTAGCAGGGTGAATAATATCTCCATAACGCGCTGTATTTAAAACATAAAATTTGATTTCAAAATGTTATTGAGATCACTTGACCTCTTCTCCAGCCCAGATGGCGCTTGAGTTTGTAATTTTATTCACAGGCTGTGAATAGTTCAGGCATCCCGCGGAAGCCCTTTTTCAATCACCCTCACCAGACGCTGTTTCTTCGGCAGCTGCACCTCGACAACGCAGGCATTACGTTTCTCAATTTGCTGCGCAATCGCCCACTCGATGTGCTCATCAAGAAGTGGGTGCTCACCTCGACGGCTTTCAAGCGCCCGAATATTCGCTTCATCCCACGGGGCATTCCCCAGCGCGACGGCAACATTACGCAGCCAGCGCAAATGACCGATACGGCGAATGGCCGAACCCTCCGTCACCTTCAGGAACCAGGCCTCGGTCCAGGCGAACAGTTCAATGAGCTGCGGCGCATGCAGCGCCTTACGCGGGCTGAAATCCTCTTCGTCCGTGAGCTGCGAATAGCGGTTCCACGGGCAGATCAGCTGGCAGTCGTCGCAACCGTAGATGCGGTTGCCAATAAGTGGTCGGAATTCCTCTGGAATGGCCCCTTCCAGCTCGATAGTGAGGTAGGAGATGCAGCGGCGTGCATCAACAGTGCAAGGCTCGACGATAGCACCCGTCGGGCAGATGGTCATGCAGGCCACGCAGCGCCCGCAGCCTTCTTCGACCGGGCCGTCTACCGGCAGCGGTAAATCAATCAGCAGTTCGCCCAGGAAGAAGAACGATCCGGCGTCACGGCTGAGGATAAGTGAGTGCTTACCTGTCCATCCAAGCCCGGCTTTTTCGGCGATCGGGCGCTCAAGAATAGGCGCAGAATCGACAAAGGGTCTAAAATTCAGCGAAACACAGTGCTGCTGAATGGTTTCCCCGAGTTTTTTTAAGCGGTTACGCAAGAGCTTATGGTAATCACGACCCAAAGCGTACCGGCTGACGTAACCCAAAGAGGGATTTTTTAGCGTGCGCGCAAAGGCCGCGTTGGCGGGTAGATAGTTCATGCGCACGCTGATGACGCGTAATGTGCCCGGTAAAAGCTCGTGAGGACGGGCGCGCATCATGCCATGACGCGCCATCCATTCCATTTCGCCGTGGTATTGTTTGTCCAGCCAGGCCTGCAGTTTCGGCTCGCTGGCGGAAAGGTCGGTATCGGTAATGCCCACCTTCTGGAAGCCAAGCTCAGCACCCCACTGTTTTATTTTTTGCGCTAATTCATTGAGATCGAGGGGCTGTGACATGACGGACCATACGGTGAAGAAAAACCCCGCAAGTATACCACATTCCATCTGGCATGCGGATGACCTCCGGCGTGCCGAAAAAGAGGCCGCAGACAGCCTCGGGATTACCCTCTATGAACTGATGCTGCGTGCGGGTGAGGCGGCGTTTAACGTTGCCCGCAGCGCGTACCCGCAGGCTGCTCACTGGCTGATTCTGTGCGGGCACGGCAATAACGGCGGTGACGGCTACGTCGTCGCCCGTTTGGCGGTTGCGGCCGGTATCCGCGTGACCTTGCTGGCTCTCGAAAGTGATAAACCGCTGCCGGAAGAGGCTGGCGCGGCGCGGGAGGCATGGCTGAACGCAGGCGGTGTAATTCATGCGCCTGATATCGTCTGGCCGGAAGAGGTGGATCTGATTGTTGATGGTCTTCTGGGCACCGGGCTGCACAGCGCGCCGCGCGAAAATATTGCCGCGCTTATTGAACACGCTAACAGACATTCCGCGCCGGTAGTCGCCCTGGATATTCCCTCTGGCCTGATTGCAGAAACCGGCGCGACGCCGGGGGCGGTCATTCAGGCTGCCCATACGGTGACCTTTATCGCCCTCAAACCGGGGTTACTGACCGGTAAAGCGCGAGACGTCGTTGGCGTGCTGCACCACAATGCGCTGGGGCTGGAGAGCTGGCTGGCCGGGCAGGAAATGCGCCTCGCGCGTTTTGATGCGTCGCAGCTTGCAGCGTGGCTCCCGCCGCGCCGACCAACGTCCCATAAGGGCGATCACGGCAGGCTGGTGATTGTGGGAGGAGACCACGGTACGGCTGGTGCGATTCGTATGACGGGTGAAGCGGCTCTGCGCAGCGGTGCCGGATTAGTGCGAGTGCTCACTCGCATTGAGAATATTGCGCCCATAATCACCGCCCGGCCGGAACTGATGGTCCATGAGCTTACGCCCCAGGCGCTTGAAGAAAGCCTGGAATGGGCGGATGTGGTGGTGATTGGCCCCGGGCTTGGGCAGCAGTCATGGGGTAAACAGGCCCTGCAAAAGGTCGAGAATTTTCGTAAACCGATGCTGTGGGATGCCGACGCGCTTAACCTTCTGGCAATAAACCCGGATAAGCGTCACAATCGCATTCTGACACCACACCCCGGCGAAGCCGCGCGCCTGCTTAACTGCAGCGTGGCAGAAATTGAAAGCGATCGCTTACTTTCTGCTCAGCGTCTGGTAAAACGTTACGGAGGTGTTGCTGTTTTAAAAGGGGCAGGAACCATTGTTGCCAGTGATGAGATGCTGGGCATTATTGATGCCGGAAATGCGGGCATGGCGAGCGGCGGAATGGGCGATGTGCTTTCCGGCATCATCGGCGCATTGCTTGGACAGAAACTTCCCCTTTATGATGCAGCCTGTGCGGGCTGCGTGGCCCACGGTGTCGCGGCGGATAAACTGGCTGCGCGTTACGGTACACGCGGTATGCTGGCCACGGATCTTTTTTGCACGCTGCGGCGTGTTGTTAACCCGGATGTGATTGACGTAGAAAATGACTAATCGAGCGATTCCTTTACCTGATGAACAAGCCACTTTAGAACTCGGCAAGCGCGTGGCGCAGGCCTGTCAGGGGGCAACCGTCATTTATCTGTATGGTGATTTAGGTGCGGGTAAAACCACCTTCAGCCGGGGTTTTTTGCAGGCGTTAGGGCATAACGGGAATGTGAAAAGCCCAACCTACACGCTGGTAGAACCGTACACCCTTGAAAATCTCATGGTGTACCACTTCGATTTATACCGCCTTGCGGATCCTGAGGAGCTGGAATTTATGGGGATCCGTGATTATTTTGCCAACGACGCCATTTGCCTGGTGGAGTGGCCGCAACAAGGTGCGGGTGTGCTGCCTGACCCGGATGTCGAAATTCACTTAGATTACCAGGCTCAAGGGCGTGAGGCACGCATCAGTGCTGTTTCCTCATCAGGCAGTTCCTTACTGGCGCGTCTGGCCGGTTAAGCGTAGGGATGACGGGATGATAAATCGCGTTAAAGGTTGGGTGTTGGCTGCCACCGTGCTGCTGTGCGCGCAGGCCGGGGCGGCAAACCTCTCAGATATTCAGGTATCTAACGGCGAAAGCCAGGCCCGGATTACGTTCAGCTTTATGGGCGATCCTGAGTATGCGTTTTCACAGCCAGACAGCCACAGCGTGGCGCTGGATATCAAGCAGACAGGCGTGATCCAGGGATTACCGCTGCGGTTTAGCGGCAACAACCTGGTGAAAAGTATCCGTTCGGGTACGCCGCAGGATAGCCAATCGTTACGCCTGGTGGTTGATCTGACCGAAAAGGGCAAAACGAAGGCGGTGAAGCAGCAAAACGGGGCGAACTATACGGTGGTCTTTACCATCAATGCCGACGCACCGCCGCCGCCGCCGCCGGTCGTAGCGAAGCGGGTGGAAGAACCGGTGTATACGCCGCGTCCTGCTGAACCTGCGCGTAATCCGTTTAAATCGCAGAACGATCGCATCACTGCGGCAACCAGCAGCGATACGGTGACGCGTCCGGCGGCCAGCGCGCGACGCGCGACGGTCAGCGGTGACAAAGTGATTATCGCCATTGATGCGGGTCACGGCGGGGAAGATCCCGGGGCGATTGGTCCTGGCGGCACGCGAGAGAAAAACGTAACTATCGCTATCGCGCGTAAACTGCGTTCGCTACTCAATGACGACCCTATGTTTAAAGGCGTGTTGACCCGCGATGGGGATTACTTTATCTCCGTAATGGGGCGCTCGGATGTGGCGCGTAAGCAAAACGCAAACTTCCTGGTCTCCATTCATGCGGACGCCGCACCGAATCGTAGCGCCACCGGTGCCTCGGTTTGGGTGCTGTCGAACCGTCGCGCTAACAGCGAAATGGCCAACTGGCTGGAAGAGCATGAGAAGCAGTCTGAACTGCTAGGCGGTGCGGGCGACGTGCTGGCGAACAGCCAGTCCGATCCGTACCTCAGCCAGGCGGTGCTGGATTTACAGTTCGGTCATTCTCAGCGCGTCGGGTATGATGTCGCCACTAACGTATTGAACCAGCTGCAAAGCGTTGGCGTGCTGCATAAGCGTCGTCCGGAACATGCCAGCCTCGGCGTTCTGCGCTCGCCGGATATTCCGTCCATCCTTGTAGAGACGGGCTTTATCAGTAACAACGGTGAAGAGCGTCTGTTGGGAAGCGACAGTTACCAGCAGCAAATTGCCGAAGCGATTTATAACGGTTTACGCAAATATTTTGAGGCGCATCCTCTGCAGTCTGCGCCGCAGAGCGGCGCTGCCCAGACGGCCAGCGCAGCGCTGCCGGGTGAGATGACCGCGACCAACTAAGGAGAATTCATGCCGATTCAGGTTCTACCGCCGCAGCTCGCGAACCAAATCGCCGCCGGTGAGGTGGTGGAACGCCCTGCGTCGGTGGTGAAGGAGCTGGTGGAAAACAGCCTCGATGCGGGCGCAACCCGCATCGATATTGATATCGAACGCGGTGGCGCGAAGCTTATCCGCATTCGGGACAACGGCTGTGGCATTAAAAAAGAGGAGCTGTCGCTGGCGCTGGCTCGTCACGCCACCAGTAAAATCGCCTCTCTGGACGATCTGGAAGCGATTATTAGCCTCGGTTTTCGCGGAGAAGCGCTGGCCAGTATCAGCTCGGTTTCGCGTTTAACGCTGACCTCCCGTACCGCTGAACAGCAGGAAGCCTGGCAGGCTTACGCCGAAGGGCGCGACATGGATGTGACGGTCAAACCGGCGGCGCATCCTGTCGGGACGACGCTTGAAGTATTAGATCTCTTCTACAACACTCCCGCCCGACGCAAGTTTATGCGTACCGAGAAGACCGAGTTCGGCCATATCGACGAGATCATTCGCCGTATCGCGCTGGCCCGCTTCGATGTCACCATCAACCTCAGCCATAACGGTAAGGTGATGCGTCAGTACCGCGCGGTGGCGGAAGGCGGACAGAAAGAGCGTCGCCTGGGCGCTATCTGCGGGACGCCGTTTCTGGAACAGGCGCTGGCTATAGAATGGCAGCACGGCGATCTGGCTTTACGCGGCTGGGTTGCCGATCCAAACGCGAGCAGTGCTGCGTTCTCGGAAATTCAGTATTGCTACGTCAACGGCCGCATGATGCGCGATCGTCTTATCAATCACGCGATTCGCCAGGCATGCGAAGACAAGCTTGGGGCCGATCAGCAGCCTGCTTTCGTCCTTTATCTGGACATCGACCCGCATCAGGTGGATGTGAACGTTCATCCTGCCAAGCATGAGGTGCGGTTCCACCAGTCGCGTCTGGTTCACGACTTCATTTATCAGGGCGTGGCCACCGTGTTGCAGCAGCAGGCAGAGCCAACGCTGCCGCTGGAGAACGACGCTCCTGTACCGCGTCCGCTGCCCGAAAACCGTGTGGCGGCAGGGCGCAACCATTTTGCGGAGCCTGCCGTCGCGCGTGAACCGGAGACCCCGCGTTTCTCCCCGGCAGGGAGCGCACCGCGTCCAACGGGCGCGAACTACCCGAATGCCCAGCCTGGTTATCAGAAGCAGCAGGGAGCGTTGTACCGCAAATTGCTGGAAACGCCAGCCGTGGAGCGTAAAGAGTACATTCCTGCCGCTCAGCCTTCTCTGGACGGGCATAGCCAAAGTTTTGGCCGGGTGCTGACGATTATCGCGCCCGACATGGCATTGCTTGAGCGTGACGGCAAACTGATGCTTATGGCACTGCCGGTCGCCGAACGCTGGCTTAAACAGGTGCAGCTCACGCCTGGCGAAAATGCAGCCTGTGCGCAGCCGCTCTTGATTCCGGTTCGCCTGAAAATATCCCCTGATGAAACAAGGGTATTGCAGCGTGCAGAGCCGCAGCTGGCGCAGATGGGTATTGAAACTGTGCTCGAACCACAACATGTGACAATTCGTGCAGTGCCTTTACCCTTACGCCAACAAAATTTACAAAACTTGATTCCTGAACTGATAGGCTACCTGGCGCAGCAAACATCGTTTGATGCCGCCAACACCGCGCAGTGGATCGCCCGCCATCTGGCAAGCGAACACGCGCCGTGGAGCATGGCACAGGCCATCAGCGTGCTGGCTGAGGTTGAACGCCTCTGTCCGCATCTGGTGAAAGCGCCGCCGGGTGGGTTATTACAACCTGTTGATTTACAAACGGCGATGAACGCCCTGAAACATGATTGACGTAAGTAAGGCGAGCCTGCCTAAGGCAATTTTTTTAATGGGCCCAACGGCCTCCGGCAAAACGGCGCTAGCCATTGAGTTGCGTAAAGTTTTGCCTGTAGAGTTGATTAGCGTCGACTCCGCCCTCATCTACCGAGGGATGGACATCGGCACGGCGAAGCCTGACGCAGAAGAACTGCGCGCGGCACCGCACCGTTTGCTGGATATACTCGACCCGGCTCAGGCTTACTCCGCAGCGGATTTTCGCCGGGATGCCTTAGCCGAGATGGCAGAGATAACGGCGGCGGGGCGTATACCGCTGTTGGTTGGCGGAACCATGCTCTACTTCAAGGCGCTGCTGGAGGGGTTGTCACCTCTGCCATCCGCGGATCCGGAAATAAGAGCGAAAATTGAGCAGCAGGCGGCAGAGCAGGGTTGGGACGTTTTGCATCAGCAACTGGCGGAGATTGACCCGGTTGCCGCAGCGCGGATCCATCCAAATGATCCGCAAAGGCTTTCCCGGGCACTGGAAGTTTTTTTCATTTCGGGTAAAACTTTAACGGAACTGACGCAAACGTCAGGAGACGCTCTGCCGTATCAGGTGCATCAGTTCGCCATCGCCCCGGCGAGCCGTGAACTGCTCCATCAGCGGATTGAGCAGCGTTTTCATCAGATGTTAGCTTCAGATTTTGAAGCAGAAGTGCGGGCGCTTTTTGCCCGTGGAGATTTGCATACGGACATGCCTTCCATTCGTTGTGTGGGATACCGCCAGATGTGGTCGTATCTTGAAGGTGAGATTTCATACGATGAAATGGTTTATAGAGGTGTTTGCGCCACGAGACAGTTAGCGAAGCGCCAGATCACCTGGTTGCGCGGTTGGGAGGGTGTTCACTGGTTAGACAGTGAAAAACCGCAACAGGCGTTAAACGAAGTGATTGAGGTTGTTGGTGATATCGCTCACTGAATGTGTACAATTGAGGCGTATCGTGCGCAATTTTTCAGAATCGCAAGGTTCTAAGTACAAAACAAGCATATAAGGAAAAGATAGAATGGCTAAGGGGCAATCTTTACAAGATCCGTTCCTGAACGCATTGCGTCGGGAACGTGTTCCAGTTTCTATTTATTTGGTGAATGGTATTAAGCTGCAAGGTCAGATTGAGTCTTTCGATCAGTTTGTGATTCTGTTGAAAAACACGGTCAGTCAGATGGTCTACAAGCACGCTATTTCTACTGTTGTTCCGTCCCGTCCGGTATCTCATCACAGCAATAACGCTGGCGGCGGCACTGGTAGTAACTACCATCATGGCAGCAGCGCGCAGGGTTCTTCAACGCCGGCGCAGGACAGCGACGAGACCGAATAAGGTTTCGCACTGTTATCCACACGGGGAGCCAGGGATCCTGCGTTCCCCGCTGATCTTTTTAGAGAGGTTTACGCTTGTTTGACCGTTATGATGCCGGTGAGCAGGCGGTGCTGGTACACATCTATTTTTCGCAAGACAAAGATATGGAAGACCTCCAGGAGTTTGAATCTCTGGTCTCTTCCGCCGGTGTCGAAGCAATGCAGGTGATTACCGGTAGCCGTAAAGCGCCGCACCCAAAGTATTTTGTTGGTGAAGGTAAAGCAGTCGAAATTGCGGATGCCGTAAAAGCAACCGGCGCGTCAGTCGTGTTGTTTGATCATGCGCTGTCTCCAGCCCAGGAGCGCAACCTGGAAGCCCTTTGCGAATGCCGTGTTATCGATCGCACGGGTTTGATTTTAGATATTTTTGCTCAGCGTGCACGTACCCATGAAGGGAAACTGCAGGTTGAGCTGGCGCAGCTGCGCCATCTGGCAACGCGTCTGGTGCGTGGCTGGACACACCTTGAAAGACAAAAAGGCGGGATTGGTTTGCGCGGTCCGGGTGAAACCCAGCTCGAAACCGACCGTCGTTTACTGCGTGGCCGAATTACCCAGATCCTCTCACGTCTGGAACGTGTAGAGAAACAGCGTGAACAGGGGCGTCGGGCGCGCACCAAAGCCGACATCCCGACGGTGTCGCTGGTGGGCTATACCAACGCCGGTAAATCCACCCTGTTTAACCAGATAACTGAGGCCCAGGTGTATGCCGCAGACCAGCTGTTTGCGACCCTGGACCCTACGCTGCGCCGTATTGACGTTGCAGACGTCGGTGAAACGGTGCTGGCGGATACCGTAGGTTTTATTCGCCACCTGCCGCATGACCTGGTGGCGGCGTTTAAAGCCACCCTGCAGGAGACGCGACAGGCGACTCTGCTGCTGCACGTGATTGATGCAGCAGACGTGCGCGTGCAGGAGAACATTGACGCGGTGAATGTGGTGCTCGAAGAGATCGATGCTCACGAGATCCCAACGCTGTTGGTCATGAACAAGATCGATATGCTGGACGATTTCGAACCGCGTATCGACAGAGATGAAGAAAACAAACCAATTCGGGTCTGGCTTTCTGCCCAGACCGGTATTGGTGTGCCACTGCTTTTCCAGGCTTTGACAGAACGTCTTTCCGGTGAGGTAGCTCAGCACACGCTGCGACTGCCGCCACAGGAAGGCAGGCTGCGCAGCCGGTTTTATCAGCTTCAGGCGATAGAAAAAGAGTGGATGGAGGATGACGGCAGCGTGGGGATGCAGGTGCGTATGCCGATCGTTGACTGGCGTCGCCTCTGTAAACAAGAACCTGCGCTGGTCGACTATATCGTCTGATCAGAAAGGGGATGCCTGAATAATTCGCCCTTGCATAACAAATATGGAGCATATACATGGCGTGGAATCAGCCCGGTAATAACGGACAAGACCGCGACCCGTGGGGAAGCAGCAAACCTGGCGGCAACTCTGAGGGAAATGGCAACAAAGGTGGTCGCGAGCAGGGGCCGCCGGATCTGGATGATATCTTCCGCAAACTGAGCAAGAAGCTTGGCGGCCTTGGCGGAGGAAAAGGTTCTGGCTCGGGTGGCAATTCCACTCAGAGTACGCGCCCGCCAATGGGGGGCCGCGTAGTGGGCATCGTGGCCGCTGCGGTAGTCATCATCTGGGCAGCCAGCGGGTTCTACACCATTAAAGAAGCAGAACGCGGCGTAGTCACCCGTTTCGGTAAGTTCAGCCATCTGGTTGAGCCGGGTTTGAACTGGAAGCCAACCTTCATTGATGACGTGACCGCGGTAAACGTGGAATCGGTCCGTGAACTGGCCGCCTCCGGCGTGATGCTGACCTCTGACGAAAACGTGGTGCGCGTTGAGATGAACGTGCAGTACCGCGTGACCGATCCTGAGCGTTACCTGTTTAGCGTGACCAGCGCCGATGACAGCCTGCGTCAGGCGACTGACAGCGCCCTGCGTGGTGTCATCGGAAAATACACCATGGACCGTATCCTGACCGAAGGTCGTACCGTTATTCGTAGCGATACCCAGCGCGAGCTGGAAGAGACCATTCGTCCGTACAACATGGGTATCACCCTGCTGGACGTCAACTTCCAGGCTGCGCGTCCGCCGGAAGAGGTGAAAGCCGCATTTGACGATGCGATTGCTGCCCGTGAAAACGAACAGCAATACATCCGTGAAGCAGAAGCGTACACCAACGAAGTTCAGCCACGCGCTAACGGTCAGGCGCAGCGTATTCTGGAAGAAGCGCGCGCGTATAAGACCCAGACCATCCTGGAAGCACAGGGTGAAGTGGCTCGCTTTGCGAAGATCCTGCCTGAATACAAAGCGGCGCCGGAAATTACCCGTGAGCGTCTCTATATCGAGACCATGGAAAAAGTGCTGAGCCACACCCGCAAAGTGTTGGTTAACGATAGTAAAGGCGGAAACCTGATGGTGCTGCCGCTGGATCAGATGCTGAAGGGCAGTTCTGCACCGGCAGCAAAAGATACCAGCGGAGCGAACAACCTGCTGCGTCTGCCGCCAGCCTCAACAGGCAGCGCCAGCACGAACACAACGCCTTCTTCGAACGATGGTGACATTATGGACCAACGCCGTGCTAACGCGCAGCGTAACGACTACCAGCGTCAGGGGGAATAAGGATGCGTAAGTCAGTTATTGCGATCATCGTCATCGTACTGGTCGTGCTTTATACCTCGATCTTTGTGGTGAAAGAGGGCGAGCGTGGGATCAAGTTCCAGTTCAGCAGCGTCGTGCGTGATGGCGACAAACGCCCGGTGATTTACGAGCCGGGTCTGCACTTCAAGGTGCCGTTCATTCAGTCCGTAAAAACGCTTGATGCGCGTATCCAGACCATGGATAACCAGGCAGATCGTTTTGTGACCAAAGAGAAGAAAGACCTGATCGTTGATTCCTATATCAAATGGCGCATCAGCGATTTCAGCCGTTACTTCCTGGCAACGGGCGGCGGTGACGTTTCTCAGGCAGAAGTGCTGCTGAAACGTAAGTTCTCTGACCGTCTGCGTTCTGAGATTGGTCGTCTGGATGTGAAAGACATCGTGACCGACTCCCGTGGTCGTCTGACCCTGGAAGTTCGCGATGCGCTGAACTCCGGCACAGCGGGCACTGAAGATGAAGTTTCAACGCCGGCAGCAGACGATGCGATTGCCAAAGCGGCTGAACGTGTTCAGGCGGAAACCAACGGCAAAGTGCCGGTGATCAATCCGAACAGTATGGCTGCACTGGGTATCGAAGTCGTTGACGTGCGTATCAAGCAGATCAACTTGCCGGTGGAAGTGTCCGAGGCGATTTACAACCGTATGCGCGCCGAGCGTGAAGCGGTAGCCCGTCGTCACCGTTCACAGGGCCAGGAAGAGGCTGAGAAGCTGCGTGCTGCAGCAGACTACGAAGTCACCAAGACGCTGGCGGAATCTGAGCGCCAGGGCCGTATCCTGCGCGGTGAAGGTGATGCGGAAGCCGCGAAGCTGTTTGCTGATGCCTTCAGCCAGGATCCTGACTTCTATGCCTTTATCCGTAGCCTGCGTGCCTACGAGAATAGCTTCCAGAGCAGCCAGGATGTGATGGTGCTTAGCCCGGACAGCGATTTCTTCCGTTATATGAAGACGCCGACTAACGCAACGCGATAAACTCAGGCTCGTTTGAGTATTCAAACCACCGCTCTCAACGGAGCGGTGGTTTTCTTTTATAAGGAACAAAAATGAATTCAACGATCTGGCTCGCGCTGGCCCTGGTCCTGGTGCTTGAAGGCCTGGGACCGATGCTCTATCCACGCGCCTGGCGTCGAATGATCGCCACCATGAGCCAACTGCCGGATAATATTTTACGTCGTTTTGGCGGCGGTCTTGTGGTTGCGGGCATCGTGATCTACTACATGTTGAGGAAAACGATTGGCTGATCAAAAAGTAGGCGCAATCGGCGTATTTTGAGGTCAAAAAGTGCTGTATATCTGAAAAAGCGATGGTAGAATCCATTTTTAAGCAAACGGTGATTTTGAAAAAAATGGGTAACAACGTCGTCGTACTGGGCACCCAATGGGGTGACGAAGGTAAAGGGAAGATTGTTGATCTTCTGACTGAACGGGCTAAATATGTTGTGCGCTACCAGGGCGGTCACAACGCAGGCCATACTCTCGTAATCAACGGTGAAAAAACCGTCCTCCATCTTATTCCATCAGGCATTCTTCGCGAAAACGTCACCAGCATCATCGGTAACGGCGTTGTGCTGTCTCCAGCGGCGCTGATGAAAGAGATGAAAGGTCTGGAAGACCGTGGTATCCCTGTTCGTGAGCGTCTGCTGCTCTCCGAAGCCTGCCCGTTGATCCTGGATTATCACGTGGCGCTGGACGTAGCGCGTGAGAAAGCGCGTGGCGCGAAAGCGATCGGCACCACCGGTCGTGGTATCGGCCCGGCTTACGAAGATAAAGTTGCACGCCGTGGTCTGCGCGTGGGCGACCTCTTCGACAAAGCGACCTTCGCTGAAAAACTGAAAGAAGTGATGGAATATCACAACTTCCAGCTGGTGAACTTCTATAAAGCTGACGCTGTTGACTACCAGAAAGTGCTGGATGACGTCATGGCGATTGCAGATATTCTGACCGGTATGGTTGTTGATGTGTCCGATCTGCTGGACCAGGCGCGCAAGCGTGGCGATTTCGTCATGTTCGAAGGTGCGCAGGGTACGCTGCTGGACATCGACCACGGTACCTATCCATACGTCACCTCCTCTAACACCACCGCGGGTGGCGTGGCGACCGGCTCTGGCCTGGGTCCACGTTATGTGGATTACGTACTGGGCATCATCAAAGCGTACTCCACTCGCGTGGGTGCGGGTCCATTCCCGACCGAACTGTTTGATGAAACCGGCGAGTTCCTGTGCAAGCAGGGTAACGAGTTTGGCGCGACCACCGGTCGCCGTCGTCGTACCGGCTGGCTGGATGCGGTTGCCGTGCGTCGTGCAGTGCAGATCAACTCCCTGTCTGGCTTCTGCCTGACCAAGCTGGACGTACTGGACGGCCTGAAAGAAGTGAAAATCTGCGTCGGCTACCGTATGCCAGATGGCCGCGAAGTGACCACCACTCCGCTGGCTGCTGACGACTGGGAAGGCATTGAGCCAATCTACGAAACCATGCCGGGCTGGTCTGAGACCACCTTCGGTGTGAAAGAGCGTAGCGGCCTGCCGCAGGCGGCGCTGGATTACATCAAGCGCATTGAAGAACTGACCGAAGTGCCGATCGATATTATTTCTACCGGCCCGGATCGTACTGAAACGATGATCCTGCGCGACCCGTTCGACGCATAATCTTCGTGACTGCTGGCCTGCGGGGAGACCCGTAGGCCGGATAAGCGTAGCGCCATCCGGCGACCGCTCCTGGATCTCCGCTTTTTCGCCCCGTCTGTCAAATAAATTAGCCGCTAACTATCTGGCTGGTTTATCATCATTAATGAATATCTCTGCGGTTTGTCCGCGATTTCCCTTTTTCCTGAGGTTGATGTGCAGTTAACAAGTTTCACCGATTACGGCTTACGTGCGCTGATTTACATGGCGTCGTTACCCGAGGGGAAGATGACCAGTATCTCTGAAGTGACAGAGGTCTACGGCGTATCCCGTAATCATATGGTCAAAATAATCAATCAACTTAGTCGTGCCGGATACGTTGCTGCCGTCCGCGGGAAGAATGGTGGGATCCGTCTCGGTAAACCGGCACAGAGTATTCGTGTTGGCGATGTGGTACGTGAACTGGAGCCGCTGTCTCTGGTGAACTGCAGCAGCGAGTTCTGCCACATCACGCCCGCTTGCCGCCTGAAACAGGCGCTTTCTAAGGCCGTGCAAAGTTTTCTCATGGAACTGGATAACTACACGCTGGCCGATTTGGTTGAAGAGAATCAACCGCTTTATAAATTATTGCTGGTGGAATGAAGAAAATTTCCACCGGAGCTGACAACGGAGGAACCGACATGTCACACGATCCTTTCCAGGAACGCGAAGCCGAAAAATACGCGAATCCTATCCCCAGCCGCGAGTTCATCATTGAACACTTAACAAAACGCGAAAAACCCGCCAATCGTGAAGAACTTGCCGTTGAATTAAATATTGAAGGTGAAGAGCAGATTGAAGCTCTTCGCCGCCGCCTGCGCGCGATGGAGCGCGACGGGCAACTGGTCTTTACTCGCCGCCAGTGCTACGCGCTGCCGGAACGCCTCGATCTGCTGAAAGGGACCGTCATTGGTCACCGCGATGGCTTCGGCTTCCTGCGCGTGGAAGGCCGTAAAGACGATCTGTATCTCTCATCTGAACAGATGAAAATGTGCATCCACGGCGACCAGATCCTGGCACAGCCGCTGGGCGCCGACCGTAAAGGTCGCCGAGAAGCGCGCGTCGTGCGCGTTCTGGTGCCAAAAACCAGCCAGATTGTCGGCCGCTACTTTACCGACGCGGGCGTTGGGTTCGTGGTGCCGGACGACAGCCGTCTGAGCTTCGACATCCTGATCCCACCTGAAGAAGTGATGGGCGCCCGCATGGGCTTTGTGGTGGTGGTGGAACTTACCCAGCGCCCAACCCGTCGCACCAAAGCGGTAGGTAAAATCGTCGAAGTGCTGGGCGATAATATGGGCACCGGCATGGCCGTTGATATGGCGCTGCGCACCCACGAAATTCCGTACATCTGGCCGAAAGCGGTTGAAGAGCAGATCGAAAGCCTGCGTGAAGAAGTGCCGGAAGAATCCAAAGTGGGCCGCGTGGATCTGCGCTCCCTGCCGCTGGTCACGATCGACGGTGAAGACGCCCGCGACTTCGATGACGCCGTCTACTGCGAGAAAAAACGCGGTGGCGGCTGGCGTCTGTGGGTCGCTATTGCAGACGTAAGCTACTATGTTCGTCCGCACACCCCGCTGGATAACGAAGCGCGCAGTCGCGGTACCTCGGTCTACTTCCCGTCGCAGGTCGTGCCGATGCTGCCGGAAGTGCTGTCTAACGGCCTTTGCTCCCTGAACCCGCAGGTTGATCGCCTCTGTATGGTTTGCGAGATGACCATCTCCACCAAAGGGCGCTTAACCGGCTACAAATTCTACGAAGCGGTGATGAGCTCGCACGCGCGTCTGACCTATACCAAGGTCTGGCATATGCTGCAGGGCGACCAGGATCTGCGCGAACAGTACGCGCCGCTGGTCAAACACATCGAAGAGCTGCATAACCTCTACAAAACGCTGGATCAGGCGCGCGAAGAACGCGGCGGGATCTCGTTTGAGAGTGAAGAAGCGAAATTTATCTTCAACGCCGAGCGCCGCATTGAGCGTATCGAACAGACCCAGCGTAATGATGCGCACAAGCTGATCGAAGAGTGTATGATTCTGGCGAACATCTCGGCGGCACGATTCGTTGAGAAAGCCAAAGAGCCTGCGCTGTTCCGTATCCACGATAAACCGTCGACGGAAGCCATCACCGCGTTCCGCTCCGTGCTGGCTGAACTGGGCCTGGAGCTGCCGGGCGGCAACAAGCCAGAGCCGCGCGACTACGCCGAGCTGCTGGAATCCATTAGCGATCGTCCTGATGCAGAAATGCTGCAGACGATGCTGCTGCGCTCAATGAAGCAGGCGATTTACGATCCGGAAAACCGCGGACACTTCGGCCTGGCGCTGCAGTCTTACGCCCACTTTACGTCGCCGATCCGTCGTTATCCTGACCTCTCCCTGCACCGTGCGATCAAGTATCTGCTGGCGCAGGAGCTGGGCCATAAAGGGAACACCACTGAAACCGGAGGCTACCACTATTCGATGGAAGAGATGCTGCAGCTGGGTCAGCACTGCTCCATGACCGAACGCCGTGCCGATGAAGCCACCCGCGACGTTGCGGACTGGCTGAAGTGTGACTTTATGCTGGACCAGGTGGGTAACGTGTTTAAAGGCGTGATTGCCAGCGTGACCGGCTTTGGCTTCTTCGTTCGTCTGGATGAACTGTTTATCGACGGTCTGGTGCACGTCTCCAGCCTGGATAACGACTACTACCGCTTCGACCAGGTCGGCCAGCGTCTGATCGGCGAATCTGGCGGCCAGACCTATCGTCTGGGCGACCGCGTGGAAGTGAAGGTTGAGGCCGTGAATATGGACGACCGTAAAATCGACTTCAGCCTGATCTCCAGCGAGCGCGCGCCGCGTAACGTCGGTAAAACCGAACGCGAAAGAGCGAAAAAAGGCGGAAACGGCAAAACGAGCGGCAAGCGCCGTCAGGCCGGTAAGAAGGTGAACTTCGAGCCGGACAGCGCGTTCCGCGGTGAGAAGAAGCAGAAGCCGAAGGCGGCGAAGAAAGAAGCCCGTTCAGCGAAGAAACCTTCCGCGAAGACACAGAAAATAGCGGCCGCCACCAAAGCGAAGCGCGCGGCCAAGAAAAAGCAGGCGGAGTAAATTCTCCCCTCATCCTGACCCTCTCCCCAAGGGGGGGAGGGGAAATACTTATTACGAGAACCATCAATGAGTGAAATGATTTACGGCATCCACGCGGTGCAGGCCCTTCTTGAGCGCGCACCGGAGCGTTTTCAGGAAGTGTTTATTCTGAAAGGGCGTGAAGATAAGCGTCTGATGCCGCTGATCCATGCCCTGGAAGCGCAGGGCGTGGTGATCCAGCTGGCGAATCGCCAGTTCCTGGATGAAAAAAGTGAAGGCGCGGTTCACCAGGGGATCATTGCCCGCGTGAAGCCGGGCCGTCAGTATCAGGAAAACGATCTGCCGGATCTGATTGCCGAGCTGGAGAATCCGTTCTTCCTGATCCTCGATGGCGTAACCGATCCGCACAACCTCGGCGCGTGTCTGCGCAGCGCGGATGCGGCGGGCGTGCATGCGGTGATCGTGCCGAAAGATCGCTCCGCGCAGCTGAACGCGACGGCGAAGAAGGTGGCCTGCGGCGCGGCGGAAAACGTTCCGCTGATCCGCGTGACCAACCTGGCGCGCACCATGCGTCTGCTGCAGGAAGAGAACATCTGGATCGTCGGTACCGCCGGTGAAGCGGATCATACCCTGTATCAGAGCAAAATGACCGGCCGTCTGGCGCTGGTGATGGGTGCGGAAGGTGAAGGCATGCGTCGTTTGACCCGCGAGCACTGCGATGAGCTGATCAGCATCCCGATGGCGGGCAGCGTGTCCTCCCTGAACGTGTCTGTTGCGACGGGTATTTGCCTGTTTGAAGCGGTGCGTCAGCGTAGCTGATTTTCGCCCGGTGGCGCTTCGCTTACCGGGCCTACGGTTTTGTAGGCCGGGTAAGGCGAAGCCGCCACCCGGCAAAACAACCTCACTCCTCTAACGACCGCAGATGGTCATCCTTCCTCAGCGTCATTAGTGCGAAAATACTCACCACCGCCGTTGCCATCACGTAATACGCCGGAATATCCAGGTTGCCCGTCTGCTTAATCAGCCCGGTAATGATTAACCCTGCGCATCCCGAGAAAATCGCGTTCGACAAAGAGTAGGCCAGCCCCAGGCCCGTATAGCGCACGCGCGTCGGGAACATCTCAGAGAGCATCGCCGGGCCTGGCCCCGCCAGCATGCCCACCAGACCGCCCGCAATCAGTACCACAACAGCCTTCACCGCCAGCGTGCTGGACTCCGCCTGCAGAAGTTTCAGCAACGGCAGGGCGAGGATCAGCAGCAGCGCGGTGGCGATAATCATCACCGTGCGACGCCCGATCCTATCGCTCAGGATCCCCGACGGAATGATGGTCAGCGCAAACCCAACGTTCGAAATCACCGCGATCAGCAGCGCCTGGTTAAACCCGGTGTGCAGCGCCGACTGCAGATAGGTCGGCATAATCACCAGGTAAGTGTAACCCGCCGCAGACCAGACCATTACGCGGCCAATCCCCATCAAGATGGCCCGGAACGTGGCGGCAATATCCGCCTGAGCGACAACCGGTTTGTCCTGCTGCTGCACAAAGCTGGGCGTCTCCTCCATGCTGACACGAAGCCACAGCGCAACAACACCCATGGGCAGCGCAAGGAAGAAAGGAATGCGCCAGCCCCAGTCGTGCAGGGCTTCAGGCGTGAGTAGGGCGGAGAGCAGCGCCACGATGCCTGCGCCCGCTAACAAGCCCAGCGCCACGGTAAAGGACTGCCACGCGCCGTAGAGGCCGCGCCTGCCGCGCGGGGCGAACTCCGTCATCAGCGAGACCGCACCACCGTACTCGCCGCCGGCGAACAGTCCCTGCAGGATGCGAAGCAGCGTAACGATCAGCGGTGCGGCAATGCCGATGCTGGCATAGACCGGCACAATGCCGATGGCGGCGGTGGCCAGCGTCATGAGCACCAGCACAATAATGAGCGTCGGCTTACGGCCAATTCGGTCACCGATGCGGCCAAACACCACCGCGCCCAGCGGACGGAAGAAGAAGGCGATGGCGAATGAGGCGTAGGTGAGGATCAGGCTGGTGAGTCCCGCTTCCCCTTCAAGCTGGAAGAAGTTCTTCGCAATGACGGTCGCCAGAAAACCGTAGACCGCAAACTCATACCACTCGATAAAGTTACCAATGGAGCCGGCAATTAATGCTCGCTTGTGCGCATCCGGTTGCATAACTTTCCTCACTGAAAGGGGGAGAGAATAAATTATTCAACAAAAGCGGAGTCATGAAATAGTTTATTCTTATGTTCTGTGAGCTATTTCACGAATGATATCAGCGGGATCGTGAACGTGTGACTCCCCTCCCATGCAGCGCGTGCGCGGTCTGTCCATACTTATCGTCATTGCCACTGAAGGAGGGAGACAGTATGCACTGGCAGACCCATACCGTTTTCAATCAACCCGCACCGCTTTCCAACAGCAACCTTTTCCTCTCGGACTGCGCGCTGCGTGACGCAGTCTCGCGTGAGGGTGCCGAGTGGGATATCGAACTGCTCGCCAGCATCGGGCAGCAGTTAGGCACCGCAGAGTCGCTGGAGCTGGGCAGGCTGGCGAACGTGAATCCGCCGGAGTTGCTTCGCTATGACGCCACCGGAGAGAGGCTGGATGACGTTCGCTTTCACCCGGCGTGGCACCTGCTGATGCAGGGGCTGTGTGCCAATCGGGTACATAACCTGGCATGGGAAGAGGAGGCGCGTAAAGGGTCGTTTGTCGCGCGGGCCGCACGCTTTGTGCTTCATGCTCAGGTGGAAGCGGGCACGCTTTGCCCGGTCACCATGACGTTTGCCGCCACGCCGCTCCTGCAGCAGGCGCTTCCCAAAATATTTCACGACTGGCTGACGCCGCTGCTCAGCGATCGCTACGATCCGCATCTGGCTCCTGGCGCGCAAAAGCGCGGCCTGCTGATCGGTATGGGGATGACGGAAAAACAGGGCGGCTCGGACGTGCTGAGCAACACCACCAAAGCGGAAAAATGCAGCGACGGCAGCTACCGGCTGGTGGGGCATAAATGGTTTTTCTCCGTCCCGCAAAGCGATGCGCATCTGGTGCTGGCACAGGCGAAGGGCGGGTTGTCCTGCTTTTTTGTGCCGCGCTTTTTACCTGACGGACAGCGCAACGCCGTGCGTCTTGAGCGCCTCAAGGACAAGCTCGGGAACCGCTCCAACGCCAGCAGCGAGGCGGAGTTCCTCGATGCCTCCGGCTGGCTGCTGGGGGAAGAGGGAGAAGGGGTACGGCAGATCCTCAAAATGGGCGGTCTGACGCGCTTTGACTGCGCGCTGGGCAGCCACGGACTGATGCGTCGGGCGTTGTCCGTGGCGCTGTACCATGCGCATCAGCGCCAGACCTTCGGCAAAAATCTTATCGATCAGCCGCTCATGCGCGAAGTGCTAAGCCGGATGGCGCTGGTGCTGGAGGGGCAAACGGCGCTGCTGTTTCGCCTGGCGCGGGCGTGGGATAAACGCACGGATCCGCAGGAGGCGGCATGGGCGCGGCTGTTTACCCCGGCGGCGAAATTTAGCGTCTGTAAAGCGGGCATCCCGTTTGTCGCTGAAGCGATGGAGGTGCTGGGCGGGATCGGATATTGCGAAGAGAGCGAACTTCCCCGCCTGTACCGCGAGATGCCGGTGAACAGCATCTGGGAAGGGTCAGGAAATATCATGTGCCTGGACGTGCTGCGCGTGCTGGCGAAGCAGCCGGGCATTCACGACCTGCTTGCCGACGAGTTTGCGCAAGTGAAAGGGCAGGACAGACACTTCGACCGCAGCTGGCGACAGCTTCAGCAAAAACTGCGTAAACCGCAGGAGGCGCAGGGGCGGGAGATCGCGCAGCAGCTTTTCCTGCTGGGTGCCGGAAGCCAGATGCTGCGGCACGCGTCGCCCCCGGTGGCGCAGGCGTGGTGCCGCATGATGCTGGATACCCGTGGCGGCACGCTGATGAGCGAGCAGGTGCAAAGTGACCTGCTGCTGCGTGCGACGGGCAGAGTTGGCTAGCCTTTTAGCTGGAACAGACTCACCAGCTGGGCCAGATGTGATCCCTTCTCGCGCAGCGTTTGAGCCGTTTGTTCGCTGCGTGAGATGCGATCCGCATTGATATGCGACGCTTCGCCAATGTGGGTCATGGCGAGGTTAACCTGGCCAATCCCTGCGGACTGCTCGCGTGAGGCATGGTTAATCTCGGTGACCAGCTGGCTGATGTTATCGATGTGAATGATGATGTCATCCATCGCCAGGCGGGTCTTTTCAGACAGCGCATGGCCCTCACTCACTTTTCTGAGCGTATCGCCAATCAGCTGTTCAATCTCCTTCACCGCGTTAGCGCTGCGTCCCGCCAGGGCGCGAACTTCCTGCGCGACTACCGCAAACCCTTTTCCGTGCTCGCCCGCGCGGGCCGCTTCCACTGCCGCATTCAGCGCCAGAATATTGGTCTGGAAAGCGATGGATTCGATCACGCGCGTGATGTCTTCGATGCGTTTTGACGCTTCGCGAATATCGTCCATGGTCGACACCGCGTGGGTGACCGTCTCACCGCCCTGATGGACCGCGAGCGAGGTTTCACCGACCAGCTGCTGCGTTTGCTCCATGTTGGCGGCATTTTGCTGCACGGTGGCGGCCAGCTGCTCCATGCTGGCGGAGGTCTCTTCCACGCTGCTCGCCTGCTTGTTGATCTGCTCTGAAATCTCGCCGGTGTCGGCGGCCAGCGCGTTGGTGCCCAAATGGATCTCGCCAGCGGCCTCGCGGACCTGCAGGACAATTTTTTGCAGGCCGCCGCCGATGCCGTTGATGGCGTCGATCAGCTGGCCGACTTCGTCCTGGCGCGTCACGGGCAGGCTGGAACGGAGATCCCCTGCGGCATATTGCCGGGCAAGATGGATCACTTTGCGCAGCGGTCGGGTCAGCACGCGGCGAATAAGAATCACGAACAGGCCAGCAAACAGGATGGATAAGACCACGCCGGCCAGCAGGAAGCGATCGCGCATGGCGGTAACGCTTGAGAGCAGCACCGATTTATCCACTTCGCCGACGATAGTCCAGTTCCAGCCTGGCAGCGGGGTATAGGCCATTTTCAGCGTGCGGCCGTCGTCGCTTACGCGTTCCAGCGTGCCGGGCTTGTCACTCAAAAGCTGTTGCTGCGTCGCGCCGTCCCACTTTGGCAGCTGTCCCTCTTCACCGGCATGGAACAGGTATTGCCCGCGCGTTTTGCCGTTGCTGCGATCCAGCACGAAGAAGTGGCCGCTCTCGCCCAGGCGACGGGTGAGGATTTTCTCGCGCATGACGTTCCAGGAATGCGTAATGTCCACGCCAACAAAGACGATCGCAATGACCTGGCCTTCGGCGTTTTTAACCGGCTGATACTGGGTGATATAGCGTTTGCCAAACAGCAGCGCCAGGCCACGGTAGACTTCCCCTCTGTTGACTGCGGCAAAGGCCGGGCTGGCGGTATCCAGCAAGGTGCCCATCGCCCGCTCGCCGTTCTCTTTGCGCAGGGAGGTGGCGACGCGAACAAAGTCGTTACCGCTGCGTACAAACAGCGTGGAGATTGCTCCCGTACGGCTCAGAAAATCATCGGAAAAAGAGGTATTTTCATGGAGTTCAGCTTCTCCCCCTTTCAGTAGGGGAACGGTGAGCCCGTTAATGGTCCGGGGCTGCTGAGTATCGACGCTAAAAGGCTGGGGCAGAAATGTCGTAAACAGTTTGGTGTAGCTTTCGACTTCTTCGCTCAGGCTGGTATTAAACATCTGCACCATGTCGACCATGCCGGTGGACTGATTATGCAGATCTTCGACGGCGAGGGCTTCAAGCTGCTGGCTGGCTTTTTGACTGAGCAGAAAAGTGAAAAGCAGAAACAGCGTGGCGACACTGATGCCCGTAAGCAGCGACAGCTTTGCCCCCAAGCCTGCACGGCGAAAAACGTTGATCATAAATTGCTCATCATTGAAAAGGTATGGTTCTTCAACGGCAGAGCGGGGATTACGTTTACTGAATTAATGTAACAAAATGTTATTTTCTTGTTATTGATTGGTTTTTCATAAGATAAAAGATTTGCAAAAACGAAAAGCCACTAAAAATAAGTGGCTTTTATCAGGGGGGATATTACACGTAAAGAATGGCCTGTACTCGCCAGTGGTCGATGTGGTGATCTTCCTGCATCTGGATGATGCGATACCATGAAGCACCCTGCTCATCGGCCTTTAATGCCACAACGCGTTCAACGTCCTGCGGGCTCCCCGAGATATTATTCACGGAGATCTGGCCAATTTCATTCAGGCCAGTCACACAGTCAGCACTGGCGAATTCTGCTGACTGCGCGGTGGTGCTCACCAGGCCTGCTGAGAGCAACAGAGAGGTCAAAGCAAGAGTTCGTTTCATCGTCAGCTCCATTTCACATATCTCCGGTATCCGCCGGGCAATCCTTCGCGAATAAACTCCCTTCCATTGACGCGGGCATGGAGTTTATTGTGGACAGGAAAATGTCTATGGACGCAAAGCAGTGTAAATCTCGTTCAAAGGAAAACCATTATTTACGGTACAAAATGGCCTGTGAATACCACTGTCCCGTTATGATGGTTTCGTCGATCATAATGATGACGTAATAATCTGCTTTGGCGGCGACGGCCTGTGCTTTTATTGCCGCTTCTGCGTCATCCGGGGAGCCGCGTACCAGCGCGGAAATCGTGCCCATTCGTTGTAATCCTTCCGTCTGATTACGACGAATCTCCTGTGGATGATCGGCGACCGGTGGAGCGGGTTGCGGCGTTCCCTGCAGCGCGCTACAGCCACTGAGCAGAAACACCAGCACTAAAGCAGCAAACCTGCGCATAACCATATCTCGTTTCCTGATAGCCATAGTGTAGTTGTCTGTGAATTTAGTTTTGGGGGAATGTTCCCGAAGTGTTATCTGGGACGTATATTTCGAATGAAAATGACGTGAAAGCGTAACCCAGTTCTCAACATTATGAATCATACATTCGCACAGGGTCGACAATGATTGAAATTGAAATACGCCACCTCGGCGACCATGAAATTTTACACGCGATGCCAGCGGGTAAACGTGATAAACCGCTGCCTGTTGTGGTTTTTTATCACGGGTTTACCTCATCGAAGCTGGTTTACAGTTATTTTGCGGTTGCGCTGGCGCAGGCGGGTTTTCGCGTGGTGATGCCGGATGCGCCTGACCACGGCGCTCGCTTTACGGGCAATGAACAGGCGCGGCTTGGGCAGTTCTGGCACATTCTGCACGGGAGTCTGACCGAGTTTGCCGGGGTGCGCGAGGCGCTTTATGAGGCCGGCCTGGTTGCCGACAATCGTCTGGCTGTCGCCGGGGCGTCGATGGGCGGTATGACGGCGCTGGGGATTATGACGCATCATCCGGAAGTGAAGTCGGTCGCCTGCCTGATGGGCTCGGGTTATTTTACGTCGCTGGCGAAGACGCTCTTTCCCCCTCAGGATTCAGCGGAAATCACCGCGACGCTCGAAGAGTGGGATGTGTCCCGGTCATTGCCGCGCGTGGCCGATCGCCCATTGCTGCTATGGCACGGTGATGCAGATGATGTGGTCCCGCCCGAGGGAACCTTCCGTCTGCAGCAGGCGTTAATAAATGCAGGCCTGGACGGTAATCTGACCTGTCTGTGGGAAGCGGGCGTCCGCCACCGCATCACGCCAGCGGCGCTGGACGCCACGGTGGCATTTTTCCGCCAGTACCTTTAAATGCGCAGCACCTTAACTCCCTGATCTTCCAGCTTCTGGAGGAGCTCAGGGGGGCTTATGCCGATGGTATTCCGGAGCCTTTCTCAAAAAAAAGCCCCCGGGCAGGGGGCAACGTCAACTATGGCTATGTTCTCGTTGTTGGCTTTCCTGGTGCTAGCGTTAAAGCGTTATCGGTAAATATCTGCACTGGCGTGCATGTTGCCGTTGCTGCCGGGCTCACGGGTTAACATGACGTGGTAATAGGTTGCGCCCTGCGCATCGGTTTCTTCGTTTAGGGCCTGATCTGCTTCACTTTCCGTGGCGAAATTATGATTGATGTAAATGACGCCCAAGCTTTGCACATCATCCATGTTTCTGGCCTGTCGGCTGTCTATCTTGATGGCTGCCATCGCGTTTGCACTGAGCAAAAGCGCCGCCATTATGGCTAATGCGATTTTTTTCATGATATGCGCTCCACGACTACGTGCTGCGAGAGGGGGGATGCTCCTTCTTTAATTCAGGTGATTTCTGATTAAAGTGTAATCACTCATCCAGCGGGGATGCGTGACCATTTCTGATGCAGTTGTTCAAAAAAACAACGCTTCCGGATGTGACCAATTTTAAATCACCTACTTAGACCCGCTTCGCGCTTTGTGCGAATTATTTGTGCAATCAGCTTGAGTTTCTAGGGGCGCGCAAGTATTATGACGCGTCAATTTTTCAGCCGACCTTTAACACGTTCCTTGCCTCCCCGGGCCTCGGCTGACCCAGACAGGAGGCTGAATAATCCGTAAGGAGCAATTCGATGCGTCATTACGAAATCGTTTTTATGGTCCATCCTGACCAGAGCGAACAGGTTCCGGGTATGATCGAGCGTTACTCTGCTGCCATCACTGGTGCAGAAGGTACGATCCACCGTCTGGAAGACTGGGGCCGCCGTCAGCTGGCTTACCCGATCAACAAACTGCACAAAGCACACTACGTTCTGATGAACGTTGAAGCGCCGCAGGAAGTTATCGATGAGCTGGAAACTACCTTCCGCTTCAACGATGCCGTTATCCGCAGCATGGTTATGCGTACCAAAAACGCAGTTACCGAAGCATCTCCGATGGTTAAAGCGAAAGACGAGCGCCGTGAGCGTCGCGATGATTTCGCAAACGAAACCGCAGATGATTCTGATGCTGGGGATTCTGAAGAGTAATTTCTGATGACCAACCGTCTGGCGTTGTCCGGCATCGTATGCAGGGCTCCCCTTCGAAAGGTCAGTCCATCAGGAATTCCGCATTGCCAGTTCGTGCTTGAGCATCGTTCTGTGCAAGAGGAAGCCGGGTTTCACCGGCAGGCGTGGTGCCAAATGCCCGTTATTATTAGCGGACACGAAAACCAGGCCATTACTCACAGTTTAACGGTCGGTAGCGCAGTAATCGTTCAGGGGTTCATCTCTTGCCACAAGGCAAAGAACGGCCTGAGCAAAATGGTTCTGCATGCCGAGCAGATTGATTTGATAGATTCTGGAGACTAGCCATATGGCACGTTATTTCCGTCGTCGCAAGTTCTGCCGTTTCACCGCGGAAGGCGTTCAAGAGATCGACTATAAAGATATCGCAACGCTGAAAAACTACATCACCGAAAGCGGTAAGATTGTCCCAAGCCGTATCACCGGTACTCGTGCAAAATACCAGCGTCAGCTGGCTCGCGCTATCAAACGCGCTCGCTACCTGTCCCTGCTGCCGTACACTGATCGTCATCAGTAATCGGGCACGGTCCATTAATACGACTTTAAGAGGATAAGGTAATGCAAGTTATTCTGCTTGATAAAGTAGCAAACCTGGGCAGCCTGGGTGATCAGGTTAACGTTAAAGCGGGTTACGCACGTAACTTCCTGGTTCCACAGGGTAAAGCTGTTCCAGCTACCAAGAAAAACGTAGAGTTTTTCGAAGCACGTCGCGCTGAACTGGAAGCCAAACTGGCTGACGTTCTGGCGGCTGCTAACGCTCGCGCTGAAGCAATCAACGCACTGGGCACCGTTACCATCGCGTCTAAATCAGGCGACGAAGGTAAACTGTTCGGTTCCATCGGTACCCGCGATATCGCTGATGCAGTAACTGCTGCAGGCGTTAAAGTGGCTAAGAGCGAAGTTCGTCTGCCGAACGGCGTTCTGCGTACCACTGGTGAGCACGAAGTTGACTTCCAGGTTCACAGCGAAGTGTTCGCTAAACTGGTTGTTAACGTTGTAGCTGAGTAATTTTTTACTCTGCTCACGTTGAAACGCCGGCCTTGTGCCGGCGTTTTGCTTTTTACAGCTCCGGGCCCTTAACGCGCCCTGATAAAACTGCCGTCTGGCTGGCGGGTAAACAGCACCTGTTGTCCGTTTCCTGTATCAATCGTTAATCCTGTCACCACACCGCTGGCATTCTGACGAACCTGCACCATCTGTCCATTCTGCAGGTTACTGAGCGGCTTACCTGCACCTTCCACCTTCGCCATGGCATACACGTCGGTTGGCGGCAGGTTATGGTCGCGGAACAGCTGTGCCAGGGTTTTGCCCGGCTCCACGCGATAGGAACGCCACTGTTGCTCGATGCCGGTAGGCTGTTGCGTCTGAGGCTGAGCGGCGGCTTGATCCTGCGGTTGTTCATCCTGAATGGGCTCTGGCTCAACCGGTGCAACCTGACCCGGATCGTTAGACGGGGTGACAAGCTGCGTTTGCATCGGCTGTGCGTCAGGCTGCGGTCGCGTCTGCGACTGAATGTCCAGTTGGGCATTCCGGGTAACGGGTACGGTATCGACATCATTGCTCCCGGAAGGAAGCAGGAAGCCCACGATCACCATCAGCGCGCCAATGATAATCCCTCTGCGATGCAGAGGAGGCAGCGGGTCCATGATGCGAAAATTGTCCGGCGCCTGCCAGATTTTCGCCAGGGTAGGTTTCAGTTCAAATCGCCCGGGCATGGCACTCCTCCTGCTCCGCGTCTTTTTTATCCTGTGTTCCGAAGTATAGTTTGCTAACTGCCTGAACGGCGTAGCAAACCCGACATCCGTGACATCAGTTCGGGATTAATCCTGGTTATCTCTATTGTTTCTGTTTCGTCGCGGTTTGTCACCTTAACTTCAGACAAAGTTTTACCCATAAGGGCATGGCTGATATGCTGCCCGCTACTTTAAATGTGATGGAAGGAAAACCCATGACCACCCCGACTTTTGACACTATCGAAGCGCAGGCAAGTTACGGTATCGGCTTGCAGGTAGGACAGCAGCTGAGCGAATCCGGCCTGGAAGGTCTGTTACCAGAAGCGCTGGTGGCGGGTATCGCTGACGCACTGGAAGGCAAACAGCCTGCCGTTCCGGTTGACGTTGTGCACCGTGCGCTGCGTGAAATCCACGAGCGTGCTGACGCCGTGCGTCGCGCACGCTTTGAAGAGATGGCCGCCGAAGGTGTGAAATATCTGGAAGAAAACCGTGAGCGTGAAGGCGTGAACAGCACCGAGTCTGGTCTGCAGTTCCGCGTGATCAATCAGGGTGACGGCGCAATCCCGGCGCGTACCGACCACGTTCGCGTACACTACACCGGTAAGCTGATCGACGGTACCGTGTTCGACAGCTCCGTGGCGCGCGGCGAACCGGCTGAGTTCCCGGTGAACGGCGTTATCGCAGGCTGGATTGAAGCGCTGACCCTGATGCCAGTCGGTTCCAAATGGGAACTGACTATTCCGCATAACCTGGCCTACGGCGAGCGCGGCGCTGGCGCGTCCATCCCGCCATTCAGCACCCTGGTCTTTGAAGTCGAGCTGCTGGAAATTCTGTAATCGACTTTTCTTATTTCCTCTCTCCGGTTGGGGAGAGGAAAATAGTGTAAAAACCTATAGTTATGGTGCAATCAACATTTTATCTTGCAAACGAAACTGTTGCGTGTATTTTTGTGAGCTGTTTCGCGCTGCATGAGTGATATGACACTCACTTTCAACATATTATTAACATAATATCTAAATCATAGTATTCATCCCGCCGATTCTTACCTAATATCGATTAGCCCTTACAAGGGAACGTCATCTTTTGACGTATTTAAAGGCCAGAAGAGCCTTAACAACACAGACAGGCATAAACAGGAAAATATCACATGGTAGATCAGGTTAAAGTCGTCGCCGACGAAGGGGCGTCTTCTGAACAGTCGCTACGGCGCAATCTCACAAACCGTCATATTCAGCTCATTGCCATCGGGGGTGCCATCGGTACCGGGCTGTTTATGGGGTCAGGCAAAACTATTAGTCTCGCCGGGCCGTCAATCATATTCGTTTATATGATTATCGGTTTTATGCTGTTCTTCGTGATGCGTGCAATGGGTGAACTGCTGCTCTCGAACCTCGAATACAAATCCTTTAGCGACTTCGCTTCTGACCTGCTCGGGCCGTGGGCGGGCTATTTCACCGGCTGGACCTACTGGTTCTGCTGGGTTGTCACCGGTATGGCGGACGTCGTGGCGATTACCGCCTACGCGCAGTTCTGGTTCCCGGGTCTGTCGGACTGGGTCGCCTCGCTGGCGGTTATTGTTCTGCTGCTGAGCCTGAACCTCGCCACCGTTAAAATGTTCGGTGAGATGGAGTTCTGGTTCGCGATGATCAAAATCGTGGCCATTGTCGGGCTCATCGTGGTGGGCCTGGTGATGGTGCTCACCCACTTCCAGTCACCAACCGGCGTTCAGGCATCGTTTACCCATCTGTGGAATGACGGCGGCTGGTTCCCGAAAGGCATCAGCGGCTTCTTTGCCGGCTTCCAGATCGCGGTGTTCGCGTTTGTGGGAATTGAGCTGGTCGGAACGACCGCTGCGGAAACCAAAGATCCGGAGAAGTCCCTGCCGCGCGCCATCAACTCCATTCCGGTGCGTATCATCATGTTCTACGTCTTCGCGCTGATCGTCATTATGTCCGTGACGCCGTGGAGCTCGGTGGTGCCAAGCAAAAGCCCGTTCGTTGAGCTGTTCGTGCTGGTAGGCCTGCCTGCGGCAGCGAGCCTGATTAACTTCGTGGTACTGACCTCTGCGGCATCTTCCGCGAACAGCGGCGTGTTCTCCACCAGCCGTATGCTGTTTGGCCTGGCGCAGGAAGGCGTGGCGCCGAGCGCGTTCGCCAAGCTCTCTAAGCGTGCGGTACCGGCAAAAGGGTTGACCTTCTCCTGCATGTGCCTGCTGGGCGGCGTGGTGATGCTCTACGTGAACCCAAGCGTGATTGGCGCGTTCACCATGATTACCACGGTCTCAGCGATCCTGTTTATGTTCGTCTGGACCATCATCCTCTGTTCATATCTGGTGTACCGCAAGCAGCGCCCACATCTGCATGAGAAATCGATCTACAAGATGCCGCTGGGCAAGCTGATGTGCTGGGTGTGCATGGCGTTCTTCGTCTTCGTGCTGGTTCTGCTGACGCTGGAAGATGATACCCGTCAGGCACTCATCGTCACGCCGCTGTGGTTTATCGCGCTGGGGCTGGGCTGGGTGTTTATCGGTAAGAAACGTATGGCAGGCGTACGGTAAAAGCAAAACGGCAACTTCGGTTGCCGTTTTTAGTTTTTGCACCCTCTCCCGTGGCAGAGGGGCGGGGTGGGGGCATCAGGCCGCAGCGGCCTTTTTTATTCCCCCGCTAATGCCCGCGGGAACAGAACGTTGTTCTCGAGACTGATGTGTTCCATCAGGTCGTCAATCATCTCGTTAATGCCGTTGTACATCGCTTTCCACGTTGTGCACGCTTCTGGCGGCGGCGTAACGTTGTGGGTGGTGTGTTTGATCACTTCCAGCAGTTCGCCCGCGTCATCATGCTCGCTTTCCATCACGCTGATGGGCCCCATCGCCTGGCTTCCCATACCCTGTTTAATCATCGGGAAGAGGATCTGCTCTTCCTTCATCATGTGGCTTGAAAGCTCTTCGTGCAGCAGGGTCAGGTACTTTGCCAGACCGCGCGGTACGGAAGGTTTGTCGGCATGGACGCGCTCGACTTTGGTCGCCTGAAGAATCAGTTCCGGCAGTTGCTCACGGTGACGATCATGATAACGCACGATGATATGGTCGATGATTTCCGCGAGCGGGGCGGTTCGCCAGTCTTTATCGACGGGCTGCTCGGCCAGCTGCGCCAGCTCTGCTTCAATAACCTCAACGTCCAGCTCTTTGCGTGAGGCCGCACGCTCCAGTGTTTGCTTACCGCCGCAGCAGTAGTCCATATCGTATTTACGGAACAGCGCAGAAGCGCGAGGAATGGAGAGCGCCAGCTCGCCAAGGGGTTGGTCGCGAAAGGCCATAGCAGTTACCTCGTCATCAATAATATAAAGTGCATGTTAAATGCATCTTTAGGCTAGCGCTATAACCCTTTATAGGGAAGGGGGAAAGTGAGATGTGGATCACAAAAAAAATCCCACTTTTAACTCTCTGAATGGGCTCAGGAAAGTGGTTTCGAAACTTTTTAAAGGTGGAGGAACAGTAAACAACCCGCCGCGCCTGCCGATATATCCACGTCAGACAAACCTGCATATAACAAAGGCAACGCATGTTTAAACGTATAAAAGTCATTACCCTTCTGATTTCGGTGCTGCTTGTGCTCGGCATCATGCAAGTGATTTCCGCTGGTATCTTTATCAACGCCCTGAATAACGATAAAGACAACTTCACCGTGTCGCAGCTCTCCAGCAAGAACGTGGCGGAGTTTACCGATGCGTGGATCAGTCTGAACCAGGCTCGCGTCACCCTGAACCGCGGGATGCTGCGCCTGCAAAGCAGCATGGCCTCACAAATTAACGGCGGTCAGCTGAATGAGCTGGTGACCACGGCGAAAAATCTGCTGACTGAAGCGCAGGTTCATTACGATAAATACTATGCCCTGCCGAACACGCCTGGCCTGGATGAGAACCTGACCAACCAACTCGAAGAGCAGTACCGCATTTACTCTGCAACGCTGACGCAAATGAACGTTCTGCTGAGCCAGGGCAATCTGGAAGATATGTTCAAGCAGAATGCCGAACAGAAACAAAACGCGATGCAGACGGTATATCGTGAATGGCGCGAAGCGCAGGCAATGCTTACCGATAAAGGCATCCAGGACAATGAAAGCGACTACAAGCGCATCCTGTGGATCCTTTCTGCGGTTATGCTGCTGGTGATTGTGGTGATTATCTCCAGCTGGATCGCCATGCGCCGCGTGCTGCTGCTGCCTCTTGAAGAGGTGATTAACCATATTCGCGCTATTGCGGCAGGCGATCTCACCCAGCCGATTCAGGCAGACGGTAATAATGAAATGGCTATCCTTGCGCGCAACGTGCAGGAGATGCAAACCTCGCTGGCAAACACCGTGGGCGTGGTGCGTGAAGGCGCAGATACCATTTACACCGGTGCAGGCGAAATCTCTGCAGGCAGTAACGATCTCTCTTCCCGCACCGAGCAGCAGGCCGCGTCTCTGGAAGAGACGGCAGCCAGCATGGAGCAGCTGACGGCAACCGTGAAGCAGAACGCCGATAACGCGCGTCAGGCTTCCCGTCTGGCGCTGGACGCCTCCTCAACGGCGAAGAAGGGCGGTAACGTGGTTGAAGGCGTGGTGCATACAATGGACGAAATTGCCACCAGCTCCAGCAAAATCGCGCAAATTACTAACGTGATCGACGGCATTGCCTTCCAGACGAATATCCTGGCGTTGAACGCGGCGGTGGAAGCCGCGCGTGCGGGCGAGCAGGGCCGTGGTTTTGCGGTTGTGGCAGGCGAAGTGCGTACTCTTGCCCAGCGTAGCGCCCAGGCGGCGAAAGAGATTAAAGCGCTGATCGACGATTCCGGTGAACGCGTGAACGCGGGCTCTCAACTGGTTAACGAAGCTGGGGAGACGATGGCAGAGATCGTCAATGCGGTCACCCGCGTCACCGACATCATGGGCGAAATTGCTTCGGCCTCTGACGAGCAGAGCCGTGGTATCGACCAGGTGGGCCAGGCGGTAGCCGAGATGGACCGCGTGACCCAGCAGAACGCCTCGCTGGTGGAGGAGTCTGCGGCCGCGGCGGCGGCGCTGGAAGATCAGGCTGCACGCCTGAACGAAGCGGTGGCGGTGTTCAAAATTACCCGCAACCAGGCGGTAAAAGCGGCGCCGGTAAAAACCTATGTGCCAAAAGCGCAGCCTGTCGCGGCGGCGTCTGAAGGGAACTGGGAAACGTTTTAAGGGCTTGCCCGGTGTCGGCTACGCCTTACCGGGTCTACGGTTTTGTAGGCCCTGCAAGCACAGCGCCGCCGGGCAATACTCACATCTCCGATGCCGGAACAACCCTCGGTTTTTCCGGCTTCGCTCTCACCGCCATCACTACCCCCACCACCAACAGCACGATCCCACAGGTCGTGAACAGCGGCGGTACGCTCTGGCGCATCAGAAAGGTATAAAGCAGTCCGGCCAGGGTTTCGAAGACAATCAGCGGCCCTAATATCACCGTCGGCAGCTTCTGGCTGGCAATATTCCAGCACAGCGCGCCCACCCATGAACACAGCACGGCGATCGCAACCATCAGCCCAATAAATACCCACGGTCTTGGCCCGAAGGGCTGGGCGAAGTCCGGCTGCTGATGGCCCAGCCAGAGGCATGCGCCGAGATATCCCACGACGGATACGGGCAACGTGACCAGCGCCTGCGCCGTCGCCCACATCATCGGATGTTTGTCCGGATTCTCCCGCAGCCAGCGCGCGTTGCGCAGGGCATACCATGCCCAGCACGCCACGGAAATGAACGCCAGCACAATGCCAGAACCGTAACGCCACAGGTCAACATCCGCCTGCCCATGACGCAGCTCGGCAATATTGACGCATACCAGCCCCAGGGCGGTGCATATCAGCGCCGGCGCCATTTTAGACCACGCCAGTTTGCCATCGCGCTGGCTGTAGAGCAGGTTAGCAAAGACGGGGATGACGACCGGCAGCGTGCCGATAATCATGGTCGATACTGGCGCACCGGTACGCTGAATGGCGCTCGCCAGGCAAACGTAATAGATAAGATTACCCATCATGGTCAGCGCCAGCGCGGTACCCCAGTCCTGACGGCTGAGCTGACGCAAGCGCGCGCGTCCCAGCCACGCCAGAGGCAGGGCAATCAGCCCCAGCGCCAGATAACGTCCGGTCGACTGCAATATTGCCGGATACTCGGGCACGATCAGCGGGCCGACGAAAATCAGACCCCACATCATCCCGGCCAGCAGGGCATACAACACTCCACTAATCATTTTTCCATCCACAGGTATTTACGCTGTATGCAGTGTAGGAGGGGAAAATACGCGCGTATTGTATGAGATTGCGCATTAGCGCCGGATGACTTGCTTCTGGTAGCGCACGGGTGTAATGCCGTAGCGGCGGGTAAACGCGCGGGTGAGATGCGACTGATCGGTCAGCCCGGTTGCGGCGGCGACCTCTGCGGCGGGCATGCCGTGCGTGAGGAATGCTTTGGCGCGCCAGAGGCGAATGGCCATCAGCATCTGATGTGGCGTCACGTGAAAATGGGCTTTGAACTGGCGCTGAAAATGATACGGGCTGAGTGAAACGACGCTGGCCAGCTCGTCCAGCGTCAGGGGGTGCATGTAGTTGTCGTGCAGGTACTCGCGTACGCGTTCGAAGCGGTGCGCGCCCTCCTGAATCACCGGCGCGTGATGGGCCAGCGGCTGGAAGGTCTCAATCAGATCCAGCAGTAATCCTTTTTGCGCAAGCGGCTCGTCCGTATGCCACAAGCCGTAAATCAGCCTGCCGATTTGGTGTGAGCGCAACGGGTCATGACGCGTTACATCGCTAAACCACCAGTGCCTGAGGCCGGTCACCTCTTCCAGCAGATCGGGTTCGATATAGACCATCCGGTAGCGCCAGCCGCCCTCGGTGGCGGATTCGCCGGTGTGGATCTCGTCCGGGTTCATGGTAACGACGGATTTTTCCGCCGCGAGATGCTGGGTACCGCGATAGCGAAAGCGTTCGGCACCGGTTTCAATCGTGCCGATCCCGAAGGCTTCATGGGTGTGAGGCTCAAAGGCGTAGTCAGAAATGTGCGCGTGGTACAGCTCCAGGCCCGGCAGCTGCGCCAGATGGCGAAAGCGCGCGCTGTCTCTTTCATCATTAAACTGTTCCGGTACGCCTTGCACGTTGAACCTCCTCGTGGTCATCTTTTCATTATCAGAGATGACCGGAGTTTATGCACTAAACATCTTTGCCCGGACGGTCTTACGGTAATCCCCCGGTGAAACCGTTGTTTTATGCTTAAACTGGCGATTAAAGTGCGCAATATCCTGATATCCCACCGCATTGGCGATCTCCTGAATGCACAGATTGGTGGATTGCAGCATTGTCATGGCGGATTCAATTCTGGCGGTTAATAAATACTGCAGGGGAGAAATGTCGGTGGCATTTTTAAAGCGACGGTTGAAGTTGCGCAAACTCATGCCAGCCATATCGGCAAGATTCTGCATGGATATATCCGAGGCGCAGTTGGCTTTTATCCAGGTTTGAATTTGAACAATATCTTCATCCGGGTGGGGTTTGTTTTCTTCACTGTAACACTGGCGATCGAACTGACTACGAATTTCATGGAAAAATGTCCGTTGAGTATGTGTGGCTACACGTTTCCCGTATATCGTTTCGATAAAATGAATCGTCAGATCTGACAGGGCCTTAACGCTGGCGGCACAGTAAATATTATCGGCCTGCGTGAGAAAATGTTTGGTTTGTAATTTTACGCTGGGGTAGTCGCGCGAGAATTGTTTGAAGTAGTGCCAGTGGGTGGTGGCGGGCTTTCCGTTGAGCAATCCCGACTCCGCCAGAAAACAGCAGCCCGTTCCGACGGCAGCGATACGGGTTCCTCGCACAGCCTGCTCGGTCAACCATTTCAGAAGTTCAGGCTTTTGTCTGACCACTGCTCGAGGGTTGCGCCACAGGGCAGGAAGATAGATAACGTCATAGTGCCTGTCTGCGGCAAGCGTGGTATCGGCGGTAATGCTAAAGCCACTTTGCGTCAGGATGGGCTCGTTATTTATGCCAATAGTATGAACTTTCAGTATATTCTCCGGACGACAGAGCCTGAACGCAGATGTCTCCGTTTTGTGCGTGTCTGCGTGGGATGTTGTTTTTTGCTCGGCTAAATAGCTGCTGGCTGCGGCTTTCCACATTTCAATCGGCAGACTGAGACCGGAACTTAGCATGCGTTCACATAACACAAATCCAATTTGTGTATTTGTCATTTTCGATTAATACCTGTTTTGACTATTATTTTTGGTGACTCATCGTTGCCCTGGCCAAAAAAGTCAGCATTTTGGCTGGATTTTCATATTAGCTTTTGTCGGTAATTTGTAAACTAATATCTGAAATTATCGCACTTGCACAAAATAAATCCACGACCACTACAGGATGAATTATGGTGAAATTACCCGTAATAACGGCTTTTGGCGGCTATAGTCCAGCTGGTCGTAGTTCTTTTCATCATGCATTTCGCCGAATGATTATTGATTCATTATCGGAAGAGGAAAGGCAGGAGACGTTATTATCGTTAGCTATTCTGATGGACGTGCTTAAATATGATGAAGGTGGGTATTGTGACATTTCAGGTAAAAGATTTACGCCCGCTCAGGCTGCCGCGCAGATAAAAGACGAGACGCTGGAAGGAACCCTTATCAGAATAATTACGCGCGACTATTTTGATGTCGATGCTATCACCAGCCATGCAAAATTGAATATGGTTTCTGGCGAAGAAGGATTCAGCTTTAATATCTCAGCCAGACAATTACCGCATCCCTTACCGGCGGGATGGCAGGTTGAGGAATTAGCGGATCGGCGCGTGCGTATTACCGTTCAGGGAGAGATGGACTGTAAAATTGAGGCGTTGTTGCGCACGGAGGTTCAGGCTGCAGGTTTGCTGCCGCAGGGATTCCGGCCGGGTGACCATTACAATTCGCAGTTCCATCCGCGGGCGTTACAAATGGCGATTGTCGGGGCATCGGACGCCATCAACGCTCTGGGGATCCCGTGGCGCGAGATACAGGCAGCGATCGCGCCGGATCAGCTCGGGGTCTATTCGGGCAATATCATGGGACAGCTCGACGATTATGGCTTTGGCGGTATGCTCCAGTCGCGCCTGAAAGGCCAGCGCGTCAGCGCCAAACAGTGTCCGCTGGGCCTGAACAGCATGTGCGCTGATTTCCTCAATGCGTATGTGCTGGGTAGCGTTGGCCATACCAGCGCCACGCTGGGGGCGTGCGCCACGTTTCTGTATAACCTCAATGCGGCAGTCGAAGATATAAAAGCGGGACGCATTTGCGTGGCCGTTGTGGGCAGCGCCGAAGCGCCGGTCACCTCCGAAGTGATTGAAGGATTCGACGCCATGGGCGCCCTGGCAACGGAGAGCAAGCTTAAGCATATTGATGAAACGGAAACGCCCGACTGGCGCAGCAGCAGCCGTCCTTTTGGCGACAGCTGTGGTTTTGTGATCGCAGAATCCAGCCAGTATGTCGTGTTAATGGACGACGAGCTGGCGCTGCAGCTTGGGGCAGAGATCCATGGTTCGGTGGGGAATGTCTTTATCAACGCTGACGGCTTTAAGCGTTCTATTGCGTCACCAGGGCCGGGGAACTACATCACCATGGCGAAAGCCGTGGCTTCGGCAGTGTCGATGGTCGGAATGGAAGCGGTGCAAAAGGGATCGTTTATTCAGGCGCACGGTTCAAGCACGCCGAAGAATTGCGTCTCCGAGGCCGATATTTTTGACCGCGTTGCGCAAGCCTTTGCGATCCGCGACTGGCCGGTGACGGCGGTGAAATCGTATCTCGGTCACTCCCTTGGGCCCGCCAGCGGCGACCAGCTCATCAGCTGCCTCGGCGTCTTCCGCTATGGCATTTTACCGGGAATTAAAAGCGTAACCCAGATCGCGCCGCAGGTGAATAACGCACGCTTATCCATTCCTCTTCAGGACTACAAATTAGAGCAAGGCCAGGGGCAAATTGCCTTTATTAATTCAAAAGGCTTTGGCGGTAATAATGCCACGGGGGTGGTTTACTCGCCAAAGCTTACCCATCAATGGTTGCGCAAACGCTACGGGGACGCGGTATTTGCGGATTATCAGCAGCGTAACCGCGAGGTGCAACATCAGGCGAACGCGTACGACGAGTCGGCTTCGCAGGGTGAACTCAACGTCATTTATCTGTTTGGCCAGCAGGGGATAAATGAGGAAGATATTGAGATTGCCAGGGATGGCATCACCATTCCCGGATTTGAAAAACCGATAACGTACGCGACGGAAAAAGAATACCCGGATTTTTAATTGTTATATCTGATTTTATTATTAATATATTTGAGCGGGCCGGGTAAGGGGAATCACCCGGCCGCGGGAGAAAACGGTCAGACCGTTACAGGATGGCTTTAATGCTCTGCGCCAGCGGTGTCGTTGCGCGCCCGATCAGTTTGCTCAGCGTATGGCTGTCGTCAAAGAGTCCGCCTTTGGAGGCCCCGACATCGGAATCCGCCAGCATATCGGCCAGACCGGCAGGCAGGCCGACGCTCTTCAGCGCGGCGGCAAAATCCGCTTCACTGAGATTCTGGTAGCTGACCGGCTTCCCGCTCTGTTTGCTGAGTTCAGCTGCCAGTTCGCTCAGCGTCCAGCCGTGGTCGCCCGCCAGTTCATACACCTTGCCCGCATGGCCCTCTTCAGCAATCACTTTGGCTGCCGCCGCGGCATAGTCTGCGCGGGTGGCAGAGGCAATTTTGCCTTCGCCTGCCGCACCAATAAACACGCCGTGTTCCAGCGCAGGCGGCGCGCTCGCCAGGTAGTTTTCGGTATACCAGCCGTTGCGCAGCAGGGCATAAGGAATCCCGGACGCCGCCAGCGCTTTTTCAGTGGCAACGTGTTCAACGTGCAGGCCGAGCGGTGATGTATCCGCATGCAGCAGGCTGGTGTAGGCGATAAATTTCACCCCAGCCGTTTTGGCGGCGTTAATCACGTTCTGGTGCTGGGTCGCGCGCTGGCCGACTTCGCTGGAAGAGATCAGCAGAAGCTTATCCACGCCGCTCAGCGCGGCGGCGAAGGCGGCTTCATCCGTGTAGTCAGCCTGACGAACCACAATCCCCTGCTGGCTTAAGGCTTGCGCTTTCGCCGGGTTACGTACGATGGCCACAATCTGCTTGGCCGGTACGGTTTTCAGCAGCTGTTCGATAACGAGATGGCCAAGCTGGCCGGTAGCGCCGGTAATCGCGATCATGATGAATCTCCTTCGTGTTTGTCTGATGTTGTGGCACACTAGCACCATAGCTAACTTTTAGTAAGTACGTACAAAAAGGTAAGTATGAAAACAACGATACCGACGCTCAGCGAACAAATGCGCGATGGCAATCTTTTCGCGGAGCAGTGCCCTTCACGAGAGGTGCTCAAACATGTAACCAGCCGCTGGGGGGTACTGATTCTGCTGGCGCTGCGCCAGGGAACGCATCGCTTTAGCGATCTGCGCCGCAAAATGGGCGGGGTGAGCGAAAAGATGCTCTCCCAGTCGCTTCAGGCGCTGGAGCAGGACGGGTTTGTCGATCGCGTATCGTATCCGGTCGTGCCGCCGCACGTAGAGTATAGCCTGACGCCGATGGGTATCGAGGTCAGCGAGAAAGTCGCCGCGCTGGCGGACTGGATTGAGGTGAATACGCCGAAGGTGATGGCGAATCGGGACGATCGCGCAGCGTAAAAGCCGGGTGGCGGCTTCGCCTTACCCGGCCTATCCGTACTCTTTCATCCCGTAGGCCGGGTAAGCGAAGCGCCACCCGGCACAATCGCCGCTACTTGCTTAAATCCATCTGATAAATCGCGAACCCAATATCATCCGTCGCGACCTGTTTCATTGGATACTGCGCCTTCTCCTTGATAAACGTCGCTGCCTTGTCGGACGGCGACGTTTCAAAGCGAATATCCAGTTTCGTATCGCTGTGGATCGGTGCCAGACGCCAGTTGTTATCCACCGCAGGATGAATTTCGCCCGCCTTCTTCGACTCCGCGCTGATCCACGCCGCAAGCACCGAGCGGTTCTCGTCCGGCGAGGCAAAAGCGATATGGCTATCTCCCGTACCGGCAAACTTACCGCCGTAGGCACGGTAGTTATTGGTCGCCACCAGGAAGGTGGCATTCGGGTCGATCGCCTTGCCGTTGAAGGTCAGGTTTTTGATGCGCTCCGCCTGCGGGTTAACCGCCTGGCACTCGCCGTCATATTTCGCCGGCTGGGTGACGTCAATCTGGTAGTTCACGCCGTCAATCACATCGAAGTTATAGGTACGGAAGCCGTCCCAGTTAATCAGCGACTGCGGCTTACTGCTGTGCGGGTCAATCTGGTTAAACTGTCCGGCAGAACACTCCAGCCACTCTTTTACCTCTTTCCCGGTGGCTTTAACCACCACCAGCGTGTTCGGGTAGAGGTAGAGGTCGGCGGCGTTACGGAAGGTCAGCTGGCCCTTTTCGACTTCAACATAGCTGGCCGGGTCATTCTTACGCCCGCCCACTTTGAATGGCGCAGCGGCTGACAGGACCGGCAGTTTTGCCAGATCCGGATCGCCCTGCACAAAGTGTTCGGCATAGGCTTTCTGCGCCATGTTGACAACCTGAACGGTCGGGTCGTCCTGCACCAGCGCGAGGAAGCTGTACATGTTATCGGCGGATTTGCCGATCGGCTTGCTGACGAATTCGCGCGTGGCGTCGTGATCGTGCTTCAGCACGTTGACCAGTTTTTTATCTTCAGCCGCCAGAGATTTTTTCGCTGCAGCGTCGTAGATCGGGCGCGCTTCGGCTTTTGACTGCGTTACCTTCCAGCTGCCACCGTCGTTATTCAGCACCAGATCCACTACGCCAAGATGGTCGCCCCACATACCCGGCATCACCGACGGCACGCCGTTGAGCGTCCCTTTCTCAATGTCAGCCCCTTTGATGCTGACGAAATCTTTACCCGGGAAGACCGCGTGGGCATGGCCGAACAGGATCGCGTCGACGCCAGGGATTTCACTCAGATAGTAAACGGAGTTTTCTGCCATGGCCTGATACGGATCGGCGGAGAGACCCGAGTGGGCGACAACGACCACCAGATCGGCGCCTTTTTTGCGCATTTCCGGCACGTATTTACGCGCGGTTTCGGTGATGTCGTTCACGGTCACTTTGCCGTCGAGGTTAGCCTTATCCCACGTCATGATCTGCGGCGGGACAAAACCGATATAGCCGATTTTCAGCGTCTGTTTTTTGCCGTCCTTGTCGACGACGTTTGTCTCTTTAATCAGATAAGGGGTAAAGAGCGGCTTTTGGGTCTTAACGTCGATGATATTGGCATTAACGTACGGGAATTTCGCACCGGCCAGCGCGTCATGCAGGTATTTCAGACCGTAGTTGAATTCGTGGTTGCCGAGGTTGCCGACGGTATAGTCCAGGGTGTTCATCGCCTTATACACCGGATGAACCTCGCCTTTTTTCAGTCCCCTGGTCGCCATGTAATCCCCGAGCGGACTGCCCTGAATGAGATCGCCATTGTCGACCAGCACGCTGTTTTTCACTTCGCCACGCGCCGCATCGATCAAACTTGCCGTGCGTACCAGTCCGAATTTTTCCGTCGGGGTATCTTTGTAGTAATCGAAGTCCATCATGTTGCTGTGCAGATCGGTCGTTTCCAGAATACGCAGATCTACCGTCGCCGCCTGTACGCTTGCTGCAATCAGCGTCGCCAGAAGCGTTGCACTAAACTTAATCATCAGAGGAGTCCTTTTTTCGATGCAGACCACAAAAGAGTATGTATCTATAACTTGTTGCTTACAGAAATGTGAATCCTGACAGAAAAAAGTAACCTGAAACCGGAATTGCTTCACAGATAGCGGAATTGTTCACATTACGATATAACTAAAACAAAGAGTTAACCTCACAGCGTTAACAAAGAGGTGGAAAATGCTAGAAAAAATTTGTCAGCTCGCACGGGATGCGGGAGATGCCATCATGCAGGTTTATGACGGTATTAAACCTATGGAGGTTGTCAGCAAAGCCGACGATTCTCCGGTCACGGCGGCGGATATTGCCGCGCATAAGGTGATCCTGAGAGGGTTACAGGCCTTAACGCCGGACATCCCCGTCCTGTCAGAAGAAGCGCCGCAAAGCTGGGACGAGCGCCAGCACTGGCAGCGCTACTGGCTGGTCGATCCGCTGGACGGGACAAAAGAGTTCATCAAGCGCAACGGTGAATTCACCGTCAATATCGCCCTGATTGAGAAAGGGAAAGCGGTGCTGGGTGTGGTTTACGCGCCGGTAATGAAGGTGATGTACAGCGCCGCAGAAGGGAAGGCGTGGAAGGAAGAGTGCGGCGTGCGCAAGCAGATCCAGGTGCGCGATGCGCGTCCGCCGCTGGTGGTGATTAGCCGCTCGCACAGCGACAGCGAACTGCAGGAGTACCTGCAGCAGCTGGGTGAACACCAGACCACCTCGATCGGCTCGTCGCTGAAATTCTGCCTGGTGGCGGAAGGCCATGCGCAGCTGTACCCTCGCTTTGGGCCCACCAATATCTGGGATACCGCCGCCGGGCATGCCGTTGCTGCGGCCGCCGGGGCGCATGTTCATGACTGGCAGGGCAAACCGCTGGACTACACCCCGCGCGAATCCTTCCTTAACCCCGGCTTCCGCGTCTCTATTTATTGAGCCAACAGCTTATGCAGCAGGTCGACAACCTGCTGCACCTCTTCCTGGGTCAGCGCCCCGTCTTTCACCCACTGCACGCGACCTTCCTTATCCAGCACAATAATCGCTGAGCTTTCTTCCTCCAGCTGCCAGGCCTTGCGGGTTACGCCGTTGCTGTCGACGATAAACTGCGACCACGGGTAGAGCTTTTTATTGCTCTCAAGGCTTGAGCGCACAAACATCCCGGAGCCCGGAATGGCGTCATCGGTATTAACAATAGTGGTCGTCTGGTAGCGGTCGTGCGGGAATTTCGCGGCCTTGATTGCTTCCACCAGGTTGGCATTTTTCTCTTTTGCGGATGTACGACCGGCAATATGTTGTACAACTCTCACTTTGCCCGCGAGCTGCGCGCTATTCCAGGGTTTGTAGCTAAACTTATCATTGTCGAGAATCAATTCTCCCCGGTCAGCAATGCCGACTGGCGGTACACGTTGTCCTTTTTCAATGTTGTGAGCACAAGCCCACAGAGGCAGCAGCAGGCAGGCTGCTGCAAGGATATTACGTAGGGTCATGGCGTTTCCTTATTGTTTGCAGGTGATCCGACCACTTGGTCTTACGCTTTAATCATAAGTGCGATCAATGTGGTTTTCCCGCAATCCCGATGCCAGTTTGCGGGTGAACGCACATATCCATGAAAAAACGACGGCTTATACTGCGCCCGGTCACGCTTTGCAAAGATTATTCTGAATAATTGTAATCAAACGGTAAATAAACTTATGCACACTGGGTAACACCGTAGTTCTGGTCTATAGTCATTGGGCATTAAAATTTGCGCTCAGGACAGTCGGGCCGATTGTGGCACCGCAAGAGCGTATGATTCGCAGGAGATACAAGAATGAAAATTTTCCAACGCTACAACCCGCTTCAGGTGGCGAAGTACGTGAAGATCCTGTTCCGTGGACGGTTGTATATCAAGGATGTTGGCGCTTTTGAGTTTGATAAGGGCAAGATCCTTGTCCCAAAAGTGAAGGACAAACAGCACCTGTCTGTGATGTCCGAAGTCAACCGTCAGGTTATGCGTCTGCAAACTGAGATGGCTTAACCAACGTGCTATGCAGTAGTTAAAAAAACGGCTCCCAATGGGAGCCGTTGATGTTTGTGGAGGCTGGAACCTTACGCCGATACCTTCTCTTCCGCATCCGGCAGCTTCGGAACCAGTACGGTCGGTTTGTTGTCGATGCGCGTCACCAGCAGCTGGTCGATGCGGTAGTTATCAATATCCACCACCTCAAACTTGTAGCCGGAGAACTTCACCGAGTCGGTACGTTTCGGGATTTTACGCAGCATAAACATCATAAAGCCGCCGATGGTCTCGTAGTTGCCGGACTGCGGGAACTCGTCGATATCCAGCACGCGCATTACGTCTTCAATCGGCGTGCCGCCATCAATCAGCCATGAATTATCGTCACGCTGAACAATCTGCTCTTCCAGCCCCTGGCCAACCAGGTCGCCCATCAGCGTGGTCATGACGTCGTTGAGGGTGATAATACCCACCACCAGGGCGTATTCGTTCATGATAACCGCGAAGTCTTCCCCGGCGGTTTTGAAACTTTCCAGCGCTTCTGAGAGCGTCAGAGTGTCCGGCACAATCAGGGTGTTGCGGATCTGCACGCCGCTGTTGAGCGCCAGGCTCTGGTTTGCCAGTACGCGGTTCAGCAGGTCTTTGGAGTCGACGTAACCGATGATGTGGTCGATATCTTCATTACAGACAAGGAACTTAGAGTGTGGATGCTGCGCCACTTTGTTCTTCAGGCTCTGCTCATCTTCATGTAAATCGAACCAGATAATGCTTTCACGGCCCGTCATGGAAGACGGTACGGTACGGGATTCCAGTTCGAACACGTTCTCAATCAGCTCGTGTTCCTGCTTGCGCAGCACCCCGGCCAGCGCGCCGGCTTCCACGACCGCATAGATGTCGTCAGACGTGATGTCGTCTTTACGCACCATAGGCAGCTTAAAGATGCGGAAAATCACGTTCGCCAGACCGTTGAAGAACCACACCAGTGGACGAAACACGTACAGACAGAAGCGCATCGGGTTGATGATACGCAAAGCCACAGCTTCTGGCGCAATCATACCGATGCGTTTCGGGGTCAGGTCTGCAAAGAGGATGAACAGGCCGGTTACCAGCGAGAAGGAGAGGATAAAGCTGAGCTGTTCGGCCAGTTCAACGGACATGTACTTAACAAACAGGCTGTAAAACGCCGGAGAAAACGCCGCATCACCTACGATACCGCCGAGTATGGCCACCGCGTTGAGGCCAATCTGCACCACGGTGAAGAACATGCCGGGGTTTTCCTGCATTTTCAGGATGCGGGTGGCATTGATGTTGCCTTCATCGGCAAGCAGCTTCAGTTTGATTTTACGGGACGCGGCCAGCGAGATCTCAGATATCGAGAAAAATGCGCTGACGGCAATCAGACAAAGTATTACTAAAATACTGTTTAACATAGTTTATCCGGCTTCTCGCCAGATCCTCGGAAGGGAAGTTGATACCATTTGTGTGAAAACACATTGAACGTCAGCTCGTAGCGTTGAGCCGATTATTTCAGCGGGTAGTATAGCGTAAAGAGATGTAAATCTGCCAGAGGTCACATTTTGACGAAGATAGCCGGAGGGGGCGGCCACGCGTGGTGGCTATGTTATGAGACAACGCTGTCGCTGCCGTGTGCGCCACGCTGCTCGCGTGGCGCTGGATCGGAAATCAGGCCAGCTGTGGCGGCAGGCAGACGCCGATGCCCCCGATACCGCAGTAGCCGTACGGGTTTTTATGCAGATACTGCTGGTGATCGTCTTCCGCATAATAGAATGGTTTCGCGGTTGTGATTTCCGTCGTCACCTCGCGCGTGTCGCCCGCTTCACGCATGGCCTGCTGGAAACGCTCAAGGCTGGCGCGCGCGGCGGCATCCTGCTCCGGCGTGAGCGGATAAATGGCCGAGCGATACTGTGTGCCGTGGTCGTTGCCCTGACGCATGCCCTGCGCCGGGTCGTGGTTCTCCCAGAAGACCTGCAGCAGCTGCTCGTAGCTGATTACCGCAGGGTCATAGACCACGCGCACCGCTTCCGCATGCCCGGTTTCGCCGGAGCAGACTTCGCGATAGGTAGGATTCGGCGTGTAACCGCCCGTGTAGCCAGCCGCCGTGCTGTAAACGCCGGGGAGCTGCCAGAAGAGGCGCTCAACGCCCCAGAAACAGCCCATGGCGAACAGGGCGATTTCCATTCCCTCCGGCACGTTGGTCATGGAGTGGTTATTGACGGCGTGTAAGGTCGCCACAGGCATAGGGGTGTTGCGTCCCGGTAATGCATCAGCTTGTGAAACCAGATGCTTTTTGTCGAATAAACTCACGATGGGGCCTCCCGGGGTGCGATGTTTCAGTTAAGGTTGTCACGAAGCGTTTAATTGAACACAATAAATGCGCTGAATCAGTCTAGATTTAATCATAAGAAATATTTGGGTGTTACACCCATTTTCAACCCGCGATTCGGGTTTTTGGCCACAGGCCGTATTTTGCCGCGGAGCGGCACTTCATTTGCTTCCAGGGTGGAAACAGGGATATTCAGGAGAAAACGTGACAAAAATCCGCCAGTTATGTTTAGTCAGTGTGTTGCTGACAAGCGGGATTGCCAGCGCGGCGAATGTCCGTTTGCAGGTTGAGGGGTTATCCGGGGCGCTACAAAAAAACGTGCGTGCGCAGTTGTCGACCATCCAGAGTGATGAGGTGACGCCGGACCGGCGTTTTCGCGCGCGCGTAGATGATGCGATCCGTGAAGGGCTGAAAGCGCTGGGGTATTACGAACCCACCATTGATTTTGACCTCCGTCCGCCGCCAAAGAAGGGGCGCCAGGTTCTTATTGCCCGCGTTTCGCCGGGGGAGCCGGTACTGATTGGCGGTACGAACGTCATCCTGCGCGGCGGGGCGCGTACCGACCGGGATTATCTGGACCTGCTCAGCACGCGGCCGAAAATCGGTACCGTGCTTAACCACGGTGACTACGACCATTTCAAAAAAGAGCTGACGAATGTTTCCCTGCGTAAGGGCTACTTCGACAGCCAGTTCAATAAAAGCCAGCTGGGCATTGCGCTGGAGAGACGTCAGGCCTTCTGGGATATCGACTACGACAGTGGAGAGCGCTACCGCTTTGGCGACGTGACGTTTGAAGGTTCGCAAATTCGCGAAGAGTACCTGCAAAATCTCGTGCCGTTCAAAAAAGGGGATTACTACCAGTCGAGCGATCTCGGAGAGCTGAACCGACGCCTCTCCGCTACCGGCTGGTTTAACTCCGTAGTTGTCGCACCGGAATTTGAGAAGTCTCGCAAAACCAAGGTGTTGCCGCTGCATGGCGTTGTCTCGCCGCGCACCGAGAACACCATTGAGACCGGTGTTGGCTACTCGACGGATGTCGGACCACGCGTGAAAACCTCGTGGAAAAAACCGTGGATGAACTCGTACGGTCACAGCCTGACCACCAGCCTGAGCCTCTCTGCGCCCGAGCAGCAGCTGGATTTCAGCTACAAAATGCCGCTGCTGAAAAATCCGCTTGAGCAATATTACCTTCTGCAGGGCGGTTTTAAGCGCACCGATTTAAACGACACCAAGCAGGACTCCACGACGCTTGCGGTCTCCCGCTTCTGGGATCTCTCCAGCGGCTGGCAGCGCGCCATTAACCTGCGCTGGAGCCTGGACCACTTTACCCAGGCCAACGTCACCAATACCACCATGCTGCTTTATCCGGGCGTGATGATCAGCCGCACCCGCTCGCGTGGGGGCCTGATGCCGACCTGGGGCGACTCACAGCGCTACTCGATCGATTATTCCAACTCCGCCTGGGGCTCCGACGTGGACTTCTCCGTCCTGCAGGCGCAAAACGTCTGGATCCGCACGCTGTATGACAAACACCGCTTTGTGATGCGCGGCAATCTCGGCTGGATTGAAACCGGAGACTTCGAGCGCGTTCCGCCGGATCTGCGCTTCTTCGCCGGGGGCGACCGCAGCATTCGTGGGTATAAGTACAAATCGATCTCACCTGAGAACGAAAAGGGCCAGCTGACCGGTGCGTCAAAACTGGCGACGGGATCGCTGGAGTATCAGTACAACGTCAGCGGAAAGTGGTGGGGCGCCATGTTTGTTGATGGCGGTGAAGCGGTGAACGATATCCGCCGCAGCGACTTTAAAACCGGCGCGGGCGTGGGCGTACGCTGGCAGTCGCCAGTCGGACCCATCAAGCTCGACTTCGCCGTGCCTGTCGGCGACAAAGATGAACACGGATTACAGTTTTACATCGGTCTGGGGCCTGAATTATGAGTTTATGGAAGAAAATAAGCCTCGGGGTGCTGATTTTTATCGTGCTGCTGCTCGGTACGGTGGCGTTTCTGGTTGGAACGACGACCGGGCTGCATCTGCTGTTTAACGCCGCGAACCGCTGGGTGCCGGGGCTGGAGATTGGTCAGGTGACGGGCGGCTGGCGCGATCTGCGTCTGAAGAACATCCGCTACGAGCAGCCGGGCGTGGCGGTGAACGCTGGGGAGTTCCATCTCGCGGTGAAGCTGGGCTGTCTGCGTGACAGCAAGCTCTGCGTCAACGATCTGTCGCTTAAAGACGTCAACGTGGCGATAGATTCGAAAAAAATGCCGAAGTCTGCGCCGGTCGAGGAAGAGGACAGCGGCCCGCTGAATCTCTCCACGCCGTACCCGATCGCGCTCTATCGGGTGGCGCTCGATAACGTCAATATCAAAATCGACGACACCACCGTGTCCGTGATGGATTTCACCTCCGGCCTGCGCTGGCAGGAGAAAAACCTCACCCTGACGCCCACGTCGTTGCAGGGCTTGCTGATCGCGCTGCCGAAAGTGGCCGACGTGGCGCAGGAAGAGATCGTCGAGCCGAAGATCCAGAACCCGCAGCCGGAAGAGAAGCCGCTGGGCGAAACGCTGAAAGATCTCTTCTCGAAGCCTGTCCTGCCGGAAATGACCGACGTTCACCTGCCGCTGAACCTCAATATTGAAGAGTTCAAAGGCGAACAGCTGCGTCTGACGGGCGATACCGATCTGACGGTCTACAATATGCTGCTGAAAGTCAGCAGCATTGACGGCAACATGAAGCTCGACGCGCTGGATATCGACACCAACCAGGGCTCGGTGAATGCGTCAGGCAATGCCCTGCTGCGCGATAACTGGCCGGTGGACATCACGCTTAACAGTGCCCTCAACATCGATCCGCTGAAAGGCGAAAAGGTGAAGGTCAAGGTGGGCGGGGCGCTGCGCGATAAGCTCGATGTTGGCGTGAATCTCTCCGGCCCGGTGGACATGGTCCTGCGCGCGCAAACCCAGCTGGCGGAAGCCGGGCTGCCGCTCAATCTTGAGGTGGTCAGCAAGCAGCTTTCCTGGCCATTCACCGGCGAAAAGCAGTTCCAGGCCGATGACCTGAAGCTGAAGCTGAGCGGCAAGATGACCGACTACATGCTCTCGTTCCGCACCGCGGTGAAGGGACAGGGCGTTCCGCCCGCGAACATTACGCTGGATGCGAAGGGCAACGAACAGCAGGTCAACCTCGACAAGCTGACCGTCGCGGCGCTTGAAGGCAAAACCGAGCTGACCGCGCTGCTCGACTGGCAGCAGGCGATCAGCTGGCGCGGAGAGCTGAAGCTGACGGGCATTAACACCGCCAAAGAGGTGCCGGACTGGCCGTCGAAGCTGGATGGCCTGATTAAAACCCGCGGCAGCCTGTACGGCGGTACGTGGCAGATGGACGTGCCGGAAATTAAGCTCACCGGGAACGTGAAGCAGAACAAGGTTAACGTTGAAGGCTCGGTGAAAGGCAACAGCTATCTGCAGTGGGTTATCCCGGGGCTGCACGTGGCGCTGGGCCGCAACACGGCGGATATCAAAGGCGAGCTGGGGGTGAAAGATCTCAATCTGGATGCCACCATCGACGCGCCGAATCTGGATAACGCCCTGCCGGGGCTTGGCGGCACGGCGAAAGGACTCGTGAAGGTGCGCGGCACGGTAGACGCGCCGCAGCTGCTGGCGGACATTACCGCCAATAACCTGCGCTGGCAGGAGCTGAGCGTTGCCCGAGTACGTGTGGAAGGGGATGTGAAATCCACCGATCAGATCGGCGGTAACCTCAACCTGCGCGTGGAGCGCATTTCTCAGCCGGACGTGAACATTAGCCTGGTCACCCTGGATGCCAAAGGGAACGAGAAGCAGCACGATCTCCAGCTGCGCGTGCAGGGCGAGCCGGTCTCCGGCCAGCTTCACCTCACCGGCAGCTTTGACCGCAAAGAGGAGCGCTGGAAAGGTACGCTGGATAACACCCGTTTCAATACGCCGGTCGGGCCGCTTGCGCTCTCGCGCTCCATCGCCCTGGACTACCGCAACGCCGAGCAGAAGATCAGCATTGGGCCACACTGCTGGACCAATCCGAATGCGGAGCTGTGCGTGCCGCAGACCATCGATGCGGGCGCGGAAGGGCGGGCGCAGATCAACCTCAACCGCTTCGATCTGGCGATGCTAAAGCCGTTTATGCCGGATACAACACAGGCGAGCGGCGTCTTCAGCGGAAAAGCCGATGTCGCCTGGGATACCACCAAAGAGGGGCTGCCGCAGGGCAGCGTCACGCTGTCCGGGCGTAACGTTAAGGTGACGCAGGAGGTCAACAACGCGCCCCTTCCGGTGGCGTTCGATACTCTGAACCTGAGTGCCGATCTGCATAACAATCGCGCACAGCTGGGGTGGACAATCCGCCTGACCAACAACGGCCAGTTGGATGGGCAGGTCCAGATTACCGATCCGCAGGGACGGCGTAATCTGGGCGGTAACGTCAACATCCGTAACTTCAACCTGGCGATGGTGAACCCGATTTTCGCCCGCGGGGAAAAAGCCGAGGGCATGCTGAACGCTAACCTGCGCCTGGCCGGCAACGCGCAAAGTCCGCAGCTGTTCGGTCAGATGCGGCTTAGCGGCGTGGATATTGACGGCAACTTTATGCCGTTTGACATGCAGCCCAGCCAGATCGCGATGAACTTCAACGGCATGAGCTCGACGCTGAGCGGCTCGGTACTGACGCAGCAAGGGCAAATCAACCTGAGCGGCGACGCGGACTGGAGCCAGCTCGATAACTGGCGCGCGCGTATTGCCGCGAAAGGCAGCAAGGTGCGCATCACCGTACCGCCGATGGTACGCCTGGACGTCTCGCCTGATGTGGTCTTTGAAGCCACGCCAAGCCTCTTCACGCTTGACGGACGCGTCGACGTGCCGTGGGCGCGCATCGTGGTTCACGACGTGCCGGAAAGCGCGGTCGGCGTCTCAAGTGATGAAGTTATGCTCAATGAAAATCTGAAACCTGTCGAACAGAAGAGCGCGGGCATACCGATTAATAGTAATCTTATCGTGCACGTGGGGAATAACGTGCGGTTGAATGCGTTTGGGCTGAAGGCGAGGCTCACGGGCGACCTGAAGGTGGCGCAGGATAAACAAGGGCTTGGCCTGAACGGGCAAATTAATATTCCTGAAGGGCGTTTCCATGCGTATGGTCAGGATCTGATCGTCCGTAAAGGCGAGCTGCTCTTCTCCGGTCCACCGGATCAGCCTCTGTTGAACATCGAAGCGATTCGTAACCCTGAAGCGACGGAAAACGACGTTATTGCTGGCGTACGCGTTACCGGTTCCGCCGACGAACCGAAGGCGGAGATCTTCTCTGACCCGGCGATGTCGCAGCAGGAAGCCCTCTCTTATCTGCTGCGTGGACAAGGTCTGGACAGCGGTCAGAGCGACAGCGCGGCGATGACCTCGATGTTAGTGGGTCTGGGGGTTGCACAAAGTGGGCAGGTTGTGGGTAAAATCGGCGAGACGTTCGGCGTAAGCAATCTGGCGCTGGACACCCAGGGCGTGGGTGACTCCTCGCAGGTGGTGGTCAGCGGCTATGTACTGCCGGGTCTGCAGGTAAAATATGGTGTGGGGATCTTTGACTCACTGGCAACACTCACGTTACGCTATCGCCTGATGCCTAAGCTATATCTGGAAGCAGTGTCCGGCGTAGACCAGGCACTTGATCTGCTCTATCAGTTTGAGTTTTAGCAATGCGAATATTTGTCTACGGCAGTTTACGAACCAGGCAAGGCAACAGTCACTGGATGACCAATGCCCAGCTACTGGGGAATTACGATATCGAGAACTACCAGTTGTACAGCCTGGGCCACTATCCAGGCGCGGTTCCGGGCGAAGGAACAGTACAGGGTGAAGTTTATCGTATTGATAACGCGACGCTTGCCGAACTTGATGCCTTGCGCACCAGGGGCGGTGAATACGCACGCCAGTTGATCCAGACGCCGTACGGAAGCGCGTGGATGTATGTCTACCAGCGTCCGGTCGAAGGGTTAACGCGGATTGTAAGCGGTAACTGGTTAGACAGAGACCAGTACTGAAAAAAAACAGCGCCACCGTGAGGTGGCGTTGTTTTTTTGCGTCTCTTGCCGGGTGGCGCTGCGCTTACCCGGCCTACATGTCCACTGTAGGCCCAGCTGCGCGCCCGCCACAAAAAAAGCCCCGACGTGCGGGGCTTTCATCAATCGGCAGTAAGAATTACTTCTTAGCAGCGCGTTCGAAAGAGGAGATGATTTCCGCTTTCGCTGCTTCTGCGTTGTCCCAGCCGTCAACTTTAACCCACTTGCCTTTTTCGAGGTCTTTGTAGTGCTCGAAGAAGTGAGTGATCTGCGCTTTCAGCAGCTCTGGCAGGTCGTTCACATCTTTGATGTGATCGTACTCTTTGCTCAGCTTGGTGTGCGGTACCGCAACCAGCTTCGCATCTTCACCGGATTCGTCGGTCATTTTCAGCACGCCAACTGGACGGCAGCGAATGACGGAGCCTGGCTCCAGTGGGTATGGCGTTGGGACCAGCACGTCAACCGGGTCACCGTCCAGAGACAGGGTATGGTTGATGTAACCGTAGTTGCACGGATAGAACATCGCGGTAGACATGAAACGGTCTACGAACAGGGCGCCGCTCTCTTTGTCCACTTCGTATTTGATCGGATCTGCGTTAGCCGGGATTTCGATAACTACGTAGATATCTTCTGGCAGTTCTTTACCCGCTGGGACGTTGAGTAAGCTCATGTCGGTGTCCTTTAAAATGGATGGTAAACAAGTGGCAGGTATTATAGCCAACTCGCGCTGAATGTCTCCGCCTGTTTTCGCCTTCTCTCAGCGTTCTTCCCACTTTTCAGACCGATTCCATGACAGAAAAATCCATAAACTCAGCCGCATTTTTCATGGAGAAATGAAAGCGATTACAAACTTGTGATTAACGTTTTATTCACTTTTCTGAAGTGTGATGTAACGCAATTCGTTACATATTTCATGGGCTATAGTCATTCCGCAGAACATCTTTTAACCAACAATAACTCACCCTACGAGGACGTTCATATGTGGAAGCGCTTACTCCTGGTCACAGCAGTTTCGGCAGCCATGTCGTCTATGGCGATGGCCGCTCCCTTAACCGTAGGTTTTTCGCAGGTCGGCTCTGAATCTGGCTGGCGAGCGGCAGAAACCAACGTGGCGAAAAGCGAAGCTCAGAAACGCGGCATTACCCTGAAAATCGCCGATGGTCAGCAAAAACAAGAGAATCAGATCAAAGCCGTGCGCTCCTTTATCGCCCAGGGCGTGGATGCCATCTTTATTGCACCCGTCGTGGCAACCGGCTGGGAACCCGTCCTGAAGGAAGCGAAAGACGCTGAGATCCCGGTCTTCCTGCTCGACCGTTCCATCGACGTCAAAGACAAATCCCTTTATATGACAACCGTCACCGCCAACAACGTGCTTGAAGGACAGTTGATTGGCGACTGGCTGGTGAAACAGGTCGACGGCAAGCCGTGTAACGTCGTTGAGCTGCAGGGCACCGTCGGCGCGAGCGTGGCCATCGACCGTAAAAAAGGCTTTGCTGAAGCCATCGCGAAAGCGCCAAACATCAAGATCATCCGCTCTCAGTCCGGCGACTTTACCCGTAGTAAAGGTAAAGAGGTCATGGAGAGCTTCATTAAGGCTGAAAACAACGGCAAGAATATCTGCATGGTTTACGCCCACAACGATGACATGGTAATCGGCGCGATTCAGGCAATTAAAGAAGCGGGCCTGAAGCCGGGCAAAGATATCCTCACCGGCTCTATCGACGGCGTGCCGGATATCTACAAAGCGATGATTGACGGCGAAGCCAACGCCAGCGTGGAGCTGACGCCAAACATGGCGGGCCCGGCATTCGACGCGCTGGAGAAATTCAAGAAAGACGGCACGATGCCGGAGAAAGTGACGGTTACCAAATCCACGCTCTACCTGCCTGACACGGCGAAAGAAGAGTTAGAGAAGAAGAAAAATATGGGCTACTAAGCCTGTCTGAACATGCCGGGTGGCGCTGCGCCATCCGGCTTGATGCAGGGGGAAACCATGACCACTGAACAACACCAGGAAATCCTCCGCACAGAGGGCTTGAGCAAATTCTTCCCCGGCGTAAAAGCGCTGGATAACGTTGATTTTAGCCTGCGGCGTGGGGAGATCATGGCGCTGCTGGGCGAGAACGGCGCGGGAAAATCGACGCTGATTAAATCCCTGACCGGCGTTTATCACGCCGACCGCGGCACCATCTGGCTGGAAGGCAACGCCATTTCGCCAAAGAATACCGCCCATGCCCAACAGCTGGGGATCGGGACGGTGTACCAGGAAGTGAACCTGCTGCCGAATATGTCGGTGGCGGATAATCTGTTTATTGGCCGTGAGCCGCGACGCTTTGGCCTGCTGCGCCGCAAAGAGATGGAGGCGCGGGCGACAAAGCTGATGGAATCCTACGGCTTCTCCCTCGACGTCCGCGAGCCGCTGAACCGCTTTTCCGTGGCGATGCAGCAGATCGTCGCCATTTGCCGTGCGATCGATCTCTCCGCGAAGGTACTCATCCTGGACGAACCCACCGCCAGCCTCGATACCCAGGAAGTGGAGATGCTCTTTACCCTGATGCGCCAGCTGCGCGATCAGGGCGTAAGCCTGATCTTCGTTACCCACTTCCTCGATCAGGTATATGAGGTGAGCGATCGCATTACGGTGCTGCGCAACGGCAGCTTTGTTGGCTGCCGCGAAACCTGCGAGCTGCCGCAAATCGAGCTGGTAAAAATGATGCTTGGCCGCGAGCTGGAGACCAACGCCCTCCAGCGCGCAGGGCGCACGCTGCTGAGCGAGAAGCCGGTCGCCGCGTTCAGCGATTACGGCAAAAAAGGAGTGATCTCACCGTTTAACCTTGAGGTGCGGCCAGGCGAAATTGTCGGCCTGGCGGGCCTGCTGGGCTCCGGCCGGACCGAGACCGCCGAGGTGATCTTCGGGATCAAGCCCGCGGACAGCGGCTGCGCGCTGATCAAGGGCAAACCGCAAACCCTGCGATCGCCGCATCAGGCCTCCTGTCTGGGCGTCGGCTTCTGCCCGGAAGATCGGAAAACGGACGGTATCATTGCCGCGGCCTCGGTGCGGGAGAATATCATTCTGGCGCTGCAGGCCCAGCGCGGCTGGCTGCGCCCGATCCCCCGTAAAGAGCAAAACGCCATAGCCGAGCGCTTTATCCGCCAGCTCGGCATCCGCACCCCGAGCGCGGAACAGCCGATCGAGTTCCTCTCCGGCGGCAACCAGCAGAAGGTGCTGCTGTCGCGCTGGCTGCTGACCAAACCGCAGTTCCTGATCCTCGACGAACCGACCCGCGGCATTGACGTGGGGGCGCACGCCGAAATTATCCGGCTTATCGAAACCCTGTGTGCAGACGGTCTGGCCCTGCTCGTCATTTCGTCCGAGCTGGAGGAGCTGGTAGGTTATGCCGATCGCGTCATTATCATGCGCGATCGCAAGCAGGTGGCAGAGATCCCGCTGGATAAGCTGTCCGTTCCGGCGATCATGAATGCCATTGCGGCATAAGGAGTGAATCGTGATGTCCCGTTCGCTTTCGCAAACCGGTGAGTCAAAGCGCCGCTTCAGCTGGCCAACCGGCACGCCGCAAATCGCGGCGCTGCTGGTGGTACTGCTGGTTGACAGCCTTGTCGCACCGCATTTCTTTCAGATTATCGTGCAGGATGGTCGCCTGTTTGGCAGCCCGATAGACATCCTGAACCGTGCTGCGCCCGTAGCGCTGCTGGCCATCGGGATGACGCTGGTCATTGCCACCGGCGGGATTGATCTCTCCGTCGGCGCGGTGATGGCTATCGCCGGGGCCACTGCAGCCGCCATGACCGTGGCCGGACACAGCCTGCCGGTGGTACTGCTGGCGGCGTTAGGCACCGGCGTGCTGGCCGGATTATGGAACGGTATTCTGGTGGCGGTGCTGAAAATTCAGCCCTTTGTCGCCACGCTTATCTTAATGGTGGCCGGGCGTGGGGTGGCGCAGCTGATTACCTCCGGCCAGATTGTCACTTTTAACTCCCCGAGCCTGGCGTGGCTTGGTAGCGGCAACCTTCTGTTCTTCCCGACGCCGGTGATTATTGCCCTGGCCACGCTGGTTGTCTTTTGGCTCTTCACCCGTAAAACGGCGCTCGGCATGTTCATTGAAGCGGTTGGGATCAACATTCGCGCCGCGCGCAACGCCGGGGTCAACACGCGGCTGATGGTGATGCTGACCTACGTGCTGAGCGGCGTGTGCGCCGCCATCGCCGGAGTCATCGTCGCGGCGGATATCCGCGGAGCCGATGCCAACAACGCCGGGCTCTGGCTGGAGCTGGACGCTATCCTCGCGGTGGTGATCGGCGGCGGGTCTCTGATGGGCGGGCGCTTTAACCTGCTGCTCTCGGTGATCGGCGCGCTGATCATTCAGGGCATGAACACCGGGATCCTGCTCTCCGGTTTTCAGCCGGAACTCAACCAGGTTGTGAAAGCGGTGGTCGTACTCTGCGTGCTGATCGTCCAGTCGCCGCGCTTTGTCAGCATCATTAAGGGAATCCGTGGCCATGATAAAACGTAATTTACCGTTGATGATCACGCTGGGCGTGTTTGTGCTGGGGTATCTCTACTGCCTCACCCAATTCCCCGGTTTTGCCTCGACGCGCGTGATTTGCAATATCCTGACCGATAACGCCTTTTTAGGCATCATCGCCGTCGGAATGACCTTTGTGATCCTCTCCGGCGGGATCGATCTCTCCGTCGGCTCGGTGATCGCGTTTACGGGCGTGTTCCTCGCGAAGGCGATCGGCTTCTGGGGGATCTCTCCGCTGGTGGCGTTTCCGCTGGTGCTGGCGATGGGCTGTGCGTTCGGCGCCTTTATGGGGCTGCTGATCGACGCGCTGAAAATTCCTGCCTTTATCATCACCCTCGCCGGGATGTTCTTCCTGCGCGGCGTGAGCTATCTGGTGTCGGAAGAGTCGATTCCCATTAACCATCCGGTGTACGACACGCTCTCCAGCCTGGCGTGGAAAATTCCCGGCGGCGGTCGCCTGAGCGCGATGGGGCTGCTGATGCTGGGGGTGGTAGTGATTGGCATCTTCCTCGCCCACCGTACCCGGTTTGGCAATCAGGTTTACGCCATCGGCGGTAACGCTACGTCGGCAAACCTGATGGGGATCTCGACCCGCAGCACTACCATCCGCATCTATATGCTCTCGACAGGCCTGGCGACGCTGGCGGGTATCGTCTTCTCGGTGTATACCCAGGCGGGCTATGCCCTTGCAGGCGTTGGCGTTGAGCTGGATGCGATTGCTTCTGTGGTCATCGGCGGTACGCTGCTTAGCGGCGGCGTGGGTACGGTGCTGGGGACGCTGTTCGGCGTGGCGATTCAGGGACTGATACAAACCTATATCAACTTTGACGGCACGCTCAGCTCGTGGTGGACGAAGATCGCCATCGGCATTCTGCTGTTTATTTTTATTGCCCTGCAGCGTGGCCTGACGGTGCTCTGGGAGAACCGTCAAAGCTCACCTGTTACCCGCGTAAACACATCGGTAACAGAGCGATAACACGCTGAATTTGCTTAAAGTCTAAACATTTTCCGGTAGCGGCCGATACTCTTTTTTTATGCCCAGAAATATCTCGCTACCGGAAATAATATCATGCTTAAAACGCTATCGATTCGTACCGGCTTGCTCTCTTTACTGGCCGTTATGACCCTTCTGCTGCTGATTGTCAGCGGCATTGGCATTTATGCCCTCACACAGAGTTCTTCTTCGCTGCAGCGCATTAATCACCTTCAGGGTGAGCAGATGGTGCAGCTCAATTCAGGCTATACGCTGATCCTGCGCGCCCGCAATGAAGCGGGTCAGGCCGTCCGCATGATGGAAATCGGCATGCTGGACGATGCGGCCAAAGCGGTAAAAAACATCAATCAGGAAGTTGCCCTGGCCCAGAAAACGCTGAAAGGCGTGATTGACGGCGGCGTGGCTGACGAGCAGGGACAACAGCTGCTCGACAAAGTGTCAGCCAGCCTGGCGACGTATAACCAGCAGGGGATCAACCCGATGTTGAAAACCCTGAACGACCAGAGCGCGGACGGGTATTACGATCTGCTGGAGAAGACGCTGATCCCGGTGGCGAAACAGTTTGATAACGATATGCAGGCGTTTCAGAAATGGAGCGAAGCGCGTGGTCAGGCGGAAGTGAGTGCCGTACAGTCGAGTAAAACCCGCGTGCTGATCCTGATTATCGTCGCAGCGCTGCTGACGGCGGGCATTATCGTGCTCGCGTGGCTGGTGCTGCGCCATATGCTGCTCCAGCCGCTCTCGGCCTCCATTGCTCAGCTGGAGAACGTGGCGGCGGGGGATTTAACCCATACGCTTGCCGCGCCCGCGAGTCAGGAGTTTAACCGCCTCAACGCGGTGATAGAGGAGATGCGACAGTCGCTGATGAACTCGGTAATGCGGGTACGCGATGCCAGCTCGCAAATTGACACCGGCAGCCGCGAACTGACCCTGGGAAACCGCGATCTTGCCGAGCGTACGGAATCCACCGCCACGTCGCTGGAGCAGACGGCGGCCAGCATGGAACAAATCACCGCGACGGTGAAACTCAACGCGGATAACGCCGAGCAGGCGCACCAGCTGGCGAAGTCGGTGTCCGATACGGCCGATCACGGCAGCGAAATGGTCTGCTACGTGATTGAAAAAATGCGCGATATCTCCGGCAGCTCGGCGCGCATCGCCGACATCCTGAGCGTGATCGACGGTATTGCCTTCCAGACCAATATTCTGGCGCTTAACGCCTCCGTGGAAGCGGCGCGTGCGGGCGAGCAAGGGCGTGGTTTTGCCGTCGTCGCGGGCGAGGTGCGAAACCTTGCCAGCCGCAGCGCCGACGCGGCGAAAGAGATCCGATCGCTTATCAGTGATTCGCAGACCCACGTTAACGAGGGCAGCGAGCTGGCTCAGCAGGCTGGCGAAACGATGGATGAGATCGCAACAGAAGTGTTGCGCATGACCAAACTGATGCGTGAGATTGCGACCGCGTCCCAGGAGCAAAGCCGCGGCATTGAGCAGGTGAATATTGCGGTGAATCAGATGGACGAAACCGCGCAGCAGAATGCGGCGCTGGTGCAGCAATCCTCCGCTGCGACCCGCTCCCTTGAGGAGCAGTCGCGTCAGCTTATGGAAGCGATGTCATCATTCAAAGTGACGACTCAGACCGCTGCATAATATTACTCAACCCCGGTACGTTCTGTGCCGGGGTTTTATTTTCCCCGGAATTAACTGCCGCAATATTATCGTGAATTTCACCCATTAATATTTCCAGCGAGCTGGTTAAGGCTAACGCTTTTTCCGTCGGTTCAAGATATAAACCTTTTCGGAAAAATAATGGTTCATCAAAGAGTTGATTAAAACGCTTTAAGGCCAGACTCACCGCGGGGCGTGACATCTCCAGACGCAAAGAGGCTTTTGCCATGCTGCCGCAGCGGACGATTTCAATAAATACAGGGATAAGATTTAAATCAATGCCGGTATTAGCACGGGAATAATTGTTCATTGCGATTCTGCTCCACGAAATATCTGTCAAACTATTATGGAAATAATGCAGGAGCAGTGGTGAATATTAAAGCATGTTTTTTATAAACACTTATACGGTAAAATATATAAATGACAGGGGAGCCAGAACGGCTCCCCTGAAGAGAGATATTACGCGTCCGGGTACTCACGGATAAAACGTTCAACGTCTTCAACCATGTGGTTGTTGCCGACGAAGAATGAACGGCGCTGGTGAAGACTTTCCGGCACGATATCCAGAATACGCTCTTTACCGTCGCTCGCCTTGCCGCCCGCCTGTTCGGCGAGGAATGCCATCGGGTTGCACTCGTACAGCAGACGCAGTTTCCCGTCCGGATGGCTGGCGGTGCTTGGGTAGAGGTAGATACCGCCTTTCAGCAGGTTACGGTGGAAATCAGCGACCAGAGAGCCAATATAGCGGGACGTGTAAGGGCGCTGGGTCGCTTTATCTTCTTCCTGGCAGAATTTAATGTACTTCTTCACGCCGTTCGGGAATCGGATGTAGTTGCCTTCGTTGATGGAGTAGGTGTTGCCCTTTTCCGGGAAGCGCATGCGTTCCTGGCTCAGGCAGAAAACGCCCAGTGAAGGATCGTACGTAAAGGCGTGAACCCCACATCCGGTGGTATACACCAGCATGGTGGAGGAGCCATAAACGACGTAACCGGCAGCAACCTGATTAATGCCAGGCTGCAGGAAATCTTCTTCGGTCACCGGCGTGCCAACAGGCGTGACGCGGCGATAGATGGAGAAAATGGTACCGACAGAAACGTTAACGTCGATGTTTGAGGAACCGTCGAGCGGATCCATCAGAACAACGTATTTAGCGTGTTCACACCCTTCGAAAACAACAATTTCATCTTCTTCTTCAGAGGCGATACCCGCAACGATGTCGCGCGCGCGCAGTGCAGCTTTCAGTTTTTCATTTGCGAACAGATCGAGTTTCTGTTGAACCTCGCCCTGAACGTTCTCGGCACCGCTGGCACCCAGGATATCGACCAGACCGGCCTTGTTGATATCGCGGTGGATGATCTTAGCGCCCAGCTTTATTGCCGACAGCAAAGCAGTGAGTTCACCGGTAGCATGAGAGAACTCGTGCTGCTTTTCGACAATAAATTCACCTAACGTTTTCATAACACTTTCCCTGCATCTTTGTGAGTAGAGCGATTGTATGTTCACTAAAACGACTAAAGCCCAACAATCTTAACAAATATTCAAATAGTAGCGCAGAGGTGAATCGCGCCAGCAACATACGGATTTACCTGAAATGCGTTTCACAGCCGCTAACATGTGAGTAAAATGTGCGCCACATTGAAGAAGGATAGTGACGTATGCGCATTCATATATTGGGGATTTGTGGCACTTTCATGGGCGGACTGGCAATGCTGGCGCGCTCGCTGGGCCATGAAGTGACAGGTTCGGACGCCAATGTGTATCCGCCAATGAGCACACTTCTGGAAAAACAGGGCATCTCTTTAATTCAGGGCTACGATGCCAGCCAGCTGGATCCCGAGCCGGACCTGGTGATCGTTGGTAACGCGATGACCCGCGGCAATCCTTGCGTCGAGGCGGTACTGGAACGCAATATTCCGTTCATGTCCGGCCCGCAGTGGCTGCATGACTTCGTCCTGCGCGACCGCTGGGTGGTTGCCGTTGCCGGTACTCATGGTAAAACCACGACCGCGGGCATGGCAACCTGGATCCTCGAAGCCTGCGGCTATAAGCCGGGCTTCGTGATCGGCGGCGTACCGGGTAATTTCGACGTTTCTGCGCGTCTGGGTGACAGCCCGTTCTTCGTGATCGAAGCCGATGAATACGACTGCGCGTTCTTCGACAAGCGCTCCAAGTTCGTGCATTACTGCCCGCGCACCCTGATCCTCAACAATCTTGAGTTCGACCACGCGGATATTTTTGACGATCTGAAAGCGATTCAGAAACAGTTCCACCATCTGGTGCGCATTGTTCCGGGTCAGGGGCGCATCATCCTGCCGGAGAACGATATCAACCTTAAGCAGACTCTGGCGATGGGCTGCTGGAGCGAGCAGGAGCTGGTGGGCGAGCAGGGCCACTGGCAGGCGAAGAAACTCAACGCCGATGCCTCCGAGTGGGAAGTGCTGCTCGACGGTGAAAAAGTGGGTGAGGTGAAGTGGGGCCTGGTGGGCGAGCACAACATGCACAACGGCCTGATGGCCATTGCTGCGGCGCGTCACGTCGGCGTTCTGCCTGCGGATGCAGCCAACGCGCTGGGCTCGTTTATCAATGCCCGCCGCCGTCTGGAACTGCGCGGTGAAGCCCACGGCGTTACCGTGTATGACGATTTCGCGCACCACCCAACGGCCATTCTGGCAACGCTTGCCGCCCTGCGTGGCAAGGTCGGCGGTACCGCGCGCATTCTGGCGGTGCTGGAACCGCGTTCGAATACCATGAAGATGGGCATCTGCAAAGACGATCTGGCGCCGTCGTTAGGGCGTGCCGATGAAGTCTTCCTGCTGCAGCCGCAGCATATTCCGTGGCAGGTGGCTGAAGTAGCCGACGCCTGCATTCAGCCTGCGCACTGGAGTGCGGATGTGGATGCGCTCGCGGATATGGTGGTGAAAGCCGCTCAGCCCGGCGACCATATTCTGGTGATGAGTAACGGCGGGTTCGGTGGGATCCATCAGAAGCTGCTGGACGGTCTGGCGAAGAAAGCGGAAGCGGCAGCCGACGCGTAAAAAAAAGCCCGGTGGCGCTCGCGCTTACCGGGCCTATGCTCTTTTCTCCCTCGCCCCTCCGGGGTGAGGGGAACGAATTACTCTTCGTTCTCAGACAGCTCGCGCAGATACTGGAAAATCAGGCGCGCGGACTTCGGCGGCTTATTCCCTTCTTTCTCTTTCTTCGCGTTGCGGATCAAGGAACGCAGCTGCTGGCGGTCGGCATCCGGCCACAGGTTCAGCACTTCCGGCACGGCATCATCACCCTGTTCAATCAGACGATCGCGGATCTGCTCCAGCTTATGAAACAGCGCAACCTGCTGGTTGTGGCGGTTTTTCAGCTTGTCCAGCGCCTGGCGGATCGGATCGACGTCGCGCTGACGCAGCATTTTCCCGATAAGCTGAAGCTGGCGACGACGGCCTTCTTTTTTGATTTTCTGTGCCAGTTCAATGGCATCGCGCAGATCCTTGTCGAGCGGGATCTTGTCCAGCGCGTTTTTGCCCAGTTCTACCATTTCCGCGCCAAGCTGTTTTAACTCTTCGGCGTCACGTTTAATTTCACTTTTACTGACCCAGATGATCTCATCATCTTCGTCTTCGATGTCATCACCGGGAACGTCGTCGAGCCAGTCTTCGGGCTGCTTAGTCATGTCAGGCTCCTTAAAAAAAGAGGCTAATGTTACCAGTTAAGACGCGCACTGAAAAACGGTTCTCTGTTAGACTTCAGATAACTCTCTCTTACAGTATGGCATTTGCGATGAAAGTAACCTCACAAGTTGAAGCGCAGCGTAAGATTCTTGAAGAAGCCGTCTCCACCGCGCTGATGCTTGCTTCAGAAAAATCAGATGGCGCCGAAGTGGCGGTCAGCAAAACCACCGGCATCAGCGTGAGTACCCGCTATGGTGAAGTGGAGAACGTAGAATTCAACAGCGATGGCGCGCTTGGGATCACGGTGTATCACCAGAATCGCAAAGGCAGCGCGTCATCCACCGATCTCAGCCCGGATGCCATTGCCCGCACGGTGCAGGCCGCGCTGGATATTGCCCGTTATACCTCTCCGGATCCTTACGCAGGCGTGGCGGATAAAGATCTGCTGGCGTTTGACGCGCCGGATCTCGATCTGTTCCACCCTGCGGAAGTGAGCCCGGACGAAGCGATCGAGCTGGCTGCCCGCGCCGAGCAGGCTTCCCTGCAGGCGGATAAGCGCATCACTAATACCGAAGGCGGCAGCTTCAACAGCCACTACGGCATCAAAGTCTTCGGCAACAGCCACGGCATGCTGCAGGGCTACTGCTCTACCCGCCACTCGCTCTCCAGCTGCGTCATCGCCGAAGAAAACGGTGACATGGAGCGTGACTACGCCTACACCATTGGCCGCGCGCTGGGGGATTTGCAGTCTCCTGAGTGGGTGGGTAAAGAGTGTGCCGAACGTACGCTGTCTCGCCTGTCGCCGCGTAAACTCTCCACCATGAAAGCGCCGGTTATCTTTGCCAACGAAGTGGCGACCGGTCTGTTTGGCCATCTGGTAGGCGCGATTGCGGGCGGCTCCGTTTACCGTAAGTCGACCTTCCTGCTCGACTCGCTGGGCAAGCAGATCCTGCCGGAATGGCTGACCATCGAAGAGCATCCGCATCTGCTGAAGGGGCTTGCCTCCACGCCGTTCGACAGCGAAGGCGTGCGCACCGAACGTCGCGATATCGTTAAAGACGGCATTCTGACCCAGTGGCTGCTGACCAACTACTCCGCGCGCAAGCTGGGGCTGAAAAGCACCGGGCACGCGGGCGGCATTCACAACTGGCGTATTGCCGGACAGGGCCTGAACTTTGAGCAGATGCTGAAAGAGATGGGCACCGGTCTGGTGGTCACCGAGCTGATGGGTCAGGGCGTCAGCGGCATCACCGGAGACTACTCGCGCGGCGCGGCGGGCTTCTGGGTGGAAAACGGCGAAATCCAGTATCCGGTGAGCGAAATTACTATCGCCGGCAACCTGAAGGATATGTGGCGCAATATCGTTACGGTCGGTAACGATATTGAAACACGCAGCAATATACAGTGTGGTTCTGTATTACTCCCGGAAATGAAAATCGCCGGACAATAGAGATAGCGTTTTGTTAATAATAAAAAAGGAAGTGAGCAATGCGTAAACATCTGTTAGCGATCGTCGCGGCTTCAACGCTGGTTCTTGGCTCTTCTGCGTTTGCTGCCGATCTTGAAGACGACATGGGCATCCTCGGTCAAAACCTGAAGGTGGTGCAGAAAACCGACAATGCGGCGGAAATGAAAGACGCGCTGACCAAAATGCGTGAAGCGGCGCTGGACGCACAGAAAGCGACGCCTCCGAAGCTGGAAAGCAAAGCGGCAGACAGCGCAGAGATGAAAGACTACCGCCACGGCTTTGACGTGCTGGTCGGCCAGATCGACGGCGCGCTGAAGCTGGCTAACGAAGGCAAAGTGAAGGAAGCCCAGGCGGCAGCCGAGCAGTTTGTGACGACCCGTAATACGTATCACAAGAAATACCGTTAACCGATCGCGCATCTGACAAACAACCAGCGGGGGCCAGCGGCCCCCGTTTTTTTACGCGGTAATAAGTAAACCCTATCGCCATCACATTTTTGCGTCACCACGCCTGAACGTTTCGTTTCCCCGGCGCGCGTTTTGCCGCTGGAATACGTGATATTCATCACGCAAATACCGTCATTAATTCAGATTCACCGCATTTATGTGGCACAGATCACTGCCGCGGCTCGCCTTTCCACTTCGAAGTGGAAAACAACTCGCTACAAACAATTCCCCCCCAACGTTAGTTTTATTCCAGAGCCATTAACGGGGTAAGACCAGTGATTAACGGAGCGGTAATGAACGACGTTGGGGAACAGGCGGAGCAAACAGAACAGCTCGCGAACACCATGCTGCAGCAGGTTTATGCCCTGCTGGCCCGGAACAACATCATCCCCAATGCGGTACAGGAGCAGATGCTCACTTCCCACGTGCGCGCCATGGCGCACCGGTCCGTGACCGGCGAGCCGCTGCCGGAGGTTGAAGCAGAGCTGTTTGACGAAATTTCACCGGATTCAATGCGGCTCGCCCGTGAAGTGGTCGCGCAGTTTGGCAACCTTCCTGATGAAGAAGCCTGGCTGCTCTCCGTTCACTTTGAAGTCGCGAAAGACAACCTTTAAGGAGCAACACATGGAACAGATTACAGTCGTGATTGGCGATCGCCTGGGTAAAGGTCAGAAAGTGGCAGCCGGTGTGGAAAAAGCAGGTGGACGCGCGGTTGTCGTACCGGGCATGGCGGCAGACATGAAGCTCGGCGACATGATGAAAGCAGAAAACGCCACCTTCGGTATTTCCTTTTGCGGCAGCGGCGGTGCGGGTGCCATCACCGCCCAGACCAAATACGGCTACAAGGCCAAATACGGCATGCGTTCCGTGGAAGAGGGCGTGACCGCCATCAACGAAGGCTGCAACGTGCTGGGCTTTGGCTTTATGGATAAAGAAGAGCTGGGCGAGCGTCTGGTGCAGGCGTGGCAGAAGAAATACGGCGCATAAGCATGAAAGAACAGTTCACAACCACGGTGAGAGTGAAGGGGAAGGGCGACGCCAAAGCGCGCGCCTTTGCCGACGCGCTCAACCACGTTCAGGCCGCGGTGATGAAAGCCTCACCGCATATCTTACTGCGTATTGAGCCACAGGATGTGCAGGTCGTTCAGGCGCAAGAAGCGGTGCGTAAAGAAGCGTTTCTGTTCTTCTTTCTGCGCCGGGAAAGACGCACCTACAGCGTGGAGCTGGATGTGACCGTCAACGTGACCGCTATCAATCTTGACCAGGTGGATTTCGTCACGCAACGCTGATTATTCATAAAAGGGCAGACTGATGTTCTTAATTATATTAATAAAATCGCTCATCATTGGCGGCCTGGTTGGCGTCGGTGTCGGAGCCGGGGCTGCACGCATGTTTCATGCGCCTACCACTCAGGGTATGGGCGCGTTTCGTACGTTGGGGGAACTGAACTCCTGTGAAGGGGATCCGGCGTCCCACTTCTCCTTTGGGTTAGGTTTCTTCTTTAATGCCTGGGCCTCTTCCGTGGCCGCAGGTGCCTTCACACAGGACGTTGACCACCGCATCATCCCGAACTGGGGTGCTGCTGCACTGATGATCAAAAACCGTAACGTCGGCGAAACGCTGCACGACCCGCGCAAAATGGCGATTGCCTGCGGCCTGATCGGCATGATTGTCGTGACCTTCCTTAACCTTACCGCCTCCTCCGTGCCGGCTGCCCTTCAGGTCACCGCCGTGAAGGTGCTGGTGCCGGCGGCAAACCTGCTGGTGAACACCGTGATGCCGGTGATCTTCTGGCTGGCGGCTATCGATGCGGGTAAAAAATCGGGCTTCTGGGCCACCATTTTTGGCGGCGCGGCGCAGCTGATTATGGGGAACGCCGTACCGGGCCTGGTGCTGGGGATCCTGATCGGTAAAGGCGTAGAAGAGAGCGGCTGGAACCACGTCACCAAAGTGATGATGGCGGCTATCGTCCTGCTCTTCGTGCTGAGCGGCTTCTTCCGCGGCTTCGACATGAAGATGATTGAATCCTTCCATCTGACCGTGCCGAACTGGCTCGACATGATCCACAACTCGCTCAGCGGTAAATAACAGGAGCCTCTACATGGAACAGAATAAAGGTTTTTGGTATGCCGACTGGTCGTTCCCGATCTTCGTTGGCCTGCTCTCCTCCGGCGTGTTTGCCGGGACGCACATGTACTACCTCTACGGCATCGGCGCGTTTAACGAAGTGGCCTTCGTGGCGATGCTGAAAGCGGGCATTGATACCGGCGTTTACGGCGCGGTGGCGGCGTTTGGCGCGAGCTTCCTGTTCGCCCGTATTATCGAAGGGTCGCTGGTTGGTATTCTCGACATCGGCGGCGCGATCCAGACCGGCGTGGGCCTTGGCGTTCCGGCGCTGCTGCTGGGCGCGGGGATCATGTTCCCGGTGACCAACTTCATTGCTTCGCTGATCACCGGCCTGGTGATTGGCCTGGCGATTGGCTACGTCATCATCCTGGCGCGTAAGTTCACTATCAACCAGAGCAACTCCACCTACGGCGCAGACGTGATGATGGGGGCTGGCAACGCCTCCGGCCGCTTCCTCGGGCCGTTGATTATTCTCAGCGCCATGACCGCCTCCATTCCAATCGGCGTCGGTTCGCTGGTAGGTGCGCTGCTGTTCTACATCTGGCAGAAGCCGATTACCGGTGGCGCTATCCTCGGCGCGATGATTCTGGGCTGGCTGTTCCCGGTCGCCCTTTAATACCCGCGGGCGCTCCGGCGCCCGCCTTTTCAGGAGATCCTCATGTTTGATTTACTCCTGCGCCGCGCGCGCCTCGCCGACGATACCCTGACCGATATCGCGATTCAGGACGGGAAGATTGCCGCGACGGGCGACATTGACGCTCCCGCTCGCAAGACGGTTGATCTTAACGGTGACGTGTTCGTCAGCGCAGGCTGGATTGACTCCCATGTACACTGCTATCCGAATTCCCCGATTTACCACGACGAGCCGGACAGCGTGGGCATTGCCACCGGCGTCACCACCGTAGTGGATGCGGGCAGTACCGGGGCCGACGACGTGGACGATTTCTATGACATCACCCGCAGGGCCTCCACTGAGGTCTTTGCCCTGCTGAACATCTCCCGCGTGGGGCTGATTGCCCAGAACGAGCTGGCCAACATGGCCAATATTGACGCCGACGCGGTGAAGCAGGCGGTGACGCGCCACCCTGATTTTATCGTCGGCCTGAAGGCGCGCATGAGCAGCAGCGTGGTCGGTGAAAACGGCATCACGCCGCTGGAGCGTGCCAAAGCCATTCAGAAAGAGAACGGCGACCTGCCGCTGATGGTTCATATTGGCAACAACCCGCCGAACCTTGACGAGATTGCCGAGCTGCTGAGCTCCGGCGACATTATCACCCACTGCTATAACGGCAAGCCTAACCGCATTCTGACGCCGTCCGGCGAGCTGCGCGCCTCCATTTCCTCCGCCCTGAAGCGCGGCGTGCGTCTGGACGTCGGGCACGGTACGGCGAGCTTTAGCTTTGAGGTGGCGAAACGCGCCATCGCGATGGGTATTCTGCCGCACACCATCAGCTCGGATATCTACTGCCGCAACCGCATCAACGGCCCGGTGGGCTCGCTGGCAAGCGTGATGTCGAAGTTTCTCGCCATCGGCATGTCCTTACCGCAGGTGATTGACTGCGTCACCGCGAACGCCGCCGACGGCCTGCGCCTGGCGCGCAAGGGCCGCATTCAGCCGGGTCTCGACGCCGATCTGACGCTATTCACCCTCAAACATCAGCCGACGGTGCTGACGGATGCCGAAAACGACAGCCTGCAGGCTGAATACATTCTGGTGCCGCTTGCCGCGATCCGCGCGGGCAAGGGCTACATGACCGAACAAGGGAGCACGGAACATGCCTTCGATTTATGAGAAGTACAACTTAAAGCAGGTGATCAACACCTCTGGCCGCATGACGGCGCTCGGCGTCTCCACGCCGCGCCCGGAAGTCGTGCAGGCGGCGATGGACGGCATGAATCACTATTTCGAGATGAAGGATCTGGTCAATAAAACCGGGGATTACATCGCGAAGCTGCTGGACGTGGAAGGGGCGACGGTGGTTTCCTGCGCGTCGGCGGGCATTGCCCAGTCCGTGGCCGCGGTGCTGGTAAAAGATAGCGACTGGCTGCTGGAAAACCTGCACGTCACACCGATTGAAAATAACGAAATCGTCCTGCCGAAAGGCCACAACGTGAACTTTGGCGCGCCGGTGGGCACCATGGTGGCGTTGGGCGGCGGCAGGCTGGTGGAAGCGGGCTACGCCAACGAATGTTCCGCCGATCAGCTGGCGGCGGCAATCACGCCGCGTACGGCGGCGATCATGTACATCAAATCACACCACTGCGTGCAGAAAAGCATGCTCAGCGTCGAGCAGGCGGCGGTTGTCGCACGTAAACACGACTTGCCGCTCATCGTGGATGCCGCGGCGGAAGAAGACCTGCAAGCGTACTACCGTTCCGGCGCGGACCTGGTCATCTACAGCGGCGCGAAGGCGATCGAAGGCCCAACCAGCGGTCTGGTGATCGGCAAAACCCAGTACGTTGAGTGGGTTAAGCGCCAGACGGCGGGCATTGGCCGCGCGATGAAGGTCGGCAAAGAGGGCATTCTCGGCCTGACCTGCGCCATCGAACACTACCTGACGGCCACTAAAGAGAGCGGCGCCGAGATGGTGGCGAAAATGACGCCGTTTATCGAGGCGCTCAACACCCTGAACGGTGTGACCGCGCGCGTGGTCTGGGACAGCGCCGGACGCGATATTGCCCGCACCGAGATTAAGTTCGACGAAGTCACGACCGGCGTCGGCACGGGCGATCTGGTGGCGAAGCTGAAGCAGGGCGAGTACGCCATTTACTTCCGTGGCTACAAGGCCAACGAAGGGATTATTGAGGCGGACGTGCGCAGCGTAAACGCTGACCAGCTGAACATCGTGTACCGCCGCATTAGTGAAGTATTAGGACAGGAGAGAAACGCATGAAACTGACCCCCAACTTTTACCGTGACCGCGTCTGCCTGAACGTGCTGGCTGGCTCAAAGGCCAACGCCAGCGCCATCTACGAGGCGGCGGAAGGCCACGTGCTGGTGGGCGTGCTCTCCAAAAACTACCCGGACGTGGCGAGCGCTGTTGCCGATATGCGCGAATACGCGAAGCTGATTGATAACGCGCTGTCTGTTGGGCTGGGCGCGGGCGACCCGAACCAGTCGGCGATGGTGAGTGAAATCTCCCGTCAGGTACAGCCGCAGCACGTTAACCAGGTTTTCACCGGCGTGGCCACCAGCCGCGCGCTGCTGGGGCAGAATGAGTCCGTGGTCAACGGTCTGGTCTCTCCGACCGGCACCGTCGGCATGGTAAAAATCTCCACCGGCCCGCTGAGCAGCAAAGCGCCGGACGGTATCGTGCCGGTTGAAACCGCGATTGCCCTGCTGAAAGATTTCGGCGGCAGCTCCATCAAATACTTCCCGATGGGCGGCCTCAAGTGCCGTGACGAGTACAAGGCGGTGGCGGAAGCCTGCGCCCGCCACGACTTCTGGCTGGAGCCGACCGGAGGTATCGATCTGGAAAACTATGAGGAGATCCTGCAGATCGCCCTCGACGCGGGCGTGAGCAAGATCGTCCCGCATATCTACAGCTCGATTATCGACAAAGCCAGCGGTGATACGCGTCCGGAAGACGTGCGTACGCTGCTGGCGATGACGAAGAAGCTGGTTAAATAAAACAAAACTAAACTGCACACACCTGAAGGAGCCACCATGCACACCCGTACCCTGCTTGTCGCTTCACTCTCAATGTTCGCCACCGCCGCTGTCGCCCAGACGCAATACGCCTGGGTGGGTACCTATAATCCGAACGGTGAAGGGCTGTACCGTTTTACTGTTAACCCGCAAACCGGCGCGCTGAAAGATAAAACGCTGGTGAGCAAACTGCCGAATGCGGCGCAGTTGACCCTTTCACAAGACGGCAAAACGCTGTATCTGGCAAGTGAAGTAGAGCAGGGCGTGGTGCAGGCGCTGCGCGTCGGCGATAACGGTGAGCTGAGCGAGCTGAATCAGGTGGCCTCCGGCGGTGCGGGGCCGGTGTATCTCTCCCTGACGCCGAACGGCAAGCATCTTCTGGTGGCGAACTACGTCAGCGGATCGATTGCCATTTTACCCGTCAACGCAGACGGCAGCCTGGGGGAAGCCACGGACAAACGTCAGGATCAAGGCGAACCGGGCGCGGCGAAGCCGGAAGCTGCCGTCGAGGGCAGTTTCGCGATCAGCGATCATAACGGCCCGCATGCGCACATGCTCGCCGCCGATCCGAGCGGGAAATACGTGTTTATGACCGATCTTGGGCTGGATCGCATCTATCAGTACCGCTTTGACGATCGGACAGGAAAGCTGACGCCGAACGATCCGCCGTTTATCAGCGCCTCCTCAAAAGGGGCCGGGCCGCGCCACTTTGTCTTTACGCCGAAGGGCGATGCCCTGTGGCTGATTAACGAAGAGGCGTCTACGCTCACCCGGTATACCGTGAACGCCGACGGCACCTTAAAAGAGGGCAAAACGCTTTCAGCCCTGCCTGAAGGTTACAAAGGCACCAGCTTTGCTGCCGGTCTGGCGTTAAGCGCAGACGGCAAACAGCTGTATGTGGCTAACCGTTTGCATAACAGCATCGGGCACTTTACCGTAACGGCGGAGGGCACGCTGACGCATCAGGATGACGTGTGGACGCGTGGTGATTATCCCCGCACCCTGACGCTCGATAAGCAGGGACGCTGGCTGTACGTCATGAACCAGCGCAGCGACAACATTACCCGTTTCCGCGTGGCGCAGGACGGGAAATTGAGCTTCGAACCGGACTATACCCCGGTCGGCAGCCCATCCCAGATGGTCATTTCACCTTAAGCCGTAAGAGGACAACGACGTGCGATTTCCGAACCAACGTTTAGCGCAACTTTTCGAACTGTTGCAAAACGAGACGCTGCCGCAGGACGAACTGGCGCAGCGGCTGTCGGTTTCCACGCGAACCGTCCGTGCCGATATCACCGCCCTGAACGCGCTGCTGGCAAGCCACGGCGCGCAGTTTATCTTGAGCCGGGGCAACGGCTACCAGCTCAAAATTGACGATGCGGCGCGGTATCAAGAGCTGCAGGCCTCCCATCCGCGCGCGCTGCGTATCCCCCGCACCGGGCCGGAGCGCGTGCATTATCTGGTGGTGCGTTTTCTGACCTCGGCATTTTCTCTTAAGCTGGAGGATCTGGCGGACGAGTGGTTCGTCAGCCGCGCCACGCTGCAAAGCGACATGGCCGAAGTCCGAGAGTGGTTCCATCGCTATAACCTGACGCTGGAAACGCGTCCGCGCCACGGCATGAAGCTGTTTGGCAGCGAGATGTCGACCCGCGCGTGCCTGACCGATCTGCTCTGGGAGCTGGCCCAGCAGGACAGCCTGAACCCGCTGGTGACCGACGTGGCGCTAAATGCGGGTGTGGCGGAGCAGATGGTGCCGGTGCTGCACGACGCCCTGACGCGTCACCACATTCGCCTGACCGATGAAGGCGAGCTGTTCCTGCGCCTGTACTGCGCGGTGTCGGTACGGCGCATCAGCGAGGGCTATCCGCTGCCGGAATTCCACGCCGAAGACGTGGAAGAGAACGTGCGCGAGGCGGCTAAGGATATCGCCGTCACCATCCAGCAGCTGGCGGGCAAGGCGCTTTCACCTTCGGAGGAGAGCTGGCTGTGCGTGCACATTGCGGCGCGGCAGATTCAGGAGATCGCGCCCAGCGCCATTAACGCCGACGACGACGAGGCGCTGGTCAACTACATCCTGCGCTACATCAACACCCACTATAACTACAACCTGCTCAGCGACGAACAGCTGCACGCGGATCTGCTCACGCACATCAAAACCATGATCACCCGCGTGCGGTATCAAATTATGATCCCCAATCCGCTGCTGGATAACATCAAGCAGCACTACCCGATGGCGTGGGACATGACGCTGGCGGCGGTGTCGAGCTGGGGCAAATACACGCCGTATGCGATCAGCGAAAACGAGATTGGCTTCCTGGTGCTGCACATTGGCGTCGGGCTGGAGCGCCACTACAACATCGGCTACCAGCGCCAGCCGCGCGTGCTGCTGGTATGCGACGCCGGTAACGCGATGGTCCGCATGATTGAGGCGGTGCTGCAGCGTAAATATCCGCAGATTGAGGTGACGCGCACGCTCACCCTGCGCGAGTACGAGGTTGCGGAAACCATTGGCGAAGACTTTGTGATAGCCACCGCACGCGTCAGCGAAAAGTCGAAACCGGTAGTAACGATCGCCCCGTTCCCGACCGACTATCAGTTAGAACAGATTGGCAAACTGGTGCTCGTGGACCGCACCCGCCCGTGGATGCTGGATAAATACTTCGACGCGGCCCATTTCCGCATTATCGATAAGCCGATCGATCAGCAGACGCTGTTCCGCGAGCTATGTGAACAGCTTGAGGCCGAAGGCTTTGTCGGCGCGGAGTTTCTGGATTCGGTTGTTGAGCGTGAAGCCATCGTCAGCACCATGCTCGGCGACGGCATCGCGCTCCCGCACTCCCTCGGCCTGCTGGCGCAGAAAACGGTGGTCTACACCGTGCTCGCCCCGCAGGGCGTTCAGTGGGGCGACGAAACCGCGCACGTCATCTTCCTGCTCGCCATCAGCAAAAGCGAGTACGAAGAGGCGATGGCGATTTACGATATCTTCGTCACCTTCCTGCGCGAGCGGGCGATGTCGAGGCTTTCTAGCTGCGGAGATTTTGCCGGGTTTAAGGCGGTGGCGATGGAGAGTTTGAGTCGGTTTTGAGGTAAGGGCGGATGGATAACATCCGCCTTTGATCAACGCAAATGATGTACAACCTGGTTACTGCTGCCGCGCCAGATCAAAGCCGGGTCTTTTAAATCCTGCACGAACTTGCCGTCGACCAGCACGTTAATCAGATCCACCACTTCCATCTGCTGCGTATTCAGTTCATCCAGCCTGTAGCCTGTCCAGACCCAGATATCTTTTCCCGCACACTCTGCACGAATGCGCTTCACCAGCTTCAGGATATCCGGCACGTTTTGCGGGTGCAGCGGATCGCCGCCGGAGAGCGAAATTCCCTGGCGGTGAATGCGCGTGTCGTTCAGGTCGCTGATGATTTTATCTTCCATCTCCGCGGTGAACGGCATGCCGGAATTGAGTCGCCAGGTGCTTTTGTTGTAGCAGCCGGGGCATTCGTGGATGCAGCCTGAAACAAACAGGGTGCAGCGGGTGCCGGGGCCGTTGACGATGTCGACAGGGTAGTACTGGTGATAGTTCATAGCGAATAACCACGCCGGGTGGCGCTGCGCTTACCCGGCCTACAAAAGAGAGCGGTCCGTAGGCCCGGTAATCGCAGCGCCACCGGGCATTAACGTGGCTGAGGATTAACCGATCTGCCCATTCCCCAAATGCTTGACGCGACGCTTCACCTCTTCCTGCTTGCCGGCGTTAAAAGGACGCGCGTCCGGGCTACCGAGATAGCCGCACACGCGACGGGTCACGGAGACGCGAGCAGCATCGTGGTTGCCGCATTTCGGGCAGGTAAAGCCTTTACTGGTACATTCAAACTCGCCGGTGAAGCCGCACTCGTAACACTCATCAATTGGCGTGTTGGTCCCGTAATACGGCACGTGCTGGTAGCTGTAATCCCACACGTCCTCCAGTGCCTTCAGGTTGTGCTGAATGTTCGGGTATTCGCCGTAGCAGATGAAGCCGCCGCTGGCGATCGGCGGATACGCCGCTTCGAAGTCGATCTTGTCGTACGGGTTGACCTTCTTCTCGACGTCGAGGTGGAAGCTGTTGGTGTAGTACCCTTTGTCGGTCACGCCTTCCACAATCCCGAACTCGGCGGTGTCCAGACGGCAGAAGCGGTCGCACAGGTTCTCGCTCGGCGTGCTGTAGAGGCTAAACCCGTAGCCGGTTTCCTCTTTCCACTGGTCTACCGCGTCGCGCAGGCGCTGAACGATGGCGATCCCTTTTTCGCGCAGGGCTTCGCTGTCGTACATGTGCGTGTCGCCAAACAGCGCGTTGATGGTTTCGTGAATGCCGATGTAGCCCAGCGAAATGGACGCGCGACCGTTTTTGAAGATCTCGGATACGTCATCGTCCGCCTTCAGGCGCACGCCGCAGGCCCCTTCCATATAGAGGATCGGCGCGACGCGGGCTTTCACCCCTTCCAGACGGGCGATACGGGTCATCAGCGCTTTGCGCGCCAGCTGCAGACGTTCATCCAGCAGTTTCCAGAACTCAGCTTCATTACCTTTCGCCTCCAGCGCGATGCGCGGCAGGTTGAGGCTGATGACGCCCAGGTTGTTGCGCCCGTCGTGGATCTGCTCGCCGTTTTCATCCTCGTACACGCCGAGGAAGCTGCGGCAGCCCATTGGCGTTTTAAACGAACCGGTAACTTTCACAACCTGGTCGTAGTTCAGGATGTCCGGATACATGCGCTTGCTCGCGCACTCCAGCGCCAGCTGTTTGATGTCGTAGTTCGGATCGCCAAACTTGTGGTTCAGGCCGTCGCGGATAGCGAACACCAGTTTCGGGAACACCGCCGTTTTGCGGTTTTTGCCCAGGCCAGAAATACGGTTGCGAAGGATCGACTGCTGGATCAGGCGTGATTCCCAGCTGGTGCCCAGGCCAAAACCGAAGGTCACAAACGGCGTCTGGCCGTTGGCGGTGTGCAGCGTGTTCACCTCATATTCCAGCGACTGGAAGGCATCGTAGCACTCTTTCTCGGTGCGGGAATGGGCGTAGCCGTCAGCGTCCGGGATCTGCCACTCTTCGGCCGTTTTACGGTGCTTGTTGAAGCTTGCCGTCACGAACGGGGCCAGCACTTCATCAATGCGGTTAATGGTGGTGCCGCCATAAATATGGCTGGCGACCTGGGCGATGATCTGCGCCGTGACCGCGGTGGCGGTGGAGATGGATTTTGGCGGTTCAATCTCTGCGTTACCCATTTTAAAACCGTGGGTCAACATGCCTTTCAGGTCGATCAGCATGCAGTTGAACATCGGGAAGAACGGCGAATAGTCGAGATCGTGGTAGTGAATTTCGCCGCGCTCGTGCGCCGAGACTACGTCGCGCGGCAGCAGATGCTGACGGGCATAGTGTTTGGCGACGATGCCGGCCAGCAGGTCGCGCTGGGTCGGGATCACTTTACTGTCTTTGTTGGCGTTTTCATTGAGCAGGGCAGAGTTGGTCTGCTCTACCAGACCACGGATCTCCTGGTTCAGACGCCCGCGCTTCTCACGCTGCACGTCACGATCGTGGCGGTACTCAATGTAGGCGCGCGCCAGCTGCTTGTAAGGCCCCGCCATCAGCTGGTTTTCAACCGCGGTCTGGATCTCATTGATATCGACCTGGCTGCGTTCGTTCATCTGGCTGCTAACGACTTCTGCGACGGTGGCGCAGTAATCTGCGTCATCGACTCCCGCTGCTTTAGCTGCACGCAGAATGGCTTCCTGGATGCGCTCTGATTTAAACGGCACTTTACAGCCATCACGTTTCATCACATGCGGTGTCATGATCACTCCATTTTTGAAAACAGGTTATCCACAGAGGTGGAGAAGTCTTCTCCGGGCGTATTCCCCGCCAGGCCAAAGACTTCCCGCGTTCCCAGCTCGTGTTATCCACAATTCCGGCCAGCGTAAGCGCCGTCTTGTTGTTGGAATAGTAGACGATAAATACAAGATGTTGGGTTGGCGTGCATTTTAAGTGCTACATATAGTGATTTGCATCAAACATGTTTGCGATTTATTTGATGCAGAACAAAGTAAAAAAACGAGAGTACAAACGACGGGCGCTTCAGCGATTGTAAAGGCGCGAGAGAAAAATCTGATTAATTACTCAACAAAAACAGTTAAGTAAGCCGGGTGCTGAGCCGCACCCGGCAGGGAATGCTACTGCTGCAACCACCAGACGGCTTCAAACGGACGCAGCGACGTCGTTTGCGGTGTCGGGTAGTTACTCATCAGCACCTGCAACTTACCGCTGAGAAGGTCTGTCTGCCATTCCTGAGGCGTATTACTCAGGTTTGCCGCAACAATCAGGGTCTGTCCCTGCCACTGGCGGCGATAGCACCACAGAGAAGGATGCTCCGGCAGGAGATCTTCATAATCTCCCCACGTCAGCACCGGCAGGGTTTTACGCAGGCCGATCAGCGACTGGTAGGTGTAGAACACCGAATCCGGGTCGTCGAGCGCCGAGCGGGCGTTCACGGTTTCGTAATTATCGCAGACGCCAATCCACGGTTCGCCCTCGCTAAAGCCCGCGTTGTGCGACGCGTCCCACTGCATTGGCGTGCGGCCATTATCCCGGGACTTACTCGCCAGAATCGCCAGTAATTCATCCGGATCGCGGCCGTTGGCGCGCAGTTCCGCGAACATGTTCAGGCTTTCCACGTCGCGGTAATCGGTGATGCGGCTGAAGTGCGGGTTGGTCATCCCCAGCTCCTCACCCTGATAAATATACGGCGTGCCCTGCATGCCGTGCAGTACCATGCCGAGCATCTTCGCGGCGTGAACCCGGTATTCCCCTTCGTCGCCAAAGCGCGACACAATGCGCGGCTGATCGTGGTTACACCAGAACAGCGCGTTCCAGGCTTTGTTGTGCATCCCCTGCTGCCAGTGGCGGAAGAGGGTTTTGAGCGCCACGAAGTCCGGCTTCGCCTTCGTCCACTTTTCGCCGCCGGGGTAGTCCACCTTCAGGTGGTGGAAGTTAAAGGTCATCGACAGCTCGCGCCCGTCGAGCGACGCGTACTGCTGGCAGTTTTCCAGCGAGGTTGAGGACATCTCGCCCACCGTCATCAGGTTGCGCGGGGTGAAGACGTCGCGGCTCATTTCCTGCAGATATTCGTGGATGCGCGGCCCGTCCGTGTAGAAGCGGCGACCGTCGCCCGTCTCGTCATTCGGGAAATCCTGATCTTTCGAAATCAGGTTAATGACGTCGAGGCGCAAGCCGTCGACGCCGCGGTCGGCCCAGAACTCGCACACCTTTTTCAGCTCGGCGCGCACCGCCGGGTTTTCCCAGTTGAGATCGGCCTGCTCCGGCGCGAAAAGGTGCAGGTAATACTGCTCGCTCTCCGCGTGCCAGCGCCAGGCGTTGCCGCCAAACTTGGAGCGCCAGTTATTGGGCAACTGCTCCGGCGTGCCGTCTCGCCAGATGTAGAACTGGCGGTACGGGCTCGCTTTGTTCAGCGACTCGCGGAACCAGGCGTGCTGCGTGGAGGTGTGGTTAAACACCATGTCCAGCACGATGCGAATGCCGCGCGCGTGCGCCTCAGCGACCAGCTCGTCGAAATCATCCAGCGTGCCGTAGGCCGGGTCGATGGCGGTGTAGTTTGCCACGTCGTAGCCGTTGTCCACCTGCGGGGAGATATAAAACGGCGTCAGCCAGATGGCGTCGATGCCGAGGGTTTTCAGGTAGTCCAGACGCTGCGTCACACCGCGCAGATCGCCGGTGCCGCTGCCGGTGGTATCCTGGAAACTCTTGGGGTAAATCTGGTAGATAACGCCGTTTTGCCACCAGTGAGGAAGGGTATTCATAGTGTGTTCCTGCAAATGCGAAGGGGCGCAACTGCGCCCCGAAAGAGAGAGTTAAACAATCTGCAGCGAGCCCTGACGGAACTTACGCTGGTAAACCACGGTGGTCAGCGCCATTGGGACGATAATGGCGATGGCCATTGCCAGGGCGAACACCTGCCAGTAAGCGGGCTGGATGGAGAGGATGCCCGGCAGGCCGCCGACGCCAATCCCGTTTGCCATTACGCCGTTCAGTCCGCACACCAGGCCCGCCAGACCGGAACCGATCATCGCGCAGAGCATCGGGAAGCGGTATTTCAGGTTGATACCGTACATCGCCGGTTCGGTGACGCCGAGGTAGGCGGAGATGGCCGCCGGAACGGAGATCTCGCGTTCGTTGTGCTTGCGGCTGACGATAATGATGCCGGTCACCGCTGACGCCTGAGCAATGTTAGACAGGGCGATAATCGGCCAGACCGGCGTGCCGCCGAGGCTCTGGATCATCTGCATATCAATGGCCAGCGTGGTCTGGTGCACGCCGGTGATCACCAGCGGGGCGTACAGGAAGCCAAACAGCGCGGCGCCAATCGGGGCGAAGCTGCCGGTCATCAGGTGACGCACCGCGAAGGCCACGCCGTCGCCAATCATGCGGCCAAACGGACCGATAAAGGCATGCGCCAGGAACACCGCCAGAATCAGCGAGCACACCGGCACCACCACCAGATAGAGGTAATCCGGCACGATGCGCTTCAGTCGGGTTTCAATAAAGCCCAGCGCCAGCCCCGCCAGCAGGGCCGGAATGACCTGCGCCTGATAGCCCACTTTGGCGATGGTAAACAGGCCGAAGTTCCACACCTCAGGCACCTGCTGACCAAGTAAGTAAGCGTTCATTAACTGCGGAGAGACCAGCGTGACGCCGAGTACGATACCGAGGATCGGCGTACCGCCCATTTTACGCACCGCGGACCAGCAAATCCCGACCGGCAGATAGAAGAAGATCGCCTCGCCAATCAGCCACAGGAAATCGTAAACGGTTTTCAGCGCCGGATACATCTGCGCCAGGGTTTTACCGTCGCTCATCGGCACATCGCCGATGACGTTACGGAAGCCTAAGATCAAGCCCCCACTGATCAGCGCGGGCAGCAGCGGGAAGAAAATCTCCGCGAAGTGGGAAATCAGCTGCTCGTGCCACTTCATATTCTGGCGCGCGGCCTTCTTCGCCTGCTCTTTATCGGCGGAGGAGTGCCCGGTTGTCGCCAGCAGAGCCTGATAGTAATCGCCCACTTCGGTACCAATAACGACCTGGAACTGCCCGGCGTTGGTGAAGCAGCCTTTGACCATGGAAAGTTCTTCAATGGCCTTCGGGTTGGCTTTGGCCGGATCGTTCAGCACGAAGCGCAGGCGGGTAATGCAATGGCTGACGGTGGCGATGTTTTCGCGGCCGCCGACCAGGACGATCAGCCGATCGATATCTGCTTGTTTGACTTTACTCATCATGAAACCTCATGACAGATGGTGAGGGGGGGAATGACCTGAGCGCAAGCCTACTCCTTCAGCGTGACGGCGAAAATGGGAACGTTCCCGAAATCGGGCGAAGATCACAATAATCTGTTTTATGGCGATTACGAAAGGTGAGCGGGAATGACGATCTGACGCGGCTCAGCGCGCCCGTTTATCTGCTCGATCAGCTGCGCAGCGGCCTGTCTGCCGGATTCGGCGTAGCCCGGATCGACGGTGATGATCTCCGGGTGCAGAAACTTCATCAGCGGCGTGCTGCCGACGCTCGCCACCTGCAGGTTATCGATACGCTGCTCCTGCAGATATTTGCTGGCACCCAGTGCAAGGGTATCCGTGGCGCACACCAGCGCGGTGGTCTGCGGCGTCAGTACGCTGGCGACCTGCTCGTAGCCCTGCTTCATGCCCAGACCCGGCAGGGAGGCCACGGCGGAAAGATTGTGCTTTTTGCAAAAGGCCAGATAGGCTTCATGGCGGCGCTTGCCGGTGGTGACGTCCGCGTGCGGGACGCCGAGGAAGCTGATGTGGCGATGGCCTTCGTCAAAGAGGCGCTGCATCAGGGTGATAATCGCGCCCTCGTCGTCATAGCAGACGGAGGCAAACCCGTGGGCATCGCGCGCCAGCAGCACCAGCGAAGGCTGCCAGGGTTTTAGCATCTCGTCTTTGATGCCGGTAAAGCCGAACAGCACCACGCCGTCAATGTTGCGCCGCTGGAGCATGCCCAGATGCTCTTCCACCAGCTGTGGCGAGAACTGGCTCTCCATCATGATCGGATCATATCCCTGCTCGTAGAAGGCGGGCAGCATCGTCTGCACGGCGAGGTTTTCAGACAGAGAGTCCAGACGCGAGACAATGATGGCGACGACTTTGTCACTCTGCCCGCGCATGGCGCGCGCGGAGCGGGAAGGGGAAAAACCGTGCTGATTCATAACCGCCTCGACGCGCTCGCGGGTGCGTTCGCTGACGCCGCTTTCGTTGTTCAGCACGCGTGAGACGGTCGATTTCCCCACGCCGCTTAAACGCGCGATGTCTTTAATCGTAAGGCGGTTCTGCATGCTGTATTCCCTGTAACAACGACGATGTAGTGAATTGAGCCTAATGCTATAGCGCGATTTCGCTATGGGCAAAGTCTGGTTTACGTTCGGTTTATTTGCAGGGGGGTATAATACCGCCCGAATCGTCATAAAGGGTATGCCTAAATCCCTGGACTGCGCGGCGACACCCTGTTTTTTACTTACCGGAGGCATCATGGATCCCGATCCCACACCTCTCCTGAACGGGAGAATGCGTTCTTTCCGGTAAGCCAGCTTTTGCTGTCTCACCGGTGATGTGAGGCAGCAACGTCCCAAACGTTCCTGCTTGAAAAATTGAGTGCCTCTCAGGTACGGCTTTGCCACGCCTGAAGGAAAAGCTGCGTCCGCGTTTGCGGATGTGGAGGAATGACTATGTTTAAAAATATCACCCGGCAGCTGCAGGCCCTGCTGAGCCGCCACCTGCCACACCGTCTTGTTCAGCGCGACCCGCTGCCCAATGCCAAAAACATGGCGGGGGCGGCGATCCCCGCGTCCCTGACCGAACGCTGCCTGAACGTGGCGGCGATGGATGAAAACGAAGTCTGGCGCGCCTTTGGCGGACACCCGGAAGGGCTGAACGCGGCAGAAGTGGAAAAAATCCGCGCCGTGCATGGCGATAACCTCATTCCGGCGCAAAAGCCGTCTCCGTGGTGGGTGCACCTGTGGCTCTGCTACCGCAACCCGTTCAACCTGCTGCTGACCGTGCTCGGCCTCATCTCCTACGCGACGGAAGATCTGTTTGCTGCAGGCGTCATTGCCCTTATGGTCGGTATCTCAACGCTGCTGAACTTTATTCAGGAAGCCCGCTCTACCAAAGCGGCTGACGCCCTGAAGGCGATGGTCAGCAACACCGCGACCGTCTCGCGGGTGATTAACGATCTCGGCGAAAACGCCTGGGTGGAGCTGCCTATCGACCAGCTGGTGCCGGGCGATCTGGTGAAGCTGGCGGCGGGGGACATGATCCCGGCGGATTTACGCATCATCCAGGCGCGCGATCTTTTCGTCGCGCAGGCCTCCCTGACCGGGGAATCCCTGCCCGTTGAAAAGGTGGCGCGCAGCCGCGACCCGCAGCAGATGAATCCGCTCGAGTGCGACACCCTGTGCTTTATGGGCACCACGGTGGTCAGCGGCACCGCGCAGGCGATTGTCACCGCCACCGGGGGCAACACCTGGTTTGGTCAGCTTGCCGGACGCGTCAGCGAGCAGGAGAGCGAGCCAAACGCCTTCCAGAAAGGGATTGGCCGCGTCAGCATGCTGCTGATCCGCTTTATGATGGTGATGACGCCGATCGTGCTGCTGATCAACGGCTACACCAAAGGAGACTGGTGGGAAGCGGCGCTGTTTGCGCTCTCCGTGGCGGTCGGCTTAACGCCGGAAATGCTGCCGATGATCGTCACCTCCACGCTGGCGCGCGGTGCGGTGAAGCTCTCTAAACAAAAAGTGATCGTTAAACACCTCGATGCCATTCAGAACTTTGGCGCGATGGACATCCTTTGTACCGATAAAACCGGCACCCTGACGCAGGACAAAATCGTGCTGGAGAACCACACCGATATCTCCGGCAAAACCAGCGAGCGCGTCCTTCACAGCGCGTGGCTGAACAGCCATTATCAGACCGGGTTGAAAAACCTGCTCGACGTTGCGGTGCTGGAAGGGGTGGATGAAGAGTCCGCCCGCACGCTCTCCGGCCGCTGGCAGAAGGTGGATGAGATCCCGTTTGACTTCGAGCGCCGCCGCATGTCGGTGGTGGTGAGCGAGCAGACGGACGTGCATCAGCTGATCTGCAAAGGCGCGCTGCAGGAGATCCTCAACGTGTCTACGCAGGTGCGCTATAACGGCGACATCGTGCCGCTGGACGACACCATGCTGCGCCGCATCAAGCGCGTCACCGACAACCTCAACCGTCAGGGGCTGCGCGTGGTGGCGGTGGCGAGCAAGTTCCTGCCCGCGCGCGAGGGGGACTATCAGCGTATTGACGAATCCGATCTGATCCTTGAGGGCTACATCGCCTTCCTCGACCCGCCGAAAGAGACCACCGCACCGGCGCTGAAGGCGCTGAAGGCGAGCGGTATTACCGTCAAAATTCTCACCGGCGACAGCGAGCTGGTGGCGGCTAAAGTGTGCCATGAAGTGGGGCTGGACGCGGGCGACGTGGTGGTGGGGAGCGATATTGAACATCTCTCTGATGACGAGCTGGCGAAGCTTGCCCAGCGTACCACGCTGTTTGCCCGCCTGACGCCGATGCACAAAGAGCGCATCGTCACCCTGCTCAAGCGCGAAGGGCACGTGGTGGGCTTTATGGGCGACGGCATTAACGACGCGCCCGCGCTGCGTGCGGCGGATATCGGTATTTCCGTCGACGGGGCGGTGGATATCGCCCGCGAAGCGGCGGATATCATTCTGCTGGAAAAAAGCCTGATGGTGCTGGAGGAGGGTGTCATTGAAGGGCGCCGTACCTTTGCCAACATGCTCAAGTACATCAAAATGACCGCCAGCTCCAACTTCGGTAACGTCTTCAGCGTGCTGGTGGCGAGCGCGTTTCTGCCGTTCCTGCCGATGCTGCCGCTGCACCTGCTGATCCAGAACCTGATGTACGACGTGTCTCAGGTGGCGATCCCGTTTGATAACGTGGACGACGAGCAGATCCAGAAGCCGCAGCACTGGAACCCGGCAGATCTTGGGCGCTTCATGCTGTTCTTTGGCCCGATCAGCTCCATCTTCGACATCCTGACCTTCTGCCTGATGTGGTTTGTGTTCCATGCCAACACGCCGGAACATCAGACGCTGTTCCAGTCCGGCTGGTTCGTGGTAGGCCTGCTGTCGCAGACGCTAATTGTGCATATGATCCGCACCCGCCGCATTCCGTTCATCCAGAGCCGTGCCGCGTGGCCGCTGATTGTGATGACGGGGATTGTGATGGCGCTCGGCATCGCGCTGCCGTTCTCACCGCTGGCGAGCTACCTGCAGCTGCAGGCGCTGCCGCTGAGCTACTTCCCGTGGCTGGTGGCGATCCTCGCCGGTTATATGGTGCTGACCCAGATGGTGAAAGGGTTCTATGCGCGTCGGTATGGGTGGCAGTAATTTTTTACCCTCACCCTAACCCTCTCCCTGGAAGGGAGAGGGGACCGCTCGGTGCCGCCTTTCCCCCTCGCCCCTTTGGGGAGAGGGGACTGGCTTTCCTCCCAAATTCAACAACCTGTGATCTCCGTCGGCGCATTCGCTTGACGACAAATTGAGCGCATGTTAACAGAATGTTTTGCCTTTATTTGGCCCGTCAGATAAGGAACATTCATGTTACGGTACAGTCTCTTAACCGCCGGGCTGATGCTCGGCGCCTCTGCCTTTGCCGCCCCGGCAGGGGATCTCCCCTTAATGCCCTGGCCTGCGAAGGTCGAACGCCCGACCACCCAGGGCGCGCTGGTGCTCAGCAACAACGTATCCATTAGCGTCAGCGGCGACGATCTCGGTGACGCCGTCAGCCGCCTGCGCCAGCGTATCGCCCTGCAAACCGGCTGGACGCTGCAGCCGCAGGCTGAAAAGCCGGACAAACCGACTATCCGCATCGCGATTGCCAAAAAGGTCAAGCCGCAGCCGCTGCCGGACAGCGATGAAACCTATAAGCTCACGGTGGACGCCAACGGGGTGAATATCTCCGCCAACACCCGCTTCGGCGCGCTGCGCGCTATGGAAACCCTGCTCCAGCTGATGCAGAACGGGGCGGAAAAAACCTCTCTGCCGTGGGTTACCATTGAAGATTCGCCGCGCTTCCCGTGGCGCGGGCTGCTGCTCGATTCGGCACGTCACTTTATCCCGCTGCCGGATATTAAACGCCAGATCGACGGCATGGCTGCGGCGAAGCTCAACGTGCTGCACTGGCATTTGACCGACGACCAGGGCTGGCGCTTCAGCTCGAAGCGTTATCCAAAATTAACCCAGCTTGCCAGCGACGGGCTGTTCTACACCCCAGATCAGATGCGCGAGGTGGTGCGTTACGCCGCCGAACGCGGTATCCGCGTGGTGCCGGAGATCGATATGCCGGGTCACGCCTCGGCGATTGCCGTGGCCTACCCGGAGCTGATGAGCGCCCCGGGGCCGTACGCCATGGAGCGCCACTGGGGCGTGCTGAAGCCGGTGCTGGATCCCACAAAAGACGCAACTTACGCTTTTGCCGACGCGATGGTCAGCGAACTGGCGGCGATCTTCCCCGATCCGTATCTGCACATCGGCGGTGATGAGGTGGACGATAGCCAGTGGAAAGCGAACCCGGCCATCCAGCAGTTTATGCGCGACAACAGGCTGGCGGACAGCCACGCGCTGCAGGCCTATTTTAACCGCAGGCTGGAAACGATCCTCGAGAAGCATCACCGCCAGATGGTCGGCTGGGATGAGATCTACCATCCCGATCTGCCGAAAAGCATTCTGATCCAGTCCTGGCAGGGGCAGGACGCGCTGGGGCAGGTGGCGCAGAACGGCTACAGGGGCATTCTCTCCACCGGTTTCTATCTCGATCAGCCCCAGTCCACCGCCTATCACTACCGCAACGAGATCGTCCCGCAGGGGCTGAACGGCGTTGATGTGATAGCGGATACCGACAGCGCCCAGAGCTGGGCCTTCTCCATGCCGCGCCTGAAGGGCAAGCCGGTGGAGGGGAGCTTCACGCTGGTGAAAGGGGACGCAGGCTGGCGCGGGTTTATTGATTTTGCCGGGAAATCCCGCCGCGCGGTGCAGAACATCGAATGGCGCGATGACAGCCTGGTCACGTTTACCGTCGATACGTGGATGGGCGAAACGCGCCCGGTCGTCACCGTCGATAACGACAAACTCGCCGGTTATTTCCTCGTCGGGAATACGCGCTATCCGATTAGCGGCACGCGTCTGGACGACGTGCCGAAAGGCGTTCCGCCGGTCGTGCCGGACGTGGCGAATCAGGCCAACCTGCTCGGCGGTGAAGCCGCTCTGTGGGCGGAAAACGTGGTGGCGCCGGTTCTGGATATCCGCCTGTGGCCGCGTACGTTTGCGGTGGCGGAGCGGCTGTGGTCCGCGCAGGACGTCAACGACGTCGACAACATGTACACCCGCCTGCAGGCGATGGACAGCTGGTCGACGGTGTCGGTCGGACTGCAGCAGCATACCCAGCAGCAGGTGCAGTTCACGCGCCTCGCCGGTAATGCCGACACCCTGCCGCTGCAGATCCTCGCTCAGGCGGTAGAGCCCGCGCAGTATTACACCCGCCAGCACCTGAAGTTCCAGGCCGGAAACTACCATCAGTTCGAGCCGCTCAACCGCTTCGCCGATGCGCTGAACGCCGAAAGCGCCACCGTGCGCCAGATGCACAAATGGGCGGACCGTCTGGTGAGCGATGCGGAAGACACGGAAAGCGCTGACGCCCTGCGCCACGTCTTTAACCGCTGGCAGAGCAACACCAGCGACGCGCTGGCGCTAAGCGAAAACAGCTATCAGCTCAAGGCGATGAAGCCGGTGATCCAGGAGGTGGATAAGCTGGCCACGATTGGCCTGAGGCTGACGGATCTGGTGGCGCGCCAGGGGACGCTGGATGACAAAGAGATCGCCTCGATTCAGAGCGAGCTGGATAACGCGGCGAAGGTGCAGGACGAAGTGGTGATTGTGGCGGTCTATCCGCTGGAGACGCTACTGAGAGCAACGCGGAATCAGTAGCAAGCAACAAAAAAGGCAGCCTGGGCTGCCTTTTTTATCGCCAAAGCGAATTAGCGACGTACGGCGATCGCTTCGATTTCAATTTTCACGTCTTTTGGCAGACGGGCCACTTCCACGCAGGAGCGCGCCGGGAAGGTGGCGTTGTGCTCGGTGAAGAACGCTTCGTAGGTGGCGTTAACGGTCGCGAAATCGTTCAGATCTTTCACGAAAACGGTAGTTTTCACGATATCACCCACTTTCAGACCGGCAGATTCAACGATAGCCTGCACGTTTTCCAGCGACTGACGCGCCTGTGCCGCGACGTCTTCCGGCACCGCGCCGGTTTTTGGGTTCACCGGGATCTGCCCGGAAGTGATGATCATGCTACCCAGATCAACGCCCTGAACGTAAGGGCCGATAGCCGCTGGTGCATTTTCCGTCGCGAGTACTTTGCTCATGTTTTCTCCAGAATTACAGCGTTAAGAATGTTCCCGGCCATTATAACAGCCGGGATTTCATTACCAACCTCAATTAGTTGGCCAGCACCACATAATGAGAAAACTCTTTTTCGCAGTATTTGCATTTGAGCGCGATGTCATCGGCGCGTTTTTTCACTGCAAAGCTGGAAGAAACCGGCTCAGCATGGCTGATGCAGTTGCTGTTCGGGCAGACCAGCACGCTTTCAATGCGATCCGGCAGGCTCGGGCGGGATTTACCGACCACTTCATACTCGTCGATGCGGTTGACGGTGGCGTCCGGCGCGTACAGCGACAGCTGGTTGACCTGCTCGTCGGTCAGGAAGGTATTCTCGATTTTAATCAGGTCTTTGCGGCCCATCTCGCCCGACGGCAGGTTCAGGCCTATGGTGATGCGCTGGTCGGTTTCCGTCAGTTTGAACAGCGTCAGCAGCTTAAAGCCCACCTGCGCAGGGATGTGGTCAATCACGGTGCCGCGCTTGATGGCTTCAACCTGGAGTTTGTTATCGTGTGTCATGGTCGTTTCCCCTTACAGAGCTAATTCGCGATTCAGAACCAGTGCCAGTAACGCCTGGCGGGCGAAGATGCCGTTTCCTGCCTGCTGGAAGTACCAGGCGTGCGGCGTTTTGTCCACGTCTGTGGTGATCTCATCGATGCGCGGCAGCGGATGCAGGACCTTCATGTTGTCGCGTGCGCCCTCGAGGTCGCTGGCGCGCAGCACGAACTGCGCCTTCACGTTGGCGTATTCGGACGGGTCCAGGCGCTCTTTCTGCACGCGGGTCATGTAGAGAATATCCACGTGGCTCATCACCTCTTCGATGCTGGCATGCAGGCTCCACGCAATGCCTTTCTCGTCCAGCATGTCGAGAATGTACTGCGGCATCGCCAGCGCGTCCGGGGCGATGAAGTAGAAGCGGTTGCCGTTAAATTTCGCCAGCGCCTGGGTCAGGGAGTGGACGGTGCGGCCGTATTTCAGGTCGCCAACCATGGCGATGTTCAGGTTCTCAAGTTTGCCCTGCGTCTCCTGAATGGTGAACAGGTCCAGCAGCGTCTGCGTTGGGTGCTGGTTGGCACCGTCACCGGCGTTCAGCACCGGAATGCCGCCGGAGAACTCGGTCGCGAGGCGCGCCGCGCCCTCCTGTGGATGACGCATCACAATTGCGTCGACGTAGGTGCTAATCACTGAAATGGTATCCGCCAGGGTCTCGCCTTTTTTACCCAGCGACGTGTTGCTGCTGTCCGAGAAGCCCACCACGCTCGCGCCCAGGCGGTGCATGGAGGTCTCAAAGGAGAGGCGGGTGCGGGTCGAGGCTTCGAAGAAGCAGCTCGCAATCACCTTGTGCTTCAGCAGCTCCGGTTGCGGATTGGCCTTCAGTTTTGCCGCGGTTTCCAGAACCAGTTCCAGCTCTTCGCGGCTGAGGTCGTTTATGGAAATGATGTGTTTTTGATAAAGCGGATTCATGTTTATCTCCTGACGCCGGGCAAAAAAAAGCCCCTCAAATGAGGGGCTCTGGGAATAGGTTTAGCAACGGGAAGAAAAACGGCAGGCCAGCGTCTGATTTCAGACGCGGTAAGACGTTATGTCGTACACGCTTGACCATGTTTCCTCCCGGCAAATTGTCGGGCATTATACGCAGCTCGCTTTTCGGATCAAGCGATTTAATGCACGCTTTACTCAATGCAAACGGTTCTTTGTGAATATTAATGCGTTCTGAGTAAATAATTAATTTGCTTATGCACCAGCGCGGTGCGCTTCACCACCCGGGGGGCGACCCAGACAATACTGCTGCCGGCCACCACGCCTAAAATTTCCGGAAGCTGGTGATAATCCAGAATACGCGCCACCGCGCGGCCATATCCGGCGACGGTATGAACAAGGATAAACTCGCTATTATGCTCGACGCTGACCACCATTTCGGACACGGTACGCGCGGCGTCGGGGGCAGGGCGCAGCTGGGGATTCAGCGAATAAATCTTTAGCCCTTTGGCATTTCGAATTTTTATGACACCGAGCAATTTAAGCAGACGTGAAACGGTGGACTGGCTGATGGTCTCAAAACCACGCTCCTGTAAATCCCGGCGGATCTCCTCCTGAGAGAGGTAACTCTTTTCTGCGATCAGGCGCTGGCAGACCGTCAGCTGTAGTTGCTCTTTGGGAGAGTACTCTTCGTAATCCATCATAGTTCCCATATCAGTTCCCGAAATAACCGGTGGCACCGCACCGATCCGTAGGCCGGATAAGCGCAGCGCCATCCGGCAAATTACAACAACGCCCCCAGACTTAACGCCACCATAATCACCACCGTCAGGATCGCCAGCAGCGGCGCCACCCATTTCAGATAGCGCACGTAAGGCACCCGGGCGATAGCCAGCCCGCCCATCACGACGGCTGAGGTGGGCGTGACGAGGTTAACGATGCCGGAGGCCGACTGGTAAGCCGTCACCACCAGGTCGCGGTTGACGTTAGCGAAATCGGCAAGCGGCGCCATGATCGGCATCGTCAGAACGGCCAGGCCGGATGAAGAAGGCACAAGAAACGACAGCACGACCTCCAGCCAGTACATCACGTTGATGAACGCCACCGTGGACAACCCGCTGACCAGCCCTTCCGCGCTGTGCAAAATGGTGTGGGTAATCATGCCCTTATCCATGATGACTACGATACCGCGCGCGATGCCGATAATCAGCGCGACGCCCAGCAAATCTCGCGCGCCGTTGATAAACGTCGACGTCAGTTCCTCTTCGCTCATGCGGGCAATCAGGCCGACGATAATCGCGCTGGCGAGAAACACCGCGGAGATCTCCGCCATCCACCAGCCCAGTACCGCCACGCCGTAAATCATCACCGCGAAGGCGAGGGCAAAAATCACCAGGATGATTTTGCGCACCGGGGTGAATTCCAGCGACTGTTCGCCCTTGTTGCCAAGGAAATGGGCGCGGTTCTCTTCCTGTTTATCCGCGACGATCGACAGCGACGGATCCTGGCGGACTTTGCGGGCATAGCGCATCACCCACGCCACGCAGATGATCCAGCCGATGACCAGCAGCGCCACGCGCAGGGCGATGCCGTTGGTAAAGGGGATCCCGGCGGCGTTGGCGGCGATGACCGTGGCAAACGGGTTGATGGTGGAACCCAGCGTGCCGATCCCCGCCCCGAGCAGCACGGTAGAAGCGGCGACAACCGGATCGAACCGCGCGGCCAGCATCACCGGCACCAGTAAGGTATAGAAGGGCAGTGACTCTTCGGCCATGCCGTAAATCGTGCCGCCCGCGGCGAACAGCGCCATCAGGATCGGGATCATCCACTCCTCGCGTCCGCGCAGCCGGGTGGTCACACGCTCGATCCCGGCGTCAATCGCCCCGGTTTTGGTGACGATCCCGAGAAATCCCCCGATGATCAGAATAAACAGCGCCACGTCGATCGCCCCGGCCTGGCCGGAGACCGGATCGTACAGCCCGGCGATTGGCGCCATCAGGACGGAAACCAGCCCCTGCGGATGCGCCGCCACGTGCGCGTAGGTGCCGGCAATCGGGACTTCTTTACCGAGGGTTTCGTTCATCGCCATCTGGTACTGACCGGCGGGGACGACCCAGCTCAGCGCCGCCACAACGGCAATCAGGAAAAAGAGAATGGTGTAAGCGGAGGGAAACTTGAACTTGCCCATGATGTTCTCCTTAAACCCGGCGCACCCGCGGCGCGCCGGGCGGTGATTAGTCGCCGAGTGTCGCCACCATGACCGCTTTGATGGTGTGCATGCGGTTCTCTGCTTCGTCAAAGACGATGGAATTCGGCGATTCGAAGACCTCTTCCGTCACTTCCAGCCCCTTCAGGCCGTACGCCATCTCGATCTCGCGGCCCACTTTGGTGTGTTCGTTGTGGAACGCCGGCAGGCAGTGCATGAATTTGACGTTCGGGTTGCCGGTGGCCTTCATCACCTGGGCGTTAATTTGATATGGCTTCATCAGACTGACGCGCTCGGCCCAGGCTTCCTTCGGCTCACCCATGGAGACCCACACGTCGGTGTAGAGGAAATCGGTCCCCTGCACGCCTTCTTTCACGTCGTCGGTGAGGGTGATGCGCGCGCCCGTCTCTTTCGCGATGGCGCGGCACTGTTCAACCAGCCCCGCTTCCGGCCAGAAGGATTTCGGCGCGACGAGGCGGATATCCATCCCCATCTTGGCCGCGCCTACCATCAGGGAATTGCCCATGTTGTTGCGCGCGTCGCCGAGATAGGCAAAGCTAAGCTCAGGCAGGGTTTTGCCCGGCGCGTGCTCCAGCATGGTCATCAGATCGGCGAGAATTTGGGTCGGGTGGAACTCGTCGGTCAGGCCGTTCCACACCGGCACGCCCGCGTACTCGCCCAGCTCTTCGACGATGGCCTGGCCGTAGCCGCGGTATTCGATGCCGTCGTACATGCGGCCCAGCACGCGGGCGGTGTCTTTCATCGACTCTTTATGGCCAATCTGCGAGCCGCTTGGGCCGAGATAGGTGACCTGCGCGCCCTGGTCGAACGCGCCCACTTCGAAGGCGCAGCGGGTGCGGGTGGAGGTTTTTTCAAAGATCAGGGCGATGTTTTTCCCGACAAGGGTTTGCTTCTCGCGCCCGGCTTTTTTGGCGGCCTTGAGCTCGATGGCGAGGTCGATCAGGTACTGGATCTCCGCCGGGGTGTAGTCCAGCAGTTTGAGGAAGTTGCGGTTTTTCAGATTGATGGTCATGGGTAAATCCTTTTTAAAATGAGTGTTCAGTTACGAATCAACGTGCCTTTCTCGCCCGCGAGGATCTCCGCGCCGTCGGCCAGCGCGCCGATCCCGGCAATGCCGTTGCAGGCTTCAACGAACTCGCGGCAGGCGGCCACTTTTGGCCCCATCGATCCGGCGTCGAACTGCATGCCTCTGAGCAGCGCCGGCGTCACCTGCGCCAGCGGACGCTGGGTTGGTTTGCCCCAGTCGAGGTACACCGCGTCGGTATCGGTGAGGATCAGCAGGGCATCGGCTTCGATCTGGCGCGCCAGCAGCGCGGCGGAGAGGTCTTTGTCGATCACCGCCTCGATCCCGCGATAGCCGTTGGCCTGTTCCACCACCGGCACCCCGCCGCCGCCGTTGCAGATCACCAGATGGTCGCGCTGGATCAGCGCCGTGATGGCGTCGCTCTCAACGATGCGCTTCGGCTGCGGAGAGGGCACCACGCGGCGGACGTAGCTGCCGTCGGCCTTAAACACCCAGCCTTTCTCCGCGGCCAGCGTTTTTGCCTGGGCTTCGCTGTACACCGGGCCGATGTATTTGGTCGGGTTGCTGAAGGCCGGGTCGGCGGCGTCCACTTCTACCTGGGTGAGCAGAACGCTCACCTCGCGCTGCGGCAGATTGTTTTTCAGTGCCTGCTGGAGCATGTAGCCGATCATTCCCTGGCTTTCGGCGCCGAGAACGTCCAGCGGGTAGGGCGTGACTTTGTCGTAGGCGCTGTTCTGCAGCGCCAGAAGCCCGACCTGCGGCCCGTTGCCGTGCACCAGCACCACGCGCCACTGTTCTGTTAATCCGGCGATGGTTCGGGCGGCCTGCTCAATGTTCTGGCGCTGGATCTCCGCTTCCAGCGGCTCGCCGCGCTTGAGCAGCGCGTTGCCGCCCAGGGCCACAACCAGAGTGGGTTTTCGTTCCATGATGGCTCCTTTAAATTCCGTCGCGTTCCAGAGGGCAGCTCATGCAGCGCGCGCCGCCGCGGCCGCGTCCGAGTTCGTCGCCCGGAATGGGCAGCACGGTGATACCCGCTTTGTCGTACTTCTCGTTGGTCCATACGTTGCGCTCGTAGCCGATCACCACGCCGGGGCGGATGGTCAGGACGTTATTGGCGTCGTTCCACTGCTCGCGTTCGGCCTCAAAGGCGTCGCCGCCGGTGGTGATCAGACGCACCTGGTTAATGCCGAGCGCTTTCTCGATGGCGTGCAGCAGGTCGGTTTCCTGGGTGCGCAGCAGGCCGCCGCGTCCGTCCGGGGTGAGCGTCCAGCACTGGGCGTCCTTGCGCACCACTTCCGGGTAGACGGAGAAGGTGTCCACGTCGATGTGGGTCATGACGGTGTCGAGGTGCATGCAGGAGCGGTGTTTTGGCAGCTCAACGGCGATCACGCGCTCGGCCTGGCGGTGTTTGAACAGGCTGTTGGCGAGGAACTCCACGCCCTGCGGGGTGGTGCGTTCAGACATGCCGATCAGGACCGCGCCGCGGCCAATGACTAATACGTCGCCGCCTTCTAAAGTGGCGTGGTCGTAATTAATATTCTCGTCGCCGAAATACTTAATAAAATCGCCGTCGGCGAACGCCGGGTGCCAGCGATATATTGCCCTCAGGTTATTGGTTTCGCGCTGACGGGCCGGTTTGGCCATCGGGTTAATAGAGACGCCGTTATAGATCCAGCAGGAGGTATCACGGGTAAATAAATGGTTTGGCAGCGGCTTCATAATAAAATCATTCGCCGTGTGGGTATCCACCACCATATTTTTAATGGCCGCCGGAATTTCGCCGTAGGTTAATCCGCCGCTCAGCCTGCGCGCCAGTTCGCGGTGCGGCATATCCGCCAGCCAGCCGCGAACGTCGCCGGCAAAGGTGGGGCCGAGACGGTAGTCGGAGATTTGCGTATCCAGCAGCCAGGCCTTCGCCTCTGCAATATCAAGGGTTTGTGTCAGAAGGTCGGTCAACAGCAGGACTTCCACACCCTGCTCGCGCAGCGTGTTTGCGAAGATGTCATGCTCTTCACCCGCACGCTCAACCGAGAGCACGTCATCGAAAAGCAGCTCCTGGCAATTCGATGGCGTTAAGCGTTTCAGACTTAAATTTGGGCGGTGCAGCATAACGCTACGCAATTGACCAATTTCAGAACCGACGTAATGCTTTTCCATAATTATTCCTTTAACTGTTCTTCAGAATAAAAAGGGCATGCGCCATGTAACGTATTTAATTTCATGGCGGCTAAGCTCAATTGATTTCGTAATTCATACTAGGCAGTTAAATAATCTGTATTGTGATGTTGCTCACGCGAAAATGGATATTAAGGGGTTTGTTTTCATTTGCATGATTCGCATCAGATAATGATTAATTGGCTATTCTGGCGAGGTGAATAGCTAAGCACTATCCGTTGTCATTATTTGCAGTTGTTAGTGTTTTGTAGAATTTCATGCTTTGAAATATTTTGTTAAACTATTGATTTTAATTGTTTTTAAAGGCGGCGGGGAATGGCTATGCAATATTGCTAATTAACTATTTTTGGCTTAAGGAAAATCAATAAATATTTATTGAATTTAATAGCAAATTATCAAAGTGATAAAATGTGAAGCTGTAGCGAGTTTTGTTGTTAAGGCATGACGATCAGTAAGTTAGCGCAAGGCCGTGATAACGAAGAACTGAAGATATGCATAATGACTGCATAAATGCCTGCGAGGGCTTAACAGCAAATTAACACCATTCCCGATAAACATGCGCTCGCGCAAACCTCTTCCAAAAAGGGCTGGTATGGCAGCCGGGATTCTCGTATAAAAGGTAAAAATGAAACGTTGTTTTATATCGAGGATTTTCTCATGATTATCGGCAACATCCACCATCTGCAGTCCTGGCTGCCTGACGATCTGCGCCAGGCGATTGAGCACGTTAAAGCCCACGTCACCGACGCGACGCCGCTCGGCAAGCACGACGTCAACGGCAACAGCCTGTTTTATCTGGTCTCTGAAGATACAACCCAGCCGTTCGCCGAACGTCGCGCCGAGTACCACGCGCGCTATCTGGATATCCAGATCGTGCTGAAGGGCCAGGAAGGGATGACGTTCAGCACCCTGCCGCCCGGCACGCCGGACACCGACTGGCTGGCGGATAAAGACATTGCGTTCCTGCCGGAAGGCGAGCAGGAGAAAACGGTGGTGCTGAGCGAAGGGGATTTTGTCGTGTTCTGGCCGGGCGAAGTGCACAAGCCGCTGTGCGCGGTGGGGGCACCGGCGAAGGTGCGAAAAGTTGTGGTGAAGATGCTTGTAGAGTAAGAACCCCCTCACCCCGAACCTCTCTCTACAGGGGAGAGGTTCGGGGTGAGGGGCAATATGTGATCCAGCTTAAGTTTCCCGCACTCCCTCTTCATCTCTCATTTACCTGCGCTTTTCCTGCGTCATAGTATGATCGTTAATTTAATGAACGCTGTTCTATAATGTAGAACAAAATGATTCAGCAAGGAGATCTCATGCCGCAGTCCGCGTTGTTTACGGGAATCATTCCCCCTGTCTCCACCATTTTTTCCGCCGATGGCCAGCTCGATAAGCAGGGCACCGCCGCGCTGATCGACGATCTGATCGCGGCAGGCGTTGACGGCCTGTTCTTCCTGGGCAGCGGCGGCGAGTTCTCCCAGCTCAGCGCCGAAGAGCGTAAAACCATTGCCCAATTTGCTATCGATCGCGTCGATCGTCGCGTACCGGTGCTGATCGGCACCGGCGGCACTAACGCCCGGGAAACCATTGAGCTGAGCCAGCACGCGCAGCAGGCGGGCGCGGACGGCATCGTGGTGATCAACCCTTATTACTGGAAAGTGTCGGAAGCGAACCTGATCCGCTATTTCGAGCAGGTGGCCGACAGCGTCACGCTGCCGGTAATGCTCTATAACTTCCCGGCGCTGACCGGGCAGGATCTGGCCCCGGCGCTGGTGAAAACCCTGGCCGACTCGCGCAGCAACATCGTCGGCATCAAAGACACCATCGACTCCGTCGCCCACCTGCGCAGCATGATCCACACCGTCAAAGCCGCCCATCCGCACTTCACCGTGCTGTGCGGCTACGACGATCATCTGTTTAATACCCTGCTGCTCGGCGGCGACGGGGCGATTTCGGCGAGCGTCAACTTTGCCCCGCAGGTGTCGGTGAATCTTCTGAAAGCCTGGCGGGATAAAGACGTGGCGAAGGCGGCTGAGTATCATCAGACCCTGCTGCAAATCCCGCAGATGTATCAGCTGGATACGCCGTTTGTGAACGTCATTAAAGAGGCGATAGTGCTCTGCGGCCGCCCGATCTCCACGCACGTGCTGCCGCCTGCCTCGCCGCTGGACGAGCCGCGCAAGGCGCAGCTGAAAACCCTGCTGCAACAGCTCAAGCTCTGCTGAGCCGGACGATAACCATGACCATCGAGAAAATTTTCACCCCACAGGACGATGCGTTTTATGCGGTGATTACCCATGCCGCGGGGCCGCAGGGCGCGCTACCGCTGACCCCGCAGATGCTGATGGAATCCCCCAGCGGCAACCTGTTCGGCATGACGCAGAACGCAGGAATGGGCTGGGACGCCAACAGGCTGACCGGGAAAGAGGTGCTGATTATCGGTACCCAGGGGGGCATCCGCGCCGGGGACGGACGCCCGGTTGCGCTGGGCTACCACACCGGGCACTGGGAAATCGGTATGCAGATGCAGGCGGCGGCGAAGGAGATCGCCCGCAACGGTGGGATCCCGTTTGCTGCCTTCGTCAGCGATCCGTGCGACGGACGTTCGCAGGGCACGCACGGCATGTTCGACTCCCTGCCGTACCGCAACGATGCGGCGATCGTATTTCGTCGTCTGATTCGCTCCCTGCCCACGCGGCGGGCGGTGATCGGCGTCGCCACCTGTGATAAAGGGCTGCCCGCCACCATGATTGCCCTGGCCTCGATGCACGACCTGCCGACCATTCTGGTGCCGGGCGGGGCGACGCTACCGCCGACCGTGGGGGAAGACGCGGGCAAGGTGCAGACCATCGGCGCGCGCTTTGCCAACCACGAACTCTCCCTGCAGGAGGCCGCCGAGCTGGGCTGTCGCGCCTGCGCGTCGCCGGGCGGTGGGTGTCAGTTCCTCGGCACGGCGGGTACCTCGCAGGTGGTCGCGGAAGCGCTGGGGCTGGCGCTGCCGCACTCCGCGCTGGCTCCGTCCGGGCAGGCGGTGTGGCTGGAGATCGCCCGCCAGTCGGCGCGGGCGGTGAGCGAGCTGGATAACCGCGGCATCACCACGCGCGATATCCTCACCGATAAAGCCATCGAAAACGCCATGGTGATCCACGCGGCGTTCGGCGGCTCGACCAATTTACTGCTGCACATTCCGGCCATCGCCCACGCGGCGGGCTGCACGATCCCGGATGTTGAACACTGGACGCGCGTTAACCGCAGGGTGCCGCGCCTGGTCAGCGTGCTGCCCAACGGCCCGGACTATCACCCGACCGTGCGCGCCTTCCTCGCGGGCGGCGTGCCGGAGGTGATGCTTCATCTGCGCGATCTCGGTCTGCTGCACCTGGACGCCATGACCGTCACCGGCCAGACGGTGGGCGAGAACCTCGACTGGTGGCAGACGTCCGAACGCCGGGCGCGCTTCCGCCAGTGCCTGCGCGAGCAGGATGGCGTGGATCCGGATGACGTGATCCTGCCGCCTGAGAAGGCAAAAGCGAAAGGGCTGACCTCAACGGTTTGCTTCCCGACGGGCAACATCGCGCCGGAAGGCTCGGTGATCAAGGCCACGGCGATCGACCCGTCGGTCGTCGGTGAAGATGGCGTTTACCGCCACACCGGCCGGGCGCGGGTGTTTGTCTCGGAAGCGCAGGCGATCAAGGCCATCAAGCGGGAAGAGATCAAGCAGGGCGATATCATGGTGGTGATCGGCGGCGGGCCGTCCGGCACCGGCATGGAAGAGACCTACCAGCTTACCTCCGCGCTGAAGCATATCTCGTGGGGCAAGACGGTGTCGTTAATCACCGATGCGCGCTTCTCGGGCGTGTCAACGGGCGCCTGCTTCGGCCACGTGTCGCCGGAGGCGCTGGCGGGCGGGCCGATTGGCAAGCTGCGCGATAATGACATTATCGAGATAGCCGTCGACCGACTGACATTAACGGGCAGCGTGAATTTTATCGGCACCGCGGACAACCCGCTGACGCCGGAGGAGGGCGCGCGCGAGCTGGCAATGCGGCAGACGCACCCGGACCTGCACGCCCACGACTTTTTGCCGGACGACACCCGGCTGTGGGCAGCATTACAGTCGGTCAGCGGCGGCACCTGGAAAGGCTGTATTTATGACACCGATAAAATTATCGAGGTAATTAACGCCGGTAAAAAAGCGCTCGGTATTTAATTATTTTTCACGCGATTGTCGTCTACGGAATATATTCCGTGGACGGCTTTTGCTTGTCTTTATTTTATTAATTTAAACAATAAGTTGTGATATATCGCTGGCGTCACAAAAGCAAAATAACGTAATTCAGAAATAAGATATGACCATTGCTGGTTAATTGAACAGCTCATTACACTCCATTAACACGATGTTGTAATTCAGCACACTACATAAGGGTGTAATTCTGATGACGCAATTAACCATGAAAGACAAAATTGGCTACGGGCTGGGTGACACCGCCTGCGGCTTCGTCTGGCAGGCCACGATGTTCCTGCTGGCCTACTTCTACACCGACGTCTTCGGCCTGTCGGCGGGCATTATGGGGACGCTGTTTTTAATCTCCCGCGTGCTCGACGCCGTGACCGACCCGCTGATGGGGCTGCTGGTGGACCGCACCCGCACGCGGCACGGCCAGTTCCGCCCGTTCCTGCTGTGGGGTGCCATCCCGTTCGGCATCGTCTGCGTGCTGACCTTCTACACGCCGGACTTCTCCGCGCAGGGTAAAATCATCTACGCCTGCGTGACCTACATTCTCCTGACCCTGGTCTACACCTTCGTTAACGTGCCGTACTGTGCCATGCCGGGCGTCATTACAGCTGACCCTAAAGAGCGTCACGCTCTGCAGTCCTGGCGCTTCTTCCTTGCCGCCGCTGGTTCGCTCGCCATCAGCGGCATCGCCCTGCCGCTGGTGAGCATCATCGGCAAAGGGAACGAGCAGGTGGGCTATTTCGGCGCCATGTGCGTGCTGGGCCTGACCGGCGTGGTGCTGCTCTACGTCTGCTTCTTCACCACCAAAGAGCGCTACACCTTTGAGGTGCAGCCGGGCTCGTCGGTGGTGAAAGATCTCAAGCTGCTGCTCGGCAACGGCCAGTGGCGGATCATGTGCGCGTTCAAGATGATGGCGACCTGTTCCAACGTGGTGCGCGGCGGGGCGACGCTCTACTTCGTCAAATACGTGATGGATCACCCGGAGATGGCGACCCAGTTCTTACTCTACGGCAGCCTCGCCACCATGTTTGGCTCGCTCTGTTCGTCCCGTCTGTTGGGACGCTTTGACCGCGTCACTGCCTTCAAGTGGATCATCGTCGCCTACTCGCTTATCAGCCTGCTGATTTTCGTCACCCCGGCGGAGCATATCGCCCTGATTTTTGCCCTCAACATCCTGTTCCTGTTCGTCTTCAACACCACCACGCCGCTGCAGTGGCTGATGGCCTCTGACGTGGTGGATTACGAAGAGAGCCGCAGCGGTCGCCGCCTCGACGGGCTGGTGTTCTCCACCTACCTGTTCAGCCTGAAGATTGGCCTGGCGATTGGCGGGGCGGTGGTGGGCTGGATCCTGGCGTACGTCAACTATTCCGCCAGCAGCAGCGTGCAGCCGGTCGAAGTCCTTACCACCATCAAAATTCTGTTCTGCGTGGTGCCGGTGGTGCTCTACGCGGGCATGTTCATCATGCTGTCGTTCTACAAGCTCACCGACGCCCGCGTGGAGGCCATCAGCCAGCAGCTGATCAAGCACCGCGCGGCGCAGGGCGATGCCGTTCCCGACGCTGCGACAGCCGCATCCCATTAACCGGAGGCACTATGCAAATCACTAACCCTATTTTGACCGGCTTCAACCCGGACCCGTCCCTGTGCCGCCAGGGCGAGGACTACTACATCGCCACCTCCACCTTCGAGTGGTTCCCGGGCGTGCGCATCTACCACTCCCGCGACCTGAAAAACTGGTCGCTGGTCAGCACCCCGCTGGACCGCGTGTCGATGCTGGACATGAAGGGCAACCCGGACTCCGGTGGCATCTGGGCGCCGTGCCTGAGCTATGCCGACGGCAAATTCTGGCTGCTCTACACCGACGTGAAGATTGTCGACTCGCCGTGGAAAAACGGCCGTAACTTTCTTGTTACCGCGCCCTCCATTGAGGGGCCGTGGAGCGAGCCGATCCCGATGGGCAACGGCGGGTTTGACCCGTCCCTGTTCCACGACGACGATGGCCGCAAATATTACCTCTACCGCCCGTGGGGGCCGCGCCACCACAGCAACCCGCACAACACCATCGTAATGCAGGAGTTTGACCCGCAGACCGGCACGCTCTCGCCCGAGCGCAAAACCCTGTTTACCGGCACGCCGCTCTGCTACACCGAGGGCGCGCACCTGTATCGCCACGCGGGATGGTACTACCTGATGGTGGCCGAAGGCGGAACCAGCTACGAGCACGCCGTCGTGGTGCTGCGTTCCAAAAACATCGACGGGCCGTACGAGTTGCACCCGGACGTGACGATGATGACCAGCTGGCACCTGCCGGAGAACCCGCTGCAGAAGAGCGGCCACGGCTCGCTGCTACAGACCCACACCGGAGAATGGTATATGGCCTACCTCACCAGCCGCCCGCTGCGCCTGCCCGGCGTGCCGCTGCTGGCCTCCGGCGGGCGCGGCTACTGCCCGCTGGGCCGCGAGACCGGCATCGCCCGCATTGAATGGCGCGACGGCTGGCCGTACGTGGAAGGCGGCAAGCACGCGCAGCTGACCGTGAAAGGCCCGCAGGTGGCGGAACAGCCTGCATCCGTTCAGGGCAACTGGCGGGAGGACTTTGACGGCAGTACGCTTGACCCGGAACTGCAGACCCTGCGCGTTCCGTTCGATGATACCCTCGGCTCGCTCACCGCACGCCCCGGCTATTTACGGCTCTACGGCAACGACTCGCTCAACTCGACCTTTACCCAGTCGACCGTGGCGCGCCGCTGGCAGCACTTCGCTTTCCGCTCAGAAACGCGGATGCAGTTCTCGCCGGTCCACTTCCAGCAGAGCGCGGGGCTGACCTGCTACTACAACAGCAAAAACTGGAGCTACTGCTTTGTTGACTACGAGGAGGGGCAAGGCAGAACGATTAAGGTGATCCAGCTCGACCACAACGTGCCGTCGTGGCCGCTGCACGAGCAGCCGATTCGGGTGCCGGAACATGCGGAGAGCGTCTGGCTACGCGTGGACGTGGATACGCTGGTCTACCGCTATAGCTACTCGTTTGACGGCGAGACGTGGCACGTCGTGCCGGTGACGTATGAGGCGTGGAAACTGTCGGACGACTACATCGGCGGGCGCGGCTTCTTCACCGGCGCGTTTGTGGGGCTGCACTGCGAGGACATCAGCGGCGACGGCTGCCACGCGGACTTCGACTACTTCACCTACGAGCCGGCATAACGGCTCAGGCCGGGTAGCCCAGCGCGCGTGACAGCGCGAGCCCGGCCTGCTGAAGCTGCTCGCGGAAGCGGGCCAGCTCGGCATCGTCCACGCGTGAGGTGAGCGTCGACAGGCTCAGGGCGGCGATGACGCGGGACTCGTGGTTCCACACCGGCACCGCCACGCAGCGCACGCCCAGCTCGTTCTCTTCGCTATCCAGGGCATAGCCCTGCTCGCGGGTCTGCGCCAGGGCGCTCATTAAGGCTTCGCGAGAGGCGAGGGTAGCGGGCGTAAAGGTGGTGTACTGATAGCCCTCCAGCAGGGCGTTCAGCTCGGGCTCGCCCAGCCAGGCAATCAACACCTTGCCGATGGCGGTGGCGTGAACCGGCAGGCGGCGGCCAATGCGCGAATAGGCAATGGCGGCCAGCTTGCCTTCAATCTTCTCGATATAGACCCCTTCACGCCCGTCCAGGACACCCAGATGGGTGGTCTGCCCGGTCCGCTGAGACAGCTCCGTCAGCCAGCCTTTCGCCTTCTGACGAATATCGATGGAGCCCACGACAAAATGGCCGCGCTCGACCAGCTTCATGCCGAGGCGATATTTGCCGTTCTCCGGGTTCTGATCGATATAGCCGTGAAGCTGCAGGGTTTTCAGCAGCGAGTGGAGGGTACTCTTGCTCAGCCCCATCAGTTTGCTGATGTCGGTGATCTTAAGCTCGGTGGCCTGCTCGTTGAACAGGTCGAGGATCTGCAATGCACGTTCAACAGACTGAATAATCGGCATAATGCTGGTATGTCCACGCTGGAATTAAGGCGAAAACGTACCTTTTTCGGGGTGAAAAATCAATGAAATGGAGCCGGTGTTCTCCCTCTCCCCGTGGGAGAGGGCCGGGGTGAGGGCACCAGGCCGCAGAGGAGCCAATCACTTCCCAAGCGTCGCCACCATCACCGCCTTAATCGTATGCATCCGGTTTTCCGCCTGGTCAAACACGATGCTCGCTGCCGACTCAAACACCTCGTCCGTCACTTCCATCCCGCCGTGCAGATCGAACTCCTTCGCCATCTGCTTGCCGAGCGTGGTCTGGTCGTCATGGAACGCCGGCAGACAGTGCAGGAACTTCACGTCCGGGTTGCCGGTCAGCGCCATCATCTGCGCGTTCACCTGATACCCGCGCAGCAGCGCAATACGCTCCGCCCACTTATCTTTGGCTTCGCCCATCGACACCCACACGTCGGTATAGATAAAGTCCGCGCCCTTCACGCCCGCCGCCACGTCTTCCGTCAGCGTGATTTTCCCGCCGTGCTTCTCCGCCAGCGCGCTGCACTCCGCCACCAGGCTCTCTTCCGGCCAGCAGGCCTTCGGGGCCACCAGGCGCAGATCCAGCCCTGTCAGCGCCGCCGCTTCCAGCATTGAGTTGCCCATGTTGTTGCGCGCGTCGCCCGCGTAAACCAGCGTCATCTCGTTAAACGCCTTGCCCGGCAGGTGCTCCTGCATGGTCAGCAGGTCCGCCAGCAGCTGCGTCGGGTGGAACTCGTTGGTCAGCCCGTTCCACACCGGCACGCCCGCATACTGCGCCAGCGTCTCGACCACTTCCTGGCCGTGGCCGCGATACTGAATGCCGTCATACATCCGCCCGAGCACGCGCGCGGTGTCCTTAATTGACTCTTTATGCCCAATCTGGCTGCCGCTCGGTCCTAAATACGTGACGCGTGCGCCCTGGTCAAATGCGGCAACTTCGAAAGAGCAACGGGTACGGGTCGAGTCTTTTTCGAAGATGAGCGCGATGTTTTTACCGGTAAGCTTCTGTACTTCCTTGCCCTTTTTTTTATCGGCCTTGAGCTGTGCGGCAAGAGTCAGCAGAGAAGTGAACTGTGCAGGGGTAAAGTCGAGCAGTTTCAGAAAGTGTTTCTTGTATAAATCGGACATCTTATCCTCGCATGGCGAACGCCACTTATTGAATTAAAATTCACTTTATATGTGTAATTATTCATTTGCAACCCCGTTTCACAATTCTTTCTTACAAAGGTGGAGGCAAACCCGTCCGTGTGTGAAAATAGAAGTATCTGCCGCACTTTAAAGAGGATTCAGCCATGGCAAACCCGGAACACCTGGAAGAGCAACGCGAAGAGACGCGTCTGATTATTGAAGAACTGCTGGAAGACGGTAGCGATCCGGACGCGCTGTACACCATCGAGCACCATTTCTCTGCGGATGATTTCGACGCGCTGGAAAAAATGGCCGTGGAAGCCTTCAAGCTGGGTTACGAAGTGACCGAGCCGGAAGAGCTGGAAGTGGAAGAGGGCGACACCGTCATCTGCTGCGACATCCTGAGCGAAGGCGCGCTGAAGGCGGAGCTTATCGACGCGCAGGTAGAACAGCTGATGAACCTGGCCGAGAAGTTTGATGTTGAATACGACGGCTGGGGAACCTACTTCGAAGATCCGAACGGTGAAGACGGCGAAGAAGGCGACGACGAAGATTACGTCGACGAAGACGACGACGGCGTGCGTCACTAAGCGTTTCAGGCGGTGGCGCACGCCACCGCTTTTTCAAGGCAGAACCATGGATTACCCGCAGATACTCGCCCCCGTACTCAACTTCCTCCAGTGCCCGACCCCGCAAGCATGGATTGATAAAGCCCGCGACCCGGCGAACCTGCCGCTGCTGCTCACCGACCACATGGTGTGCGAGCTCAAGGCCGCCCAGACCGCGCTGCTGCTGGTGCGTAAATACGTCGCCGACGAAAGCGGTGCCGACGCGCTGCTCGAGTGGCTCAAACCCTATGAACTTTTCACCTTCCGCGACGGCCCGGAGCCGGACTTCATCGCCCTGCACAGGCAGATTGGTAAAAGCGTGATGCCCAAAACCGACGACCCGTGGGGCCAGGCGCTCATCGACAGCATGGTGCTGTTGATTAAAGAGGAGCTGCACCATTTCTGGCAGGTGCGCGAGGCGATGCTGGCCCGCGACATTCCGTACGTCAAAATCACCGCCAGCCGCTACGCCAAAGGGATGCTGAAGGAAGTGCGCACCCACGAACCGCTGACGCTGATCGACAAGCTCATCTGCGGCGCGTACATCGAAGCCCGCTCCTGCGAACGCTTCGCCGCGCTGGCCCCGTTCCTCGACGACGACCTGAAGAAGTTCTATCTCTCGCTGCTGCGCTCGGAAGCGCGCCACTATCAGGACTACCTGACGCTGGCCCAGCAGGTGAGCGACGACGATATCTCACCGCGCATACAGCTTTTTGGCGAAATTGAAGCCACACTTATCTCGACACCGGACACCGAGTTTCGCTTCCACAGCGGCGTGCCGGTGTAAACCGGCATAGCGAAAGGATAAGGATGCGAGATGAATAAAACGTGGACCCGTATTGTGATTGTCGTCGTCGCGGCTGCCGCCGTGGCGTTCTGGGTGTTTTTCGACAGGCAGCGCGCCCCGGAACGGCAGATGGATAACGCTCTCGACGCGATGCCCGCCTGGCAGGTGATTAAGGAGCAGGAGCCCGCGCTGCATCAGCGCATCCTCGACCAGATGGCTGCCCTACAAAAAGCGGGCGAGCCGGAGCAGCAGATTATCGACACCATCCAGCCGCAGATCCTGCATCTGCAGATGTCGCGCCTGCAAAACGCCCCAGACGCCAACGTGGTGAACTACATGACCATCAATATGGAGCAGACCGCCGCCATCCAGAAGGTGAGCGACGACGCCTGCTTCCGCTTCCTCTACCCGATGGTGAAGGGCGGCATCAACCCGATGCGCATGCTGGATAAAGACCTGATGGCGCGGCGCATGCAGGCCGACGCCGACATGATGCACGCGGCCTACGGCAAAAATCGCCACACCGTAACCCCGGCCGAGCGCGAGGCGGCCGTCGAGGATGTGCGACCTATTATGAAGGAACTTGCCGATAAGTACGGCGAGGACATCCAGCTGCTGCAGATGCCTGAGAAGGCGGCGGGCAAAGAGAAGCTCTCCTGCGATATGGTGCAGGAGATGTGGGCGAAGGTGCTGGCGCTGCCGGAGCAGAAGGCGGCGAGGGTGATTCGGCTGGCGGTGTCTGAGCTGGAGTGAAAGGGCGCTGGTTTTTTGGGCACTTAGCGCGGGTTTAGCGCGTCGTCGCTTGCATGGCGGCGCGCGACAGGTATAATCCACAACGTTTCCGCATCCCCTTCAGTGCCGAAGTGGCGAAATCGGTAGACGCAGTTGATTCAAAATCAACCGTAGAAATACGTGCCGGTTCGAGTCCGGCCTTCGGCACCAAAATCTAATCATCTTTTTAGATACTAAAACGGTAGATTTACCTTGACTTTAAACTAGAAAGTCTTTTCATGATTTTGTTCATTACCAAAAAAATACTCTTGGTAACTGTGTATTTTCCTTCCTGAAGAATAATATTCTATAAGTTCCAGAGGATCTTGATATAAGCATAGTATGGGTGGAAACTCCTCATCTAAAAATTCCTTAATGCTTATATTGAGGTTTTTTTGTTTAGAAGACATATGAATTCTCTTAATAGGGCCGCTTTGGCCAGGGAAAATAAATATGTTTTTTATGGATTTCGCTTCTTTCTCAATTATCGATAAAGCTTTTGCATAATAAAATTGTTTTATAATATCCTGTAAGCTCGGAGAGTTATTGATATTTGTTGCTGCATAGTATTTTGCATCAATAATAATGAAATCTCCATTTTTTTCCAAAACAATATCTGTGCGTTGTCCTTTAGATGAGGCCATTATGTAATTTCCAGATATATTATAAACGGGGGCTAAAAGTTTATGATTAATGCTTTTTTTAAAATCTAAGCATGCACTTAGCATTTCTTCCCAAATATTATGAAATTCTTTAACCCCAATAGCCATGTTGCCTTTTCTATTGTTTGCTTGATTCATTAAATATTGCTTTAGCAAGTTTAATAAATAAATATCTCTATCAAAATAAGTCTTTCGTAACGCCTCATCAATAATTAATATTTTTTCCTCTATGCTATGTTGTGATAGTGGTGTATTGAGTAATGTTTGCTCAACATTATGTCTGTCAAATGATATTAACCAACCAAATGATTCAAATAATTCTTTTATTATTTCAGCATGAATTTTTGTTATGCTATTATTAGTATCAACTATTTTCTGTGCCCCTATCCATTCTAAATAATATGGGACATCTTTATCTAGATAAGCAGGGCAGCTATTTATTGTTTTTTTCCAATTTATTTTGGATCTATTTCTGGTATTTTCTGTTCTATATTTCTTAAATAAACCATTGAGAATGAAATCATCAAGTAATGCTAAGATTAAAGCGAGAGATGATTCACCTATAGTTCCTTCTTCATCTAGAGCTTCAGTTATCATTCTGGTTGATGAATTGAAATATTTATTTAAAGAAAGAAGTAAAGACCTTGAAATAGAACCCTGATTATTAGCTTCTTTAGAGTTTAAATTTTGGATGTGGCTGTTACGAGGAAAAAATATATTGATATTATTATTCAAATAGACAATGCCAACGAAATGTATTTTCTCTTGCCCTGGCATTAGTAAGCCATTATCTTTAAAATAATCAACAATCGCAGATGGAATATAAGTTATGGGCGTTCGGTCAACATAGAATCTAAAATTTTTCATGACTTAAAATCCGCTACTACTTGAGTTGATCAGTATTTGTTCTTCTATACTTGCATTAAAGATTGGAATGCCATTTTTAAATGCATTATATATTTCCCCAAAAGTATTGAAACTTGCGGTATTGAAAATAAAATTCCTTTTTCCATGACGCAATACATCATCCCAAATATAAACTAAAACTTTACTAGCAAAAGATTCTCTTGCCGAGTCGATAGAATTTATCTCAACACTATTGAGGAAATATTGTCCAAGAAGACGGTCCTCAGGAATATTCAAAGATTTTAGTGTATTGTTAATAATTGAAGCCATATCCTTCCATGATATGCTAACGATCGAGACTAAATCATTACCGCTATTCACTTCTAAAGGAATTATACCATCTGCAGCAGCATTTAAATCTATTAAGAGGTATTCAAACTGCCAGCGACGCTTAAAGGCAGTATCCATAGGCATTACTGCCTGATCACTGCTATTCATAGTAGCTAATATGCTTAAATTAGAAGGGATATAAATACTATCTATGTTATTATTTATTCGTCCATTAATGTAATCAAGCATATCAGGATCTGATATGTCAACGTTGTATTTACTTCTTCCTGATTCATCTCTGTCAAGTAATTGGAAAATTTCACCAAATACAGCAGGTGCTTGAGCTCTATTTATTTCCTCAATAATTAAAAATACATTTTCCAATTGATTGTTCAGTGCTTGAATTAATGCTTTAGTAAATGGGCCAGCGCGGAATTCATAAGTAATTCGTTTAATTTTATCATCATCAATGTAGGTTTTAGGTTTCAACGAACCAACAAAATCTGAGTATTGCATATCAGGATGAAAAACTGTCCGTATACATATTTTGTCTTTGGTTATTTCATTAATTTTATGGCTTTTCCCTGTACCGGGAGCTCCATAGAATATTTTATTAATAGATAATAATGAGCTATTATTTGAAGTAACAGTAATTTCTTCATCAGAAGGCATTTGATTTTTAAGGTAATCAATAGTCGTCTGTAGTTTTTGCGGTGTTAAATCGATAGTCTTTTCGTGATAAATATCATTATTAACTACGGTGATTATTTTATTTAGGAGTGCAAACAACGGTAAGGTCTGTACTGTAGATAATGCATTAATAACCTTATCTGTAATATATTCTGGGAAAAGATCTCTCCAGTGACTTTCATTGTAATTTGGATACTTTGAAAACTCAGATAAGTTATCTTTGATATTTTCTAAAACAGATATAATCTGAGGTAAAGTGATGGCGAAATATTTTGCTCCATTTCGTCTACCGGTATTTGAAAAAATAAAACTAGGGGCAACTTGTCCGTAAGATATACTCATTTCACTTGATAGATTTGAGCAATCAATGACTAATTGTTTGATAGTTGTATTTGGCATAAAATTCCCATTGCATGTAGTTATATACAGCGTTATCATACCGGGACAAAAACCGGATAAGTTGGCTTAAAGGTATGTTACAAAATCAGGCTGAGTATATCAAAAAACTAAGGACTTGCTTAGGGTTAAGTCTTACTGATTTTTCAATATTACTTGGATTAGGTACGGCAGGGGAACGAACTATCAGGGGATGGGAGTCTGGTGAACACTCGCCATCGAGGACTAAATGGCAAGACATAATGCAACTGGAAACTGACATGAATTCTAAGCTTACAAATGCTCCCTTTAAACAAAAACCACTTAATGAATGCGACTTTTCTTTTATCGACTTGTTTGCAGGCATTGGTGGTATACGTTTACCTTTTCAGCTGAACGGTGGACATTGTGTTTTTACCTCTGAATGGGATAAGTTTGCGCAAAAAACATATGCTGCGAATTTTGGTGAAATGCCCAGTGGAGATATCACTAAAATTTCAGCTCAGGAAATCCCCGATCATGATATTTTATTAGGTGGATTTCCTTGCCAAGCTTTTTCTCAGGCGGGGCTAAAACAGGGGTTTAACGATACGCGCGGCACCATGTTTTTTGAAATTCAGAGAATTCTTGCTGAAAAAAGACCTAAGGCATTTCTTTTAGAAAATGTTAAACAGTTACAGGGGCATGATAAAGGAAACACACTACGTACTATCTTGTCAATTTTACGAGGTGAATATACCCAAGAGATACCCGATCATATTCCTATGAGTCCCGATTCTCGGCGTGCTTTGTCTCACAGGCTCAATTATTGGGTAGATTATAGAATCCTTCGCGCCGCAGATTTTGGTATTCCTCAAAATAGAGAAAGAGTTTTTATTGTCGGTTTTGATCGTGATTATTTCAAAGGCGTTGATTTTAATAGTCATTTTAAATGGCCTGATGCTCCAAAAACCAAAACTTCTTTAGGTAATATTCTCCATTCTGATGATGAGTTAAATATTTTATCTCAAAAGAATGGAAAAGATGCCTATACTATTTCTGATAGGTTGTGGGAAGGCCATCAAAAAAGAAAAGAGGAACATAAAAATAAAGGGAATGGTTTTGGGTATTCCCTATTTAATAAAGAAAGTGAATATGCTAACACAATTAGCGCCCGTTATTATAAAGATGGTTCTGAAATATTAATAGACCAAGCGCATATTGGTAAAAACCCTAGAAAATTGACTCCAAGAGAATGTGCTAGACTTCAGGGATTTCCTGAGAGTTATATTGTTGATGAAGTATCGCATGGGCAAATTTATAAACAATTCGGCAATTCTGTTTGCGTAAAAGTGGTTGATGCTGTGGCAGAAGAGCTCATTTCAACATTAAAAAATGCAGAAAAAATACTCATAGATAAAAATGTAATGGTTTCGAACTTTGATTAAGTTACAGGCCAAGATTTCATTATTCTTGGCCTGTGTATTACCTCGGTTTAAGGCCATATAATGAGCAAAGTAAATTAAAATCCACTCCATATTTGTTCATTGCATTCTGATGCCTTAAGTACAAAATATTTAATGCTTCTATCTTATTTTCTCTTGGACCGAAGTGAATCATTTTATGGCAGTTAGGGCAAAGAGACACTATATTCAATGGGTTGTCTAAACTTGTTTTAAAATAATCTTGCGAATGTAATGGAATGAGATGGTGAGCTTCCATAAATGGATTCCCGCTTATAGGTGAAATAAAAGTTTTATGGCTTAAGTCAAGTTCGCAATGATAATTTTCACGAATTAAGGCTTGTTTTGCTTTACTAACATCTCTTCCTGGAGTGAGTATTCTCCTTTCAGCTCTTGGAGATGCGTCTGAAAAGAGTATTGCTGTTTGATATTTTTCGTCATTAATATCAGTTTTTCTTATGATGAAATTATTTTCTATCTCATTTTGGAAGTCATGCCATGTATTTTGAGGGATGAAACCTACAACAGGGTAATTAAAGTTTTCACGAGTATATATTATAAAGATATCTCCAGTGTTTCCGTAAAAGTCCAAAGCCTTGTTCATATATAGTCTTAGTTCCAAACCGTGCGATTTTGGATAAACAGCCAATAAATAGCCTTCTGTAAAAGAATTAAATTTTTTATTTAAAATATAAAATAATCGTCTATCCTCACTATGGCTGGCTTGAAAAGTTCCACGACGTGAAAAGTTGAGTAAATTATAATGGGTAGCAAGTATTTTTTTTTCATTGCTGTCTAGTGTAATGCTTTTATCACCAGTCGCTTCTCTAGCGGTAACAAATGAGTATGCTCCGGCTTCAGCGCCGAGTAGATCTAGCTGTTCCTGTGTCATTAATGGCATATTATACTCCAAATCAATTTGGATACTTAGCTATGAATTTATTATAACCATTTCATAATGTGAAGACTTTTAAAATCTAAACACCTCCCTCCGATGCCACTCCACAAACCTCTCACCTGGATAATTCCGTTTCACCACCGGCAGCGCAATTTGCTTCCCTGCAAAATCCCAGAACAACCGCCCAACGATCCCATTCCCATTCACCGCCTCTGACACCAGCACCCGCATACTCTCATCCAGCCCAATAGATCCTTTATCAAACGCCTTATGATGAATCGCACACAGCGCCAGTCCGTTCGGGATCTCACACGGCCCGCCAAACTGCTTCCACTTAATATGCGCGGCTTCGAGTCCTACTGAGGCGTTATCATGCCGCATGTTGAATCCGCAGATCGCACACTCGTAGTTGTAAGCACGCAGAACCTGCTGACGGAACAAGGGATCGCGAACCTTACGGATCTGCTGGATATCAAAACCCATCTCATCCGCGAGCTCTTCCTGAATGCTTTCAGGAAAGTGCGCTTCAAGGATCTGCTGCGCCAGCGAGCCGATCAGCTTTTTGTTCCTACTCAGCAGCGCAAAGTGGTCTTCATCAAACCCGCCTGCGACGTTATGTTCCACAAGTTCTTTAACAGGCGGTTGCTTACTGCAAGTGGTCGAACAGAACTCAGTATTCTTCAGATCCCAAAATCCGTCCCTCTTGAGCCGCCAGAAGGGCATATTTGGGTAATGCGCCTTCCGCTGTGGGCCAAAGCGTTCTAACAGGCTAAGCAGCTGTTCGTGGACCTCAGTTCCGTAATCAAACAGTCGCGCATGCCCCTGCTGATAGTTCGCCAGCACGTAGAGAAGCAATAAGGGCTTATGTGGCGCACGTTGTTCGCCTTTGCGCCAGATGGTGATGTCGGCAATCGCCTGTTCGAGAGTTTTGCTGGAAGCCATCGCGTTACGGAAGAAGGTAAATAAATGCGATGATGCTCGCAAAACCCAGACCAATCAACCCGCAATCAACAAAAACATGACCTTACCGCAAAGAACTCTATTTCCTGAATCCCCCTCGCAAATTCCAAATTTCGCCCAACCCAAACCGCTGTATCTATATTCAGCCCTATATAATGAGCACCAGAAATTACGCCAAACGGCGAAAGGAAGTATCAAGGAATATTTAACGAAGAATTCGCGATATGAAGGTGCTGCAACACCCTCATACCGCTAACCACAAACAACTAAGATGGAGTTGAAAATGGCTGCGACGAATTTTAAGCCAGAGTTTACTGTTTGCAAAACAGAATCAGACGCTTTCACCGGCGTGATTGAAAACCGCGAGTTGGTACGCAAAAACAGCGCCCGCCGACTTCACGGCAACCAGCCCAACGCGGCGCCCGTCCATCCTCGCGCGGAGACGCCGCAGGACAGTGCCGCCTGCTGCGAACTCTATGCACGCATAGACATGAAATACCTTCTTCTGGGTGGCGACTGGTTAACCCGTGCAGGCTTTATCAACGGCATGCCCGTAAAAATCCGCGCCATGAAAGACTGAATTGTGATTACGCCACAGCATACAAGAGAACTGTGGGGATGCCTGGAGGGTATGAGCGTGGTGAATATTAATAAGCAGAAAGTTGCCCAGTGGCTGAAGACCTTTCCGGGAGCACTGAATGATACTGGAGATATCCCGGTAGTTAAGCGCACTATAGGGCAGGCAAAATAATAACGTATTTAAACACCCTTGATCCTGAATCGAGGGTGTTTAAATTAGTAGAAGGGGTAATTTATTTTTTCAATAATATTATTGAGCTGAATGGTATAGCTGTTTTTTTATCATTGTGGTTATATAATGGGGTTTTCAGAAGTATGTTAGAGATCTCAATTTAATTATTGTCTAACATTTATGATTCATCCTGGAGCAACTCAATGGAATGAACTATGGACACAACCGAAGAACTAAATGGAACGTATTTTTATGCTGGCAGAACAAATCTTACCGCTGGCGGCCTTTTCTTTATGATTTACTGTGAGTCAATTGCCGATCATTTTGGTATTGACGATGTCGCTGGAATTGCTGCGCTATACAGCGGTGCTAATAATCAGAAGACCAGAAAGAAACCCGCGGGAGCGAAGGAAGGAACGTCCCGAGCCTCGAAAGCTATGAGGCGCTATTTCAAACAAGCTAAGTTCCCGTATGGCATCAGGCTCCCGACATGGATTGGCGGCTACACGCCATGGACTGTACGCTGTAGGATGGTTTCACAAATCAGTACGTTTATCGGAAGAACGATTCCATTAGTTGGTATGGTTATATTAGTCGCTGATGTATCACTAATCACCTATGCTGCAATACGTGATTATAATCGAATCGCACGGGGCAGCGACAAACTATGGTAGAGGATATTGAGCAGCGCATCTACGCCTTAGCCAGACGCTATAACGGCGTTTATCTGATGAATAACGAAGCGAAGCAGAAATTACTGAATGCAAAAACTGATTTGGATACTGACATGCAGCTTGATGTCACTGAAGCAGAAGATTTAATGGAAGAATTTTTTAAAGGATTTGATGTTGATAGAGGGAATTTTAACATAAACACCTACTACCCTGATGAGCCTTTTTCATGGAATCCATTCAAAAAAAGCCCGGTGGTGATGGTTCCAGATTTCACTATTGGAATGCTTATCGAATCCGCAAAAGCGGGCAAATGGTTATACGACTAAAACGCAAGGAGCAATAGAATGGCCGTACCTGTACATCTCTTTTTAACCAATGACGGCGGCACAATGATTTGTGGTTCTTGTGACGTTGCACAAAGGGAAGGAAGTATTGAGCTAAGAGGATTACAACATAACCTCAGCCTGCCAACCGACTCGGCAACGGGAAAGGTCACTGGCACTCGTCAACATTCGCCGTTTCAGTTTACCAAGGAATTGGATAGCTCTTCGCCCTATCTGTTCAAAGCGGCAGCAACGGGTCAGACCCTTAAAACGGCAGAATTCAGGTTTTACCATATTAACTATTCCGGGCAAGAGGAGGAGTATTACCGAATCACGCTCGAGAATGTTAAGGTCATTTCTGTGAGTCCAGTAATGTACGACACCCGAGGCTGTCCGGGGACGGGGCATATGGAGGAAGTGGCGTTTAATTATGAGAAGATTACCCATTTGTACAAGGACGGTAACTTGTTAGCGCACGACGCGTGGAACGAACGTCCAACATCGGGTTCCGCTGCTTGATGCTATCTTGAACTTGCCCGCCAGCGTTTCGTTTGTGCGGGCAGAGAATATCATTCTTTATTCCTTTTCGTAAATGATGGCAGAAACATCATAAAAATAACCCACGCAAAAATTCCAATAATCTTCATAGGCCAGGGTTCAAACACATCCAGACACACAATTGCGCCAATAACTAATAGCGGACCTTCTATCAGTTCAGCTATCCCCCCTAAAACATGTAACTTATGAGGCAGTGCCCGATTAAGTAATGTCGCAATAAGTTGTGCACTTCCTAAGATTATTGTTATTGCGATTATACGGTCCTCCCAGTTATCAAAACTAACCAAAGAAATGAGGCATGTAGCCAGTACATAACCACAGAATAATATATTCAGCATGTAAATAATAAACTTGCCCATAGCATTTTCCGAGACGGTTAAAAATAAAGAGTCTATGACAATAGCGCTCTTAACAGAATGACAAACGACAATGGCTAATAATGCATTTAAGAATTTTTGCTCCTCGCTTATTTACGCAATAATCAAGTTAGCGGCTTCGTGCCAATCCCACGCATTCCACCGCTAAATCTACTTTAACTAAACACCGGCACCCCCAGCCCAACCTTCACCTCCCTCAACGTCGCCTGCGTCACCCCCTGCGCCCGTTCGGTCCCGCGCTTCAGCATCGTCATCAGCTCACCTTTATCCTGCATATACATCGCCCTCCGCTCCCGCATCGGCGCAATCAGCTCCTGCAGGCACGCTTCAAGCTCGTTCTTACACACCCGATCCCCCAGCCCGCCCGCCTGATAGTGCGCCTTCATCGCCGCCACTTTGGCTTTGTCCGGATGAAACGCGTCGAGGTACGTAAACACCACGTTCCCCTCAATCTGCCCCGGGTCGCTCACCTTCAGGTGGTTCGGGTCGGTGTACATGGCGCTGACCGCACGATGAATCGTCTCTTCGCTGGCCGAAAGGTGCAGCGTGTTGCCCTGCGATTTCGACATCTTGGCGCTGCCGTCGATGCCGGGCAGGCGGCTGGTGTCGCTCAGCATCGCCTTGCAGTGGCGCAGCACCGGGGCGGGCAGCAGGCTGTTCATCTTGTGCACAATCTCGTTGGTCTGCTCAATCATCGGCAGCTGGTCGTCGCCGACGGGCACGCACTCGGCCTTGAACGCGGTGATGTCCGCCGCCTGGCTGATGGGGTAGGCCATAAACCCGACCGGCAGCGAGCGGGCGAAGCCCTTCTGCGCAATCTCGTTTTTCACCGTCGGGTTACGCTCCACGCGGGCGACGGTGACGATGTTCATATACAGCATCGTCAGCTCGGCGAGGGCGGGCAGGGCGGACTGCAGGCAGATCGTGGTCAGGTTCGGGTCGATGCCGGCAGCGAGGTAGTCGGCCAGCACTTCGGGGATGTTGTCGCGAATTTTTTGCGGGTTGCTGCCGTTATCGGTCAGCCCCTGCAGGTCGGCAATCAGCACAAACTGGTTGTGCGTCTGCTGGAGCGCCACGCGCTGGCGCAGCGATCCGACGAAGTGGCCGAGGTGCAGCGGGCCGGTTGGGCGGTCGCCGGTGAGGATGGTTTGCGTGTTCATAAAGACTCCTTAATGTGCAGTTGCCGAAAGGGGTCTTAGATGTGAGATAGCCGCCTTTCGGCGGCTATCTGAAAATGGGGAAAACTACTCCGTGCCGCCTTTAAGAAGGCAGCCACCAGCGGTTTACGGTGAGCACGGCGTGGTTTATGTTCATGCTTTTACCGTACCACGTCCGGCGCGAAAAACAAAAGGGCACGTCATGCTGCAATCACTCAACCATCTGACCCTCGCGGTCAGCGACCTGCAAAAAAGCGTCACCTTCTGGCACGAACTGCTGGGGCTTGCGCTGCACGCCCGCTGGAATACCGGGGCCTATCTCACCTGTGGCGATCTGTGGGTCTGCCTGTCGTACGACGAGGCGTGCAAGTATGTGCCGCCGCAGGAGAGCGACTACACCCATTACGCGTTTACCGTCGCGGAGGAAGATTTTGAACCGTTCTCGCACAGGCTTGAGCAGGCGGGCGTCACCGTCTGGAAGCAGAACAAAAGCGAGGGGGCGTCGTTCTATTTTCTTGACCCGGACGGGCACAAGCTGGAGCTGCACGTGGGCAGCCTCGCCGCGCGGCTGGCGGCGTGTCGCGAGAAACCCTACGCGGGCATGGTGTTTACCTCAGACGAGGCTTGAGGCGCGCACCTTCAGCCTGCAGGTCCTGTCTCAGCAATCACTGGCTACGTGCCGCTGGCGGAGCGAAAGCGCCGGGTGGCGGCTGCGCCTTACCCGGCCTGGAAAAAATTACAGCGACTTCACAAACGCCAGCAGATCTTCGTTGAGCTGGTCCTGGTGGGTCAGCGCAAAGCCGTGCGGCGCGTTGTCGTACACCTTCAGCGTGGCGTTTTTGATCATCTCTGCCGCCAGCTTGCCGGTGCTTTCAAACGGCACGATCTGGTCGTTGCTGCCGTGAATCACCAGCGTCGGCACGTCGATTTTCGCCATATCCGGGCGGAAGTCGGTTTCGCCGAAGGCGGTCACGCAGTCGATGGTGCCCTTCAGGGACGCCAGCAGGGCGATGTTCAGCGTCTGGGTCAGGGCACCGGCAGAAACGGTCTGCCCGGCGTTGGTGCCGTAGAACGGGGTGGCGAAGTCGCTGATGAACTGGGCGCGATCCTTACGCAGCCCGTCGCGAATGCCGTCGAACACGCTCTGATCCACACCCTGCGGGAAAGAGTCGGATTTACCAAAGATTGGCGTGACCGCGCCCAGCAGCGCCAGACCGGCCACGCGCGCGCTGCCGTAGTTGTTGATGTAGCGGGTCACGTCGCCGCCGCCCATGGAGAAGCCCACCAGCGTCACGTCCTGCAGGTCCAGGGTGGTGATCAGGTCGTTAATGTCGGACGCAAAGGTGTCATAGTCGTAGCCGTTCCACGGCTGATCCGAGCGGCCAAACCCGCGACGGTCAAAGGCGATGGCGCGGAAGCCGCGCTCGGCCAGGTAGTTCAGCTGGCTGTCCCACATGTCGCCGTCCAGCGGCCAGCCGTGGCTGAAGAGAACCGGTTTGCCCGCGCCGCCTTCTTTGTAGTAAATCTGCGTGCCGTCTTTTGCCTTAAACGTTGCCATAGTGTGTTCCTGTGCAGGTGATGGTTAGGGTTATACCGGCGCGACCAGATAACGAATTGCCGGTGATGTTGTGCCCTGATGAAAAGCCAGAACGCGGCTCTGCAGCAGGAGGTCATTCATGGTGTGGCGCTCCTGCTGGCGCAGATGCTCAATCCACGAGCCCATCAGGAAGGTCTCAATAAACAGGCCGGGACGCTCAATATCCTCGTACACCGCCCAGCTCATCGCCCCGGCGCGGCGTCGCACCCGGCGCAGCTCGTGTACCGCCTCCAGGAAGGCTTTTGCGTTGTGCGGGTCGATGATGTACTCGTGCGAGGTCAGCACCGGGCCGCGCTCGTTCGGCAGGTCGATCTCCACGCCGTCCAGCGGCTGGCCGCTCAGGTCGAGGTTTAATTCCGGGTCTTTCTCCAGCTTCCAGCGCAATACGGTGGCGCTTGCCAGCACCATCCCCAGCGTGGCGACAACCAGCGCGGTCGGGGTGCCGAACTGCGAGGCGATCTGCCCCCAGATGGCGCTGCCCGTGGTCATCGAGCCGAAGAACACCGTCAGGTAGACCGCGAGCGCGCGGGCCTTCACCCAGCGGGCGGCGCTGCGCTGCGCGCCGAGGTTCAGCGTCGAGAGCACCGCAATCCACGCGAAGCCGGTGAAGAACTCAAACAGGTTGAGCAGCCAGACGTGGCGCACGAACGCCAGCGCCAGCATGGTGAGGGCAAAGACCAGGCTCGCGGCCACCATCAGCCGGTCGGCGTTCAGCCGCTGGCGCAGGCGCGGCAGCAGGATGGCCCCGGCAATCGCCCCCAGGCCAATGCACGCCAGCATCACGCCGTAGCCCGCCGGGCCTAAGCCCAGCTCGCGGCGCGCCACCAGCGGCAGCAGCGCCCAGCCCGCGCTGCCGAAAACGAAGAAGGCCACGGTGCGCACCAGCACGTTGCGCAGCACCGGGGCGGCGTGGACGTAGCGGATGCCGGTACGCACCGCAGAGAAGAAGTGCTCCGGCGGCAGACGCTGAATGGACGGGGCCGGACGCCAGCGCCACAGCACCCACGCCACGCCAATCACGGACAGCGCGTTGAGGGCAAACACCATCCACGGCCCGGCGAGCGACAGCAGGAAGCCCCCCAGCGCGGGGCCAATCGCCCGGCTGATGTTCACCCCGAGCGAGTTCAGCGCCACGGCGGCGCCCAGCTCCGGCTTGCTCACCAGATCGGGCACCACAGCCTGAAACGGCGGTGAGCTCATCGCCGCGCCCACGCTCAGCAGGAACGTCGCCACCAGCAGAACGGCGGGGGTGACGTGTCCGGTGAAGGAGAGCACCGTCAGCCCGGCGGCGGCGATGAACACCCACAGCTGGGAGAAGAGCAGGTATTTACGCCGGTCAACGATGTCCGCCATCACCCCGGACGGCAGGGCGAAGAGGAACATCGGCAGGCTGCTGGCCGCCTGCACCAGCGCGATATCCAGCGGGTCGGCGCTCAGGGTCAGCATGCTCCAGTTGATGCCGACGTCGCTCATCCATGAGCCGACGTTAGAGACCACCGTGGCGATCCACAGCATGCGGAACACCGGCTGGCTCAGCGGCTGCCAGGGTGAAACCGTCGGTGCGGGCGTCGTCTCGACGTGTGCGTCGCGAACGTCGTTAACCTGGATCATGCGAATCTCTCCGTTGCCTTACGCTGCAGCCGCCACTGGCCCGGCCCGGTGAGGGCAAGGGTGGTGAAGATAATCAGCAGCAGCCAGCCAAACTGCCCTTCGGCAATCGACCAGTTCGGGTGGACCGCCAGCATCGCCACCAGCAGCACGGCGATAATCGGCAGGCACGCCAGGCGGGTGTAGACGCCCGCAATGATCAACAGCGGGCAGATCACCTCGGCGACAATCGCCGGGATCAGGCTCGCCCAGGGCCCGAAGCCGAACGGATCTTCAATGCGCGTCAGCTCTTCGCTGAAGTGCAGCACCTTCGGCAGGCCGTGCACGTACAGCAGCAGCAGGCTGCCGGTCAGGCGCAGGAAGAACAGCCCCAGGTCGACCCGGGGCGGAGCAAAGGTGTTTTTCATCAGAATGCAAAGCAGCTGCAGCCCAGCGCCCCCCAGAAAGCGTTATCGTCGGACACCGGCATCTCTGAGGTGCGGGCGAAATCATGCTGATGGCTGTGAACCCCGCACGGCCCGCTGCAGTGGTGAACGGCGCTCATACCCACGCGTGCGGCCTGCGGCGGCGCGCTGCGGTAGTGGCCCGGCACCTTCACCACCGGAGACCACTCGGGCAGAACCGGAATAGCAGGCGGCGCGAGCGGGCCAAAGCTGCCCGCGGCGTAGACGATATCGCCGTTGACCACCGTGAGAACGGACTCGATGCCCTTGATCTCCTCTTCCGGCACGCGGAAGTAGTCTTTGCTGAGCACTGCCAGGTCGGCGAGCTGGCCGACCTTGATCTGCCCCTTCTGGTTCTGCTCGCTGGAGAACCACGCGCTGCCCTGGGTCCAGAGCATCAGGGCGGTATCGCGGTCCAGTCGGGCGCTGTGGTCGTACATCTGCATCCCGCCGACGGTGCGGCCGGAGACCAGCCAGTAGAGCGCGGTCCACGGGTTATAGCTCGCCACGCGGGTGGCGTCCGTCCCTAAGCCCACCGGCACGCCGGTCTCGAGCATTTTCGCCACCGGCGGCGTGTGGCGGGTGGCTTCGATGCCGTAGCGCTCTGCAAAGTATTCCCCCTGGAAGGCCATGCGGTGCTGCACGGCAATGCCGCCGCCGAGCGCTTTGATGCGGTCGATGTTGGCCTGGGTAACGGTTTCCGCGTGGTCGAAGAACCAGTGCAGGCCGTTGAACGGAATATCGCGGTTCACCTTCTCGAAGACGTCCAGCATGCGGCTGATGGATTCGTTATAGGTAGCGTGCAGGCGGAACGGCCAGCGGTGCTCCACCAGGTGGCGCACCACGCGCTCCAGCTCGTCCTCCATGCCCGGCGCGAGATCCGGGCGCGGTTCGAGGAAATCTTCAAAATCGGCGGCAGAGAAGACCAGCATCTCGCCCGCGCCGTTGTGGCGGAAGAAGTCGCTGCCCTGGCCCGGCGTGAGCATGTCGGTCCATTTTTCAAAGTCTTCCAGCTCGTGGCCCGGACGCTGGGTGAAGAGGTTGTAGGCGATGCGGATGGTCATCTGCTTTTTCGCGTGCAGCTCGGCAATCACCTCGTAATCTTCCGGGTAGTTCTGGAAGCCGCCGCCCGCGTCGATGGCGCTGGTCAGCCCCAGGCGGTTGAGCTCGCGCATGAACTGGCGGGTGGAGTTAACCTGCTGCTCCAGCGGCAGCTTCGGCCCTTTGGCCAGCGTGGCGTAGAGGATCATGGCGTTCGGACGGGCGATCAGCATCCCGGTCGGGTTGCCGTTGGCGTCGCGCTGGATCTCCCCGCCCGGCGGGTTTGGCGTGTCCTTGGTGTAGCCGACCACCTTCAGCGCGGCGCGGTTGAGCAGGGCGCGGTCGTACAGGTGCAGGATGAAGACCGGGGTATCCGGCGCGGCGTCGTTAATTTCGTCCAGGGTTGGCATGCGGCGCTCGGCAAACTGGAACTCGGTCCAGCCGCCGACCACGCGCACCCACTGCGGCGACGGGGTGCGCAGCGCCTGCTCTTTCAGCATCCGCAGGGCGTCGGCCAGGGAGGGCACGCCTTCCCAGCGCAGCTCGAGGTTGTAGTTCAGCCCGCCGCGGATCAGGTGCAGGTGCGAGTCGTTCAGGCCGGGGATGGCGGTGTGGCCTTTTAAGTCGACCACTTTGGTGGTGTCGCCGTGGTGCTGCATCACCTCGGCGACGGTACCCACTTCCAGAAATTTTCCGTCGCGCACGGCAACGGCTTCCGCGACAGGATTCTCGCGATCGACGGTGTGAAACTGGCCGTTAACCAGAATGAGATCGGCTTTACCTGGGGTATCCATAACTGCTCCTGACTGAGAGGGGAATGGTCAGGATTATGGGAACCGGTTTCGGCAAAGATCCAGTTATACAATAGGATAGGTATACCAAAGTATAACTATACCTAAGGTTAACTATACGAAGAGATAATTACGCGCAGGGACGGAAAACCGCAGGATGAGGGTGACTTTATCGTCGCGTCGCTCGCGGCGATTTCACCCTTAACCACTGGAAAATGCTATGACCTCTTCCAAGCTCGAAGTGTTAACCCCTGCCAACTGTCAGGTAATCTTTATCGATCACCAGCCTCAGATGGCGTTTGGCGTGCAGTCGATTGACCGCCAGGTGCTGAAAAACAACACCGTGGCGCTGGCGAAAGCGGCTAAGGTGTTCAACATCCCGACCATCATCACCACCGTAGAGACCGAAAGCTTCTCCGGCAATACCTATCCTGAGCTGCTGGACGTGTTCCCGGGCCAGGACATTCTGGAGCGTACCTCCATGAACTCCTGGGACGACCAGAAGGTGCGCGACGCGCTGAAGGCCAACGGCAAGAAGAAGGTGGTGGTTGCCGGTCTGTGGACCGAAGTGTGCAATAACAGCTTCGCCCTCTGCGCGATGCTCGAAGGCGACTACGAAATTTATATGGTGGCGGACGCGTCCGGCGGCACCTCCAAAGAAGCCCACGACTACGCGATGCAGCGCATGATCCAGGCGGGCGTGATCCCGGTGACCTGGCAGCAGGTGATGCTGGAGTGGCAGCGCGACTGGGCGCGTAAAGAGACCTATACCGCGGTGATGGACATCGTGCGCGAGCACTCCGGCGCGTACGGCATGGGCGTGGATTACGCCTACACCATGGTGCATAAAGCGCCGTCTCGCCAGAAGAGCGAGCACCGCACCTTAGCGCCGGTCCCGGCTCGCTAAGTTCCGCTGGCGGGCTGGTCCCTCATCCGGCTCGCCGCTGCCTCTTTCTCTGGAGTTCATAATGAGTACTGGGCTGATATCCCTTGCGGCAGGCGTGTTGATTGGCCTGATGTATGCCGTGCTGAAGGTGCGCTCCCCCGCGCCGCCCGCGCTGGCGTTGATTGGCCTGCTGGGGATGCTGGCGGGTGAACAGGCGACGCGCCATCTCTTATCCCGGGACGGCGCGACTCCTCCTCAGGTGACCGTGCCGCAGGCTAAATCGCAGACGGGAGCGTCCTCATGAAGGCATGGATAATTTCGCTGGTGTGCGGCGTGGTTGCTGGGGTAATTTACGCCCTGCTCGACGTTCATTCCCCGGCACCGCCGGTTGTCGCCCTGCTTGGCCTGTTCGGCATGCTGGTGGGCGAACAGCTCATCCCGGTGGGACGACGTTTACTGAGTCGCGAACCGCTCACCCTCGCCTGGTTTCGTCACGAATGCGTACCGAAAATCAGCGGCTCGGCGCCCCCTGCGCCCGCGAAGGACGATCGCGACGTATAATGATTTTTTAGAGGAAAGACAGCATGACGCTGCCGTGGCGCATTGCCATCATTGATGACGAACGTTCCGTCCGCAGCGGGCTGAGTAATCTCCTGGAGTCGGAAGGGTATTCGACCGATACGTTTGATTCGGCAGAGGTATTTCTGAGCCATCCGCTTGCCCTGTCCGGCGCGGCGCTGGTGATCACCGACATCAAGCTGCGGGGCATGAGCGGCCTGGAGCTGTTTGAAAAGCTGCGCCTGCTGGCCGTACCGCCTCCGCCCGTGCTCTTTATCTCCGGTCATGCTGATGAAAATATGCAGCGGTACGCTCTCGGTCTGGGCGCCGCTGCATTTTTGCGTAAGCCCATTAACATCGATATTCTGCTGGATCATATTCAGCGGGAGCTGGCCCGCCGACAATAAGGATCGCGGATGAACGAACACGAGCAGCCTGCATTCTGGCCCGCCCAGGGGAATCTTCACCAGGGGCGGGTTTTTGTCCTTAAAGAGGATGTGATTTTTACCGTGCTGGCGCAGGAGGGCGGAATCGCCTGGATGCACGCGCGACATCCTCATTCCGGCGGCTCATTTATTATCGCCACCGCGGTCAGCGATGAAGAGGAAGAGCGGGCCACCCGGCTGCTGAAAAACGAGTTTGCGCTGCGTGACGCGCTGCAGGACAGCTGGGCCATTCGCGCCGTCGCATCCACCCAGTACCGGGGGCGCTTCGCGCTGGTGTACGCCCCGTTTTCGTTTGAGCTGCTGGCGCGGCGCGCGGGCAGGGCGATCTCGGGTATCACGCGCTTTATCGAGATGGCGATTCAGATCTGCGTTCCCCTGCGCCAGATGCATCTGCAAAACCTGATCCACGGCGATATCAAGCCCGGCACGATTTTTGTTCATCACGATGCCACCTGCCGTCTGGGCAGCTTTGGCCTCTCCTGTAGCCTCTCCGGAGCCTTCACCCAGACCCGGCTTGCCGTGTCCGGCGGCACTCCCGCCTATATGTCTCCAGAGCACACCACCCGCACCCAGCGCCCCGTCGACAGCCGCAGCGATCTCTACAGCCTCGGCATGGTGCTGTATGAACTCCTGACCGGACGCCTGCCGTTTGAACTGGGAGAGGACGAGCAGACCAACTGGGCGCACTACCATATTGCCTCGGCGCCGCTGGCCCCGGATGCGATCCGCCCGGACGTGCCGGGAATGCTGTCGACCATCATCCTGAAGCTGCTGGAAAAGAACCCTGATAACCGCTACCAGACGGTCGACGGGCTGATTGCCGACCTCCGCCGCTGTCAGGCGACGTTAACCTGCGAGGGCGAGATCGTCGCCTTTACCCCCGGTCAGCAGGATCGCACTCCGGCGATCCATCTGGCGGACTCCCTGTTCGCGACGCATCCGCAGGCGAATGATGTCGTTGCCGCGTTTGAGCGGGTGGGGCAGAGCCTGGTCCCGGAGCTGGTGACGATCGGCGGGCCGTCCGGGATCGGCAAATCCTCCATTATCGCGACGGCGCTTAAAACGCTGCAGCAGCGTACGGTGCTGCTGGCGGTGGGCAAAGTCGATCAGTTTTCACCGTCGTTGCCTTACGGCGTATTAAGCTCTGCGTTCCGCGCCCTGACGCTGCACCTGCTGGGGCTGCCCGCAAACGACGTGGCGAAGTGGAAAATCCGCCTGTCTCGCGCCCTGGAGGGACACGAGGCGCTGGCCGTCAGCCTGGTGCCCGAGCTGGGACTGCTGCTTGAGAGCAAGCCGCGCTTCTCGACGGATACGTTTTCCATTGATGCCCGGGCGCGCTTCAGCCATATGGTGCTGGCGCTGGTGAAGACCTTTGCCTCGCAGGGCTGCCCGCTGGTGCTGGTGCTCGACGATCTCCAGTGGAGCGACGCTGCCAGCCTGCACACGCTCAAATATCTGCTGATGAACTGCGGCGCTATCCCGCTGCTGGTGGTCGCGGCCCACCGGGATATCGGCTCTGTGACCGACGCCTCCCTGCAGGCGCTGCTGGCAGGCCTGCCGGAGGCGGCGCAAAACGCGAGCGAGATTGTTCCGCAGGCGCTTTCCGTGAAAGCGGTGGCGCGCTGGCTGGCGACGGTATTTCGCACCCGCAGCGCGGCGACGACCGACCTCGCCACGCTGATCCACGAGAAGACGGGCGGCAACCCGCTCTTTGTGCACGAGTTTTTCCGCCGCATCGTTGATGACGGGCTGGTGATACACAACAAATATCAGGACAAGTGGCATTACGATCTGCAGGCGATCCGCGCCCGGCATTACACTGAAAACGTGGTCACCCTGGTGCTGGAGCAGCTCGAAGAACTGCCCGACGAGACGTGTCGCCTGCTGGGCAGCATCGCCTGCCTTGGCGGCACGGGCGAGATGGAGATGGTCTGCCGCGTGGTCGGCATGTCGATGGCAGAAATGCGCTATGCGCTGCACCCGGCGGTGATGGCCCAGCTCATCGTGCTGACGGAAAAAGCGTATTCCTTCACCCACGACCGGGTACAGGAGGCCGCCTTCGCGCTGCTGGATCGGCATGAGAAAAGCCATATTCACCTGACGACTGCCAGCCTGCTGGCCGACGCCGCGCGCCAGGCGGCCGGGAACGAACTGCTGTTCCGCGCCGTTCACCACGTCACGGCCGCGCTGGACAGCATTCAGCCCGCGCCGCAGCGCCAGATGTTCCGCGAGCTGAGCCTGCTGGCCGCGCGGCGCGCGAAGCGCTCGGGAGATTACCCGTCGGCACTCAGCTATATCCAGACCGCCAGAGCGCTGGGCAACGCCGGGACGGTGTCGGACTTTATGCTCGATATCGAAGAGGCGGGCTGCGAGTTTGCGCTGGGGCACCTGGAGCGGACCCGCGAGCTGTGTGACGCCATCCTCGGCTGCCCCGGCGGGCTGACCGAAAAGGCGCTGGCGGCCAACCTGCTGGTGGAGGTGTACATTCGCCAGTCGGACAGCCGTCTGGCGCTGGAGGCGGCGCTCTGCTGGCTGGGTGTATTTGGTATTCAGATCGGCCGTTATCCGGAAGATGCCGACTGCGACGAGGCCTGGGCGCTCTTTTGCAACCGCACGGCAGACGCGCCGCAAAACCTGTTTGCCCAGCTCTCGCGGATGGATAACACGGAAACCGAAGCGGTGATGAACCTGCTCTACAGCGCCAGCATTTGCGCCAGCTTCATCTGCCCGCGCCTGCACTTTTTACTGCTCTGCCGCATGATGCACCTGACCCTCGACCACGGCATTACCGGCGCGTCCACCACGGCGATGGCCTGGTTTGGCGTGCTGATTGGCCACCGCTACGCCGAGTACCGCCTCGGGTTCCAGTACGGCACGCTGGCCCGCGAGCTGGTGAATCGCCACGGCTACGATGCGTTCGAAGCCAAAACCCTGCTGCCGCTCGACCAGCTCAGCGTCTGGACCCAGCCTTTGTCGTTCACCATCGAGTGCGCGAAAGCCTGTTTTACCTCAGCGGTGACCCACGGGGATATGACGATGGCCTGCTTTGCGGCCTGCCACCAGGTGATTAACTTCCTCTCGCGGGGCGATCACCTGGACGGGGTGCTGACCAGCATCGATCGCGGCCTGGCGTTTGTGCGTAAAACCCACTTCCAGGACGTGGAAACCATTTTGATGGTTCAGCGCGGGTACGTTGAGTTCCTGCGCACGCCGGTCATCGGCACCTGGACCGCGTCGCAGGTGCTGCCGGAGGCGCTGCTTCCCGCGTCGCCGGAGCAGGCCCCGGAGCAGACCTCCACCATGCTGTTCTGGTATTGGCTCTATCGCGGCATGGCCCACTTTACCTGCGGGGAGTATGCCGACGCGCAGGCGGATCTGGAGATGGCGGGGTGGTACGCCTGGTCTGCGCCGGGGCACATCCATCTGCTGGATTACCATCTTTACAGCGCGCTGGCGCTTTCCCGTCAGCTGATGCCGGAGACCTTCTCGGCGAACCACCGTCGCAGCATTCACGCCCACTATGACAAAATCGCCCTCTGGGCGCGCGTTAATCCCGGCACGTTCGCGGATAAAGAGGCGCTGATCTACGCCGAAATCGTGCGTCTGGACGGGATGAACAGCATTGCGCTTGAGCAGTATGAGAAGGCGGTCCGGCTCTCCCGCGAGGGCGGCTTTAATCCGATCAATGCCCTGGCCCACGAGCTGGCGGGGCGCTTTGCGCTGGCCTGCGGCTACCCGACCGCCTCGGACGCCCACTTCCGCGGCTCTATTGCCGCCTGGGGTCGCGCGGGCGCGCAGGCCAAGGTGCGCCAGCTGGAGCAGGATTTCCCGCACCTGCTGGCCTCCGGGCAGGCCAGCGCCTACGACACGGTGGCGTTCGCCCAGAACGAGACCATCCGCGATCTCCAGAGCGTGATCAAAGCATCCCGCGCGCTGTCGGAAGAGATTAATCTTGAGCGCCTGATCGAAAACCTGATGACTATCCTGCTCGAACGCGCCGGGGCGCAGCGTGGCCTGCTGCTGCGCGTGAGCGATAACCTTATTCCTGAGATCGAGGCCAGCGCCTGGACCAGCACCGAGGGCGTACGGGTGCGGATCCTGAAAGACGTGCCGACGGCGACCGACCTACCGCTGTCGGTGCTGGCGGCGGTGATCCGCACCGGGCAGGAGATCCGCACTGGCAGGCCGGAGGAGTTCCATCCCTTCAGCCAGGACCCTTATCTTGTGACCTCGGGGGCGGCGGTTATGTGCGTTCCGATGTTCAAACAGGCGCGGCTGGTGGGCGTGCTCTATCTCGAAAACCGCCTGATGCCGGAGGTCTTCACCGCCGAGCACTCGCGCGTGGTGAGCCTGCTGGGCGCGCAGGCAGCGGTATCCCTGGAGACGGCGCGGCTGTACGCCGAGCTGCTGGCGGAGAACATCCAGCGCCGCCGGGTGGAGAAAGAGCTGCGATCCAGCCAGACCTCGCTGATGCTGGGCGAGCAGATCAGCCACACCGGCAGCTGGCGCTGGGAGCTGGAGCAGGATCTGATGTATGTATCGGAAGAGTACTCCCGGATTCTCGGCCTGCCCGAGCAGCAAAAGATGATCTCCATGGCGGAGTTTTTGACCTTCGTCCATGAGGACGATTACGCCCGCATCAGCGCCATCGTCACCCAAAGCGTGCGCGAAGGTCTCTCCATGCGCGCGGAGTTTCGCGTCAAGCGTCCCGATGGCTCGACGCGCTACATCCTCGGAATTGGCGATCCGGTGGGCGTGGGCAGCGAGGTGAACGAGTACTACGGCATCATCACCGATATCACCAGCCAGCGCGCCGCGGAGGATGCCATGCGGGTGGCGCAGGCGGATCTGGCGCGGGTGTCCCGGGCCACCACCGTCGGACAGCTGACCTCCTCCATCGCCCACGAGATCAACCAGCCGCTGATGTCGATCGTCTCGAACGCCGGAGCGAGCCTGCGCTGGCTCAGCCGCGAGCCCGCCCGGCTGGATAAAGTGCGGGAAGGGCTGGAGGAGATCGCCGCGGAAGGCGCGCGGGCGGGGGAGATCATTCGCAGCATTCAGTCCCTGACGCGCAAGCAGGATCCCACCTTCTCGCGCATCGATCTGCACTATCTGATCCACCATATCATCGCGCTTTCGCGCAGCGAGCTGGAGCAGCGACACATAAGCGTTGATTATCTGTTGAACGCCAGCGACAGCTTTATCACCGGCGATAGCGTGCAGATCCAGCAGGTGCTGTTGAATCTGGTGATGAACGCGGTAGAGGCGATGGCCGAGGTGAAGGATCGCGCCAGCACCATTACCCTTAGCACCGCCAACGCGGACGGGAAAGCGATCGTCGAGATTGCCGATACCGGCAGCGGCATTGAGCCCGAGCGGCTGGAGCAGATTTTTGACTCGTTCTATTCCACCAAGCCACAGGGAATGGGGATGGGGCTGACCATCAGCGCCAGCATCATTGAGCGCCACTGCGGGAAGCTGAGCGCGCGCCGCCGGGAGCCGTACGGCACTGTGTTTGCGTTTGCGCTGCCGCTGGCGGCGCAGGAAGGGTAAACGTTACTCCGCAGGCTGGCTTTTGGTCAGGCGCTCAACGGCCCTGACCAGCTCGGCCACGGAACGCACCTGCATTTTCTCCATCACGCGGCGGCGGTGCACCTTCACCGTGATCTCGCTAACGCCCAGCTCGGCGGCAATTTGCTTGTTCAGCATGCCGCTTATTGCCAGCGTCAGCACCTCGTGTTCGCGCGGGGTGAGGGACATATGGCGCTGCTTCAGGGCGTAGTGCTCTTTATTGCGCACGGCGTTGTGTTCCGCCAGCTGAAGCGCGGATTCAATGGCGTCGATAAGCGCGTTAGATTCGACGGGCTTGGTGAGGAATTCGTACGCGCCGCCTTTAATGGCGCGCACCGACATCGGGATGGTGCCGTGGCCGGTGAGAAAAATAATCGGGATCTCGCGCCCGCTATCCTTAAGGGCGTCAGCCACCTCAAAACCCGAGATGGTGGGCATTTGCATATCAAGCACCACGCACGACGGGAGCTCTTCAAAGCGGTACTGAAGAAACGCTTCTGCCGATGAAAAGCCGACGGCGTTTAGGTCTGCCGATTCCAGCAGCCCAATCACGGACTGCCTGACTGCGTCATCGTCATCTACAACATACACAATGTGTTCCATTCACCGCCCCGGTGCTGATTGACATGTCGAGGATGCAAACAATCACTACGGCGACGTAAGAGACTGTTTATGCTGACTTTCATCTTAACACATTAACTATCATTATCATTTAACAATATGATAACCGTATGAAGTATAGCGAGCCGGGGCGGGAGTGGTGAAGGAACGAAACGCGTGCAACATGGGCAGTATGCCTCAGCGCCCTCGTTATTTGTCGGTGAGGACTTTGATCGGTAAAACAGGCTACACTCTGGTTTTGAGCGCTAAATGCTGAGGACATAACAATGCACTACACACTGAAAGAGAGCGACAAGGATAAAGCTGAAGGGTCAAACGGCGCGGGCGCTCTGCAGCAAAAACTACTGGAGTCTCGTTCGATTGTGATCTCCGGTGAGATCAACCAGGAGCTGGCGCAGAAGGTCATCACCCAGATGATCCTGCTGCAAAGCGTCAGCAACGATCCGATCAAGCTGTACATCAACAGCCAGGGCGGCCACGTGGAAGCGGGCGACACCATCCACGACTTCATCAAATTCATTCGCCCGGAAGTGCACGTGATCGGCACCGGCTGGGTGGCGAGCGCCGGGATCACCATCTTCCTTGCCGCGAAAAAAGAGCACCGCTACTCGCTGCCGAATACCCGCTTTATGATCCACCAGCCGCTGGGCGGCGTGCGCGGTCAGGCAACGGATATTGAGATCGAAGCGCGCGAGATCATCCGCATGCTGGATCGCGTGAACAAGCTGATCGCTGACGCCACCGGCCAGCCGCTGGAAAAAGTGAAAAAAGACACCGACCGCAACTTCTGGATGTCTCCGGCAGAAGCGCTGGACTACGGCATCGTGGGCAAGCTGATCACCCATTATGACGAGCTGAAGCTGGATTAAGTTTTCGCGGCGTGTTTGTGTCGGGTGACGGCTTCGCCTTACCCGACCTACGCCGGACCTAGCGTACCTCGAACACCACCACCATCCAGTTCGTTCGCGTGCCTGGCGGAAACGCCGGGTAAGGATCGAGCCGTGTGCATGCCCCCGCCCAGATGTATGTATCCTCATCAATGCGATACCAGTGCGCGTTGCCTTCCACCGCATCCCCCATCACCGCAGCCTGCACCGTCAGTTGGCTTCCCGCAGAGAGTTCACACGCCACGGGCGAGAATACCGAGGGGCTCTGTTTACGCGTGTAGACCGCTGTTGTGGTCTTAACAGAGCCAGTGACCGGCAGTTCAGTGAAATCGCTCATTTTAGACCTCATGACAGTTCTCTCTTAACGTAACGATATAAGCCGCTGTAAATATGGCGATCACGATAAAGCGTGAAACTGTCAGAATGTGTCATGCGGAAGACTGAAAGGCACCCGTTGAGCGGGTGCCTGGAGGATTACTTAATTCTGGGCTGCGATGCTGATAAGTTCGTAGATTTTTTTTGCCCCGGCATTTGATTGAGTCAGTTCAATATTATGTTTCTGGCCATTCTTCATATGCAGGACAATTTTTTTATTAATGGATCCTTTTATGACTACGCTACTGACTTCTCTGAAGCGGGCGTAGAAAGTTTCATACAATTTTCCCAACACGCAATAAACACCGTCATCAGTTAATACCACACCACGATCCCCTTGGCCGAAAACCGTTTCGTCGTAGTAGAACAGGATCGCATCTTCCGTGAGAGGAGGCAGCGATTGACGATGACTGGCCGCCTGGACGAAATTGCTTATTTTTTTCGCGTTGAGATTGTCGTAGCGGTAAAAATTGTGGTCTTTGTTCGTCGCATACTGTGTTAATTCACCCCCGGCTGGTTTGTGCTCCAGTGCTGGCAAGGTTTGCTGTGGCTGTTGTGGTGTTGTTATCGTTGCCTCCGATACGGAACCAACCATAGAGGCACCAACAGCTCCCATCCCCGGAAGTGTCTGGGAGGTCACGCTATGTTGAATGGTGGTCACAGTTCGGGTGTAAGCGTTGACATGGCTCCCGCCTCGCATATGCGCTGATACGTTTTGCGGGGTTTTGACCACGGTCTGCACCGGGGTCAGCACGGTTCTGAATGCCGCGCGTAGGGATGCCACAATCGAGACGATCAGAAGTGCGATAAGTGGGACCGAAAGCCACATAATTGAAAAATAGAAAATACTTTGCTTAGTGTTGGTTGCCAGCTGCGTTAACCTGGAACAATAAAGCCCTGCAGTTATCACGTACACGACACCACAAGCGATAGTGGCAGCCATGTTGCTCTCCCCGTCCATTGCCATTTCCTGGATAACGGGAAAGAGCAAACATCCATAGAGAACAGCGCTAAAGAGCGCATCGGGAAGTAATGTTTTTATCGTCTCAAAGGCTTTTGCAATATTGTAGAAGATCCACAGAAGTAACAATATCCAGCCAATGACAGGAATAGCTGCGGCGATAGCCATAAGTATCATGCTGACGATCATACTGCCAAGAATATTGCCTAAATGCCCTTCCGAAATAAGATACCAGATAAAATACAGGAAGGAACCGGCGAGAACGGCCGGGAAGGCGACCACAACGCTTGCAGGTATAAAGAAAACGAACCCGCCAAAGATAAGTAATAACAAAAAGCAAAGGCCAGGCCCATTATTGTCAGGTGTTGAGTTTGCTTCAGCGTCTATAGACATATTAGTGATCTGCCTGCGGGTTAATGATAGGGAATGGAATAAATGGCCTTGGTGTAAGCAAACTGAGAGGTAAAGGCTGTTTGGTCTTTCCGTTAACTAACGCCAGTGACGTCAGGCGCAGCGTGAGATTGCTTTCGCAATAATGCTCGCCTTCGGCGAAAGCCGTTTGGTATCGCGTGGCATCAGAATCGCCGAATGGCTCTACCTGCAAAGTATCATGAGCTACAAGGTTATTTTTTGCATCAACGAGGTCAAAGCCTATCTCTAACGAACCAACGCTTTCCATGCCACTGTCCAGCGTGAAAGTGGCGCTGCACATCCCTTGATTTGCCCAGACGGTGTTTGAGTGCCAGATCTCAATCGCATGAGATGGAGCAGCGAATAAAAGACATGCGAATACTGTGCTACATTGTAAGTAACGGCTCATCATATTTTACCATCCTGAAAATGATGTATTAATCAACATAACCGTATGTTGCATCATCACCGGTGTCCGCTTCTTTTACGAGGCCTTGACCGCGATATTCATTAGGTAAAAACCCCCCATTAGTGCACTCTTTTTTCATGATGAGCTTTTGGTTTTTATATACTTTCAGGCCGGTATAATCCCATCCTTTTCCCGTACCGCTATAAACAACATAGCTGTAGTTGCCATTGATGAAACGATAATAATAAGCGCCTCCACCCGAGAACGTCATTTCACCCAGGCGAACCTGCGTTTTGTCTCCCTCATTTTGGGGGAGAGTCATTTCTACTTTTTCAAGTGAGCCGTAATAATAAGTAGGAACATCGTGCTCTAGACGGACGATAACGTATTTTTCGTTCGTGAGTTCGCAGTTGAAAATAAGCTCAGGCTCAGGCGGTGCAGCATGAACGCTTGGAATTGTCGCCAGAAGGGTCAATAATCCAGCAGAGAGTAATTGAGATTTCAACGTTATTTTTCCTTAGCAGGTAAAGCAGCCGGTAACCCGGCTGCTATTTTATTATTGTGAAGCCAGTGTTTCTTGTAATTCATTCAGCTGTCCCTGCAGCTTCTGCAGTTCCATCTGTTTTTGCAATTCGGAAGCGCTTGGTTTGTTTTGCGCCTCCTTCATATTTTTTTCCAGGTCTGCAACTTGCTTTTGAGCATCAGCCCGGCCAGCTGTTTTTTTCTTCAACTGGGCGAGCAGATTGTTCATCGACTTTTGCAGTTCTTGCTGCGATTTTTGTTTACTGGCTACGTTGGCATTGCTCAGTGCTTTCTCTTTTTCAATCGCATCATTCACCGCTTTGAACTCTTTATTCAGTTCCTGATCGTATTGCAGCGTTTTTTGTTTATCTTCAACGCGCTTATCCCAGGTGCCGGAGTAGTTGCAGTTAAATTTGGTAATAATGCTGACATCACCGGTTGTCGGGTCACAATCTCGCGCGTTAGTGGCACAGCCGGCTAATATGAGGGCGCTGAGTGCAAGAAAAATATAACGCATTGCTATTCCCCTCAACCGACTTTCAGCGCGGTGCGCTGGGTATAGAGGCTATCGAGCTCGCCCTGCAGAGAGCCAATTTTGTCGCGCATCAACGCAATCTCGCTATCCAGATTTTGGGTATCACTGCCGGATTTGCTCATGTCTGCAGAAACGTCCTGCCACTGCTTCTCATGTTTTTTCATGTCGGTGATGGTGCCACGAAGGTAAGCAATGTTGGCATCCACTCCTTTAATTTGCTTCTGTACGGCGTCTTTTTTCACCGTGTTTGCAGCCATATCTTTTTCTATTTGAGCGAGGGTCTTTTTATCAGAGTCGATAACCGATTTTGCAACGCTGGTTGCGTTCTGAATGCGTTTGTTTTCGGCTTCAACATCCTTAATCGTTGCGTTTAACTGCAGCTCTTTGGAGGCGTATTTTTTGCGCTGATTATCCAGATAGGCGTTAGCCCCCATACCCACACCGCAACCGGCGATAGCGGCGGCGGCCATACATACTGCTTTGTTGCTGGAGTTACTGACAGCGCAGGCCAGTGCGCCGATTACCGCGCCGCCAGCACAGGCCTGCCAGCCTGATTTATTGAAAAACTCAACATCCTGATTATTGGCAAGGCGCGGGTCGACGCCGCCACTACTTCCCGTACTGCCATTCTGGCACCCCGCCAGAAATACCATCATTCCTGCTATCACTGCTGTGCGAATAACCTTTAACATTCCAATCTCCTGAACTATTTAATTATTTTTTTTACATGAACTAAGCCACGCCTCGCGCGCAACTTTTCCATCTTTCCAGTACCCCTGAAGGTTCTTCCAGTAGGTATCGAGATAACCGTTAAGGTTGGTTTTTCCGCGTGCAGCCATCTGTTGCAATACGACAGCGACCTGCGGTTCGATGAGGGGTTTGTCATAGGTTGTGCCCATGTCTACCAGTGTGTCAGCGTAATAACTGGTAATAAAATCAAGGGCTTTTTGATGTTGACCAAGCTGTTCCTGACGGCGGGAGCAATTAGCATCAAGCTGGCTGCCTGCGGCACAGGTTTTGGTGAAGAGCTGGTTGAGACGATCGTAAAACTCGCCGTCATCTTTCATTTTTGTGCACAAAAAGGCGCCCAACTGTAACGATGTGCGTATTGCCTGATCCCGTTGTTCATCCCGAAGCTGGCTATTTGCGCGCAGCTCACCGCGCAGTTGCTCAAGTTGTTTCTTCAGTGCGTCATCCTGGACTTTTGCCGAGATAGCATTCAGGTTTTTTAGAGAATCATCAGCTTTGCCTGCAGGTGTTTCCTTTTTACCCGTGCCTAATGATTGCCACTCTTTTTCAATCTCTTTCACCCGCTCGCGTGATGTCAGGGTTGTGGAAACTAAAACCAGACGAACACCGGTGCTTTTGGTTGTATTCTCGCCTGCATTGGCATAGTACGGCTCCTCTCCACGCAGTGAACTGCGGATATCCGCCTGAGGAGTCATATAACTGCCCCCCCGAACGACATAGCCCCCAGCCTTACCATGCAGGCGATCGAGCTTGTTCAGGCGGAACGGGTCAAACATCATCTCTGCTGCGTTGCCCAGTATGTCGTGCAATCCGAGCGGGTTAGGTTTCAGCAGGCCGGTAAGCTGAAGTTTTCCATTTGCAGACTGTGCCCCCGCAAACCAGACATAACCGTTTAATCCTTCAGGCATCGGGAAGTGGCGATCGCGGAACTCTGCGGGGGAAACCGCGAGCCCGCCGCGTGCGGCAAACTCCCACTCGGTTTCTGTCGGAAGCCGTAAAAATCCCGCCTGACCATCATCTTCAGGCAGTGCAGAAAGTTTTTCTTTTCGTAACCACAGGTTGTATTGATTTGCGAATACCATGGCATCCATCCAGCCAATACTCACCTTCGGTAAACGTCCTTTCATATCCGTCGTCGGGCATTCCCCAGAAAGCGCGCGATACTGCAGGTCGCTCAGTTCATATTTGGCCATCAGGTAATAACGGCCCTTACCACCCTTCTCCGGGAAACTGCCTGCAATGTGTTCCTGGCGAGATTGTTCAACGTATCCCCAGTCGTCGCCTTCTTGCCCCAGCGTGATGTTGTAATCTTCCAGCGGTTTATTCAGCGGGATAGCGACTTTGCGAAATGCCATGGCACCGTCGCACGGCATAGGCAATATCACGTCATCGGCCAGAGGTTTTGGGTTCCAGAACTTTTCATCCCAGGTGGCATTAGCCGCGCAGGCGTACCCGAGTCCAATGATAGCCAGGCTCATCGCCAGTTTAGATTTCACGTAAACTCTCCGCAGGTTCGATTTTCAGTGCGCGCAGTGCTCCGATAGCGGCCACGCCTAACGCCACGGCAAGGACACAGAGCAATGCTGCGATAAAATGAAGGGGGTCAAGGTGACAGACGAATGCCTGGTCCGGTAAAGAACTGCCCAACACATGGTTGAACAATGCACTGCCCAGCAGGTAGATGATCACACCCAGTCCGTATGAGACGCCGGTCAAACACAGCGCCTGAATAATAATAAAAAGCGTCACAGAGCGACGGCGAAAACCCAGAAGGCGCAGCACGGCCATATCTTTGCGCTTACGATCAATGTTGGCGATGAAGGCACCGACTAACGAGGCGATGCACCCTGATGCAGAGATCCAGGCAATCACGCCAAAGATAATACCCAGCACACGGTCGATGGCACGCACAGACTCAATTTGAGCTGACTGAGTGATAGCCTCAATGTTCTGCGTCTCCAGCCACCGCGCGAGGAGTGAAACGTCATCTATCGAACTGGCATAGATACGTGCTCTTGAATAGCGGGTTCTCTCTCTGAACGGCTTGCCATCGCTGACCCCCAGCAAGGGAACCTGAAAGCCATCGCGGTAGTCTTCCAGAGCAACAAGCAAAGGCAATGTAATAAAGGCACCTTGACGTGAAAATTTTGCGTCATCCAGCACGCCGGTAACGGTTAAAGCGAACGTGGCGCGTTGGTTTTTCCCTTCGCTTTTTCGGCTCACCATCAGGCGCAGGATATCTCCTGTCTGCACGCCAAGGCGGCGTGCCGCACTGGCGCTGAGTACGGTATCGCTGTCTTTGACCGGTGCTCTGACATCCTGCAAAAGAGGATCGCCTTTGGCCGTCGGGATCACTTCAGCACCCGGGACAAAGTGTTGCCCGTCTCGGACCAGATCGGCCTGAGTGTTCAGCGAACGAGTCAACGGAATCGAAAATCCGACTTCTGAACGGCGGGCGAGCTTATCAAGCCAGGCAAAATCATAATTACCATTACCCGTCATACGTACTTCCCGGGTGCGAGGGTCGTCGAGAAGCTGATGGCGAAGCTGGCTGACAATGCCATTCTTCAATCCGAACAGCAGCAATAACGGTGCGATAACGGCAATCAAAGAGAAGATGATGCACAGCGCGACCTTGCGATCGTGAATGAGATCGCGCAGAGCCATACGGCACAGCAGGGTGCCTGACGCTGGCATATCAGCTGGGTAAGAAGACACTTTTTCCCTCTCCGGTCACGGCCTGATATCGGTCAATCCCAAAATGCGTCACGCGCTGCCAGTCGTGGCTCACAATAATGGCTGCCATATCCAGTGAGCGCACCAAACCGATCATCAGGTCAAACAGCCGGTCTGCATTATCAGGATCCAGCGCCGCAGTCGGTTCATCGGCAAGGAGTAAGCGTGGCTGGTGGGCAATCGCACGGATGAAGGCAACGCGCTGGCGCTCGCCGATAGAAAGCCGGGAAGGCATTCTTGTCAGCAGCGGCCGCACGCCCAGGGTGTCGATGGCCTTATCGAGCCAGGCTGACTGTAGGCTAAGTCCTGCCAGCCTGCGAACCAGAGTGATGTTTTCTATCACGGGTAACCAGGGCAACAAGCCGCCGTGCTGTAGCATAAACCCAAGCTCGCGTGCGCGAAGCGCGGCCAGGGCAGGCTCGTTTTCAGCCATGAGCGGTATTGAAATATCGCGACCGGCGAGCCGGTACTCGGCAAGATGCGCTGGGCGGAGGATCGCCCCTATCATCTCCAGAAGCGTGCTTTTACCGCACCCGCTAGGCCCGGTTAGAGCGACCACCTCTCCCTTTTTCAACGAGAGGTGCGGGAGGGCGACGCTATAGCCATGCGTCCCGCCCCGGCTGATCTCCATATCGCGGATCCTCAACATCAGGGCAGGTTCTCCAGAGGTACCGGATAAACGTTATCGCGTGGGTCGCTATCGGGCGCTAATGCCACCCAACGGTCTACATCCTGGTTGTAGCGTTGATAGTAATTAAGCTTGGTGTTCAGCCTGCGGATAAAACGCTCCTGCTCAAGGCCATCCCAGCTTTTCCAGGTTTCTTCATCCAGGCTCAATACTTCACTGAGGTAAGGTAAGCTCTCGATATATTCACCGAGCAGTCCCATCTCTCCGAGGCGGGTCGCATTTTTCCCTTTCGCCTGGTTTGGATCGTTGCCCATGGTTGCCGCCAGAGAACGCAGGCTGGCAAACATGTCATCCGGAGAAATCATCCCCTCATTGGCGGCATTGACGATCTTCTTCATGACATCGCTCAGATCGCTGAGCTCGCTTTTCGTGAGCAGTACGCGCACCTCGGTCGCCGGGATGTTTTGGTCAATCAGATCGCGGTCGCTTATCCATGACTTGAATACCGGTGGTGCCGTGGTGCCTTGCTTTTCACCCAGATAGGCAAGACGCATTGCCTTACTTAACTTGTCGGCATCACTGAGCATGGGATCTTCTTTCTTACCGGCATATTTAGGGCTTGCCCCCAGCGCACTCCCCGCCGTTTCTTCGCCGCTCCAGGCTGTTTTAATCTGGCCGGTAATGGCATTCGCCAGCTTATCGACCATACTACCGAAGCTATTTACATCACCTGAATCAATAGGATAGTAGAGCGGTTTGTGCAGGAATGGATTTAACGTCAGCTCCTGATACTGGGCTTCAGCAGAACTGTGATTTTTCTTACCATCAGAGGTTTTCAGATGTAACGCATACAGCGCAACGCCACGATAGGCGGCTTCCTGACGCACCTGGGCGGCATCCAGATGGGTTGACGAGAGCTTATCTGTGCCATCAAGCGCGCCTGCGTCAGTAATCAGTACAACGTAGCGGGCGCCAAACTGCGTCCAGTCCACTTTGTCCAGCGCTGTCATGACCCCGCCGTAAGCATCTTCATCAACCTTGCTGCTGGAAACGGTAGCCTGCTTCAGGTCATGTACTTTAGCGAGGAAGTCTTTACCATCTTTAACGGTATTGGGGTCGACATACATCTTGCTGTCGTATTCAAGACCCGGAACCGCTTTCACGCTGGAGCGAAAAGCTACCAGGCCAAACTTGACCTGATCCTGTAAGTGTTCCTTCTCGATCCTCTTGTAGATCTTATCGATCGCCTCTTTGGTGCGATCGATATACGGCCCCATCGAGATGGTGGAGTCGATCACAAAGACAACCGAGGCGGAGAACCCTTTCATCATGTTCTTTTCATCAGCAGCGGACGCGGCCTTTTTTGCGGGCGACTTTTCGCTGACGGAGGCAACGTTGAGTACACGTACCTGGAAGCCGGTATCGGTAAACACATCATCTGAGCCAAGAACAGGTAAGAGATAAAAGTTTTTTAACTGATCCACCATGTAATCAGGCTCGCGTGCCAGAACCTGCGGGACCGGTTTATGGCTGCTCAAACTGTTGAGCATTGGTTGCAATGTTGCCGCAGGGTTTTTGCTGTTCAGAAGAGACTCAACGTCGGATTTCTCTTTAAAGAACAGCATCGGGTGACGGCCAGCAGGATTGGTAAACGCCAGCGTCAGCTGCATTTTCCAGTCAACGGTGCAGGAGGATTTCATCCAGCCAGCGGTATGACCAAAGCTGTCCGGCCCAACCTGCAGCCACGTGTCCTGACCCTGCGTTGTCCTTTGGTAAACATAGAATCGACTAAAGGCCGGCTGCTCTTTACCTGCTTCACCTGCTTTGGCGGACAGCTGGCAGCCTGGGTAAGTCAGTACCCGCTGGAATAACGCATGTTTACCTTCCTGCAAAAGCGGCTGTTTACCCGCGGCACAGACGGGGGATGCCAGCGTTGCGGCACACACCAGGCTACTGAACCAATGCATGTATTTCATTATTTATCCTATTTCTTCAGCTCAGCTAAACGGGCTTTGGCCTCGTTATTCTGCGGATCCTGATTTACAACCGACTCATACCAATACGCCGCTGTCTCTGCGTCAGGATTGAAGCATCCCCCTGGTTTTGCGGTTTTAGGGTCATATTCTTGTGCATAACGAACGGCCATCTGCGTATCGCCGGACTGGGCTTTATAGGCGTAAAGGCGCTGAGCGATATCGCAATGTTTTGCCGCTTTCGCTTTTGCGATGACGTCCAGCAGTTGTGCACTACTTGGCTGGCTACGCAGGCACCCTTTAACGAACGCCATTTCATTGCCGCTCGCCATTTGTTCATCACCACACGGCCCGGTAGTTTTCGCGACGGGTGCGGGAGGTGCCGCTGGAATTGCAGGCTCTGGCTTACGGGTAAACCACCACCCAGCAGCGGCCAGCAGGAGCAATAGAATGGCTAATCCCGCAAATAACGGCAGCTTGCTTTTCGGCTTCTGCGGCTGTTGAGATACAGGCTTTTCTGCGACAGGTTCTAAAACGACAGGTTCCGGTTCTTGAACGGACATCGGCTGCACGATGGGGGTATCATTCAGCGTCTGTATATTTTCCGGAAGTGGGTTTTCACCACCGGCCTGGGAGCTAAGTAGCCCTTCAGCGATGGTCAGAATCCCCATATCCTTATTACTTCCATCTTTGATGGTGATGCGATAGGCCGCCTGGCGGTTAGCGAGTAGTGGATCGATCAGAGAAGGGCCGACCTGAACGCAGGGCGTCTCCTCATTTTGTATCAGTGGAGGGAGGGCGAGGAAAATCTCGCCACTGACCCAATCACCGTGGCTGTCCAGATACAGGCGATCCTGATTACGTACTACCGAGATTGTGACGCCCTCGGCATCGCCTTTCCAGCCTTTCAACAAGAGTAATGCGAATCCTGGTTGTATAGGGGTCAGCGTCTTAAGTTCAGGTTTGATCACGTCCAGTTACTCCTTTGCCGATTTAATCTGGCGGAGAATGACGCCCAGATTTTCGTTCTGCGCGACGCTAATCTCGCGTCCGGCAGAATGACCTGCGTTTTCGGTAATGAGTGCTTCCAGGCCAACCAGCCAGTCGATGATAAAGAAGGCACTGTAGTTCAGCTGTTGCGGCGTCAGGCGTGCCAGGCGTTCATCACCTTTCCAGACCACACTGTCGCACGTTGGTGGACGGGTAAAGATCGGCTGTTCGGGCTGGTTGAGACGGGCCGGGCGTTTCGATTCCGGCATATTTTGATAGCCCAGCCAGGTGATGAAATCGCTCATCACGTGAAGCACGCGTGAAACCTGACGCTCGACCATACGTTCACGACGAACGCCAGCCTGCTCGGTATTTTTCATTGCATTGACCAGCGCGTCCTCGACACGTGAACGCAATAACCCCGTGATCAATTCGTCTACCAGCGCTTCGGCAATCGGGCGCGGAAGACTGATGTAGTTGAGCATGGCGGCGGTTTCAGGCAGGCCGCGCAGATGGTTAATCCAGAGCTGAACGCTCTGGTGCGCGAAAGCGACCTCATGGCTGTGCGTCGTCACCGCAGTTGCGCTGCTTTCGAAAGCATCTTCCACACCGATATCAAAGAATCCTGCATCTTCTTCTGCTTCAGGCGCAGACAGGGTCGTTTGCTGCATGTAAAGTGCATGGAGATCGCGGCGTGCCGGAACCAACCGCGCCAGCAGTTCGCCGTGCATGCCGCTGCGTTTTTTCAGGGTGGCAAGGATCTCTTGCGCAATTCGGGATTTTCTGGACAGCTCTTCTTCGCCGTCCGGTTGGTACCAGTTCCCCAGTCCCCCTTCGACCAGTTCGTGGCGGATCTCGTCGAGCTGTTCTGCGATCCGCTCCAGTTTCAGTTCAGGGCGGGCGACGCGGGCCAGATAATCGGCCATTCGGCGCATACCACCGTCGTTGAGGGTGAGCATCGCATCCCAGGCTTCAGCAGGGTTCGCGATGTAGCGAGCGACAGCTTCATCTTCAAGGAAGGTTTTCCGCATCAGTGCAAGCTGCCCGCCATTGTCGTCGTTGAAAGCCGCTTCACTACCTGCGTTCATGCGGATAAAGGGCGTTTGCTGGCGCGGTTTGCGCACCAGGAACGTGTTATTGAACGCCTGACCCTGGCTCCATTCCTGCATCCATTTGTACTGGCCAAAACGCTCTGTCATCGCCATTTTGATCATCCCGCCAAGCCCCCAGGACTGGCGAAGAAGTGCTTCGTCATGGGAAAGGTTTTGGCTAATGCGCAGATCAAACATGGTTAATGCCCAGACAAGGCCAGGTAAGCGACGACCACGCGCGTCGGCATCGGCGCCCTGGGTGTAACGGATCCACTCGTCCAGCACGCCGCCCACTTCTTTGACATCAGACTGTTTTGTTGAGGCCGTACACACCACCAGGACATTCATCTCCTGGTTTTCGGTATAACGTTCAAAAAGATAGGCCACTTTTCCGCGCAAAATTAACTGCGCTAGCGGGTTGCTCTCTGCATTTTTAACCTCGCGGGTGACATCACCCATGGACTCCACCGCCAGACGGCCGCGATAACCCGGGAAATCAAGCAAGTCGACGGCTTCGAAGATTGTTTCGCGAGGCGGAGCCATTAACGGGATATGCAATTCAACGGTAAGCGCGGTGAGCTCTGCCAGCGATAGCGAAATAGACGCACCCGTTTGCCCATTTACCACAGGACAGACTTCAATAGTCTGATCTGACGGGGTATTCAGCCGCTCCAGCATATCGACGTTCATGATGCTATCCCGTTGGAGAAGCATGCCGTTTTCGTTACGAACCAGCGTGCTCAGTGGGGCACGCAGCTCCTGCACTCCACCGAGACGCTGTAGCGTGTTGGCAAAACGGATATAGGCATTGGTTAGTTCTGGTACTTCGCCCCATAAAACGGAGAAAAGCTGGCCGCGATCTTCAACAGAAAGCCATGGTGCGAGGCTTACTGCCTGTGGCCAGTAGGTCAGGGCAAAACGGCTTTGCGTTTTCTCAGAATGGCGGATGAGGTAATCCCAAAAAGAAACTACGTCATCTTCGGTCACGCCAGGGCTGCGGGAGGTCAGGCGTCGTTTCGACAGGGACGTTAACAGATCGCTGATACGTTTTTCATCGAACTGCCAGTCAAATTTTTCCTGGTTGAAGTCATGGATGAATGCGTTGGCGAGGATCTTCCCCATTTCCACTTCGTTGAAGAGCTGTAACGTGACAGGCCAGCGGTCGTCCGTGCTCTGATCACTGCGGCTAAACCGGGTAACAAGACCCGTCGCCTCTTTGCCGCCGCCAGGCGGGTTGATGTGGGTCAGAAAATCGAGCTGATTGCCGCCGAGGCGTGTTTCCAGCTTTCCGTTTTCACCCGCAGCCAGCGCGGAAATGAGATACGATTTGCCTGCCTGCGACAAGCCAAAGAAGCCGATTGTCATCGGTTTCGCTGCGGCCTGCGCCAGCCTGCGTGCTTTGTTACGGCTGCGGCGCAAGTTCATGGTCAGGCGATCGGCTTCAGTGTTCAGGCGCGGCGCGTCCTGACGAACGCTTGCGATCCAGTCAATGGCCCGGCCTGCACCTTGTTCGACGCCATTCCAGCCCTGGATAATGGTGTTGGGATGAATAGTGCTCATTAGCTTTTAATACTCCCGCTATCCAGCCAGTAATGGGTTTCACTCAGCCCGTTACCGACCATTGTGTTCAACTGGAATGCAACATCTCTACGGCCATAACCGCGCTGTGCGTTTTCCATTTCCATCGAGCCAATCTGGAAGCGCTCCGGACTGACCGGTTCTTCGCTACTACGTCCACGTCCCTGTTCTGCGGTTAAACCGATGCTTATTACAGCATCACCCGACAGCTCGCTTGCCAGGTTCGCACTGGTAATTTTTAGGGTATAAAGTGCGGTCGATGGCCAGCGTTCGTTATCAAGCTGGCGGAAACCGATACGTACTTCCCCCCGTGCTTCAAAGCCTTTCCCTTCCGGTAACTGGAAATCAGCGGAGTCCAAATCAACATCGCGATAGGCGACATTGCTGTCTTTAATCACATTGTTTCCATCAAGCATCCCGACATAGCGGATGGTTGAATAAGGCTTAAAGTTCGCAGTGCGGAAGAAGAAGTTGTTGAGTCTGGATTTCTCCGCTAACAGGCAGAGCATCGCCCCCACAACGGCTGTCGATTTCGGATCGTCAATGCATCCTTTCTTGTTAAACGGATACCAGCCACCGGTTTCATAACCGTGGAGTGGCAGTACGCGAGAAGGGGGAACAGGTTGAAGCTGGCGAATGAGCGCTTGAATTCCCGGCAGGCGAGATGGACGACCGGTTAAAAGTAATACATCGCAGTTGTAGTGCCAAAGCACTTCGCACAACGCGCGCAGGCTGTGGCAAATGTTCATTCGCCCGCTGCGAGGGTCGATAAATTCATTGTGCAGACGCGCAAGATCCAATTCCAGCGGTACATCCAGAATGGAGAACGGTACTTCGCTCGCAAGCTGTCCGGAACGGGCAACGTCGTTTACGTAATCCTGTACTTTCTCGGTTGGAAGATTATCGGCAAGTAGCTCACGGAAGGTGTAATTCAGTATCTCCCGCCCATTTTCCGGGGAGTACTCTTCATAGCGATGCAAAATAGATAACGCCAGAGGCGCGAAGATCTGCAATGTAAGCTGCTGACGTAATACCTGTTTTCCGGCTTCGATAGATTCACTACCGAAGAGTTGTGACATCATTGATTCGGCTGCAAGATCGCTGTGGCCGACTTTGGTCATGGCCGCTTTTACTGCTGGCTGGAGGAAAAGCCGTATAACATCCAGCAGTATGTCGTCGCCTGCTACCTTAAACCCTTCACGGAAAAGCTGTTTCGGGGTAATTCGGACGTTAATGCCCTGGCCTTCATCCAGCGTGTAGCGAGAAATGACGAGGTCGGTCGTTCCTCCGCCAATGTCAATCGACGCGATTTTTAATGAGCGTGTATCGCTGGTGTCTTTTTGAGTATCGGGACGGCGAGTAGCTGCAAAAAATTCGTCCGTGCGACCGCCAAAGTAGTTCTGCGTTTCGTTATAGAGATATACCAACTGCCCACAGGTGGCTTCGTCCCACTTCACGTGTACGCCAGGATGGGCGTACTTCAAGCACTGCGGGTCATCGCCTTCATAATCCATCTCTTCCCAGCCGAGCGCTTTCCAGACCATGCGGATAGCGTCATGCATGCTCTCCTCAAAGATAGCGCGCTCAGGCTTTGGCATCGCCGGAGGGACAGTCATAATGACATTTCGTAAACGACGCGGTGTGCTGGCGTGGTTCATCTTCAGCCGCTGTGAAGGGCTGTTGATTTGCATGAGAGCCTGGCTTAATACCTCTGACAACATCATCGTCATCAGCGAGCTACGACTGTATACCGGCGTGAAGACGGGCATACGGTCTTCTTCATTTTTCAGGCGAATGAGCAATTTCCCCTGATCGTTGACCATATACAGCAGCGGTGCTGCAGTGGCTAACGGCTCTCTGTCACTTTTCACGAAGGCCTGGCTAAAGCGCCATCCCGGTGAATAGGGTTGATCGTCCCAGAGGTAGCGTTTAGGGCTGGAGATCCCTGTTGAGCCCTCGGTACCCAGGCGTTGAGCCGCCATTCTGAAGGCTTCTCCGCCGACGCGTCCAATGGTTGGCCATGTGAAGGCATCGCTGCGCCCGCTTTTTAGCGAGAAATCCTGCTTGCCGAATTCGGCCTGGGCAAACTCGAGACGGCTGTCAAAAGGCTCGTTATAAACAAATTGCGGTTGGCTCAAATCGCGGAGCTGAAGCTGATAAAGTTGAGAAAGCCCTTTATTGTCGTCACGATGTTCTTCGATCAAGATGCCGCAGCTACGTGAGTTACCAATGTCCAGCACGAGGTCTACAGGTATCGCTGAGTCCCGGATTTTTACGTCATTGACCTGTACTTCAGGAACGACAATCGTCGTCGCCAGGACATGCAGCAGGTTAAGATAATGCGCCTGATGTTCCTTCTGCAGAAGTTTTTCATCAATGTCATCAATATGTTGGCGTAATACTTCGCGAGCCTGAGTACTGAAAACTTCCCGTAGCCATTCATCCACCCATGGCAGTGAGAGAAACTCCCTCATCTCGTGAGGATGGCGTGCCAGAGCAAATCCCGCACCTGAACGGATATCATCCTCGCCTGGTGCGAGATACTGCGTATTCTCGCGATCCGGGAAAATTTTGGTATCAAAAATCAGAGTAGCGCGCCAGGTATTACCCTTTTCATCCGGCTCAGGCAGCTCATGGAACTGGACGCGTGACCAGTTATAGGGCCCGTGAGCAAAGGCTCGTGGCGGGTTGAAGCGGAAAAATGGCAGCGGTAACCAGAGGCCGCGATAGAGGCGTAGCGACTCTTCGGTCGTCAATGTGTAGTCGGAGTCTGCGTAGCGAGGAGGTTCGCTGTCAGGCAGAGGGAGCTGCAGCTTGTCTTCCCTCTCATTATAGATAAGCCGCATAATAGCCTCGTCACCCTGTTGACGAAGAAATTCCCCATATTCTTTACGCGTTGGCAGGGTAAAGGCGAAATCAAGGAACTGGATCCCGCTGTCGCGAATAAGTTTGACCTGTTTTTTAAAATCAGTGAGTTCAGCGAGCATTTACTGACTTGCCTCCTGCTTCATCGAAATAGGGAAAAGTGTTTTGGCGTCGTAACGGCCTTTGCAATTCGCAATGTTTTGCGCGCCGGGAGCACACAGAATTTCTGGCATTTGGTAGCGTGAGCCATCGGAGCACTGTGCTTCTCCCTGATTGTTAATGGCGAGATGACCTGACTGAATGGCCGCATTGACCGCGCCACGACAGGTCACACCGTCGCCACGGATCATCTGTACTTCGCCCTTACCGTCATTGATTTGGTAACTCAGACTAAGGGGCTTTCCTGTGCGTTGATCCTGAATACCAGCCCCTGCGTGCCAGTTCCCGTCCAGAAAACGGGTATTTCCTTGTGCCAGTGAAGATGCAGGCAGGGTCAACGGGACTTTAGCACCAGCTGAGGTATTGGCTGATGGCGCTTCGAGAGCAGGTGCTGTTCCGCCGGGATGAGGGCTATTCGTGGCTGACGCAGGATCCACAGCAGATGCCGTTGCTGCTGCGCTTTGTGACGGCGTTTGTAATGCTGATTGCTCTTGTGACGTTGTGAGTGAAGTGCCCGTGGCGCTTAAAATCTCACTGCCCGTTGTCGAATGCAGGTTCGCCTTAGACGTTGTTGTGCTGATGATGGCCCTTGACGACGGCGCAAGAGATTCGGCTGTTGGAAGGTGGGGCGCGGGCAAAGCGGGTACAGAAGATGAAATACCAGGGATCGTTATGCCTGGCATGCAACCCCGTAAGAACAGTAGCGCTAAAAGGAGTAACAGAAGTAGCGGCAGTAGCCAACGCAACCATGCGGGTAAGAGCAACCACCAGCGTCTTTTGGCGGGCCTTTGATGCGTAAAGGTGCGTTCTGGTATCACCGGTTCAATACTTGCTGATTGCGGAGGCAAGGCTGTAGATATTGGACGCAAACAGTCTAGCGGCTCGATGCGGGCCTGGTTAGTGGCGTTCACAAATCCCCAAAAACTGATGACCGGCTTTCCACCTACCAGCCACACGTGCTGCTGATCGGGGAATTGCATCGCTTTTTCAAGTAATTTCCCAAAGAGCCGGCGTTCCGGCTGCTGGCTTTGGGCAAATTCATTACTTATCTGGCGAAACGCTGCATGGGTGGTTTCGAGTTGCGCGAGCGCGGCCTGGCGCTCAGCTTCCGTTGCGGCCGTCCATGGAATAACGTCACCGGCCAGCGGGGCATACCAGTCGATTCGATCGCCATGCTCGCTGATTTGCGGGATGGCTAAAGTGTCAGCAACCGCCGTTTGTTTTCTAAGTCGTAGGGTTTCACGCAGCTGTAATGCGGAAATATATACTGCCTGTCCATTCTCACCCATCGACTGATATTTATCGAGCTTGTCACTGCATAGAAAAATTTCTTTCACGCTGCATGCCTTTGCTGTTAAACGAACAAGTGAAAGCTGGTTCCACTGTGGAAAAGGACGCCGCAAATACGCCTGGTAATCTGCGTCATTTGTTTGTGGCAACAAAATATTGAGTATTATCGGCAAGTGGCCGAAAACGTTTAGACCTAAACTAAACTTATTATTGGGACCTGCGCATATCCGATTACCGCAAAAAAAGTTTCACTGTGAAACTATATTTCTGGCAATGTATTCATTTTCTCTAATGTGTTAGTCACAACCCTGCGGTATATATTCCTTCACGGCGTTGTTCATCATCTTATTAAATTCCTGCGTATTATTGACAGCAAATACCTTTCCACCTGTATTGCTGGCAATACAGTTTCCGGCGCCGGTATTCATGATATCGACAACATTGACCTGTAATCGGGGCTTACGTTTTTTTAGCTCAAGCGCGACATCGCAAGGCGAGCCTCCGCATGTCTCTTCCCCATCCGTCACCAGTAGAATTATGGCATCACGGTCAACGCCATTAACTCGTTTCCCCGCCTCTTCTAACGCCTCTGCCAGAGCGGTTTTACCCACCGGCTGGATTTTATCAATTAACTTTTTTAGCTCAGCGCGTTGTTCCGGCAGGAAAGCCGGAGTTGCGCTCACCTGGTGGCAGTTAGCTGCGGCAATAAGGCTAATGTCCATGTCATTTGGCACGTCATCGATAATGTGTTTAGCGGATTGATGCGCGAGCGTAATGCGGCGAGGTTCACGATCGATACCGGGTACAGGTTTATCCTGCATCCACCGCATTATCTCTTCTGGTGTGGCATCCATGCTCATGGCCATAGAGCCAGAAGCATCAAAAATAATAACCATTTCAGGTGCCTGCTGTTTTGTCCGCTGTGCCGGGCAGAGCATTTTGACCTGATGCTCAGGGGCTGGCTGGACGGGAGAAACGGCAGGAGTGACTACTTTGACAGTCGGCCAGCAGCCGCGCAGGAGAACAAGAGCCAGAAGCAGAGCCAGCGCTAAAAGCCCCAGCCATAACCACCCACGCTTTTTAGGCAGCTGTTCTACCGGCAACTTAGTTGCCGGCATGATGTCCCAGCCTGTAATCACAGGCTGACCGTCAACGATCCATATTCTTTCTGGTGAGGGCTGTCTGGCTATTTTTGCCAGTAACTGCAGTGTTTCGGGAGAAGTCTGCGCGCTAGTCGAGAGTGTTTGATGAAGTTGAGTGAGTGCCGCCAGCTTTTGTGAGAGGAGTATGGCGATTTTGTCTCGCTCAACGACGTTTAAAGCGTTAAAGCGTTGGGGTTTACCATTTATTTCGCTATACCATTCAACCGCACCATCTTCAGCCTGCTGAGGGCGGGCAAAAAGATTTAGATAAGTTTTAGAAAGGTGTCGGTCAATAAGATTATTTACGACAGAAAACGTTGAAATATATTCTTGTAAGCAATGTTCGCTCTCAACGGTCCTTGTGATTCTAATCATTGCCTTTAATGAGCCAGGTATGCAAAAGAAAATAGCTTAGAGCTAAATATAAAAAATGACAATCTCTAATACTAATCTTGTTCTTAAAATTAAAAAACTACCAGTTTTAAGAGGTAAGATGTCTTGAGTAAAAGTAAACATCGGACAGGGGAAAAGGTTCAGGAAAAATTATCATTTAAGTTTTACTTTAATACCACTTCACCTAATGACCAGGTTTATCATTGCCAACACGCGCGTGGCAGGCAAATCATCTGCGCTTGACCCACGACAAAGCAGCCCTCCACGCTCTCCACCATAATCGCGCCTGTTTCCCTTCTCACTGGTGCTACCCATGGCGTATCAACTGAACCTGAACTGGCCGGAATTTCTTGAGAAATACTGGCAAAAACAACCCGTTGTGCTGAAAAATGCCTTCCCGAATTTTGTCGACCCGATTACACCGGACGAGCTGGCGGGTCTGGCGATGGAGCCGGAGGTCGATAGCCGTCTGGTAAGCCATTTCAACGGTAAATGGCAGGCCAGCAACGGTCCGTTTGAGCACTTCGACGATCTGGGCGAAACCGGCTGGTCGCTGCTGGCGCAGGCGGTGAACCACTGGCATATGCCCGCCGCGGAGCTGGTGCGTCCGTTCCGCGTTCTGCCGGACTGGCGTCTGGACGACCTGATGATCTCCTTCTCCGTGCCCGGCGGCGGCGTGGGTCCGCATATCGATCAGTACGATGTTTTCATCATTCAGGGGATGGGCAGCCGCCGCTGGCGCGTGGGCGACAAGCTGCCGATGCGTCAGTTCTGCCCGCATCCGGCGCTGCTGCATGTCGATCCGTTTGAGCCGATCATCGACGAAGATCTGGCCCCGGGCGATATCCTCTACATCCCGCCAGGATTCCCGCACGACGGTTTTACCCATGAAACGGCGCTCAACTACTCCGTCGGCTTCCGTGGACCAAACGGCCGCGATCTGATCAGCAGTTTCGCCGATTACGCGCTGGAGAACGATCTGGGCGGCGAGCACTACAGCGATCCGGATCTGACCTGTCGCGAACACCCGGGCCGCGTGGAGCAGTACGAACTCGATCGCATTCGCCAGATGATGTTCGACATGATTAGCAAGCCGGAAGATTTCACAAAATGGTTCGGCAGCTTTGTCTCCACGCCGCGCCACGAGCTGGATATCGCCGCCGCCGAGCCGCCGTACGCGCCGGAAGAGGTGCTGGACGCGCTGCAGGGCGGCGAAACGCTGTCCCGCCTGAGCGGCCTGCGCGTGCTGAACGTCAACGGCAGCTTCTTTATCAACAGCGAACAGCTGGAGACGGTAGACGCGAAGGCGGCGGATGCGCTGTGCCGCTACACGGAACTCGGCCAGGCCGAGCTGGGCGATGCGCTGAAAAACCCGGCATTTGTTGAAGAGCTCACCGGGCTGATTAACCAGGGATACTGGTACTTCGACGAGTAGTGCGGCACGGTTTTCTCCCTCTCCCTGTGGGAGAGGGCCGGGGTGAGGGCATCAGGCCGCACTAGCCCTCCTCCATCGCTATCACAATCGCTTCACCCAGCTTCTTCAACGCCTCGCGATGCTTCTCCGTCGGCGGCAGCGCCACGTTGATCCGCAGGCAGTTGCGGTACTTCCCTGATGCGGAAAACAGCGACCCGGCCGCGGCCTGGATCTTCAGCCGGCACAGCTGCTTGCTGACGCACACCATGTCGACCTTCTCCGGCAGCTCAATCCACAGCAGGAAGCTGCCCTGTGGGCGCGTGACGCAAATCTCTGCTGGAAAGTACTGCCGTACCCAGCAGGTGTAGGTTTCCATATTCTGCTGATAAATCTGGCGCATGCGGCGCACGTGGCGATGGTAATGACCGTCGCGAATAAACGCCGCCACCGCCATCTGCGTGCCCGGCACGTTAAACCCGCCGGCGGCGTATTTCATGTGCATCACCCGGTCGTAGTAGCGTCCCGGTACAATCCAGCCGACGCGCAGGCCCGGCGCCACGGTTTTGGTAAACGAGCTGCAGAGGATCACGCGTCCGTCGATATCCATCGAATGAATGGTGCGCGGGCGCGGGTACTCCGCCGCCAGCTCGCCGTAAATGTCATCCTCAACAATCACGATATCGTGCCGCTGGGCGAGGGCCAGCACCTGTTTTTTCCGCGCCTCCGGCATGATAAACCCGAGCGGGTTATTGCAGTTGGGCACCAGAATCACTGCTTTGATCGGCCACTGCTCCAGCGCCAGCTCTAACGCTTCGATGCTGATCCCGGTTTCAGAGTCGGTAGGAATTTCAATCGCCTTGATATCAAACCCGCGCAGCATCTGCATGGTGCCGTGAAACGACGGCGATTCCACCGCCACGATATCTCCAGGTTTGCATACCGAGAGCAGGGCGATTGATAGCGCACCGTGGCAGCCGTTGGTAATCACAATGTCGCTTGCCGAGACGGTGGAGCCGCCGTCCAGCATCAGGCGCGCGATCTGCTCGCGCAGCTCCAGGCGCCCGTCGAGCACGTCATAGCTCAGCATCTCGCCGGGGTTATGCTGCGCGATGCGGCTCATCTCGCGCCACAGGGGCTTCAGGCTCGGCTGGTTAATGTCCGGCGAACCGCCGCCAAAGGAGATCATCTCTTTGTCGGCGCGGGCGTCCAGCAGCATCATCACCTCATCCCACTGGGTAACGTCCACCGGGCGCTGCACCGGGCGCGTCATCGCCGGGACGGGCGGCTGGGCCTTGCGCGGCGAGACAAAATAGCCGGAGCGCGGCTGAGGGGTTATCAACTGGAGGTTTTCGAGGATCTGGTAGGCCTGCTGTATGGTGCTGATGCTCACGCCGTGCTCCTGGCTCAGCGCACGCACCGACGGCAAACGTTCACCGCTGCGATACAGACCTTGTTGAATGCGTTCTGCCAGAAGGTTGGCGAGATGTTGATAGCGCGTCATGCTGTATCCTTTGTTTTCACCATACAGATTATAAAACCAGTACAGATTGCTGCGAAAATTGGCATGCAGATACTGTTTTAGCGGATCTGTATGTTAAACAAAAGCTGTTTTTGCATCTGTATTGCACGGGTGGATTTCCGAGATGATAACCCCACTGGCACAGTGAGGAGAGCATCATGGAATTCTACGAGAATCGTTCAAAACGTCCGTTCGTCGTGTTTGTCTGGATCGGAAAAACGATCTGCAACTGGTATCGAATCAACCGTACCCGCCGCATCCTGAGCCAGATGAGCGACGAGCAGCTGAAGGACGTTGGTTTATCCCGCAATGATATTTAAACCCCTGGCCGGGTAAGGCGCAGCCGCACCCGGCGATGTTCAGCGCAACAGCTCAAACGTCTGCCGCTTCGGCCTTTCCAGTAAATCCAGCGCCTCCTGATACGACCGCACGTTGTTATAGCCCATCACCAGTCCGTAGCGTTTGCCCGACCCGCGATACCACTCCGAGAGCGCATTGACCTGCAGCTGCTGTTCCTGCCAGCAGCGCGCCACTTCCCGGTCACGGCTTCCTTTGGTCAGGAACGCCACGATATGCATCCCGCCGTCGTTTTGCTCGGTGAAAAACAGATCGCCATACACCTCCTGCAGGGCGGCAATCATCCAGTCGCGGCGGGTCTGATACAGCGCGCGCATCTTTTTCAGATGACGGAAAAAATGCCCTTCGTTGAGAAACGCGGTGAGGATCTTTTGCGTCAGCACCGGCTGGCCGCTGGTGGTGATGTCCGCGCAGTCGGTAAAGGCTCCGACGGTGCTGGCGGGCATCACCACGTAGCCCATGCGCAGCGACGGCATGATGGTTTTACTGAAGGTGCCCATAAAAATCACCCGGTCGTGCTGGTCGAGGCTTTTCAGCGACGGCAGCACCTTGCGGGTATAGTGGAATTCCCCGTCGTAATCGTCTTCGATAATCCACGCCTCGTTCTGGCTGGCCCAGTCGAGCAGCTGCTGCTTGCGCGGCAGGGAGAGCGTTACCGCCAGCGGGCTCTGATGCGACGGGGTGACGATGGCAAAACGGGCGTCGCGATGGTAACGGAGCAGGTAGTCCGTATCGATGCCGCAGCGATCGACCGGCACGGTGTGCAGGCGCGGCACGATCCGCTTGAGCAGCTGCTGGCCCATAAAATAGCCCGGATCTTCAAACAATACCTTGTCGCTGCGGCTGGCTAGGGTGTCGAGGATCAGCCGCAGGCTACCGCTGTAGCCGCTGGTGATCAGCACCTGTTCGGCGCTGCAGGACAGCCCGCGCGAAATGTTGAGATAGCTGGCGATGGCCTGGCGCAGCGGATACCAGCCCAGTACGGGCGGGTTGAGCATCTCCTCCTGACGCATAGCCCGCGTCGCCTGGCCCGCCAGCAGCAGCCATTTTTTATACGGGAAGCTGTCGAGGGCCGGGATGCCGGGGCGCAGAAACCCCGCCCGCTCGCGCTGGCTGATGAGCGATGCCGGAAGCGTGCCGGTGGGCTGTTCCGCGGGGGCTGTCTTGTCCGGCAACAGTAAGTCCGGGTTAACCCGCGTGCCGCGCGCCCCCTGGCTCACCAGATACCCTTCACCCGTCAGAATGGCGTACGCCGTTTCGACGGTTTTACGCGCCACCTTCAGCTCTTCCGCCAGCACGCGGATGGCAGGCACCCTGTCGCCCGGCTTCAGCACGCCGCGCATGATGTTGTCGCGATAGCGGGAATAAATCTCGTGATAGCCCGGCTTCATGTCCTACCTCATTTCACGCTTTTTGTATCTTTTGACTATGTCATGAACGGCGTAGATTTGCCTCATCGCACGGCACATGCCGCACAAAAAGAGGAAAGACAATGAGCACTCGCGTTAACCACCATAAAGTTACACCTGTCCTCGCCAACGCGCTGTCTGCCCTGAGCATGGAGGTAGCAAAAACCTCCATCGACCCGGCGCTGAAGCACCTGATCGACATTCGCGTGTCGCAGCTGAACGGCTGTACGTTCTGTCTGGATATGCACTCAAAAGAGGCCAAAATCGCCGGCGAGCGCGAGCTGCGCCTGTACCATCTGGCGGCCTGGCGCGAGTCCCCGCTGTTCAGCGCCCGCGAGAAAGCGGCGCTGGCGTTCACCGAAGCGCTGACCCAGATTGGCGTTCACGGCGTAAGCGATGCGCTGTACCGCAGCGTGGCGGAGCACTTTTCGGATGTCGAGATTTCAGAGCTGAACTTCGCCATCGTGGCGATCAACGCCTGGAACCGTCTGGGGATCACCTCCCGCATGGCGCCCGGCGCGCTGGACGCGGCGTACGGGCTGAACAAGGCTAACCTGGAATAATTCCGCGCTCGCGGATCATCGCCACCAGCGCCCGCAGTCCCGGCGGGACGTGGCGATGGCCGGGGTAGTACAGGCGCAGCCCGGCAAACGGCTGCGCCCAGTCGTTTAAGACGCTCACCAGTTCCCCGCTTTTCAGCTCGTCCCGAATATAGAGTTCCGGTAAAAATCCCACCCCTAATCCCGCTTTCACGGCGCGGATCGAGGCAAAAAGATCGGACGTCGCAAAGCGCGGCGGCACGGCAAGGGCGTACGTTTCCCCCCGACGCGCCAGCTCCCAGCGGTAGATCCCGCCGTGAGCCATACGCATACCGATCCCCTGATGTGAAAGCAGATCGTCCGGCGTTTCGGGTATGCCGTGACGGGCGAAATAGTCCGGCGTGGCGGTGACGAGCTGGCGGATCTCACCGGTCAGCGGCACGGCGATCATGTCCTGCGGGACGGACTCTTCGAGGCGGATCCCCGCATCATAGCCTTCCGCGACGATGTCGATCATTCGCGCTTCGCTGACGGTCTCTACGCGCATCTTCGGGTAGCGGATCATGAAGTCGATCAGCAGCTGGTCCAGAAAAAGCGTGCCGATATGGTTCGGCACGTTCAGCCGTAGCGTACCGGCGGGTTCCCCGGTGTCGCTGTGGATCTCCTCGCTGGCGAGACGGATCTCCTGCAGGGCGGGGCCGATACGCGCCACGTAGCGCTGCCCGGCGTCGGTGAGCGCCACGCTGCGGGTGGTGCGGTTGAAAAGTCGCGTCTCAAGGCGGCTCTCCAGCCCGGCGACGGCATTACTTACCGCCGTGGCGGACATCCCCAGCTCCTGCGCCGCACCGCGAAAACTGCCGCGCCGCACCACCGCCATCACCACTTCCAGCTCTGTCAGACCTGAACGATGCATAGATTATCCTGAAAATCGAAACAACCCTTGCAGCATAGCGTGGATTATCGCAACGGAGAAGCCGTGACAGACTGGGCTCACACAGCCTGAGGAGGTTTATATGCACACCATCGAACAGATCTTTATTAACGGCGAGTTTGTTACCCCGCACGGTACCGAGTGGTTTGATTTGTACAATCCGGCGACGGCGCAGGTCATCGGCCAGGTTCGTCTGGCGGATGAGGTTGACGCTGAACGCGCTATCGCGGCGGCAAAAGCGGCGTTTCCGGCGTGGTCGCAGACCACAAAACAGGAACGCATCACCGCGCTGAAGCGCATGCATGCCGCCGTGGCCGCTCGCCACGACGATCTGCTGGAAGCGGTCATTGAAGAGTACGGCGCGCCCGCCTCGCGCTCGGCGTGGATGGCTAGCTATCCGGCGGAGGTGATTGCTCAGGCAATTGAGGCGCTGGAGGCGTTTGAGTTTGTCACCCCCGCAGGTGCAGCGACGGTGCAGATGACGCCGCTTGGGGTGGCAGGGTTGATTACGCCCTGGAACAGCGACGCGGGGTTTATCTGCGGCAAGCTGGCGGCCGCGCTGGCTGCGGGCTGCACGGCGGTGATCAAGCCGAGCGAAATGAGCGCCCTGCAAACGCAGATTGTCACCGAAGCGCTGCGCGATGCTGAATTACCGCCAGGGGTATTTAATATCGTCACCGGACGCGGCGAGACGGTAGGCGAAACGATTAGCCGTCATCCGGACGTGGCGAAAATCTCGTTCACCGGCTCCACGAATACCGGCAAGGCGATCCTGCGTAGCGCGGCGGAAAGCTTTAAGCGCGTGACGCTGGAGTTAGGCGGTAAATCGCCGACGATCCTGCTGGATGATGTGGATCTCGCGCAGGCGATCCCGCTGGCGATCCAGGCCGGGTTTATGAACAGCGGGCAGGCGTGCGTGGCCGGAACGCGCATTCTGGTGCCGCAGGCGCGCAAGGCAGAGATCGAAACCGCGCTGGCGCAGGCCGTGGCGGCGGTGAAATCCGGCGACCCGCGCGATAGCGCAACGGACGTCGGCCCCATGGTCAGCAAAAAGCAGTGGCTGCGGGTGCAGGGCTATATCCGGAAAGGTATCGAAGAGGGGGCGCGCCTGCTGGCGGGCGGTGAAGGGCGACCGGAAGGCACGCGGGACGGCTGGTTCGTGCTTCCGACGCTGTTTGCCGACGTGAACAACCGGATGACGATTGCCCGTGACGAGATTTTCGGTCCGGTGCTGTGCGTGATCCCCTATCGTGACGATGCGGAGGCGATCGCCATTGCCAACGAAACCGACTACGGCCTGAGCGCGATGGTGCTGGGTGGTGATGTAAACCGCGCGCGACGCGTGGCGCAGCAGATTGTTTCCGGTCGCGTGCTGGTGAACACCCTGGCTCATGAACCGAAAGCACCATTCGGTGGCTTCAAGCACTCCGGTTTGGGGCGCGAGATGGGCGAGTGGGGAATTCGGGCGTTTATGGAGCCGAGGTCGATGGTGGGCTAAAACTTCGCTATTTACCGAAGCATTGTGCTTTTCCATCCCGCATGCTCTCCTCAACATCACCACGGAGAGACCCTCATGATCGCAGTCATTTTTGAAGCTAAAGCCGCGCCTGCCCATCAGGCGCGCTATCTTCAGCTTGCCGCAGAGCTTAAGCCGCTGCTGGCGGACATCGACGGCTTTATTGATATCGAACGGTTCCAGAGCCTGACCACCGACGGCAAAATCCTGTCCCTTTCCTGGTGGCGGGATGAAGAGGCCGTCCGCCGCTGGAAGCAGAACGTCTTTCATCAGGCGGCGCAGGCCGAAGGGCGGACGTCGATTTTTGCGTACTACCGCATCCGGGTGGCGCAGCTGGTGCGGGAATACAGTTCCGAAACCGGAGGGCATGCCGATGTATGACGTTCATGTCATTTTTCGCGATACCCCCGGTGAACTGGCGCGGTTTGGACAGCTGCTGGGCCGCAACGGCGTGGGGCTGGAGGGCGGTGGCGTATTTGGTACACATGCCCATTTCCTGGTGGAAGACGGGGAAAAAGCGCGACGCGTGTTGCTCGACGCCGGGTTTACCGTACAGGCGGTGCGACAGCCGGTGATCAGAAAGCTTAAGCAGGAACGCCCCGGTGAGCTGGGCGAGATCGCAGCGGCGCTGGCGGCACGCGGCGTGTCTATCCTGACTCAGTACAGCGACCATGCGAATCACCTTATTCTGCTGACGGATGATGATAAGCTGGCCGCAGAGATCACCGAACCCTGGGCGGCCCATGCTTAAGACGAGTTTACTCCCTGATAACAGCGCGATGCTGGAGCTGGCGATTGCCGCGGTGGCGGCTGCAATGGCCGATCCGTCGCGCGTGAAGATGCTGTGTGCGCTAATGGACGGACGGGCGTGGACCGCTACCGAACTGAGCGCCGCGGCAGACGTCGCCCCGTCGACCGCCAGCGGGCATCTTGCCCGGCTGGTTGAAGGGCAGCTAATAATCTGCCTGTCGCAAGGGCGGCATCGCTATTATCGTCTTGCCGGGCACGACGTGGCGGCGCTGGTGGAGCAAATGATGGGGCTTTCGTGGAGCCGCATTACCCCGCCGGAAACCACCGCGCCGAAAGCCATGCGTGAAGCCAGGACCTGCTACGACCATCTCGCAGGCGCGGTGGCGGTGCAGATTTATGATTTCATGCAGACGGAAGGCTGGCTGGAGGCTGATGGTTCAGCGTTGACACTCTATGGCCGGGAGCAGTTCCTGACGCTCGGCATTTCGTTAAGCGCGCATCCGCGCCGGAAGGCCTGCTGCGCCTGCCTGGACTGGAGCGAGCGGCGATTTCATCTCGGCGGTGAGGCGGGCGCTGCGTTGCTCATCCACATGGAAAGCAAAGGCTGGATCCAGCGGGTAGCGGGGTATCGGGAGGTGGTTGTGACGGCGTCGGGGAAGGCCGCTGTAAAGAGGCTTTTTAGCCGCTAAAAACGCCCGGTGGCGCTGCGCTTACCGGGCCTACGCGTACATCGCCTCCAGTAACACCTTTCGCAATTCCTGCGCTTATGCCTCTCGTTTCTTGATACTTACCCTGATAACTATTATCTTGACCGCGTGTGACGAGAGGTTTCCCCATGAGTGAAGAAGAACTGTTCTGCCGCAGACCGATGGGCATGCGGATGGCGATGATCGTGCGCCAGTGGCGTGCCGTCATCGACGAGGCCATTCTCGATACCGGGTTAACCCAGTCGAGCTGGACGGTGATGATGCAGCTTCATCAGCTCGGGGATAACGTCTCAATGAGTGAGCTGGCGGAGGTGCAGGGCATTGAACTGCCGCCGCTGATGCGCACCCTGACACAGCTGGAAAAGCAGGGTTACCTGCTGCGCGGCACATCGCCTTATGACAAGCGCATCCGGCTTCTGACGCTGACGCCTGAGGGAAAAGCCCTGTTACAAAGGCTCACTCAGGTGATTGAGACGTATCAGGCGCGCGTATCGCAAAACATCGCGCCGGAACATCTCGATATTTTCAGCGCCACGTTGAATCAAATCGCCTGCAATTTGCGGACAATCCGCGAAGAAGATAACAAGACCGAAAAATAATGACCCCTGAACAAAAGTTTGCCCGCTGGGTAAGGGTGAGTATTGCCTCTTTCCTGCTGATGTTTGTCTACTTTATCGTCGCGGATATCTGGATCCCGCTGACGCCGGACTCCACCGTGATGCGCGTGGTGACGCCGGTGTCTCCGCGCGTCTCCGGCTACGTGGCGGCGGTGCATGTCCACAACAACAGCCAGGTGAAGAAAGGCGATCTGCTGTTTGAGCTCGACGACACGCCGTTTCGCAATAAGGTGGAAGCGGCGCAAATCGCGCTTGAGCAGGCACGCCTGTCCAATGAACAGCTGGACGCGCAGATCGCCGCCGCGCAGGCCAGCCTGAAAACCGCCGTTCTGACCGCGCGTAACGACAAAGTGACCTTTGACCGCTACCAGAAGCTGAGCACACTGCAGAACGTCTCGCAGGCGGATCTGGATAAGGTTCGCACGACCTGGCAGAGCAGCGAGCAGTCCGTCAGCACGATTCAGGCCAACATCCGCAACCTGCGCATCCAGCGTGGTGAGCGCGAAGAACACCGCAACGTGACGCTGCAAAAATACCGCAACGCGCTGGATGAAGCTGAGCTGAACCTCGGCTGGACGAAGGTCTATGCCCTGGCGGACGGCACGGTCAGTAATCTGCAGTTGAGCCCCGGCTTTTACGCTTCATCCGGTTCCGCCGCGCTGGCGCTGGTGAACAACCAGACCGATATCGTGGCCGATTTCCGTGAAAAAAGCCTGCGCCATACCCATCAGGGCACCGATGCGGCCGTGGTGTTTGACGCCTTCCCGGGACATGTTTTCCGCGCCCACGTCACCAGCAGCGACGCGGGGATACTGGCGGGGCAGGAGGCCGTTAACGGCCAGCTCTCCGAGCCGGAAACCTCTAACCGCTGGGTGCGTGACGCCCAGCGCATGCGCATTCACGTGACGCTGGACGAGCCGCTTCCGAAGCATCTGCCGACCGGCGCCCGCGCGACCGTGCAGCTCTACAATAGCGAAGGGCCGTTTGCGCGCTTTTTCTCCGGGATGCAGATCCACCTGGTGAGCCTGCTTCACTATGTCTATTAGTACCCTGGCGAGGGTATTTACCCCGCACGGCAACATCGTCTATACGGCAAACGATTTCCGCCAGACACTGCGCATCGTCTTTGCCGGGATGATTGCGCTCAGCATCTCCAGCTTTTACAACACCAGCTACGGCGTGTTTTTCGTGGTCTATCCGATCATGCTGCTCTCGCTGGTGCCGGTGTTTAACCGCCACGTGGCGAAGCAGTTTATCTTCAGCGCATCGCTGAACTGCGTTGAAATGGTGATTATCATCGGCTATCTGTCGCAATGGCCGGCGATCATGACGCTGGTGGTGTTTGCCCTGTACGTGATGCGTTTTCGCTTTATGAGCAAGGGACCGCTGTTCCTGTTTGGCTCAATGGGCGTGGTATGCCAGAGCGTGATGCTCAACTTTATGAGCTACCCCACCACCAACTGGCACACGCTGCTGTTTTCCAACATCGAAGCCAGCGTGATGGCGGTGTGCCTGAGCGCGCTGATGAACTATCTTCTGCCGGACGTGGAGCCCCGCAAGCCGCCACCGCTGATTGAGAAAGACGACGCCCGCGTGCGCCACGAGTCGCTGCTCTCCGGCACCGTCGCGACGCTGATATTCGTGGTGTTCCAGATTAGCGACTTAAGCGATTCGCTTTCGGCGCTGATGGCGGGGATTTTAATCCTGTTCCCAATGCACTACCGAGGTTCAGTGATGAGCTCGATCTGGCGCGTGGTCGGCGTGGTGCTGGGCTGTCTCTACATTCTGGTGGTGCAGCTAATACTCTACGATCACAGCAGCCATATGCTGCTGATGATGCCGCTGATTGGCCTCGGGCTGGCGTTTGGCGCACGACTCCACGTGATGGAAAAAGTGGGGGCGGGCGTGGGCTTTTCCAGCATCACCACCATCGGCATTATGTTCGGGCAGAACATGCACCCCGACACTGACCTGGTGTTCAGCGATCTGTACCGCATCACCTCTGTCACCTTTTCGCTGGTGGTGACGCTGACGATGGTCTTTCTGGTGCACCTGATCCTGAACCGCTTCGAGGCGACCCGCTACGTCATCGCGCCGCCAAAAGCAGATTAATGCCCCAGCACGGCAGGCAGCTGCGAGAGTAAAAACAGGATCAGGCCAATCGTCCCGCCCACCAGGGTTCCGTTGACGCGGATAAACTGCAGATCCTTGCCAATGTTCAGCTCAATCTGGCGTGACATGTCTTTGGCGTCCCAGCTTTTCACCGTGTCGCTGATGTGGCGGGTCAGAAACGCCGCGAAGTCCGGCGCGAGGCGGTGCGCGGCCTGCTCCAGATGCTCGTTCAGCGATGCCCGCAGGCTGGCGTCGTTAGACAGCGTTTCGCCAAACCACAGCCCGGCGTTGGCGATGCGCTGCTTCACGCGCGAATCTTCACTCTGCATATCTGCCTTCAGCCACTGGCGCAGATCGGCCCACATCTCGCCCAGATAGCGGTTAAACGCCTCATCGTTTTTCAGGTAGTGCTTGATGTTGTCGGCTTTTGCCGCCATCTCCGGATCGTTTTTCAGGTTGTCGATAAGCTTCAGCGTGGCGCGGTCGAACGCCTGACGGATCTGGTGCGTGCGGTCGTGGCTGATATCGTCCAGCAGCGTGTTCACCGCGTTCGACACCATCTCCGCGCTCTGATCGCCCAGCCACTCGGTGGGCAGCACCATCGCCTTGCGCGGGTGCTCGGTCTTCAGCCAGTGGACAATCTGGTCGGCAATAAAGTCCCGCGTGCTCTCCCGCTGAATCAGGGTAATCAGACGGTTGATGATGGCGTCCAGCAGCACCTGGTGGCGGTTGTTTTTGGTCATGCTCTCCAGCATCACGGCGCTGGTTTCGGTGAAATCGACCTTGTCGATGGCCTTATGTACCGCGCGTTTAAGCAGGCGCTGAATGCGCCCGTCGTCGGTCAGTTCCAGAAAACCGCTCATCACCTGCATCAAGTGCAGCCCGACGCGCTGGGCGTTGTCGGGCTTGCTGAACCAGGCACCGATCATCTGCGCAGGTTCATAGCGGCGGATCAAATCGACCAGCGACTGGGTATCCAGAAACTTCTCCTGCACGAACTGGCCGAGATTGTCGCCAATCCGGTCCTTATTGCGCGGGATGATCGCCGTATGGCGGGAGATAAAGGGAATCGGCACCCGGCGGAACAGCGCGACGACCGCAAACCAGTCAGCCAGCGCGCCGACCATTGCCGCCTCGGCAATGGCCTTGACGCCGCGCACCCAGAAGGTCTGCGGCAGGAACAGGGTGGTGATAAAGGCCGCGGCGGCAACCAGCAGCAGCGACAGCGCCAGCAGCTTGGCGCGTTTGAGTTCAGCTATTTTTTCCATGGGTTAAGGATAGAGGTAAGCGGGGGGAAAGTGCAAAAACCGCCACAGCACCCACCCGCCAAACCCCATCAGCACTGCCCCCGCCGTGCGCTCTATCAGCCACAGCGAACGGCTGAGCTTCTGTTGAACTGACGATAATCCCATCAGGGACACCAGCGCCAGATCCCATGCCAGCACCACCATCACCATCCAGATGCCGCATGTAGCCTGCTGAAGCAGCGTGACGTCCGGCCCCAGTAGCGCCGTCATCAGGGCCAGATAGAACAGCGCGTTCTTCGGATTTAGCAGCGCCGAGCCGAGCCCCAGCAGGATCTGCTTACGCAGAGAGGGGCGATGCTGTCGGGTTTCATTCAGCGCCAGTGCCTGCGGTTGGCTGCGCACCAGATGCGAGCCTATCCACAGCAGGTACAGCGCCCCGCAAAGCTCGATAAGCGTAAACAGCCTGGCAAACTGGCGCAGCGCGCTCCAGCCGATAATCACCAGTAAGATATACAGCCCGTTGCCCGCGGCGATGCCGACGCACACTCCGGCGCTGCCGCGAAGCCGGTAGCGCGCGGCGTAGCCCACCAGCAGGAAGAAGTCCGGCCCCGGGCTTAGCAGGGCGACAAAGTGCGCCAGCGCCAGGGCGAGAAAAGCGGAAGGGAAGAACAGTTCCATAGCAACCTCAGTTTAAAAATCTGCGGTCAGACTACGGCGCTGCAAACGCTATTTATTGTCGGATATTGATCGGCCCGTAGCGTACTGGCGCGGCGTGGCGGCGGTATAGCTGACGAAGATCTTATGAAAATGGCTCTGATCGGCAAAGCCGCTCTGGTAGCCAACGTCGGCGATGTCGTCCCCGGCACGTAGCCGCGCTTTGGCGAACTCCACGCGGGAGATGTTGAGGAAGCTGCCCGGCGTCAGGCCGGTATCCTGCCGGAAGGTGCGGATCAGCGTCTCCTTGCGCAGCGAGAAGCGTTGGGCAAGTTCATCGAGGGAAGGCGGTGCGGCCAGGTCGGCAAGAAACGCCTGCTGCACGTGCTGGCTGGTTGAGCGAAGCGCATCTGCGTTTTTCTCGCATCGGGGAAGGGCTGAAAGCAGCGTATCCACGGATGCAGGCGACATCGTCTCAACAATATCAAGGTAGCGCTTAAAGAGCGTAGGGTCGCGAATCACCTGGAGCGCCAGAGGAAGATCGGTGTCGATATAGAGCATATGGTAGCTGCGCGGTTGCCCGGCGACGGGGTTGCAGCTGTGCGGCGCGGAGGCCGGGATCACAATGAGGTCCCCGGGGTTAAGGATGTATTCTCTGTCATGGCACACGCAGCAGGTCTGGCCTTCCATAATCGCGCCGATAGAGAGCTGAGGGTGGCTATGGCGTTTATACGCCTGCGTGCTCCGCCACGTGCTGCGCAGCTCAAGGCCTGAGGCGCGGTGAAAAGTCTGCCGGATGTGTCGGGTATCGGTCATAAGCACTCCTTCTGGACGTTTTTTATACCACGTCAGCGAACCGTCTGGCAGCGCTTCATTAAGAACCTTCCGGATATACCCAACTTTACGCCCACGGCCAGTCATGTTGACTACCCTTAATACCCTAAGCGGTAAAACAAGGAGATTCGACATGGCTTATCAGACAGTAAACCCTGCCACTAACCAGCTCATCAAAGAATACCCCTCACATACCGACGCGGATATCGAAGCGGCGCTGAAGGCGGCCGATGCGCTTTACCATTCGGACTGGGCGAAAGGCGACATCAGCCAGCGCCTGCCGGTGCTACATAAGCTTGCCGACCTGATCGACGAGCGTACCGAGGAGCTGGCGAAAATCGCCAGCCAGGAGATGGGTAAGCTCATCGAACAGAGCCGCGGCGAAGTGAAGCTGTGCGCGCAAATCGCCCGCTATTACGCTGACAACGCGAAGCAGTTCCTGGCCCCGGTGAAGTATCAATCCGAACTCGGGGAAGCGTGGGTGGAGCATCATCCCATCGGCGTGCTGATGGCCGTTGAGCCGTGGAACTTCCCGTATTACCAGCTGATGCGCGTTCTGGCGCCAAATCTGGCGGCGGGTAACCCGGTGATCGCCAAGCATGCCAGCATCGTGCCGCACTGCGCCGAAACCTTTGCCCATCTGGTCCGCGAGGCGGGCGCGCCGGAAGGTGCATGGACCAACCTGTTTATCTCGTCCGAGCAGGTGGCGAACATCATTGCCGACGATCGCGTGCAGGGTGCCGCATTAACCGGCTCCGAAAAAGCCGGTAGCGTGGTGGCCGCACAGGCGGCGAAGCACATTAAGAAATCCACGCTTGAGCTGGGCGGTAACGACGTATTCGTGGTGCTGGACGATGCGGACCTGGACAAAGCCGTCAAGACTGGCGTGAATGCGCGGCTCAACAACGCCGGGCAGGTCTGTACCGCGGCGAAGCGCTTTATCCTGCATGAAAAGATCGCCGACGCTTTCCTGAGCAAATTCACCGAGGCGTTTAAGCAGGTGAAGATTGGCGATCCGCTGGACGAAAGCACTACGCTGGGGCCGCTGTCGTCGAAAGATGCGCTAGAAACGTTGACCAAACAGGTTAACGAGGCGGTGAAAAACGGCGCGACGCTGCACTATGGCGGCAAGCCGGTGCAGCGCGACGGCAGCTTTTTTGAACCGACGATCCTGACGAACATCTCGCGCGACAACCCGGCGTACTTCGAAGAGTTCTTCGGCCCGGTGGCGCAGATGTACGTGGTGAAAAACGACGAAGAGGCGGTCGCGCTGGCGAACGACTCCCACTACGGCCTGGGCGGGGCGGTATTCAGCCAGGATATCGAGCGCGCGAAGAAGATGGCGTCGCGTATCGAGACGGGGATGGTGTACATCAACTGGCTCACCGATACCGCGCCAGAGCTGCCGTTCGGCGGCGTGAAGCGCTCCGGTTACGGACGCGAGCTGTCGGATCTGGGGATTAAAGAATTTGTGAACCAGAAGCTGGTGGTGGTGCGTAAGTAACGTAGTAATAAAAAACCTGCCGAATGGCAGGTTTTTTATTTATCAGGTGGATTAGAAGCTCACGCCGCCGCCGAAGTAAGCGCCGTCTACCAACGTGTGGTTTGGACGACCGTCTTTGCCATCAACGCTCACGTGACGATAACCCACCTTCAGCGTCACCGGCTTCACTGGCGTCCAGCTTACGCCGCCGTTCGCTTCAACGTAGTTTTTCACGCTGTTGTTCAGGCCGTCTGGAGCAACGTAGCCTTCACCGAATACCCTGATGCTGTCGGTCAGGGCAACGTTCACACCGCCGCCGACCGGGAACGCCACGCCGTTATCGCCTTTCTTCGGGCCAACGTAGAGGGCCTTAGCGCCTGCGTTCAGCATCACCGGGCCGACCTCGAAGTTGTAGCCTGCACCCACGCCACCGGTCGTGGTGCCGTCGTCGGTGTTTTTCAGCCAGCTACCTTCGGTGTACAGACCAGAGGTTGATTTACCCATTTCGACGTTCAGGTTAGTGAAGTTCTTACCCTGCTCAATGCTGCCGCCCATGGCCAGTGCGGAGCCTGATACGGCGGTCAGAGCGGAAAGAAGGAGAACGTTGAGCTTTTTCATGAGTTTTTCCTCTTCATCAAATTAATCTGAGGGCACCTTAACAAGAGCTGTTTATCACTGCAAATGTGATGTTTGTCGCGTTTTTAAGCTGATTTTGTTGGGTTTTTGAATTTTAAATGTTGGTTGAATGTTGAGCCGGCAAGGAGTCAATACGTAATGCATTCTCGTTTAGGGATGGTTCAGGGTTTTGATTAAACGTACGCTGAACGAGCCGGAGAATGTGGTTCGTGTTGAATTAATTGAGTTTCTAATAATTTCCAAAAGTGTTTCAGTTGTCACAGATAAAGACACAGGTTTACATTTCTGGAGGTGGTTATACGTCCCGCAACGCCAGGTCGCTTTCCGCCATGTCATTTTTCTGACACGTTTATTCTTTACGTTGTTGGCTTCACTTCCTGGACACTAACAATATGAAAAGAAAAATTATTCCTGTGCTAATCGGCTGTGCGCTCTCTTTCTCTGGCCTGGCGGCGCAGCCCACTGCTGAGCGCTATGTCGTCAGCTTCCCTGAAGGCTCCCACGTGAGCTACAGCGGCGCGTTTGCCAGCGCGTTTCCAAACGGACTCCCTGTGGGAATCGGCTCCGGCCTGCTGTTTACGGGCAAGCAGGGCGACGCCCTGACCTTTGCGACCGTGACCGATCGCGGTCCAAACGCCGATGCGCCAAAAATGGGTAAAAGCGAAGCCAAAATATTTGTCACGCCGGATTTCGCGCCGCTGCTGATGACCATCCGCGTCCAGAACGGCAAAGCGGAGGCGGTTGATGCCCGCCCGCTGCATGATGATAAAGGCGAGATCAACGGTCTGCCGCTGCAAAGCGGCGTGATTGGCTCCACCAATGAAGTGGCGTTCAGCGATACCTTAAAGACGCTCAGGGGTGACAACCGTGGCCTGGACACGGAAGGCATCACCCCGGACGGAAAAGGCGGCTACTGGCTGTGCGACGAATATGGTCCGTTCCTGATTAACGTCGACAGCAAAGGCAAAATCCTTGCGATCCACGGGCCGCAGGCGGCGGAAGGGGAAAAATCCATCGCGGGCGGTCTGCCAAACATCATCAAATGGCGCCAGCCGAACCGGGGCTTCGAAGGCCTGACCCGGATGCCGGACGGACGCATTATCGCCGCCGTGCAGAGCACGCTGGACATCGACGGTAAGAGCAAAAAGCAGGCGCTGTTTACGCGTCTGGTGAGCTTCGATCCGGCAACCGGCAAAACCGCAATGTACGGTTACCCCATCGACAGCGCGGCCTACGACAAAAACAGCGACGCCAAAATCGGCGATATCGTGGCGCTTGATGACCAGCACATCCTGCTGATTGAGCAGGGAAGCGATAAAAACGACGGAATGCGTAACCTGATTTACAAGGTGGATCTCAGCAAGGCGAGCGACCTTTCCGCCTTCGACAAGCCGGGCGAGTACCCTGAGTTTGATGATGAGAAAACCCTGGCGCAGCGCGGCATTACCCTTGCGGCTAAAACGCAGGTCGTCGATTTGCGCGCGTTGGGCTGGCAGCAGGAGAAGGCCGAAGGGCTGGCGCTGATCGACAGCAAAACGCTTGCGGTGGCGAACGATAACGACTTTGGCGTAAAGGTAGCGATGCAAAATCCGGTCGAGGGCAAGAAGCTCAAGGATTACCGGGTAAATGCAGAAGGCAAGCTGACGCTGGATGATAAACCGGTTGAAACCACGCTCAGCGTGAAGCCGCTGAAGAAGCCGGAGTCCGACAGCGAGCTGTGGATTGTGACGCTTCCGGAGGCGGTGAAATAATACCAGGGCTTACCCTTCACCCTAGCCCTCTCCCCATAGGGGAGAGGGGATGTTCGATGCGGTTATTTCTTCAGACCCGCAAACGCCGCCCGAATTTCTTCCTCCGGCAGTTGTATGCCGATAAACACCATCACGCTGTGCGGCGCTTCATCGCCCCACGGGCGGTCCCAGTCGGCGCTGTACAGGCGCTGCACGCCCTGGAACAGCAGGCGGTTGGGTTCGCCGTCAATCCACAGCACTCCTTTGTAGCGCAGCAGCCTGTCGGCAAACGACAGCAGCAGGTTCTCCATCACGCGGGAGACTTCGCTGATATCCACCGGATAATCCAGCTCCACCACAATCGACGCCACGTCGTTTTGCTTGTCTCCCATAAAGTGGAAGCGCGGTTTCGCGGTGACGTTCTCCTCCAGCATAAAGCCTTTGGTGTTGAACAGCTGGGACAGGTCGATATCGCCGTGCGTCACCGTGTAAATCGGCGCGCGGGAGTTAATGCGGGTCAGGCGCTCGCGAAGCTTTTCGCTTTCGCCCGCCACGTCGGTTTTGGTCAGCAGGATGCGGTCGGCGTAGCCCACCTGAGACTGGGCGATGGTGAACTGGTTCATCTGTTCGTCGGCGTGGACCGCATCAACCAGGGCAATCACGCCGTCCAGCAGATAGCGCTGACAAAGGATCTCATGGGAGAAAAAGGTCTGAATAATCGGGCCGGGATCGGCCATGCCGGTGCACTCGATCACCAGGCGGTCAAAGTCGATTTCCCCGCGATCGCGGCTGTCGAGCAGGTCCAGCAGGGCATCTTCTAATTCGTTAGAGCGGGTGCAGCAGATGCAGCCGTTGGTCAGGGTTTTGATCTGCGTGGCACGATCGCCAATCAGCTGGTCGTCTACGGAGACTTCGCCAAATTCGTTTTCGATGACGGCGATTTTGAAGCCGTGCTGCTCGTTCAGAATGTGGCGCAGCAGGGTGGTTTTACCGGCGCCGAGGAAACCGGTCAGCAGGGTAACGGCAATCGGGGTCATGGTCTCTCCTTTAGCAGCAGCGGACGCCGCCTTCTCCACTTCCGCCGTAGCGCGCTTCCTGACGCTCGCGGAAGAATTCAGTGTAGGTCATGTACGGCTTATCCGGATGGTTGGTCTTCATATGCTCAACGTAGTTGTCATAGTCCGGAATGCCAATCAGCATTTTCGCCGCCTGACCGAGGTATTTTTTTGCTTCGCCTAAGTTACCAAACATAACGGGTCCTGATAAGAAAAAGCCCGGTGGCGCGCAGCGATCCGGGCCTGGAGTGACATGCTGGATTAATGGTGTGAAGAAGTCTTCACGCCGCCTTCAGGCACCGGCACGTAAGGGGTTTCTTTGTCCGTACGGCCGTCGGCGTTACGCACTTTCAGCCAGGTTTTGATGCCATAGAAGATGATGCTGTACACCACCACCAGGAACAGAATGCTCAGACCCGCGTTAGTGTAGTTGTTCACCACGATATGGTTCATGTTGGCAATCTGCTGGGCGGTCAGATCCGCACCGCCTGCGGCAATCTTCTCTTTGTACTGGTTAGCCATGAAGAAGAAGCCTTCCAGCTGCGGGTTGGCGCTGAACAGCTTCAGGCCAAGCGCCCAGGTGGTGCAGAGCAGCAGCCACAGCGCAGGGACCACGGTGACCCAGATGTATTTGGTGCGTTTCATCTTCACGAGGACAACGGTACCGAGCACCAGAGCTACAGCCGCCAGCATCTGGTTAGAGATACCGAACAGCGGCCACAGGCTCTTCACGCCGCCGAGCGGGTCGACAACGCCCTGATACAGCAGGTAGCCCCACAGGCCGACGCAGCCCGCCGTACCCAGAATGCCCGCTACCAGAGAGTCGGTTTTCTTCAGGAACGGCACGAAGTTACCCAGCAGATCCTGCAGCATGAAGCGGCCCGCACGGGTACCGGCGTCCAGCGCGGTGAGGATGAACAGCGCTTCGAACAGAATACCGAAGTGGTACCAGAAGCCCATGTCCGCCCACGGCAGCACTTTGTGGAACACGTGTGCGATACCGACAGCCAGCGTCGGTGCGCCACCGGCGCGGTTCAGCACGGACGGTTCGCCGATGTCCTTCGCGGTCTGCATGATCTGCTCAGGCGAAATCACGAAGCCCCAGGAGCTGACGGTCGCCGCCGCGTGTGCGCTGGCGTCTTTCAGCTGCGCCATAATTAGCGCCGCGTTGTCGCCGCCCATCTCGTGCAGGTTCGGCATGGTAATACCGAGACCCGCCGGAGGGGTGTTCATCGCGAAGTACAGACCCGGTTCGATGATAGACGCGGCAACCAGCGCCATGATCGCCACGAAGGACTCCATCAGCATGGCGCCGTAGCCGATCAGGCGTGCGTCTTTCTCGTTTGCCAGCAGCTTAGGCGTGGTACCGGAGGAGATCAGGGCGTGGAAGCCGGAGACCGCACCGCAGGCGATGGTGATGAACAGGAACGGGAACAGGGCGCCTTTCCACAGCGGACCGGTACCGTCGATGTACTGGGTCACCGCCGGCATTTTCAGTTCAGGGTTGATGATCACAATCCCGATTGCCAGCCCGACGATCACGCCGATTTTCAGGAAGGTCGCCAGGTAGTCGCGCGGGGCCAGAATCAGCCAGACCGGCAGCAGCGCGGAGATAAACGCATAGCCAATCAGCGCGAAGGTGATGGTGGTGTCCTTGAAGGTCAGCGCCGGGCCCCAGTAAGGGTCGTGCGCGATGACGCCGCCGAAGTAGATAGAGGCCACCAGCAGCACGATACCAATGACCGACACCTCACCTACGCGTCCCGGTCTCAGGAAGCGCATGTAGATACCCATGAACAGCGCAATCGGCACGGTTGAGCAGACGGTGAAGACGCCCCACGGACTTTCGGCCAGGGCTTTCACCACGATCAGGGCCAGCACCGCGAGGATGATGATCATGATCAGGAAGCAGCCGAACAGGGCGATAGTCCCCGGCACGCGGCCCATCTCCTCTTTGACCATCTCACCCAGAGAGGCGCCGTTACGGCGAGAAGAGATAAACAGCACCATAAAGTCCTGCACCGCACCGGCCAGCACCACGCCCGCCAGCAGCCAGAGCGTACCCGGCAGGTAGCCCATCTGCGCGGCCAGTACCGGGCCGACCAGCGGGCCTGCCCCGGCGATAGCGGCAAAGTGGTGACCAAACAGCACGTAGCGGTTGGTTGGCACGTAGTTCAGGCCGTCATTGTTAATGACCGCCGGCGTGGCGCGCGTCGGGTCGAGCTTCATGACCTTCTGCGCGATGTATAAGCTGTAGTAGCGATAAGCCACAAGATAGACGGAAACGGACGCGACCACGATCCACAGGGCGCTTACGTGTTCGCCCCGGCGTAATGCGACAACCGCCAGACAAAAAGCGCCGAGGATCCCGAGTAAGGCCCAGGGCACGTGCTTCAGTAGTTTTTTAGTATCCATAGTAAGACCTGGTTTTTTATGTAAAGAAAAAAGGGTCAGGGTTCGTTGTGAGGAGGTATTGATTAATGCTGGAGCGATCGTGCCAGATCAACGCGCGCGTAAAGGACGGTAAATGAATGAGTGGTTGAAAGTGCCGGGTGAGCGGTCAAAGGCGGCGACGAGCGGTTTCGGCTCGCCGCCAGTGGGCGAAATTATGTGATTGAGATCACTTGATTATTCGGGTTGCGTTCCACTGCCAGATAGTTCTCCAGCGTTCTGATGAGCTTCTCCTTCAGCCAGCTCGGTTCCAGTATCTGAATATGGGGGAGCCAGTAGAACAGCAGCGGCAGGATCTGGTTCTCGTGTGCCGCCTGGCAGCGCAGCGTGACGCCGCCCTGTTGCTCCTCCAGCAGCTCCTGTTCCGGCAGAAGATCGCGGCGCAGGAAGTAATGTGAAATATTATCTTTAATAAATATTTTCACTGCGAAAGTATCTTCAGATACCCAGGGGTCGAGGCTTTTCTCCAGCAGCTCAAGAACATTTTCTTCAGGAGTGAAGGTCGTTTTCTGAATATCAAACCAGCTAATCTGGCTCAAGGAGAAGGACTTCAGGCGGCTATTTTCGGTGGCTTGTAAATACCATATATTTTTTTTGTTAATGAGTTTATAGGGATTAATCAGACGGGTTTTACCCTTATAAACGATCTGACAAACATTATGGTTTTTAATCGATTTCTCGATTTTCGTTAAATGACGGCGAATATCACGCTCTACCGTGTGTTCTGCTTCATTGCCAAGAATAAGAATATGGTTTTCGTCAACGCGCGTTTCAAGCTTCTGCCAGAATTCCGTATTTCTTTCAGGGAAAAAGCTGTCAGCATTCAGGAAGTTAGCAAGGGTGTGATGTAAACCTTGTCCGCCGGGCGATTGTGCAGAATGGATCAGCCGATATAGCCCGTTACCGAAATGTTCAACAATGGGAGAGAGGGCATTTAAATCCCGGTAGACGGTACGCTCGGTAATTTTAAATTTCTCCATTAGCGCACTGCGGTTTACCACACCGTTTAAATGTAGCTCAACCAGAATATCGACCAGACGTTCAGCCGAGCGGCTACGCGTCGTTTTAGCCATAAGGTCATCCTGTATATTTAGGTATGCGCTGAATGATGCGGATGCACTGACAGGTAGTGTCAGTATTCAGTCACAGAAAATTTCTCTTATGGCTATATAACGGCGTGATTTAGGGGAAACCTTAGGAGTTTTTGTAGAAAGCGGCGCTGGCCGGAAAAAAAGGCCAGCGCGAGGGGGCATCACAAGGCGGCTTCTGCCTCCAGCATGACCGGGTGGAAACGGCGCCTGAAGTAGATCAGGCCGTGTCCCGCGTCACTCAGGATAATGTTTTTAACTTCAACAAGGTAGACAAGATGCGTGCCGATGGTTTGCACCTGGCTAATCTCACCTTCAAGGCTGGCGAGCGCACCCTTGAGCACAGGCTGCGCCAGCGGCCCTTTCTGCCAGCAGGAGAGTGCAAAGCGCTCTTCCATCGTCATACCGGTCATCCCGGCGAAATGGCGAGCCATGATCTCCTGCTCGTGGTTCAGCACGTTAACGCACAGCCTGCCGTTGCCCTGGAATACCGGGTTCATAGCGCTGTTGGCGTTGATGCACACCATCACCGACGGCGGGGTGTCTGTGACCGAACAGACGGCGGTGGCGGTAATGCCGCAGCGGCCCGCCTCACCCTCGGTGGTGACCACGTTTACCGCCGCCGACAGGCTACTCATTGCGTCGCGAAAACGCAGGCGTTGTTCATCTGAATGCATTGCAACCTCCCGCTGCGCTATTTCAGCAGCTTGTCGAGCATGTTGATATCGCTGTTGTTGTGCAGGTGCGGTACGGTCCAGCCGTGCTGGTCGTATTCGGACATGCAGCGGTCGACCATCGCCATCATCTTGTCCATGTTGCCGGAGCTCTGCGCCTGGCGCAGACACTGCAGGCGAATTTCATCCTGGCTGCCGGAGTAGTTAATTTCGTACAGCTCGTGACGACCGCCGAACTCGCTGCCGATGGCGTCCCACATCAGTTTCAAAATCTTGATGCGTTCGACGTGATCCATGCCGTTGGAGCCGCGCACGTATTTCGCCAGATACTGGTCGATCTGCGGATTGTTCAGATCCCGGGCGCTGGACGGCAGGTAAATCAGGCCGGACGTCACGTTACGCTCGATGATGTTCTTGATTTTGGCGTAGGCCATCGGCGCCATCACGCGGTAGGTTTGCTGCGCGGCGTGATCCGGCAGATACGCGCCGTTGACCCACGGGGTGGCTTCGGAACACATGGAGTCGCTCAGCGCCCAGAACATGTTGCGCCAGGCCACCACTTCGCCGAGATCTGCCTGCACGCCGCGGAACTCCAGGGTACCGGTGCACTCCAGGGATTTCTTCAGCAGGGCGGTGATGAAGTCGAGTTTTACCGCCAGACGCACGCAGGCCTGCAGCGGGTACATGCGGGCGAAACCGCCTTCCATCGTCCAGCGACGGCAGCGGTCGAAATCGCGGTAGATCAGTACGTTTTCCCACGGGATAAGCACGTGATCCATCACCAGGATCGCGTCGTTCTCGTCAAAGCGGCTGGAGAGCGGGTAGTCGTAAGGGGAGCCGGTCGCGCCTGCCACCATCTCGTAGGAGGCGCGGGAGATCAGCTTCACGCCCTCGGCATCCATCGGCGCGACGAACATCAGCGCGAAGTCAGGGTTTTCGCCCATCACCTGCGCGGAGCCGAAGCCGATCATGTTGTAGTGGGTCAGCGCCGAGTTGGTGGCTACCACTTTCGCGCCGCTGACGATAATCCCGGCGTCGGTCTCTTTCTCCAGCTTGATGTAGACGTCTTTCACCTCGTCCGCCGGCTTGTGGCGATCGATCGGCGGGTTAACGATGGCGTGGTTGAAGTACAGGCCGGTTTCCTGAATGCGGGTGTACCAGTTCCGGGCGTTCTGCTCGAACTGGCCGTAGAAGGCCGGGTTAGCGCCGAGCGCGCAGCCGAAAGCGGCTTTGTAGTCCGGCGTGCGGCCCATCCAGCCGTAGCTCAGTCGCGACCACTCGGCGATGGCATCGCGCTGCTGGCGCAGGTCGTCGGCGCTTTTCGCCACGCGGAAGAACTTGTGGGTATAGCCGCCGCTGCCTGTGTCGGTGCCCCAGCACAGCGTGTCCTGCATGTCCGGCTTGTGCAGCGCGTCGTACATCTGTGCGATGGAGGCCGCCGCGTTGCGAAACGCCGGATGGGTAGTGACGTCTTTGACGCGCTCGCCGTAGATGTAAATCTCACGGCCGTCCTGCAGGCTTTTTAAATACTCTTCACCGGTTAACGGGCGTTTGGCGTCTGCGCGGAACTCTTCAGGCTTCATAGGGACCTCGTATCGGAATAGTGTTGTTAAATTTATGTTTTGTTTTTGTTGTTTAATTGAAGCCTGAGAGGGGCGTAACGTGAAGGGACGATTGGGACAACGACGGGTACTTTTCGGGTGGGATGTGGTTTTGTGATCTGTGCGGCCTTTCGGCGGGTGGCGCTGCGCTTACCCGCCCTACGAACCGTGATGCGTTCAGGAAACCGGTACTTTCTGCGCCCGATACGCGCTGGGCGAGCATCCCACTAAGCGGTTAAAAAAGCGGGCGAAATAGGCCGGATCTTTGAACCCCAGCTGCCAGGCAATCTCGCTGACCGTGCTGTCGGAGAAGAGCAGCAGGCGTCTGGCCTCCCGCAGCTGGCGGTCGAAGATCAGGCGTTTTGGCGGGCGGTTGGCGAAGCGGCGGCAGATATCGGTCAGGCGGGATTCGGTCAGGTGCAGCTCGCTGGCGTATTCCGGCACCGTCCAGTGCTGGTGGTAGTGGGTGTCGATCAGCTGGGTAAAGCGCTGGAACAGCTTCAGCTCGCCGCGCATGCCGCCTGAGGCGTGGTCGTCGAGCTTCGCGTTGCGCAGCAGCAGGGTAAACACCGCCTGCGCCAGCAGGACCAGAGTATGCTCGCGCCCGGGCAGCTGTTCCGTGGATTCGCGGGCGATCAGCTGCCAGTAGTGCTTCAGCGCCGCCAGCTCGTCCGGCTTATCCGCCAGCGAGAGGCAGATCCCCGGCAGGCCAAACGCCTCCCGCGTGCCGGGGTAGAGCACCTCCAGCAGCGGCCAGATCAGATCCTCGCGCACCGTCAGCACGTGACCGTCGCTGTCGGATTCGGTGATAAACGCGTGCGGCACCGACGGCGGCGTGAGGACGAACAGCGGGGCCTGCACCGAGTAGCGATGATCGTCGAGCTGGAGCTCAATCTGTCCGGTATCGAGAAAGTGCATCTGAAAATACTGGTCGTGACGGTGCGCCTGCATGTCGCGGCCAAAAAAGGCCGCCATGCGCGCGAACGACTGGTAGTGCACATCGTCGGTGCCCAGACTTTCGTCGTACTCCTTGCTGATATCAATGTTGGCGATAGGGTTCTGGCACACGATCGTTCCTCTGTTGATCCCGCTGCGTCATCGGAATGCGCGTCAGCACCAGCGCGCCGACCACCAGCAGCCCGGCCACAAACCACAGCCCCGAGCTGAAGCTGCCGGTCGCGTCGCGCAGGATCCCAATCAGCAGCGGGCTGACGGCGGAGCCGACGTTGCCGATGGCGTTGATCACCGCCAGCGCCACCGCGCGGGACTGCAGGCTAATAACCCGATCCGGCGTGGTCCAGAATATCGCCATGGCGGTAAACGATCCGGTTGAGGCCATGATGATGCCAAGCAGCTGGATCAGGCTGTGATCCGTCGCGGAGGCCAGCATCCATCCCGCCGCGGCGAACAGGTACGGCAGGATGGTGTGCTTTTTTCGCTCTTTCAGCCTGTCGGAACGGCGGCTCCACCAGATCATCCCGAGGATGGTGCAGAACTGCGGGATCGCCGCCAGCAGACCGATGACGATGTTGCTGCTTCCCGTGTTAAAGCTTTGCAGGATCTGCGGCGTCCAGATGTTGATTGCACTCAGCGTATTGGTCAGGCAGAAGTAGGCCAGCGTGTAGAGCAGCACGGCGGGCGTGAGCACCTCGCGCAGCGTGGAACGCGGCGTGACGGATTGGGCAATCGCGACCTCCTGCTCGCGGGCGATCATCGTTTTGAGCGCCTCCTTTTCGTCCTCATCCAGCCAGGTGGCCTGGTCCAGCGTGTCGTTGAGGTAAAACCAGGTCACTACGCCGAGCACCACCGACGGCAGCCCTTCCAGCAGGAATAGCCACTGCCAGCCCTTGAGGTTCCACAGTCCGTCCATCGCCAGAATGTAGCCGGAGAGGATCGAGCCGAGCATCATGGTGACCGGCATGGCAATCATAAACAGCGCGTTGGCGCGGGCGCGGTGATAGGCCGGGAACCACCAGGTGAGGTAGACCAGAATACCCGGCAGGAAACCGGCTTCGGCAATGCCCACCAGCATGCGCAGTACGTAGAGGGTTTCGGGGCTGGTGGCGAACATGGTGCAGGTAGAGGCAACTCCCCACACCACCATGATCCCGGCGATCCAGCGGCGTGCGCCGATCTTCGCCAGCATGATGTTGCTCGGAATGCCGCACAGCACGTAGGTGACGTAAAACAGCGTCGCGGCCAGGCCAAACATGGTTGACGTGAGGCCAAGATCTTTACCCATCGTCAGCCCGGCGAAGCCGATGTTGATGCGATCGAGAAACGAGAAGACAAACAGGATAAAAAGAAAAACGATCAGGCGACGGAACAGCTTGTGAATGACGCGATGTTCAACAGCTTTATTATCATGGGTTTGCAGGGTAGAGGTCGTCATGGTGCGCTCCAGATCTTACGTTTAGTAGACGGATTTATTGTTATTAACTGACGTAACCGGTTTTTCGATAAAACGTGCCGCCAGCGCTTCCGCGCCGCGGGCGAGCAGAGTGGTGTCGACGCCGACGGCAACAAACAGCGCGCCGAGTTCAAGATAGCGTTTTGCCAGCTGCTCGTTCGCCATCAGGATGCCGGGTGCTTTACCGGCAGCGCGTATCTGTGCGATCGCCTGCTCGATGGCGGCCTGCACCTCCGGGTGCTGCGGATTGCCGGCAAAGCCCATGTCGGCGCTCAGATCCGCCGGGCCGATAAACACGCCGTCGACGCCTTCCACGTCCAGGATCTGCGGCAGGTTTTTCAGCGCCTCGCGGGTTTCAATCTGCACCAGCACGCACATGGCGTCGTTGGCCTGCTGCAGGTAATCGGGAATGCGGTTCCAGCGCGACGCGCGCGCCAGTGCGCTGCCCACCCCGCGAATGCCTGCAGGCGGGTAGCGGGTGGCACGTACCGCCAGCCGCGCTTCGTCGGCGTTTTGCACCATCGGCACCAGCAGGGTTTGCGCGCCCACGTCCAGCAGCTGTTTGATCTGCACCGGGTCGTTCCACGACGGGCGGACCACCGGCTGGCTGGGATAAGGGGCGATAGCCTGCAGCTGGGTTAAGACGGTCTGCACGCTGTTCGGCGCGTGCTCGCCGTCGATCAGCAGCCAGTCGAAGCCTGCCCCGGCCAGCAGCTCGGCGCTGTAGCTGCTGGTCAGCCCCAGCCATAGTCCAATTTGCGGACGGCCTGCTTTCAGCGCCGCTTTAAATGCGTTTTGCATCGTGCTCTCCTAGACAAAGCGGCAGCTGATGGAGCCCATGCTGCCGTAGTCGACGTGGAAGGTATCGCCCCTGCTGGCGGGCACCGGGCGGGTAAACGAGCCGCCGAGGATGATTTGCCCCGGCTCAAGCTGCACGTCGTACGGCGCAAGCTTGTTGGCCAGCCACGCCACGCCGTTCGCCGGGTGGTTAAGCACGCCTGCGGCCACGCCGGTCTCTTCGATCACGCCGTTGCGGTAGAGCAGGGCGGAGATCCAGCGCAGGTCCAGCTCGTCGGGCTTAATCGGACGGCCGCCGAGGATAACGCCCGCGTTGGCGGCGTTATCGGAGATGGTGTCGAACACCTTACGCGGGCGCTGGGTCTCCGGGTCGACGTTGTGGCAGCGGGCGTCGATCAGCTCCAGCGCGGGGATGACGTAGTCCGTGGCGTTGTAGACGTCGAAGATAGTGCAGTTCGGGCCGCGCAGCGGTTTTGCCAGCACGAAGGCCAGCTCCACTTCAATGCGCGGGACGATGAAGCGATCGACGGGAATGTCGCTGCCGTCGTGGAAGAACATGTCGTCCAGCAGCGCGCCGTAGTCCGGCTCGCTGATCTGCGAGCTGGCCTGCATCGCTTTGGAGGTCAGGCCGATCTTATGGCCCTTCAGCACGCGGCCTTCGGCGATTTTCAGGCTGACCCATTCGCGCTGGACGGCGTAGGCGTCTTCAATTGTGATCTCCGGATAGTCCAGCGAGATCGCGCGGATCTGCTCCCGGGACAGTTCCGCCTGATGCAGACGATGGGCGATCAGGGTATGGGTATGTTTGTCGAGCATGGCGATATCCTGTCTTATGTTTGTTTTCTCCCTCTCCCCAAAGGGGCGAGGGGACTGGCCGTGCCGGTATTACTTAAACAACGCGTGCACGTTGTTCTGTTTGTAATTAAGGGTCGGGTGCAGCTCGTCAAGCTCAAACGACAGCGCCAGGTAGCGGCTCGCCATCAGCTCCGCGAAGTGCGCTTTGATAAGCCCAAACAGCATCTCCCCCACGGCTTCCCGGCTCTCCAGGCTGCGCCCGGAACCAATCTTCAGCGTCATATGGACAAAGGCGTAATCGTGCCTGCCGTCGGCCATCTGCCAGGTGTCCAGCCAGTGGGCGCGGCTGCGGATACCGCCGAGCGGGAAGATGCCCGTGGCGGCGAGCGCCTCGTTCACTTTGGCGAACAGCCCCGGCAGGTCGGCCTGCTCGCGGATGTTGTCGGTACATTCAGCAATAAAGTGCGGCATGGTGGCTCCTTACGCGGGCAGGGGGAAAACGGCGTTGACCTGGCCGGTGCCGGAGCTGGCGAACAGCTCGGTGAGAAACTCCACCTTGCCGTCGTATTTGTCCCAGCCGAGCATCCCCAGCAGCATCACCGTGTCGTGCATGTTGCCCTCGCCGTAGCAGTAGTCGGCGTACTCCGGCAGCATGCTGCAGAATTCTTTAAACTGACCCTCACGCCACAGCTTCACCACGCGCTCGTCCATCTGACGGTCGAACTCCCGGGTGTAGCTGTTCATCCCTTCTTCCGCGCGCTGGTCGTCGATAAAGCGGTGCGACAGCGAGCCGCTGGCGAGCACCGCCACGGTGCCGTCATATTTTTCGATGGCGCTGACGATGGCCTCGCCTAGCCTGCGGCTGTCGGCGAAGTCGTGAACCGTGCAAAACGCCGAGATGGAGACCACCCTGAAGTGCTTATCCGCGTTCATGTAGCGCATCGGCACCAGCGTGCCGTACTCCAGCTTCAGGCTTGGAATGTTGTGCGCTTTGGCGCGCACGCCAAGCTTCACCGCCTCGTCGGCGATGAGCTGACCGAGTTCCGGATTGCCGTCGTAGTCGTAGGTCATGTCGCGGATAAAGTGCGGCAGCTCGTTGCTGGTGTAGACGCCCGAAAAATGGTCCGCACAGTTGATGTGGTACGCGCTGTTCACCAGCCAGTGGGTATCGAAGACGATAATGGTATCGACGCCCAGCTCCCGGCAGCGCTTGCTAATTTCTTTATGCCCGTCGATGGCGCCCTGGCGGCAGCCGTGGTTTTTGCCCGGCAGCTCGGAGAGATACATCGACGGTACGTGGGTGATTTTCGCCGCTAACGCTAGTTTACCCATGCTCAGATCCCCCACTTTGGAATCGGATGGTCGCCCATGGAGATGCAGACGTTCTTCATCTCCGCGAACACCTCGAAGCTGTACTCACCGCCCTCGCGGCCGGTGCCGGAGGCCTTCACGCCGCCAAACGGCTGGCGCAGGTCGCGCACGTTCTGGGTGTTGACGAACACCATGCCCGCTTCAATGCTGCGCGCCAGACGCAGCACCTTGCTGACGTCCTGGGTCCAGATGTACGACGCCAGGCCGTACTCCACGTCGTTCGCCAGGCGCAGACCTTCCGCTTCGTCTTTAAACGGCAGCAGGCAGGCCACCGGCCCGAAGATCTCCTCCTGCGCCACGCGCATGCGGTTGTCGACGTCCGCCAGCACGGTCGGGCGCAGGAAATTGCCGCCCTTCAGGTGCGCAGGCAGGTCGGTCGGTTTGTCCGGGCCGCCCGCCAGCAGGGTTGCGCCTTCCTCGATGCCGAGGCGGATGTAGCCGGAGACTTTTTCCCAGTGCTGCTGGCTAATCAGCGCGCCAATCTGGGTGTTCGGATCGGTCGGGTCGCCCACGCGCAGGCGGTTGGCGCGTTCGGCAAAGCGCTTGACGAATTCCGGGTAGATGCTCTGCTGGATAAAGATGCGCGAGCCCGCGGTGCAGCGCTCGCCGTTGATCGAGAAGATGGTGAACAGGGCGGCGTCCAGCGCGCGCTCGATGTCGGCGTCTTCAAAAATCAGCACCGGGGATTTGCCGCCCAGCTCCATGGAGTACTTCTTCAGCCCGGCGTTTTTCATGATGTTGCGCCCGGTGGCGGTGCCGCCGGTGAAGGAGACCGCGCGCACGTCGTGATGACGCACCAGCGCGTCGCCTGCCGTCGCGCCGTAGCCCTGAACGACGTTCAGCACGCCCGCCGGAATACCCGCTTCGAGGGCCAGTTCGCCCAGACGGTCGGCGGTCAGCGGGGAAAGCTCGGACATCTTCAGCACTGCGGTATTACCTAAGGCGAGGCACGGCGCGACCTTCCAGGTGGCGGTCATGAACGGCACGTTCCACGGCGACACCAGCGCGCAGACGCCCACCGGCTGCACCAGGGTATAGTTGAGCATCTTGTCGTCGACCGGGTAGGTTTTGCCGTTCATCTGTTGGCACACCTCGGCGAAAAATTCGAAGTTGTGCGAGGCGCGCGGGATCAGCACGTTTTTGGTCTGGTGGATCGGCAGCCCGGTATCGGCGGTTTCCATGGCGGCGATCTCGGGCACGTTCTGGTCGATCAGATCGCCCAGACGGCGCATCAGGCGCGCGCGCTCCTTCATCGGCAGATTAGCCCACTTCGGAAACGCCTCTTTGGCGGCGGCAACGGCCTGATGGATTTCGGCTTCGCCGCCGGAGGCCACTTCTGCCAGGACCTCGCCGGAGGCCGGGTTAGTGGTGTGGAAGTAGTCGCTGCCCGCGACGTTTTTACCGTTGATCCAGTGGTTAATCTTTTTCATTTTGCCGTCTCCTCACTCACAATTCGGTTCACCAGACGTCCTACGCCCTCCACTTCCACCACTACCTCATCGCCCGGCGCCACGTCGGATAGCCCTTTCGGCGTGCCGGTGGCAATCATGTCGCCCGGCTGCAGGGTCATAAAATCGCTCAGGTAGGCGATCAGGTACGGGATGCTGAAAATCAGATCCGCCGTGGTGCCTTCCTGACGCAGTTCGCCGTTAACGAAGGTGCGCAGGGCGAGGTTGTGCGGGTCGGGAATGGCCTCTTTTGGCACGACGTTTGGGGAAATGGGGGTCAGTCCGTCGCGGCTTTTCACCCGCAGGTTCGGGCGGTAGTAGTTTTCCAGGTAGTCGCGGATGGCGTAGTCGTTGCAGACCGTATAGCCCGCAACATAGTCCATCGCCTCGGCTTCACTCACCTTACGCGCCGTTTTGCCGATGACCACCACCAGCTCCGCTTCATAGTGCATGTATTCGACGTTGTTCGGGCGCACCGACGTCTGGTTGTCGCCGTTGAAGGTGTTTGGCGCTTTGATAAAGACCAGCGGCTCGGTGGGCGGCTTGAAGTCCAGCTCGCTGGCGTGATCGGCATAGTTCAGACCGAGGGCAAACAGCGTGGCGTGCGGCGGCGTGCTGTGCGCAATAGCGACGTCGCGTTCATCTACCACCGGGTTTTCCAGCGGCGGAAAACCTGCCGCCAGAATACGCACCCGATCGCCCGGGCGGATCTCAACGCGGCTTTGCGGGGTACCGAGCAATATCGCATCGCCGGGATTGAGGGTAGCGAACTCGCTCAGGGCGCTCAGCAGTTCGGCTGCGTTACGCTGAAGGTCGGCCGTGTTCCAGTGGTCCGCTTCGCGGCCGTTGATCTCGGTGATGATGGTCAGGTTATCCACGTTACCAACGGCGACCATTTCACCGAGCGGGCAAAATCCGTCACGGCATTTCGCCTTGATGGCAGGGCGGTAGAAGCTCTCTTCCGGCAGGCTCACCTCGTTGGCGAGCGCATATCCGGCGATGTACTCCGCGGCGTCCTCCACGCGCACCTTGCTGGCGGTTTTGCCCACGACCAGCGCCACCGTCGCGCCGCTCAGCACCGTTTCCCCCTGCGGGAACGAAATGGGCTCGCCCGCGCGGATCACCGTGTTATGCGGTTTGATAAACCACACCGCTGTTTTCGGCGGCGTGTTGTAGGGGGCTTTTTCAAAGGCCTCACGCCAGGCTTCACGCTGGCTTTGATGGTTGAGGGCGACGGCAAAAACGGTACCTTTCATTCACATACTCCTCAGGCCGGATGTCCGGTTTGGATTTCATTAATATGTTAATGATTTGGTTTTATGCTTTTGCTGTTTATTTCGCAATCAGAAGTGAAAAATTTGTGATATGAATAACAATAAATTTACATGTTGGATTTTATTAATATTTAAATCATAGAGTTAATAAAATTGACGGGTTTCTGTTAGACTTTTTGACGGAAAACGCGTTGTTTATAAAAACATCTTTTAGTGATTGTTTACTTGTTAATGATGTGAAAGGGAGACACTATGCATGATTCATTAACCATCGCGCTGCTGCAGGCGCGGGAAGCGGCGATGTCCTATTTCCGCCCAATCGTGAAGCGCCATAACCTGACCGAGCAGCAGTGGCGCATTGTGCGCGTGCTGGCTGAACATCCGTCGATGGATTTTCACGATCTGGCGTTTCGCACCTGTATTTTGCGCCCGAGCCTGACCGGCATCCTGACGCGGATGGAGCGCGACGGCCTGGTGCTGCGCTTAAAGCCGGTGAACGACCAGCGCAAGCTGTACGTATCGCTGACCAAAGAGGGAAATGCGCTGTATGAACACGCCCAGGCGCAGGTCGAAGAGGCGTATCAGCAGATCGAGGCGGAATACACGCCGGAGAAGATGAAACAGCTGACGGCGCTGCTGGAAGAGTTTATTGAACTCGGAAACCGGCATAACGCAGCGCGGGAAGAAGAGTAAAAACCACAAATTCCAGGATGATTTTCGTAAAGTTTTCCCTTTCCAGGCCGAAAATTCTGTATCTGTCTGAGGAAAGAGAAAACATGTTAAACCGTATCAAGATTGTCACCAGCTTAATGCTGGTTTTAGCGATATTTGGCCTTTTACAACTCACGTCCGGTGGTCTTTTCTTTAATGCCCTTAAGAATGACAAAGAGAATTTCACCGTCCTGCAAACCATTCGCCAGCAACAATCCACGCTGAACGCCAGCTGGGTAGCATTGCTGCAAACCCGTAATACCCTGAACCGTGCGGGTATCCGCTACATGATGGATCAGAGCAATATCGGCAGCGGCGCGACTGTTAACGATTTGATGCAAATCGCGTCGACGTCTCTGAAACAGGCGGAAAAAAACTGGGCTGCCTATGAAGCCCTGCCGCGCGATCCGCGTCAAAGCGATGCGGATGCCATGGAGATCAAGCGTAACTATGATATTTACCACGGCGCGCTGGCGGAGCTGATTCAGCTGCTGGGCGCGGGCAAAATCAACGCCTTCTTCGACCAGCCGACCCAGAGCTATCAGGACGGTTTTGAGAAGCAGTACGTGAGCTACCTGCAGCAGAACGACAAGCTGTATCAGACGGCGGTCGAAGACAGCAACAGCTCCTACAGCCAGGCTATCTGGGTGCTGATTAGCGTCCTGATTGCCGTGCTGGTGGTGATCGTGGCCGTCTGGCTGAACATCAAGCAGACGCTGATCTCTCCGCTGAATCGTCTGATCGACAACATTCGCCATATCGCCAGCGGCGACCTGGTGAAGCGCATTGAGGTTCAGGGCACCAACGAGATGGGTGAACTGGCCGACTCGCTGCGTCATATGCAGGGCGAACTGGTGCGTACCGTTGGAGACGTGCGTAACGGCGCGAATGCGATCTACAGCGGCGCGAGTGAAATCGCGATGGGCAACAATGACCTCTCCTCCCGTACTGAACAGCAGGCCGCTTCCCTGGAAGAGACCGCTGCCAGCATGGAGCAGCTGACGGCGACCGTTAAGCAGAACGCCGAGAACGCTCGTCAGGCAAGCCATCTTGCGCTGAGCGCCTCTGAAACCGCGCAGAAAGGCGGCAAAGTGGTGGACAACGTGGTGCAGACCATGCGCGATATCGCGGGCAGTTCGCAGAAAATCGCCGACATTATCAGCGTGATTGACGGGATTGCCTTCCAGACCAACATTCTGGCACTGAACGCGGCGGTAGAAGCGGCGCGTGCGGGCGAGCAGGGCCGTGGTTTTGCGGTGGTGGCAGGTGAAGTGCGTAACCTGGCCCAGCGCAGCGCCCAGGCGGCACGCGAGATCAAGAGCCTGATCGAAGACTCCGTGGGCCGCGTGGAAGTAGGCTCAACGCTTGTCGAAAGCGCCGGTGAAACCATGGGTGAGATCGTGAATGCGGTAACACGCGTCACGGACATCATGGGTGAAATCGCCTCTGCGTCTGACGAGCAGAGCCGCGGTATCGACCAGGTGGGTCTGGCGGTAGCCGAGATGGATCGCGTGACCCAGCAGAACGCCTCGCTGGTTGAGGAATCTGCCGCAGCGGCGGCCGCACTGGAAGAGCAGGCGAGCCGTCTGACTCAGGCCGTAGCGGTATTCCGCATTCAGCAGGAGCAGATGAAAGCGCGCGAATTCGCTTCTGCGAAAACCGTTGCAGCGCCGGCGATGGCGCGTAAAGCGGTTACCGCTGATGCAGGTGATAACTGGGAAACCTTCTAACGCCGTTTGTTGTGCCGGGTGGCGGCTGCGCCTTACCCGGCCTACGGTTCAGGGTTTTGTAGGCCCGGTAAGCGCAGCGCTACCGCGCGATATTACAGAGGCAGGCGCATGACGCAGCGCGTTTCATACGCGAAGCCGTGCGCTGTCTCTTCTTCCCTTTTCCGACGCAGTTCAGGCGTCAGCGTCGTCATTTTTTCAAACCCCAGCCGAGCATAGAACGGCGCATTCCACGGTACGTTCCTGAACGTCGTCAACGTCAGCGCTGTCAGCCCCCTTTTACGTGCATAGTCTGCCACGCAGGCGATGAGCTGCCTGCCGATCCCTTTTCCCTGCCAGTGCAGATCGACCGAGAGTTCGACAATAAACAGTGATGACGGATGGGCTTCGGCGAGGATAAACCCGACGGGCTGGTCGTTTGCCAGCGCCAGCCAGCTTAGCCCGCGTTCGACATAGCCGAGGTGTTGGTCAGTGGAAATGACCTCGCCATCGGCAAGCCAGGCGAGTTCCGGGTCTTCACGAAAGCGCTCCCCCGCCGCGCGTTCAATGGCGGGCAGGGCGACAACGTCGTTGAGGGTGGTGGAGCGAATGCGAATGGTCATGGCGGCAAGTATAGCCTGACCCGTCGACTTTATTCCGAGCAGATCAGCACCGGCGAATAGAAATTGCTGATCACCAGCGCGTCTTCCGGCGTGCGCTCTATTGTCAGGAGCCTTTTATTGCCCAGCGTCAGGCCGGCAACGTATTTTTCAAAGACCCCGGGCGGCATGGCGTCATGGCTAAAACGCTCCACTTTTTGAATAGCAATCTCATACAGTTCGCCCTCCACGTGACGCCATTTAAACATCTCCTGGCGCGAAACCTCCCAGCTGCGCGGGGCATTCACTACGCTGCCGTTAACCGTGATATACCCCGTTTTGTCGGGATGAAAACGCATAATGATCTCACCGTCAAAGGTGAAATCGTGGCTGTCGCGCCGGTCGGAGAAGGTCAGGTTTCCATCGCAGGCCACCGACAGCGGGGGCGTGTGAAAGTACCACGCCGTCACGGCGCCCAGCAGCAGCAGGTTGAGGAACAGGATTAGCCAAACTTTTTTGTGTCTCATATCACCACTCGTAATAGTAAAGCGTACGACAGGCGCTGGCTTTACCCCGCGTGAGGGAACATTGGGAGAGCACCAGCCGCCCTTCGTGGCCGTAGAAAAGCGTTCTCTGAATGTGCATGTAGAAAATTGAATTTTTCAGGCACGGAAGATGGCCGTCCTTCTGAAGCGTTTGCGCCAGCGTAATCGCCTTCCCGTGAAACACGTCCGCCAGCGGCGTAAAGGTGTAGACCGGGCAGGTGCCGATATGCGTCAGCAGATGGATCTCCCGCTGTGAATTTTCTGGCTTGATCAGCGCGATCCAGAGGCATAGCGCAACGACGACCAGCGTGAGCGCGCCGCAGAACAGCCATTCCGGGCGAACGCGCCATGCAGGTTTTGCCGTTTCGGCGTTCGGCGGAGCCTCCTCCAGCGGAGTGACCGTGACGTCCGCGCTGAGCATAAAGCCCGTTTTCGGTACGGTAACGATAAGCAGCGCGTCGGGAAGCAGGGCCGCCAGCATCTTGCGCAGAATGCTGATGTACTGGTTTAAGGAGTTGTTAGATCCCTGGAGCCCTCGCCGATCCCAGACTTCCTGGAGAAAGGTTTCCCGTTCAACCACGTTCCCATGATGCTGAACCAGCAGCTTCATGATGGTATTGGCCGTACAGGTGAGGAGCTGCGCATCCTCATCCGGCGCATTGATAAGAGAAACAGAACCGTCCTCGTCGTTATAGACGATGGCGTCAGCAAGCAGGTATTTCATAAGTTGTTGTAATAAAAACAGAGATAAAAAATAAAAAGAGAAGGTCTACGCCTTCCGGGCTGCATTGCTGGCTATTTTAACGCCATTGTTACCGATAACATTGATCCAGACAGGATTTTGGGTGGTTTAATAAGTCAGCGTGATAATCACGTCATCAATAAATTCCCCGGTACCGGTTAGCGGCTGTGCCGGGACCTCGCCATAAACGGTGTAGTTCTGGATGCCGCCAGCGGGATTAGTGACCTGCAGCGCATCGCCGCTGCTTTGATCTCCCCAGCGTTGCGTGGCCGCCTCATCCTGCCAGAGCCCGTAGCGCAGGCACTGGCCCTCGCTGTTGCAGAGTTGCCGCTGGTTACCGCTGGCATGGTTGCCTTTGCCCATGGCAAGGGTGAACGCGGTTCCGGCCGGACAGCGCGTGGTGAGGGTGGCGGTGGAACGCGTCGGACGCAGGGTCGCGGTGCTGGTCAGGGTGCCGAAGTTAAGGGGCGTCACGCGCTCGATGTAGCATCCCTGGCTGATTTCGGCCTGCGCGCTGGTGCCGCCCTGCACCTGCTCCCCCTCTGCGGAACCGTCCGAGCAGTTTTGCAGGGCATCCTGACGCAGGGCGCTGTGCCAGGCGATACGCAGATTCATGTTGTAGTTGTAATAGTGGTAGGCCGGAAGCTGGCTTTGCCCTGCCGGAATGGTAGCGATAAGCGGAAAGGTACCGCTGACGTTGGCATTGCTTTGCGCGGCCATAATCTGCTGAATCAGGTTCCCGCTGCTGGCAGGCCCCAGCTCCTGAGAGTGCGCTGCGCCGTTCAGCAGGCGGAAGAGGAGGGTGTACTGTTTTCCCTCCTGGTCCCCCGGCGAGATCATCTCAAAGGGCGGGGCGTCTACGCTGCTCAGGCAGACGTTGAGATATTCCGTCCTGCCCTCGTTGTCGGCCTGGCAGCTAAATTTGACCTCGGTGTTGACGGAGGTGGTATTGCCCGCCACGACGTTGCCAAAGTTAATGGCGGGCATGGAGGTTATCCAGCAGGCTGCCGCCATCGCCTTCACGGACAGGACGAGCAGCAATAATAACGGTGCTCTTAATGACACAGTTGTTCTCCGATGTTCTGTATAGATGACCCGGTGCGCGGCGCCGGAAGCGTGACCCGGCACTCTTCCTCACCGGTTTTCACCACCAGTTCACCCGGCAGGGGCGGATCTTCAAGCCAGATAAAGCCATCGCGTCCCACGATGGTGGCACCCTGCGGCGTTGACACGACGCTGCCCAGCGGGAGCGGCCTGCGGCGGCTGTCGACCAGCCGGGCCTGAACCGTGACGGCATGATGGACGTTAAAATCGACTTTGACCGCGCTGCTGTTGCCCGGTCTGGCATGCATGTCGGTGACGGGGGCGATCACATCGGCGGGCAGATCGAGCGGGTTAATGCTGACTTTGCTGTTGTGGTAGCGCGGCAGGTCGGTCAGCAGAAGATAACCGTCCTCATCCGTTTCACCGGCCGGGCGGTTTTCCAGCATCACCGGTACGTGCCCAATACCGTGCGTGGACACCAGCGCCATACCCTGCTGGATGTAGCGCAGCGCGTGCAGGCTGCCGTCCAGCAGCGTCAGGCTACCTTCGGCTGAGGCGTACTGGTTGCCCTGGCTGGCACCCTGCTGCAGCCCAACGTGCCATTCGCCCGCTCGGCCCAGATAGCCTACGTCCGCATATCTTTCACGTCGTTCGCCAAAGCCCTGGCCCAGCTCCCATGACCAGCCGCCGGCCTCATCGTCCGGCTGGTGGCGGTAATCCATGCGCGGCGTATCCCGGCTGGCCTGAGCGGAGAGCGTGTCCTCGCGACCCAATGGGACGGAAAGCAGTAGCTGAACCTGGCTCGACGCGTCCGTAAACGAGCGGGTATAGCTCAGCGTGGTGGAGATGTGTGCCGGTAGCGACACCGACCAGGAGGCGTTGAGGTAGCGCTCTGTGCTGCCCTGAATGTTCTGCTGTACCCAGCCCGCGCCCACGGTACCGAAATGGGGGATGGACTGGCTTACCCACACGCTGTCGCTGCGCCTGACAGGCGCGGCACCGCTCATGCGGGCGTTGTCGGCGAAATCCGCCCCGGTACGGACGGTGCTGGCAGAAATGCCTGTTCCTCTGCCGTTCCACTGCCAGCCGAGGCCCCACTGAACGCCCTGCCCGTAAGGGCTGTCGCTCACGGCAACGTGCTGGCTGACCACCCCTACGGCGGGGGAGACCAGCCAGTCAGCGCCCGTGCCCACGTTGTGCAGCCTGCGCTGCTGCTCCGTATGCAGTGCCAGCGTCAGGTGATTATTCACTCCATAGCGCCAGCCCGCGTCCAGCAGCGGCGAGGCGGCATAGTCGTCGGAGTGCAGGGCGTAGTTTTCCCGCATCCAGCCGATGTCCAGCGAACCGCTGCTGAGCCCTTCCGCCAGCATGCCCGGCGCGCCGTAGAGATCGAGCTGTACGGTGCGACGCTGGCCGTTGATATCGGTAATGACCACCTCCGCCTGCCCGCTTCCGGTGAAGGAGGGAAGGGTATCCAGCAGAAAGTCTCCCGGCGTGACGCGCTGGCTGCTCTGCTTAAGGCCGTCGATATACAAATCGACCGTGGAAGGCAGTACGGCCGTGTCGCTGTAGCGGCTGCGCGGTTCAGTATTAAGTTGCGGATTGAGCTCAAAATTACGTGCCCAGTGCAGTCCGCCAAAGCGTACCTGCCGGCTCCAGCGGGTGCCGGTGGTGATGCTGTCGCCCAGCGCCAGCGTGGTCAGCGAGTCGGTGTTGTCCCACTGCCAGCGGGTTTCGAGGCGGGTGTGGGTAGGCCGACCGGCGCTGTTTTCCTCCCCCGCATGGCTTGAAAAACTACTGCTGAACGTTCCGGGTAGCCCTCCGGACGCGGTCAACATGGTCTGGGCGTTAAGCTGGCGCTTCCCCTGCGCATCGCTGGCGTAGAGCGCGTATCCGAGCGTATACGCGCTGACGGGCTGCGCATCAGGATAGCGGTACATCGGCGTGGGCCTTGAGACGGTCAGATGCTGCTGGCCCTCGAGCGCGTCTGCTTCTGCGGTAATCGACACCTGCTGGGACAGCACGTCGAGATTGACCTTCAGGCCCGGCAGGGAGGTTAGCTCAACCCACTCTGCGCGATCGTCCGGGGCGTGAAGCCCCAGCTTTTTCATGTCGCTGCGGCTTATCCATAGCGCATTATCCACCACCCGGCAGGCCCACAGCTCGCCTCGCGGGGCGTGGTTCACGGTAATGGCCAGCCATTGTACGGTGTCGGCGGGTTCAGTCCGGGCTGACAGCATGAGCGGTAGCCAAAACAGGAGCGCGAGAAGCGAACGGGCGCAGGGGTATCTGGCTGGCATGATGGTCATCATTGAGATAGACGCGCAGCGAGCTGAGCGCGTGACGTGTGGGCTGCTTGAGCGATAAAAGGGCGATTTGTCCCGGGAGCACATAGCCCGCCAGGCCTTTAATCGACCCTACAACCTGCCCATCGGCCGTCAGGGCCTCAAGGTGGCTCAGGCGGATATGGCGGTTTCCGGCGTTAAAGCAGCGGAGAGTGGCCGGTATGTCTGCCTGCTCACAGCTCAGGGCATCGTGGCTGACGGGCGCGCTCTGGTTCCCGGCAATGAACACCGGAATCGAGTAGCGCAGCAGGAAGTGCACCGCGGTGGGATTGGCGGCGCGGGACGTGGCGTCCGGCAGTTCGTCGATGATCAGCCGGTAACTTTGCTCCTGTGCACGGTTGCCAGGCTGCATGACGATAATGCGCACCAGCTGCTGCTGGCCCGGCGCCAGTGATGTCATCGCCGGGCTGGTGACCACCTCCCCGGTGTTCACCAGAACATCTTTACCGTTTTTTTGCGTCCATTCGTACACCCGAATCTGCGCATGGATGGCCGCTTTCCCACTGTTAGTGAGATAGACCGCCGCTGCCCGCTGGTCGCTCTGCAGATCGAGCGTTACCGGGGCCACCTGAAGCGTGGCGGCCAGCGCGTAGCGTGACAGCAGCGCCAGCATCATGAGCCACAGAATGAAGCAGGGAAGGTAGCGACGCACGATCAGTACTCCAGTTTTAACGTGATATCGTCGCTGTAGGTACCTGCCTGGGCGGTTGTCAGCGCCCCGGCTTCAATGACGCCATACAGCGTTTCCTCCTGTTCCACACCGTTGCCGGTATCGTCCAGGCCATTCGTGCCGGTGATTTGCGTCTGTTTGCCTTCGTCGGCAAAGAGTTTCCACGCAATCTTCTGTGCGCCCGTTTCGCCGTTTTCCGGTTTCAGCCAGAAGGTTCCGTTTTCGCCGTCGTTGCTGGTGGCGGTGAGGGTGAAAGGCGTGCCGTTGGTACAGACGATATCGACCTGCGTTTTGGCCTGGATTTCGCTCGACTCATCGGAGCCGTGACGCGAGAAGTTGAGGTCGTTGGCTTTGAGGGTGCACGACTTTACGACCTCAAGTGATACGTGCATCGTCGCGCTTGCGCTACTGTCTGCGGCGATCGCAGCAGCAGGAAGCAGGAGAACGGAACAACATGCAACGGTGGGAATAATTTTCATGATTTTATTTCCTGACGTGAGTAACAGTGGAATTACAAAGCGAATGACTGAGCGTCCAGCAGGCAGAGTTTTCGATGGAATTCCGCCAGGCTGTGGCAGCAAAATTTGTTCATCGCGTTACGCTTGTGGGTGTAGATCGTTTTAGGGGACTTATTCATGATTTTTGCGATGCGAACCGGACTGAATCCTTTATGGAGCAACATGCAAACCCGTCTCTCCTGATACGAGAGCATGGCGGCGTTTTCGAAGGCGAATGTCGTGTCGCTAAAACAGTGGCTTAGCTGCGCAAAAGAGAGGTTGTCCGCGACCACTCGGACCCGCTCGTTGCGCAGGAAGGCGTGAACGTCGCAGACCCGCGCTGCATCCGTAAATACCAGCCAGTTCTCTCCAGCGTGTGTATTGAGCAGCCGTTCCTGCAGGCGCAAAAGCCCTTCCGGATTAACGTCATGGATCCAATACATCTCCGGGCGAGGGGTAACGGCCGTCGAGATCATCGAAGTGAGGCCAAGCCATAAAAACGTATTCCCGCTCAGAACGATAACCTGATAGCCAGCATTCAGAATGAAAGGGGTCATTTTCTACCCCACAGATAGCCCTGGCCGTAATCGGCCGCGCTGGCGCGGGCCAGCGCGAAATCACCCGCGGTTTCGATGCCTTCGATCAGTACCTTGCTGGCGATGCGCTTGCACTGGCGGGTGAGATGCAGAAACTTTGCCTGCTCGATCCGTCCGTTCCAGAAGGTATGTTTGTCAATTTTGATGCCGCAGAAGCGGATCTGGCTGGTCAAAAGTTCGGGAAGAAGGTCTTCGCAAACATCGTCTGCCCACACTTCTATTCCCCACTGATGGAGCGTTGCGATGCATTTCCTCAGCGCCCGGCTTTGCGTATCGTCGAGTTGTACCATCGTATGGAGATCGGTGACCTCGATAGCAAGTCTCTCCGGGCAGGGTGTTTCTTCTTTGAGCCTGTCGAGGAAATCCGTTTCCAGCAGTAAATCCGATGTCGCATTGAGGTAAAACTTGTCGCCCTCTTCGCAAAACATGGCATGACGAAGCTGCGCAAAGAAGTGCGCCTTACGCAGCGTCGAGGACATCGAGCCAAAGTAGTCTTCAAGATCGACGTGGGGCTTTGCCGTGGACAATACCTCCCAGGCAATCACATTTTCGCTGCGCAGTGCCCGGATGGATTCGAACTTATAGCCGGTTAGCATGATAAAAGTGCGTAACGCTCCGTGGTGATTTCAGGAGCTGCACATTTTATTTGTTTGGTTTTTGGCGGGATATTTATAGATAAAAAAGGCTTATATAAAGTGTTTTTATCTAATTTATAAGGCTTATAAAGGATTATTTATTTTCACAAGCGCCCGGCGGAACGCCGGGCGCGACGCGCATTAACCCGCTTTGCTGATGATTTTGATTTCGACCATGCCAATTCCGATCTCGCGCGGTGAATGCCCAAGGATATTTCCCTCATTCGTGGACTGCGGGTCCGGCGGCACGATCACCAGGGTATTGCTGCGCGAAGGGTTCTCAAAATGCAGCGTTTGTGTGCTCACGTCGTATCCAAGCGTTAACGTCTGCTCCCGATCCCCCACGCGCACGGGTACGGGCTTGTTAGCATTGGGGCCATACGCTCTGGCGGTGATCACCAGGTCGAACTGTTCCGGCAGCGGATGGGCGTATTCAATTTTCACCTCATTGCCCAGCTGCGCGTTGGACCAGCGCCCCCAGGACTCCGGACGCGAGATGCCGCTAAACTGCTTCACTTCTTCCGGTGCGCCGGCCACGTTAAAGATAAAGCTATCCGCTTTGTAACGAATATCGTTATCGTTGATTTTCAGCATGTCGATGTTGTGCTGATAGCGCGCGGTATCAATCACCGTATCGTTGAACGCGGTTTTGCCCTTCCACTGCGCCTTATCAACGTGCTGCACGGTTTGCTCCCCGCCGAGCTGACCCTGAGAGACGCACCAGTCGGTAGAAAGCGCCAGCGGCTGCGACCAGAGCTGGCCCATTTTGTAGCATCGGTCGACCCAGACAAAATTATCGCGTGGCGCGAAATCGGCCAGCTGATAGCGCAGCGGCGCGGAATATTCGCTTTCCGGCAGCGGCTCAACGCGCCCCTCCGACACGCGCACCAGCAGCGGCAGACGGAAGCTGCTGCCCGAGAAGGCAATCGTGTTTTTATCCCGATCGACGGTGAAGTCCTTCATCTCTTTCGGGAAGTTCCACAGGCGGATAATGTCTGGCTTCCAGGCGAGGATTTTATCCTTCATGTTGAGGAACACTTCCGACAGGGACTGCCCCGACAGCGTGCTGCGGCCAAGGCCAATAAAGTTGTCGCCGCCCAGAATGTCCAGCACGGTTGCGCCGTTATCCATGGAGTTGCGTTTGGTGGCAATGACCTCCTGCTGCGGCTGGTCGCCGCGCAGGACGAAGAACAGGTTGCTGCGATCCTGCTTATTGAGCTGATCCCATGCGCTGTTTTTCATCGCCAGATGGTCAGACGAAACGACGATGACGGTGTTTTTAAACCAGGGCGAGGCTTTGATTTTCTCGACCAGCGCGGCAATGTGTTCCTGACTGCAGGTGACGGCGCTGAAAGATTTGTTGTTTTTGCCGTCCACGTCATAGCTTTTGCGCTTGCAGCTGCGCGAGACGAACCCGTCCGGATGGTGTGTGTCCACCGTCAGCGCAAAGAGAGAGAAACGCTTGCCCGCGCGGGACAGCTCCTCGAATTTCTTCCAGGTTTCGTCGAGTACCGTATCGTCATAGAAGCCCCAGTCGTTGCGGTAGCTCGGATCGGTAACCGTCGTTTTTAACTCTTCAGAGCCATACAGGTGGTCAAAACCGTGGGATTTCAGGAACACATCTTTTCCGGCAAAGCGCAGGTTTGCCCCCTGCACAAAATAGTTTTCGTAGCCGGAGTTTTTCAGGATATCGCCGAGGCAAATATTCTGCGGGAAGAAGGTCGACATGGAGGCTGAGGCGTTACCTTCAAAAGGCGCGAACAGCGGAATACCGCACTGGGAGGCAACCATCCCGGCAATCGTATAATCCGTACCGGGCAGCTGCATGGTGTGGCTGAAATCGAGCCCTTCATTTTTCAGCGCACCCAGGTCCGGCGTCAGGTTCGGGAATGCATCGTTATCAAAGTAAGTGCGTTCCAGGCTTTCACCGTAGATGTAGACCAGGTTGAGCTTCGGGTTGGCGATCGTTTTCGACGGTTCTTTGTAGTAAGCCACGAAATCCGGATCGCCGTCGCGCGACTGCGATTTCACCAGCTCGGTGATCTGATGGAACGCCGGGCTGGCGTCGACGGAGGCCAGCGCCAGGAATAACGCCAGCAGGCTGTAGCCATGATGGTGCGGATGATGGCGACGTCGACGCAGCACCCAGGCCAGCGCGCCAAATATCGTCACCAGCGCGACGATAAGGCCGAGCCCAGGCAGAATGTACTTGCCCACGCCCGCGCCCGTCAGGCTGTTCGTCAGCGTGTAGAGTACCGCATCGTTAATACCGTCACCGGTAAAGTAATCGCTGGCGTATAAGGTAATGTTTAAAATGATAAAAATGCCGAGCACCACCAGCGTGGCGATAAACCACCAGGTGTTACGGCCGGCTTTCCACGCGTAAACGCCGACAGAAGCCAGAAAAAGGATAAGAGACATGAATTCAGACAACAGCATATCCTCGTGACGCCAGATAATTCGCTGGCTAACTGTTTATTTTTTGGGTCATACAATGTAATTGCGATGTCGTTAAGCTGCAATTTTAGTGTCACGAAAGTGTGCTGTTGTTAGGATTTGGTTTAGAAAATCGTTTTTATGAAGACGTGCACATCCTGACAAACGGACGCTGAGGCGGTGGCAGGTGGGGAAAACGCTCATTTAGCGCCGCGCTGCAAGACTATCGCATTAAACGCGGCGTGTTGTGGCAGAAAATGGGATGGATCAGGAGATGAAATTAACGCCTTGTTTCAGCACCAGATCGCAGGCTTTGGTTTTCACCTGTTTTGCCAGAGAAGAGTTGCCGAGGGAGCTCAGATTCAGCTGCTGCCCGTTTTGTGCGTTAAGCAGGCCCTGAATGCCGTCCATATAGTTGGTGTCCGCTTTTTGCTCCTGGGTATCCAGACCCAGCTTACCCAACACCTGGTTTTTCACGTTTTGCGCGTCGGTCACGGAGGCCAGCTTTTGCTTCGCGCAATATTCCAGAATCCCCGCCGCGTTGTTCATCGTGCCCGCACTCAGACTCTGGGAGCTGTTGCCCAGCAGGCTGGTAAGAGAAGAGGCGGAGAGTCCACCCTGAGAGCTGCTGCTCTCTTTGGTCAGCTCATTTGCTGCGCTTGACAGGGACTCCTGCCAGGACGCCGCTTGCGCTGCGCCGGTCACCAGCAGCGCGCCTAAAAAGGTGCTGATTAGAATCTGTTTTTTCATTATGGCTCTCTCAAAAAGGTCCGTTTTGGGCCGAGGGGTTCCAGTATATACCTATGCCCTGTCGGCGATTCCTGGAACTGTCTTAATACTCTTTGCCGGTGACGCGGCTGCGGTAGCTTTCCCAGTCGAAAATGACATACAGGCTGTTACCCAGCTTCATGCGGTCCATGACGCGTTCACCTAATAAGCGGGTCATTTCGTCGATGTTGTGGTTCGTCAGCATGCCGGTGGGGCGTTTGGACGAAGAGCGGCGATCGACAATCTGGTTGATGATCACTTTTTCATAGCGGGATTCCGTCTGAACGCCAATCTCGTCGATGACCAGTAAATCGACATTGCTTAAATCATTAAGCAATTGCTCTTCACTGGTTTCGCGGTTGCTGAAGGTGTCTTTCATCGCGGACATGATATCGGCCACGGTGATGATGAGGACCGATTTACCGCGCAGAAGCAGCTCGTTGCAGATGGCGGCAGCAAGGTGATTTTTGCCGGTGCCCGGCTTGCCGCTAAAAATGAAGCTGGCGATATTGCCGTCGAATTCATCCACGTACTGACGGGCGGCGGCAAGGGCGTTCATCTGCCCGTTGGTCTCAATTTTATAGTTATCGAACGAGCAGTTCTGGTGCAGGGGACGGATACCGGAACGGTTAAAGGTGCGCTGCATTTTCATCGCCCGATTTTCGCGGGCAAGCGCGGCGGCGCGGATCTTGCCTTGCTCTTTTTGCCACGCCAGCAGCTCTTCACCGGTGGTGAAAGCAGGCTTCACGTTGGCAGGCATCATTTTTTGCAGACGTTTCATCAGGTCGCCGACGTTCTTCATTTCGCACCTCGGAATCCGCTGGGGATCTGTTTATCCGGTTCTGAAAACGCGTTGATGTCGCGTTTTGGCTGGCCATTGTTGCCGGCGCGGGTAATTTGCAGATGACGCGCGAGCTTTTGCTGCCACTGAATATGGGTGAAGATTTTTCCTTCCGCCTGCCACCAGGCAGTAAACGCGGCAAGCTCTTCCGCGGTGGCCGGTTGGGTTAACGCAATCCCCCACAGCGCGGCCTGCCGCTGAAAATCCGCATCCGGCTGCCAGCCCGCGTACAGGGCAAATTTTCCCATTGGAACGGTCACGGGAACGTTGACCGGTTCATCAAAGAACTGGTTGTCCAGCGTGACATCGCTCGCCGGGCGTGACAGTTGCGCTTCAATCTCCAGAAGCTGTGCCAGGCGTTCCGGCGTGATTGCGTAGAACGCCGGCGCGTTGTCGGCAAAAACGGCTACCGTGCCGCCTTCGGCGTGGGTCAACACACCGCGTGGGTCGCGCATAAAGGCATCAATGCCAGCAATGCTGGTGGTCAGAATTCTGGAGGACATAACGCTTACTCTACTGATTACTACGGGCGTGATATGGGCTTATGGTAGCACAGAGAGGGGAAAGGGAAGGAGGGGATTTCCCCGGTGGCGCTGCGCTTACTGGGGCTACAGTCGTAGGCAGAATAAGCGCAGCGCCATCAGGCAGTTATCACGCAATGATGTTCAGCGTGACGTCGATGTTGCCGCGGGTCGCGTTAGAGTACGGGCAAACAATGTGTGCCGCATCGACCAGCTTTTTAGCTTCCGCAGGATCCATACCTTCAACATGGATGTTCAGCTTTGCTTCGATACCAAAACCGGTTGGCAGCGGGCCAATCCCCACTTCGCCTTCAATATAGGCATCTTTTGGCAGGGTGAATTTGTCGCGTGCGGCCACGAACTTCATCGCGCCCAGGAAGCAGGCAGAGTAGCCCGCAGCAAACAGCTGCTCAGGGTTAGTCACTTCTCCGCCCATGCCGCCCATCTCTTTTGGCACACCCAGTTTGACGTCCAGTACGCCATCGGAGGAGGTGGCACGGCCGTCACGGCCACCGGTGGCTTTTGCTTTGGCGGTATAAACAACTTTTTCTAAAGACATGGCAGGTTCCTCATCTTGTTTTGATATGTGCTATTAAATAGCGTGCGATATATACGGGTAAATAATAACGCGTAAAGTATAGCGTTACGCGCGGTGTAGCTGTTGTCGCAAAAGTTCGAGCTGCTGTTTGAGCGCCAGCAGGGTGTCAGTATCACATTGCGCTGCGCAACCAACCGCATCGGGAATACCCAATGCCTGCTGCTGGAGCTCACGTCCCGCTTCACTCAGGGTGACGGCGACCTGACGTTCGTCTTTACGCGAACGGTGACGGTTGATTAGGCCGGCACTTTCCAGCCGCTTCAACAGCGGCGTCAGCGTCGCAGAGTCCAGAAACAGCCGTTCGCCGATGTCCGACACCGTTATGTCATCCTGCTCCCACAGCACCAGCATCACCAGATATTGCGGGTAAGTCAGGTTCAGCGGTGCCAGCAGCTGCCGGTACAGCTTATTAAGCGCCAGATTTGCCGAATAGAGGGCAAAGCAGAGCTGGTTATCCAGCTTGAGCGCAGCGGTTGCGTCGTTCGTTTTCGCGTTCATGAGATGAATATAGATAGCGTACAATTTAATTGCAAGCAATTTTATGGGCAGGTGTAACGGAGCGCTACCTGAACGGCCATTTTGCGGTAGTGCTCGCGCTGAGCCTGTTCGTCTGCGCCATCTTCAAACAACAGCGTAAAGGTGTAGCTGTTGGCAACGTAGTGAAAGCTGAAGCTGCTTATCAGGCGGTGAAGATCGCGGGCGTCAACGGTCTGGCTGAATAGCTGTTTTTCTTTGCCCCGGTGCAGGATGCCCTCCAGCAGGTCGAGCGCGCTACGGTTGACCTGACGAAGATAGTTCGACTGCTGCATAAAGCGGCCGCGCTGCATGTTTTCCATGCAGATAATACGGATGTAATCCGGATGGTCGGCATGATAGTCAAAGGTAGTTTCAACCAGATTGACCAGCGCTTCGACGGGAGGCATTCCCGCCAGGCTTAGCGCTTTTTCACTGGCGCGAATCTGAGTGTAAACATGTTCCAGGACCAGGAGATAGAGGTTCTCTTTATTCTTAAAATGGTAAACCACCATGCGTTTGGTCGTACCCGCTTTCTCCGCGATCTGCTCCATGCGGGCACCGTTCAATCCATACTCGGCAAAAAGCGCGATGGCGCTCTGAAAGATTTTCTCTTTCAGGCTAGATTCTTCGCTGTGCTCGGGGTGTTCGCTGCCAGGGTTAGCCACATCCTTTCCTTATTTTCACCAAACGGACCAGAAGGATTATCTCCACGGCAGCGAAATAACACAAATATCAAACGCGTGGTCGTTTGCGGTACAGCCACAGCCCGGGGATCGACAGCCCGATAGAGAGCGCGCCAACGATGGACGACGCCTTAAGAAAGTTGCTCAGGAGGAGGATCATCTGAGGTTCGGTGTAGCCAAAATGGCTGATTTTCACCGCGGAAATCATCGCTGTGTACGCAGATATGCCCGGGAACATTGGGATAACGGCGGCGACGGTGAACACTTTGGGATGCGCCAGATACCAGCGCGACCACTGGATGCCGATACTGCCAACCAGCATGGAAGCCATAAATGTTGACCATTCGATGTTAAAACCCGCCGTCATCATCACCATTCGCGAGCCATGACCAATCGCGCCCAGCAGTGCACACCATGGCAACGCGCGTTGCGGAACGTTAAATACCATCGCAAAGCCGACGGCAGGAATGGCGGCCAGAAGCATGTCCTGTGCCAGCGCCAGCAGAAAATCTATCACGCCCATCCGCGTAACCCCCAGAGTGTCATGGCCATGACTACGCCGATGCAGGTCGCCAGCGTCAGCAGGCTGGCAATAGCCCAGCGTGCCAGACCTGTATTGATGTGCCCTTTAAACATGTCGGCGACGGCGTTTATCAACGGAAAGCCCGGGACCAACAGAAGCACGCTGGCGGCCATAGCAATCGTCGGGGTGCTGGCAAACTGCGGCAGGCGCAGCAGCAGACCGGAAACCGTGGTGGCGACAAACGCGGTAATACAGAAGTTAATTTGCGGATGCAGCTGTCGGTGCGTCAGCAGCTGGCGAACATACATGGCGATGCTGCTGGCGAAAAAGGTGACGATCGCACCGTCCCAGCCGCCTTTATTGAGCTTACAAAAGCAGGCGCACGACAGCCCTACCATCAACACGACAAGCCAGCGCGGATAACGTAATGGCTTAATTTGGCAGAACCTTTTTTCAATCTCCCGAAGTTCGAGAAGCTTATGTTCAGCAAGGATGACGATGTGCTGCACTTCGGTCACGACGTGCATGTTAATGCCACGGTCATGGTTTTTGCGGGTGGAGGTCAGGCACTGACCATCTTTAATCGTGGTCAGCACAATGGCGTTGGATGAAATAGCGCTTTCAACGCTATCCATACCCAGCGCCAGTCCCAGTCGGGTGGAAAGCTCCTCAACCAGCGCGCTTTCCGCGCCATGCTGGAGCAGAAAAAGACCGCACTGGATACATAGCCGCGTGATAGCACGCTGCGTTGACCGATCTGCCTGCATGTATTGTCCTGAAAAAGGGTGAAAGTTGCCGGTTGGCCCATAGCAATTATTTTTAACACAAAGTGCAGTGTCTCTTGCTGTGGGCCAGATCAAGGTTTATGCAAACAGTTGCCGTCCCTTAGTGCGGAAGAGGTTGGTATTAATTTATCATTTTCATGAATAATTAATATTGAAAGATAAGTTATTTATATTTAGTTATTCTAATTTTATATTGTAGTTATTTTAATGGCACTGCAATTAAATTTTGTTTCGCTTTGTGAGATATTAGTGCTGTTTAGGCATTTCTTATACTAAGAATACATCTCATCTTCTACTTGTATTAACCTGCATTGCACTCAGGGACAAAAATACTCATACGTTGATGCGTTTTAACGTTACTCATCAAATGAAGAATGGACACGGAGGGTCTATGTTGTCTTTGCACGGTAAGCATAGCGTTATCATCAGCCGGATACCTGTGATGCAAAACGGGTTAGGGGGCGTGATGACTCGCCATTTCCCCGATTTTGAATTGACCTATTGCAACTCATTGCAGGAGTTAACGCTGCTCCAGCTACGCCGCGCTGACGTTATCATTGCCGACATTTCAGGCGAATACTGGAATCCTCGAGGGGCGCTTGAAGAGTATTTCAGTTTATTGAATCAATACCGGAATATTCACTGGATCTTTTTAGTTTCGCGGCCACTTAACCCTATTGCCGTTGAGTTACTTGTGCGCCCTGAAAGTACGTTGCTTTCTGATATGGAACCCATTGAAGGCCTGGTTAACGCTGTACGGGCAGGTCGCGAACGCGCAGAGCGAGTAAGCCAGATGTTGTTAACCCCGGAACCTCTAAGTTCAGAGGAGGAAAACGAACATGTTATCGCGCTCACGCACTCCGAACGCAAGGTATTGAGACTGTTAGGTAAAGGATGGGGGATCAACCAAATCGCCACATTGCTCAAGAAGAGCAATAAAACCATCAGTGCGCAGAAAAACAGTGCGATGCGACGACTTTCATTACGCAGTAACGCCGATATGTACGCCTGGATAAACAGTACACAGGGAATGCGAGAGCTGAGTTTGATGTCAGCCTATGGAGAGTTCGAAGAATGGAAAAAACCGATTCAACAAGCCATATTGCCATCGTCGAAAATTGCACGATGAGTGCTGTTGGGCTAAAGCATCTTTTTGCGATGCCCGGCCTGAATCATTACCAACTGCATCTGTTTAGTGAATTTGACAGTTTTAAGAAAGCACTTCAGCACGTCAATTTTTTCTCGCTGATCTATTCATATTCCGATGCGCGGGAAGAGCGTCGTAGCTGCCTGGCGCACCTGCGGGATTTTGCGTTTACGCATGGTCATATCCAGCGCATCATCCTGGTCGCTGACGAGATGGAAGCAAGATTAATTAGCTATCTTTCCCCGTCACGCCTTCACGGTGTGGTTAGTAAATCGCTGACGCTTGAGCTCCTGCAGAAGGAACTCATGGTGTTGTTGAGTGAAACCTTGTGCATCAATGACAATATGATGAATCACTGGTACCGGAGTCAAAGCAGAATGTTAAGCCCAACGGAAAGGGCAATATTGCGTTATATGTCTTGCGGGTATTCCATTCCTCAAATCGCGGCACGGCTTGAACGCAATATTAAGACCATCCGGGCGCATAAGTTTAATGCGATGGTGAAGCTGGGGGTGAACTCTGACGTAGGGTTGCTCGATGCGGCAGATATTATTACCCACCTTTCGGCAAGAGAACCGCGAAGTCCGACGCTTAGCAAGCCGACCTTTTTATAACCTGCCTGTTGCGCGCCAGACAGGCTCTGGCGCATCAATCAGATGCAAACATCCACCCATTTTGCGGAAGTCAGCTCTGCCATTCTGTCAGGTGAGATACGCACAGCGCTGTGAATTGCGCCTGCGGCGGGCAGCACTTCGGCGTACTGCTTTAACGAGACATCGCAGTAAACCGCGAGCGGGTTTTCCAGGCCAAACGGGCACACGCCCCCAACGGGGTGACCGGTTATGGTCACCACTTCATCACTGCTGAGCATGCGCGCTTTTGCACCAAAGGTGTCTTTCAGCTTTTTGTTATCCAGACGCGCATCGCCTTTCGCTACCACCAGAATCACCTCATTTTTCACCTTTAGTGACAAGGTCTTGGCGATTTGTCCCGGTTCCACACGGTGGGCGGCAGCAGCCAACGCAACGGTAGCGGTACTCTGGCTAAGTTCAATGACGTCTATATCCGGCGCGTTGTCGGCAAAAAACTGCTGTACAGACTGCAAACTCATTGTTTCCTCCTGACAAATATCCTGCGTAATCTGTCATAAGAATTTATGCTCTGTAAATATCTCTTCAGTAACAAATATACCGAACGGCTGATTTCTGGATCCTCTTCACAATCACGGAAACCGGTTACAGTAACCGGTTGCAGAGCGTGATGCGTCGATTAATACTGAGTACGTAACGTCCCCTGTATCTAATAATAAGAGCAAATTATGAAACCATTCCGTCTTAGCAGTACTACTGGTACACAAGCCAGCAAGGTTGTGAAGGTGATTTATGGAACAACGTGCGGCGCAAATGTGCCCGTAACAAACGTCTGACAGGAGATCTGCCATGTCTGCCAACCATGCTGCGTTTAACCTAATATTCCGTTTTGTTGAAAATTACGTCAGCCCGATTGCCGGGCGGATCTCTTCCCAGCGTCATGTGATGGCCATTCGTGATGGGTTCATCTCCGCGATGCCATTCATGATTGTGGGTTCATTTTTGTTAGTGTTCGCATACCCGCCATTTTCGCCTGATACCACCTGGAGTTTCGCCCGCGCCTGGCTGGATATGGCGAAGCAGTTTGAAGGTCAGATCCTGACGCCGTTTGATATGACGATGGGCATTATGTCCATTTATATCTGTGCGGCCATTGCCTATAACCTTGGCAAACACTATGTCAAATCGCACCAGTTAGACCCGTTTATGTGCGCCATGCTGTCGCTGATGGCATTTCTGCTGGTCGCGGCACCGAAAACCAAAGGCACGCTGCCTGTCGACAGCCTGGGTGGAACGGGGATTTTTACCGCGATTCTGGTGGCGATCTACTGCGTTGAGATGATGCGTTTCCTCAAGGCGCACAACATCGGTATTCGCCTGCCAGACCAAGTACCTCCGATGATCAAAAACTCTTTTGATCTGCTCATCCCTGTGCTGGTGGTAGTCTTGACGCTTTACCCTCTGAGCCTGGTCATTCAGTCTCAGTTCGGCATGCTGATCCCGCAGGCCATTATGTCGGTCTTTAAACCTCTTGTTTCCGCAGCGGATTCCCTGCCTGCGATCCTGCTGGCCGTGTTGATTGGTCATCTGCTGTGGTTCGCCGGGATCCACGGAGCCGCCATCGTCTCCGGGATGCTTCAGATGTTCTGGCTCACGAACCTCGGCGCGAACCAGACCGCTCTGGCCGCCAGCCAGCCTCTGCCGCATATTTTTATGGAGGCGTTCTGGACGTTCTTTATCGTGATTGGCGGGTCGGGCGCCACGATGGGGCTGGTGATTTGCTATCTGCGTAGCCGTTCAGCGCATTTACGCTCTATCGGGCGTTTGAGCGTGGTACCCAGCTTCTTTAACATCAATGAACCTGTCATTTTCGGTACGCCGATTGTGATGAACCCGGTGTTCTTTATTCCGTTCCTGCTGGCACCGATGGTAAATGCCGTGCTGGCCTGGGCGGCGATGACGTTTGACCTGATTGGACGCGTCATCTCAGTAGTCCCCTGGACAGCACCGGCGCCAATAGGTGCAGCGTGGGCTCTGGGCTGGGATTTCCGCGCGGCTATTCTGGTTGTGGTTCTTGCCTGCGTATCGGCAATCATCTACTTCCCGTTCTTCAAAGTATACGAGAAACAGCTGCTGGAGCAGGAAGCGGAAGAAGCGCAGCGTAACGCGGAAGAGGACAATCAGCAGGTGGCATAGGTAAAAACAAAACGGCAACGCATGTTGCCGTTTTTAGTGGTTATTCCCTCTCCTTGTGTGAGAGGGTTTAGGCCGGGCCCGGTTTTGTAGGCCCGGTAAGCAAAGCGCCACCGGGCAATTCACTGCTCTACTTCAGCGTACAGTCCCCACACTGCTTAACGTCCGGCAGGCGATAGCGCTGGCAGCAGGTGCGGCGAACCAGAAGCCCATCACGGAGCACGACGGTGCGGAATAGCGGGTTGTCACGGCCATCGGAAAGCTGTTTTGCAAAGAAACAGGACTGACGCAGGGCATCAACATTCTCATCACCAAGCAGAGGCTTCATTTCCGTTAAATACCAGTGGATTAAATAGCCCGTATTGCTCCAGATAAGCTTTGCGTTAATCTCTCCCGTCGCTTCAAGCACTTCCACCACCGGGATCAGGGCCTGGATGATAAGCTGCTCCATACGTTCCTGAGCCGTCAGGCGTTCAGCGTTCTGGTCTTCGTGGAGATCAATCCAGAAACAGGCCGCACGCCCGGTTTCGTGGAACTCGACGTGGAAATTATCCGGCGAGAGTTCCAGCATGCTCTTCTGGGTTAACAGCGCCAGCATGAGGGGGGGCACCATCAGCCCGATATACCACTGCGCCCATAGAGAGAGCAGGGGTTTATTTTCCCGCGTAAGGGTGGGCTGATTGCGATAGATATGGTCGGAATAGGTAGCCAGCAGAGACTGCAGTTTTGTCGGGTGACGCCACTCTGAGAGCGTCATGGCGTGATTCGGGTGCGCTTCATCAAGCCGGATGAAGTCCAGCAGGTGGGCGCGCGTCTCCGCAATCTTATCCCGTATGGCATCCGCAAGCGAAACATTCCCGCTGGTGAGGGGCGCTCGCCAGAGGAGTGGTTCGACGATGTGTGCGGTATGCGTAGCCATAGTATAGATAGAAATCTAAATGATAATGATTGCCAATCCTAACTATTGCTTATACCAATGGCAAGACTTTTGTCCGGGTGACATCGTCGTGATGTTTAAGCCGTCTGCAGCTCTTCACTCAGCAGAATGTTATTGCGCCCCATATGCTTGGCTTCATAGAGGGCTTTGTCCGCTTTTTCCAGCGCGCCTTCTACGTCTTCATCCTCGAAAATGGCAATACCAATGCTGATGGTGACGTTTGTCGCGACGCTCTCGTTAAACAGATGCGGGATTTTCAAATCGTAGACTTTCTGACGGATCCGCTCGGCCGTCTGGCGAGCATGTTCGAGAGAAATATTCGTCAACAGCACCATAAACTCTTCCCCGCCAAAACGGGCCACAATATCGCGGGAACGCACGGCGTCACGGATTGCCGCAGAGACACGCTTCAGCGCCTGGTCACCCATCATATGGCCATAATGGTCGTTATAGGCTTTGAAGTGATCGATATCCATCAGCAGGACAAAATGTTCGCCATTTTCAACCGTCGGCAGATTCTCGAGACGGCTTTGCAGACCGCGACGATTATAAAGCCCGGTAAGCGGGTCCATCATGCTGAGATCGGTAAGGGTTTCTCGCTCTTCCAGAAGACGTGAGAGCAGCTCCTGAGCAAAACGGTCGTTACGTGTTTGCAAAATGTTATGAATAGCAATTGCCACCACAGGAAGTGCGAAAGAATAGGTCATTCTCAGCCATATATCGTGATCGCTTAACCACAGGCAGACAATAAACGTAGGCAGTGAATGCAGCGTAAAGGCTTTGATATTACTGGCGAATGCCAGCGTTCCGATAAAAAGCACCGTTAATAGGGCGATTAACAAATACGTCGCGTGATCGTGGGTAATTAAGGCGAATTTAGACACAATTTGCCAGGCCCACAAAATACCGAATATCCCTGAAACAACAGGAATATTTATCTTCCGCGCGCGCTTTCTCCAGTGCCAGACGAACAGGCCGGTGCTGATGGAGAAAATAGCAATAAGTGGGGCAGATAACAGGCGTACAGAATTGAGCGGATTTGTTACCGAGAACACTGCCGAGGTTGCGTTCAGAAATAAAAATAAACGTAACGACAATTGATATTTTCTGTGAACCAAAGACCGCCAGGATTGTGATGTCATAGTCGTGCGTTTTTATTAAAATTTAATTAAAACAAATAAGTAGGTGCTGTATCGCAATAAAATATGAAAAAAACTCAAAGAGTAATTATCAGAAAATCTTTAGATGTTGTTAACAGGTGTGCAATTTATCACCTTAGGCAATTCCTGTCATTACGGGAAAGGTAAAGGACGATGGATTTTGATTCATTCAGCTGACAAATGATAATCCGTGTCATATGATATTGGTTATCATTATCGCTTTGAGAGGGCAGAGCATGTTGAACAGGGCGCTTGGCAGTGGTTGGGGGGTATTGCTACCGGGAGCCATTCTCGGCGGGTTGACGTTTGCCGATCTCTCCCTTGATACATGGAAAGCGATCATTGTGTCAGGACTGTTAGTCACGTCAGGCATGATCTGGCATAAGCAACTGCGCCACTTTGTTTTACTACCATCATGTGTAGCACTGGTCAGTGGAATTCTGGTGATACTGATGAGCTTGAAATAACAGGGAAAAGAAGAGGAACTACAGAAGGGATGTAAGATAATTGGTGCGAGGGGGGGGACTCGAACCCCCACATCCTAAGGACACTAACACCTGAAGCTAGCGCGTCTACCAATTCCGCCACCTTCGCACAGTCATCTTACTATTGTTGATATCGCCTCGTTGGTGCGAGGGGGGGGACTCGAACCCCCACATCCGTAAGGACACTAACACCTGAAGCTAGCGCGTCTACCAATTCCGCCACCTTCGCCCAGTGCGAGCAATATCATTGTGATTTATGGTGCGAGGGGGGGGACTCGAACCCCCACATCCGTAAGGACACTAACACCTGAAGCTAGCGCGTCTACCAATTCCGCCACCTTCGCATACCATCGATACTGTAAAAGTATCGTAACCACGGAGGCGCATTCTAGATGTTTTCAGCTTTACGTCAACAGAAAAGTGCGCGCGACGCCTTGATTGCTGCAAAAATGGCCGATGCAGGCGCCATGCGGAGCCGGATGGTGCTTGCACTTATCCGGCCTGCATGAGTGGAGATTACTTTTTGGCCTGACGCGTCATCACGGTACGGTAGACCTTAAAGCGGCCGGTCTGGGCGATCACTTCGTGGAAACCGAAGGTTTCGTCAAGCACTTTCGGGTACGCCAGGAAGGCGTTCGCGACAATACGCAGCTCACCGCCGCTGTTGAGGTGACGGACCGCGCCACGGATCAGCGTTTGCGCGGCTTCCAGGCTGGTCTCCATACCGTCGTGGAACGGCGGGTTAGAGATGATCATGTCGAAGCGACCGGTGACGTCGGAGAAGACGTTGCTGGCAATCACCTCGCCTTCAATACCGTTTGCGGCAAGCGTTGCGCGGCTGGCTTCTACCGCCGGAGCGCTCACGTCACACAGGGTTAAGCGCACTTTTGGTGAATGGCTGGCGAGCACGGTAGAGAGCACGCCCGCACCGCATCCTACGTCCAGCACTTTGCCTTTGGTGTGCGGCGTCAGGGTGGAGAGCAACAGCTTGCTACCCGTATCCAGCGCGTCGCGGCTGAACACGCCCGGCAGGGTTTTGATGGTCAGGCCGTCAAGCTGGTACTCGTCCCAGTAAGCCTGCGCATCAAACGTTGTCTGTTTTTCCAGACGGCCATGGTAGAGACCACAGCGGCGAGCGCTGTCGACTTTATTCAACGGCGCGTAGCCTTCCAGCATCTGTTCAGCGCTACGCACGCCGCTGCGGTTTTCACCGACCACGAAAATATCGCAGCCGACCGGCAGCAGGGAGAGCAGGTTCATCAGCTGGAACTGGGCCTCAGGTTTATTCTTCGGCCAGTAGTAGATCAGCGTATCGCATTCGGCAATATCGCTCTGCTCTGCCACCAGGCTAAAGCGCGCGCGCTCGCCCATCTGGCGGCTCAGCACCTGCCAGTGGTGGTAGTATTGGGTATGGGCACGGCTTTCAGCACAGTCGAAACGCGCAGGCAGGTCATCCTGCATATCTCCGGCAAACAGAATACGGCTTTCTTCGAAATCATCACTGTGACGCAGCAAGACTTCACTTGCCGGGGTAAATGCAGACATGAATTGTTCCTCAATAAACTCAGGCGGGGATTATAGTAGGTAGATGGCGCACTTTCGACACATTTGCTATATTTGCGCGCCTGAGAGACAGGAGTTTTCCCTATGACATCCCGACGAGACTGGCAGTTGCAGCAGCTGGGCATTACCCAGTGGGCTTTGCGTCGCCCGACGGCGTTGCAGGGCGAAATCGCCATCTCCATCCCGGCGCACGTTCGTCTGGTGATGGTGGCAGAAGAACTGCCTGCCCTGAATGACCCCCTGATCGGTGATGTCCTTCGCAGCCTGAAGCTGACGGCCGACCAGGTTTTACCGCTGACGCCAGAGCGTGTCGCGATGCTGCCTCCTGATAGCCGCTGTAACAGCTGGCGTATCGGAGAGGCAAATGAGATCTCTCTTCAGGGGAGCCAGATCTGCTCGCCAGCGCTGGACGAACTGAAAGCCAACCCAAAAGCGCGCAGCGCGCTATGGCAACAAATCTGCGAATATGAACACGATTTCTTCCCTCACGACGCCTGACCTGTCCACCGCGTTCGCGATTGAAACACGCGCCCACGCGTTTCCGTGGAGCGAAAAAACTTTCGCCAGCAATCAGGGCGAACGGTATCTGAACTACCGCCTGGACGTTGACGGCACCATGGCCGCTTTCGCGATCACGCAGGTTGTTCTTGATGAAGCGACGCTGTTTAATATCGCGGTTGATCCCGCGTTTCAGCGCCGTGGGCTGGGAAGAGAACTGCTTGAGCACCTCATCCGTGAGCTCGAAACCCGTGACGTTTTCACCCTGTGGCTGGAGGTGCGCGCGTCGAATGTCGCCGCCATCGCGCTCTATCAAAGCTTAGGCTTTAACGAGGCGACAATCCGCCGTAACTACTACCCCACCGCAGAGGGACGTGAAGACGCCATTATCATGGCTCTGCCGATTGGATAACGAATATAAGGTTGTAACGATGAAATGGGACTGGATTTTCTTTGATGCCGACGAAACGCTGTTTACGTTTGATTCGTTCGGCGGCCTGCAGCGGATGTTTCTCGACTATAGCGTGACCTTCACCGCTGAAGATTTTCAGGACTATCAGGCGGTAAATAAGCCGCTGTGGGTGGATTACCAGAACGGTGCCATCACCGCGTTACAGCTTCAGCACCAGCGCTTTGACGTCTGGGCGGAACGCTTAAAGGTCAGTCCGGGGACGCTGAACGATGCGTTCCTGAACGCGATGGCCGATATCTGTGCGCCGCTGCCGGGCGCGGTTTCCCTGCTGAATGCGTTGAAAGGCAAGGTGAAACTGGGGATCATCACCAACGGTTTTACCGCCCTGCAGCAGATCCGCCTTGAGCGCACCGGCCTGCGCGATCATTTCGACGCGCTGGTGATCTCGGAAGAGGTTGGCGTGCCGAAGCCGGATCCGCGTATTTTCGATTATGCGCTGGCGCAGGCCGGAAATCCCGACCGCGATCGCGTCCTTATGGTGGGTGATACGGCAGAGTCAGATATCCTGGGCGGCATCAAGTCAGGTCTGTCGACCGTGTGGCTCAACGCGCATGGCCGCGTGAAGCCTGAAGGCATCGAGCCGACCTGGACCGTGACGTCGTTGAACGAACTGGAGCAACTCCTGTGTAAACAATGATTGCCTGCCCCCCGTTGATGGGTAAAATAGCCGCAATTTTGTATTCCATGATGCGTGGCGTGCTGCCGCGCTTATAAAAGAAGATTTAATTATGACGTTGTCTCCTTATCTGCAAGAGGTGGCCAAGCGCCGCACTTTTGCCATTATCTCTCACCCGGATGCCGGTAAAACGACCATCACCGAGAAGGTGTTGCTGTTCGGACAGGCGATCCAGACTGCGGGTACCGTGAAAGGCCGTGGCTCCAGCCAGCATGCAAAATCCGACTGGATGGAGATGGAAAAGCAGCGTGGTATTTCGATTACCACCTCCGTGATGCAGTTCCCGTATCACGACTGCCTGGTGAACCTGCTGGACACCCCGGGCCACGAAGACTTCTCCGAAGATACCTACCGTACCCTGACGGCAGTGGACTGCTGTCTGATGGTGATCGACGCCGCGAAAGGTGTAGAAGACAGGACCCGTAAGCTGATGGAAGTCACCCGTCTGCGCGATACGCCGATCCTCACCTTTATGAACAAGCTCGACCGTGACATCCGCGATCCGATGGAGCTGATGGATGAAGTAGAAAACGAGCTGAAGATCGCCTGTGCGCCAATCACCTGGCCAATTGGCTGCGGTAAGCTGTTCAAAGGGGTGTATCACCTCTATAAAGACGAAACTTACCTGTATCAGACCGGTAAAGGCCACACCATTCAGGAAGTGCGCATTGTTAAAGGTCTGGACAACCCGGATCTGGACGCGGCGGTTGGCGAAGAGCTGGCCGCGCAGCTGCGCGAGGAGCTGGAGCTGGTCAAGGGCGCGTCTCACGAATTCGACAAAGAGCTGTTCCTGAGCGGCGAAATTACCCCGGTCTTCTTCGGTACCGCACTGGGTAACTTCGGCGTTGACCACATGCTCGACGGCCTGGTGGAGTGGGCGCCGCAGCCGATGCCGCGCAAAACCGACACCCGTGAAGTGGAAGCAAAAGAAGAGAAATTCACCGGCTTCGTATTTAAGATTCAGGCCAACATGGACCCGAAACACCGTGACCGCGTGGCCTTTATGCGCGTGGTGTCCGGTAAGTATGAAAAGGGCATGAAGCTGCGCCAGGTGCGTATCGGGAAAGACGTTGTCATCTCCGACGCGCTGACCTTTATGGCGGGTGACCGTTCGCACGTTGAAGAGGCCTATCCGGGCGACATCATCGGGCTGCACAACCACGGCACCATCCAGATCGGTGATACCTTCACCCAGGGCGAAATGATGAAGTTCACCGGTATTCCGAACTTCGCGCCGGAGCTGTTCCGTCGCATTCGTCTGCGCGATCCGCTGAAGCAGAAACAGCTGTTGAAAGGCCTGGTCCAGCTTTCCGAAGAGGGCGCCGTGCAGGTCTTCCGCCCAATCGCGAACAACGATCTGATCGTTGGCGCGGTCGGCGTGCTGCAGTTTGACGTGGTCGTTGCGCGTCTGAAGAGCGAGTACAACGTGGAGGCGATTTACGAATCGGTGAACGTCGCGACTGCGCGCTGGGTTGAGTGTTCTGACGTGAAGAAATTCGAAGAATTTAAGCGTAAGAATGAAGTTCAGCTGGCGCTGGATGGTGGCGATAACCTGACCTATATCGCGCCAACGATGGTGAACCTGAACCTGACGCAGGAACGTTACCCTGACGTTCAGTTCCGTAAAACCCGCGAGCACTAATCCCCTCTCTGAGCACGGCTCCCGCCGTGCTCTTCTTTAATTCCTGTCTTATTAATCCCTTGCGGAATGTTCTTAATTCAACGCAATTTCACGCTATTCGCGCGTTTTTTGCCCAATTCTGAAAGCGGCTCTGTGAGAGTGATCTATATTTAACTCAGTGTTTAACACCGGGCGTGGATAAATTAACTGTTCAATGCATGACTTTAGGTTATCCATTTTGCCCGCGTGTTTATTCGCAATATATAAAACTACTAAGGAAGTATGCAGCCCGAATAACGGGTCAACACAGGAATAGATCGATGAATATGACAAGACTGAAGATTTCTAAAACTCTGCTGGCTGTAACTCTGGGTAGCGTTCTGGTGAGCGGCTCCGCCCTGGCGGAAAGCAGCACCATGGATAAAGCACAATCCACGGCCGATAACGCAGGGCAAAAAATCGATAGCTCTATGAATAAAGTCGGCAACTTCATGGATGACAGCTCAATCACAGCAAAAGTGAAAGCCGCACTGGTGGATGATGAAGCCATTAAGAGCACCGACATTTCCGTTAAGACCGACAAGAAAGTGGTCACGCTGAGCGGCTTTGTCGAAAGCCAGGCTCAGGCTGAACAGGCGGTGAAAGTGGCGAAAGGCGTCGAAGGTGTCGCATCCGTCAGCGATAAGCTGCACGTACGTGACGGCAAAAACGCGTCGGTGAAAGGTTATGCCGGTGATGCAGCCACCACCAGCGAAATCAAAGCTAAACTTTTAGCGGATGACATCGTGCCGTCCCGTAAGGTGAAAGTAGAAACCACCGATGGCGTGGTTCAGCTTTCCGGTACGGTAGATTCGCAGGCGCAAAGTGAACGTGCCGAGTCCATCGCGAAAGCGATTGACGGTGTGAAAAGCGTTAAAAACGATCTGAAAACGAAGTAAATCTTGACCATTCGCCCGTCTGGCTAACACCAGCGGGCGAAATAAGAACGACTCTGGAAAAACGCCGGTGAGTGACCTGAGCGCTCACGTTTAGCGGCCGACATTAACTATGGTAAAGGAGAAGCTTATGTTTCGTTGGGGCATTATATTTCTGGTTATCGCGTTAATTGCCGCCGCATTGGGCTTTGGTGGACTGGCAGGTACAGCGGCATGGGCAGCTAAAATTGTCTTCGTTGTGGGTATTATTCTGTTCCTGGTCAGCCTGTTTACGGGACGTCGACGTCCGTAGCAAACGCAATATTCCTTCAACAAAATAAAGCCAGTCACTGTGACTGGCTTTTTCTTATTTGCGGAACAGGTCGGGTGCGTTACTGTGGTGTTATAAAATAATCAAAACAGGAAAGCAGAGGTGGGGCAACGAATTCCCGTTACGCTCGGCAATATTGCGCCGCTGACGTTAAAACCGTTCCGCGCAGGTCAACTCGCGCTGGTCTGCGAGGGTGGCGGACAGCGCGGCATTTTCACCGCTGGCGTGCTCGACGAATTTATGCGCGCGCAGTTCAACCCGTTTGACCTCTATTTCGGCACGTCTGCCGGGGCGCAGAACCTCTCTGCCTATGTCTGCAACCAGCCCGGCTACGCGCGAAAGGTCATCATGCGCTATACCACGGCGAAAGAATTTTTTAATCCGGTGCGCTTTGTGCGCGGCGGCAACCTGATCGATCTCGACTGGCTGCTGGAGTCGACCTCCAGCCAGATGCCGCTGGCCATGGACACCGCCGCGCGTCTGTTTGATAGCGGCAAAGAGTTCTGGATGTGCGCCAGCCGGGGCGATGACTATTCGCCGGGCTATTTTTCGCCTCAGAAAGAGAACTGGCTGGACATCATCCGCGCCTCCAGCGCGATCCCCGGCTTTTATCGTACCGGCGCCCTGCTGGACGGTATTAGCTATCTTGACGGCGGGATCAGTGATGCGGTGCCGGTGCAGGAAGCCGCACGGCGCGGGGCGAAAACCATCGTGGTGATCCGCACCGTGCCGTCGCAAATGTATTACACCCCGCAGTGGTTTAAGCGGATGGAGCGCTGGCTGGGCGACAGCAGCCTTCAGCCGCTGGTGAACATCGCGAAGCAGCATGAAACAACCTACGGCGCGATGCAGCGATTCATTGAAAAGCCACCGGGTAAGCTGCGTATTTTTGAAATTTATCCGCCTAAGCCGCTGCTGAGCATGGCGCTGGGCAGCCGCGTCCCTGCGCTGCGCATGGATTACAAAACGGGGCGGCTGTGCGGACGCTACTTCCTGGCGACGGTGGGTAAAATGCTGGCAGAGCAACCACCTCTTCATCGCCATAAACGCATTATTACGCCGCCTGCGATTGTCGCTAACGATGCCCTGACGATGCCGCTTGTGGATATTCCGCAGGCGAATGACGCTTTACTGGATAACGAGGATCTGGCGTGACGCACCGCTTTATTGATACCCACTGCCACTTCGATTTCCCGCCGTTTACGGGAGATGAAGAACACAGTATTGCGAAAGCGGCCGAGGCAGGCGTTCAGGCCATCATTGTTCCTTCAGTGGAAGCGGCCTATTTTTCCCGCGTGCTGGATCTTTCCATGCGGCACTCCGCGCTCTATGCCGCGCTCGGCCTGCATCCGATTGTGATTGAGCGGCATCGGGATGAGCACATTGAGAGGCTTGATGAGATCGTGCAGACCGCAGTCGACAAGCTTGTCGCCATCGGTGAGATCGGCCTCGATCTTTATCGCGAGGATCCGCAGTTTGAGCGCCAGCAGACGATCCTCGACGCGCAGCTCAGGCTGGCGAAGCGCCACGATCTGCCGGTGATCCTCCACTCAAGACGCACGCACGATAAGCTGGCGATGCACCTGAAACGCATCGATCTGCCGCGCAGGGGCGTCGTGCACGGTTTCTCCGGCAGCCTGCAGCAGGCGCAGCGTTTCATTGAACTGGGCTATAAAATTGGTGTGGGTGGCACCATCACCTATCCGCGCGCCAGTAAAACCCGTGACGTGATGGCACAGCTGCCGCTGTCGGCGCTTCTGCTGGAAACTGACGCGCCGGATATGCCGCTGAACGGTTTTCAGGGACAGCCGAATCGCCCGGAACAGGCGGCGCGTGTGTTCACCACCCTGTGTGAACTGCGACAGGAGCCGGAAGAGGTGATTGCCGATGCGCTGCTGGAAAATACGCGTTCGGTATTTGGCATCACGCTATAGATAAAGCGCCGGGCGGATCACCGTTATTTTCTGTTTTTCCAGCGCCCGCGCCAGCGGTTCAACGTCTTCCGGCGTGGCGCTGCGCCATAACGCTGCCTCACCGTATACGCCGTGCGCATGAAACGCGTTAAGGCGTACCGCCACGTTTCCCAGCCCGTGGATAAACGCCGTCAGCGGCTTCAGATGTTCCAGGTAATCACACTGCCCCGGAATGACCAGCAGGCGGAGCTCCGTCAAACGGTGACGATCTGCCAGCCAGCGGATGCTCTGCTTGATCTGCGGGTTTTCGCGCCCGGTCAGGAAGCGGTGGTGTTCGTTCCCCCATGCTTTCAGGTCCAGCATCGCGCCATCCAGTACCGGCAGCAGCTTTTGCCAGCCTGTTTCGCTTAACAAGCCGTTGCTGTCGACCAGGCAGGTCAGATGATGCAGGGCGGGATCGGCTTTGATCGCAGAGAATAGCGTCACTAAAAATGGCAATTGCGTTGTGGCTTCCCCGCCGCTTACGGTGATCCCTTCGATAAACGGTGCGGATTTGCGGATCTGCGCGAGGATCTCCTCCACGCTCAGGCGGTGCGCCATGGGCGTGGCCTGCTGCTGGCACAGGTGCAGGCAGGTGTCGCACTGCTGGCAGTCGCTCTCCTGCCACCAGACGCGTCCCGCCTGCATAATTAGCGCGTCGTGCGGGCAGTGGGGCACGCAGTCCCCGCAGTCATTGCAGCGGCCGATCGTCCACGGGTTGTGGCAGGTTTTACAGCGCAGGTTGCAGCCCTGCAGGAACAGGGCCAGGCGGCTGCCCGGCCCGTCCACGCAGGAAAAAGGGATGACCTGACTAACTAAAGCGCATCTGCTGTTCATGGCTTATCACGCGCGGCTGACGTTCCAGAATGCGGGTATTGCGTGCGGCTTCTTCACCCAGCCACGTGGTGTTCGTTCTCGACCCTGCTTCGCGGTATTTATCCAGATCCGATAGCCGCACCATATACCCGGTTACGCGCACCAGATCGTTACCCGCTACGTTGGCGGTAAATTCACGCATACCCGCCCTGAACGCGCCCAGGCACAGCTGAACCACCGCCTGCGGGTTGCGTTTTACCGTTTCATCCAGCGTCAGAATATCGCTTATCCCGGAAGAGTAGTGCTTGTGATGGGGAGCCACCGCCAGCAGGTGGCTGATGGGATCCGGCTCGTCGCCGTAGGGCAGGCGCGCGCCTGGCGTGGTACCCGAATCGGAGCTGATCCCCGACTGGGCATGAAGCATCGCGCGCTGCTTCCAGGCGTGCTTCACCGGCGTGTTTTCGACAAACGCCGCAAGCTGTTCGCTGATGCGATAGCCCAGCGCGTTGGCCTGCTCATCTTTTCCGTAGCGTCCCGCTATTCCTGCTTTCTCACAAAGCGAGTTTACCGCTTCCGCCAGGCCGTACATGCCAAACATCGGCACAAACCGATCGGCATCAATCAGCCCCTCTTTCACCAGGAAGCTATTCTCAAAGAAGCCAGATTGCTCGTACAGGAAACCGCAGCGTGCATCGATGATGGCCATTTGCTGCTGGCAGTAGTGCGGGAGCGTGCGGGTGAAGAAGTCTTCAATGGATGTGCTGCGTTCAGCAATGGCTTTGAGGTTAAGGCGCACCAGGGTGCTGCCACCGCCTGCAAGCGGCAGGGAGTTGTAACAGCTCACCACGCCGTAACGGCCTTTTGTGAAAATTTTATCATTCACCGGGCCATAAGAAATATGCGGTTTGCTGCATTCACATATGTTTTTTGCTACCTCAAGCAGCAAGTCGTCCGCGGTGATATCGGGATCGTAGATAAAGGTCAGGTTTGGCGCGACCTGCTTCAGCTCTGCATCGGCCCGCAAAATGGCACGGGTGATGGGGCCGTCAGCAGGCCCGATGTTTGCGTGCATAAACGCATCCGGCAGCGTACGGTCGAGATAGCGCCAGAAACGTTTTATTCGGCTATCGATCTCTTCTTGTGTTAGAATTCTAACATAAGGTTGCAGCAACGCATCAAGCTGACCGAGATAGACCGGCATCGATGTGACGGACGGAACATGATGGTAGAGGATGGTTAACAGCGAGAGGGCATCGTCGAGATCTTTTGCCCCTTCCAGCTCCAGCCATTCTGAACCATTAGCCAGAAATTTTGCGTAATCCGGCAGAACGTAACGGGGTTTGTAAGGCGCATGGCCTTCGAACATGTCGCAGATAAACCCCTCGTCCAGCGCGGCGCGCGCAGCTTCAGGAAGTGCCGGATACGCCAGGTTGTTTTCCGCTTCCAGCGCCAGAAAATGACGTTTTTGTTCCGGGGTTAACACCGGGCTTGTCACAATCTGCTGGCAACGTTGCTGCAGGGCGTCGGGGCTGGAGTGGGGCATATTCGCTTCCTTGAATGTTCTGCGGATGATGAACGGATTGTAGAAAGCCTGCCTGTTGGCGCTTTTGATCCCACAGGGGGTATTGCTGCTTTAGTCGGCAATTTGCGCACTAAAGTTTGAAGAAGATCTCATTACAGCAATGCAAATTTGTACGAAGTTTTCATTAACTGTGATGAATGTCGAAGTGTGGATGCGGGTGAATGTTAGAATACTCACAGACCCGCAAGGTAAAATTTATACGGCACTGCCGTTGGAGATTGTTATGACCGATTTAACTGCAAGCAGCCTGCGCGCGTTGAAACTGATGGACCTGACCACCCTGAACGATGACGACACCAATGAGAAAGTCATCGCCCTGTGCCATCAGGCGAAAACGCCGGTGGGTAATACCGCAGCCGTTTGTATCTACCCGCGCTTTATCCCGATTGCCCGGAAGACGCTGAAAGAGCAGGGCACCCCGGACGTGCGCATTGCAACCGTGACTAACTTCCCGCACGGCAACGACGATATCGACATTGCGCTGGCAGAAACCCGCGCGGCGATTGCCTACGGCGCAGACGAAGTTGACGTGGTGTTCCCGTACCGCGCGCTGATCGCTGGCAACGAGCAGGTCGGTTTTGATCTGGTGAAAGCCTGTAAAGACGCGTGTGCGGCGGCAAACGTGCTGCTGAAAGTGATCATCGAAACCGGCGAGCTTAAAGAAGAGGCGCTGATTCGTAAGGCGTCTGAAATCTCCATCAAAGCCGGTGCGGATTTCATTAAAACCTCTACCGGTAAAGTGCCGGTGAATGCGACCCCGGAAAGCGCGCGCATCATGATGGAAGTGATCCGCGACATGGGCGTGTCCAAAACCGTTGGTTTCAAACCTGCGGGCGGCGTGCGTACCGCCGAAGACGCGCAGCAGTTCCTGGCGATTGCCGACGAGCTGTTTGGCGCCGACTGGGCCGATTCCCGTCACTACCGCTTCGGCGCCTCCAGCCTGCTGGCCAGCCTGCTGAAAGCGCTGGGTCACGGCGACGGTAAGAGCGCAAGCAGCTACTGATTGCCATACAACGCCGGATGACGCTTCGCTTATCCGACCTACAGGATCGTAGGGCGGGTAAGCGTAACGCCACCCGCCACAACTCCCCCGATTCCGCATGGAGGTTACCGTGTTTCTCGCACAAGAAATTATTCGTAAAAAACGTGATGGTCATGCATTAAGCGACGAAGAGATCCGCTTCTTCATCAACGGCATTCGTGATAACACCGTCTCAGAAGGGCAGATTGCTGCTCTGGCGATGACCATTTTCTTCCACGATATGTCGATGCCTGAGCGCGTGTCGCTGACCATGGCGATGCGAGATTCAGGAACCGTTCTGGACTGGAAAAGCCTCAATCTTAACGGCCCGATTGTGGATAAACACTCCACCGGCGGCGTGGGCGACGTGACCTCCCTGATGCTTGGCCCAATGGTGGCAGCCTGTGGTGGTTACATCCCGATGATCTCCGGACGCGGCCTGGGCCACACCGGCGGTACGCTCGACAAACTGGAAGCCATTCCGGGCTTCGATATCTTCCCGGATGACAACCGCTTCCGCGACATAATTAAAGACGTTGGTGTGGCGATTATCGGCCAGACCAGCTCTCTTGCTCCGGCAGACAAGCGTTTCTACGCGACCCGCGACATCACCGCGACCGTTGACTCCATCCCGCTGATCACCGCCTCTATCCTGGCGAAGAAGCTGGCGGAAGGGCTGGATGCGCTGGTGATGGACGTGAAGGTGGGCAGCGGCGCCTTTATGCCAACCTATGAACTCTCTGCGCAGCTTGCCGAAGCGATCGTTGGCGTCTCCAACGGCGCGGGCGTGCGCACCACCGCACTGCTCACCGACATGAACCAGGTGCTGGCCTCCAGCGCCGGTAACGCCGTCGAAGTGCGTGAAGCCGTCCAGTTCCTCACCGGGGAATACCGTAACCCGCGCCTGTTTGACGTGACCATGGCGCTGTGCGTTGAGATGTTAATCTCCGGCAAGCTGGCCAAAGACGATGCGGAAGCGCGCGCGAAACTGCAGGCGGTGCTGGATAACGGCAAAGCGGCGGACATTTTCGGCCGCATGGTAGCAGCCCAGAAAGGCCCGACCGATTTCGTCGAAAACTATGCGAAGTACCTGCCGACCGCGACGCTCAGCAAAGCGGTGTATGCCGATAGCGAAGGGTTTGTCTCTGCGATGGACACCCGTGCGCTGGGTATGGCGGTGGTCTCGATGGGCGGCGGTCGCCGTCAGGCATCGGACACCATTGATTACAGCGTCGGCTTTACCGATATGGCCCGTCTGGGCGACAGCGTTGACGGTCAACGTCCGCTGGCGGTGATCCACGCCAAAGATGAAGCCAGCTGGCAGGAAGCGGCTAAAGCGGTGAAAGCGGCTATTACGCTTGACGATAAAGCACCGGAAACCACACCGACTGTCTATCGCCGTATCACCGAATAGCGGTATACTGATCTGATCGATAATTTTTGAAGCACTACGTACGGAGAACAATTATGAAACGTGCATTTATTATGGTGCTGGACTCATTCGGCATCGGCGCAACCGAAGATGCAGAACGTTTTGGTGACGTGGGTTCCGATACCATGGGTCACATCGCGGAAGCCTGTGCGAAAGGCGAAGCGGACAACGGTCGTAAAGGCCCTCTGACTCTACCTAACCTGACCCGCCTCGGGCTGGTGAAAGCGCATGAAGGCTCTACCGGTAAAATCGCAGCCGGTATGGACGGCAACGCGGAAGTCGTGGGCGCCTACGCCTGGGCTCACGAGCTCTCCTCCGGTAAAGACACCCCGTCTGGCCACTGGGAAATCGCCGGTGTGCCGGTGCTGTTCGACTGGGGCTATTTCTCCAATCACGAGAACAGCTTCCCGCAGGAGCTGCTCGATAAGCTGGTGAAGCGTGCCAACCTGCCGGGTTACCTGGGTAACTGCCACTCTTCCGGTACCGTGATTCTGGATCAGCTCGGCGAAGAGCACATGAAAACCGGCAAGCCGATTTTCTACACTTCTGCTGACTCCGTGTTCCAGATTGCGTGCCATGAAGAAACGTATGGCCTGGATAAACTCTACGAGCTGTGCGAAATCGCCCGTGAAGAGCTGACCGAAGGCGGCTACAACATTGGGCGCGTGATCGCGCGTCCGTTTATCGGCGACAAAGCGGGTAACTTCCAGCGTACCGGTAACCGTCACGATCTGGCCGTTGAGCCGCCGGCGCCAACCGTGCTGCAGAAGCTGGTTGAAGAGAAGGACGGTCACGTGGTGTCCGTGGGTAAAATCGCGGATATCTACGCTAACTGCGGCATCACCAAAAAGGTCAAAGCGACCGGTCTGGATGCGCTGTTCGATGCCACCATCAAAGAGATGAAAGAAGCGGGCGACAAGACCATTGTCTTCACCAACTTCGTGGACTTCGACTCCTCCTGGGGCCACCGTCGCGACGTCGCAGGCTATGCGGCCGGTCTGGAACTGTTCGACCGCCGTCTGCCGGAGCTGATGGAACTGGTGGGTGAAGATGACATTCTGATCCTGACCGCGGACCACGGCTGTGACCCAACCTGGACCGGTACCGACCACACCCGTGAGCACATTCCGGTGCTGGTGTACGGCCCGAAAGTGAAGCCGGGCTCGCTGGGGCACCGTGAAACCTTCGCGGACATCGGCCAGACTATCGCCAAATACTTTGGTACGTCTGACATGGAATATGGCAAGGCCATGTTCTGAATCATGTTGGGTGAGGTCTGATGCCCTCACCCCGACCCTCTCCCGCAGGGAGAGGGTGAAAAGAATAAACAATGTTAAAGGAACTGAAGATGGCAACTCCTCACATTAACGCAGAAATGGGTGATTTCGCTGACGTCGTATTGATGCCGGGCGACCCGCTGCGCGCGAAGCACATTGCAGAAACCTTCCTGGAAGACGTGCGTGAAGTGAACAACGTTCGCGGCATGCTGGGCTTCACCGGTACCTATAAAGGCCGCAAAATTTCCGTTATGGGCCACGGTATGGGTATCCCATCCTGCTCTATCTACACTAAAGAGCTGATCACCGATTTCGGCGTGAAGAAAATCATCCGCGTTGGCTCCTGCGGCGCGGTGCGCATGGACGTTAAGCTGCGCGACATCGTTATCGGTATGGGTGCCTGCACCGATTCCAAAGTTAACCGTATGCGTTTCAAAGACCATGACTTCGCAGCGATTGCTGACTTCGGCATGGTGCGCGACGCGGTTGACGCAGCAAAAGCGCTGGGCGTTGAAGCGCGCGTGGGTAACATCTTCTCTGCTGACCTGTTCTATGCCCCGGACGGCGGCGAGATGTTCGACGTGATGGAAAAATACGGCATCCTGGGCGTGGAAATGGAAGCGGCGGGTATCTACGGCGTCGCGGCTGAGTTTGGTGCGAAAGCGCTGACCATCTGTACCGTGTCTGACCACATCCGTACCCACGAGCAGACCACCGCTGCCGAGCGTCAGACTACCTTCAACGACATGATCAAAATCGCGCTGGAATCCGTTCTGCTGGGCGATAAAGCGTAATTCTGTCTCTTCCCTCCCTCTCCCTGTGGGAGAGGGCTGGGGTGAGGGCACCAGACCGCACCTAGCGCACGGCCTGCGCAATCCATGCTGACAAATCCCTTAACTCTTTCTCCTGCTCAGGGAAATCCCCAATCAACGCGTCACTCTCCTGCTGCAGCATATCCGCCCGATACAAACAGCCCTGCAGACGAGCGGCCAGCGCCTCTAACGGTGCCGGATTGAGACTATCCGTAAAGACCTGCGTACGGGTAATGTGGCCCTTCTCCACGTCAAAGTGCAATTCCACGCCGCCCCAGGTAAAACGCTCATCCAGTAGATGGGAAAACGCAGGAGCCTGACCGAAGTTCCACTCCCAGCTGCTCTGGCGGGCGAAGGTGTCGGCGAAGTTGGGCAGATCCGGGGTTTTGTCTGGGGAGATCACTTCTGCTTCCACGCGCTCGCCGTAATGTTCAAAGAACGCTTCACGGATCGCGTCGCAAATCTGCTCGTGCGTAATCCCCGGCAGCAGCTCCACCAGATTTGCCACGCGCCCGCGTACGGACGTAATGCCCTTGGCCTGTAACTTTTTCTTATCAGGATTAAGGTAGTTCGCCAGACGGCTGAGATCGGCATTCAGCAGCAGGGTGCCGTGGTGGAACCCGCGATCCATCGTTTCGCGGTAGGCGGAGCCGGACACCTTGCGATCCCCGTCGGGCGTTTTGACCACCAGATCGTTACGTCCGGAGGCTTCAGCCGTCACGCCGAGCGCGTTAAGGGCGTTTAGGACGATGGACGTCGAGATGGTTTTGTCGTATTCCGGTTTTCCCGCCATAAAGGTAAAGCAGGTATTGCCCAGATCGTGAAAGACCGCGCCACCGCCGCTGCTCCGGCGCGCGAGGCGGACGTTATCCTCTTCCATACGCCGCGTATTGCACTCTTTCCACGGGTTTTGCGCACGGCCAATGACCACCGTATCGGCGTTACGCCAGAGAAACAGGACGCGCTGGGTAGCAGGCATCTGGCGGAAAATGCACTCTTCTACCGCGAGATTAAACCAGGGATCGTAAGAGTCAGAGATAAGCAGGCGTAACGTCGTCATGGCAAAGTTCCTTTTCCGAATCGTTCGCCTACTTTATCACTATTCTTTCTTCTCGCTCTCTTCGTCTTCGGGAACGGATCTGCTGGCGGTCAGCAGGAACGGTGATTGCTGCCATCGCGAGCGCTTGCCGCGAAGCAGGGTGCGCGCCAGCACAACGCCGATGGCGAGTGAAAGCAGCAGCATCAGGCGCAGAATATTGGTGGTATTATCGACCTGTTTGGCTTCAGTAGGCAGGGTGTGGGTATCGAGGGTCAGGCGCAGATAGCCCAGCGGGCCATTCTTCCCCTGAATAGGTTCAACAAGCTGCTGGTTAAAGTAGCCCCCGGCTTTTTTCCCGTCCAGCGCCAGCCTGTCGCGCACGTCGACGTGCTCGCCCGCGCGGGCAATCAGGTTGCCTTGCTCATCATAGACGCCAGCATCAAGAATGCGGCTGTTCTCCGTGAGCAGGCGTAAAACCTGGCCTATCCGCTTATCGTCCGGCGTTTCGGTACGCATGGACGGTGCGACGTTGAGCGTCACCTGGCGCGCCAGCGTGCGGGCCAACTCCTCAAACTGCGGGTTGCGTTGCCGTTGATGATTCTGGCTAAACCACGATGCCCCCTGCATCAGCACCACTAAGAGTGCGAGACAGGAAAGGACAATCACGGCGCGATGAAGCCGGAATTTCAGTTTTGCGCGAGCCATATTCCACCTGCTGAAAATTTACGGCTTAATGTTGCCAGAAGTGATGGTTACAGGGTAGCCTCATGCGTTATTTTCCCTCTGCAACCTTCCGGCGCGAACGAAATTACAGGAGCTTTAATGCCGAACATTACCTGGTGTGACCTGCCAACGGATGTCTCTTTATGGCCAGGATTGCCGCTCTCTTTAAGTGGCGATGAGGTGATGCCTCTGGATTACCATGCCGGTCGTAGCGGCTGGCTCCTCTACGGACGCGGTCTGGATAAGCAACGCCTGACCCAGTATCAAACCAAACTGGGTGCGGCGATGGTCATCGTCGCCGCCTGGTGTGTGGAAGACTATCAGGTCATTCGCCTGGCAGGCTCTTTGACGCAGCGCGCCACGCGTCTGGCGCATGACGCCGGGCTGGACGTCGCGCCGCTGGGTAAAATTCCGCACCTGAAAACGCCAGGCCTGCTGGTCATGGACATGGACTCTACCGCCATTCAGATCGAGTGTATCGACGAAATTGCGAAGCTGGCGGGCAGCGGCGAGCTGGTGGCGGAAGTCACCGAGCGTGCGATGCGCGGCGAGCTGGATTTCACCGCCAGCCTGCGACAGCGCGTGGCGACCCTGAAAGGGGCCGATGCCAACATTCTGCGCCAGGTGCGCGACGTGCTGCCGCTGATGCCAGGGCTGACGCAGCTGGTGCTGAAGCTGCAGTCCCTCGGCTGGAAGGTGGCGATCGCCTCAGGTGGCTTCACCTTCTTCGCGGATTACCTGCGGGAAAAACTGCATCTGACCACCGTGGTGGCCAACGAGCTGGAGATCATGGACGGCAAGCTGACCGGCCAGGTGATCGGCGATATCGTGGATGCCCAGTACAAAGCCAATACGCTGACGCGCCTCGCGGAAAAATATGAAATTCCGGTTGTCCAGACCGTCGCTATTGGGGACGGCGCGAACGACCTGCCGATGATCAAAGCGGCCGGCCTGGGCATTGCCTACCATGCCAAGCCAAAAGTGAATGAAAAGACGGAAGTCACTATCCGTCACGCTGACCTGATGGGGGTGTTCTGCATTCTCTCCGGCAGCCTTAATCAGAAATAACGAGGTAAACCGTGGCGAAAGCTCCAAAACGCGCATTTGTCTGTAATGAATGTGGTGCGGATTATCCGCGCTGGCAGGGGCAATGCAGCGCCTGTCATGCCTGGAACACCATCACCGAAGTGCGTGGTGTGGCGGCTTCGCCGAGCGTGGCGCGCAATGAACGCCTGAGCGGCTACGCGGGCAATGCGGGCGTGGCGAAGGTGCAAAAACTTTCGGACATCAGCCTCGAAGAGCTGCCGCGCTTCTCCACCGGGTTCAAAGAGTTTGACCGCGTGCTCGGCGGCGGCGTGGTGCCGGGGAGCGCCATTTTGATCGGCGGTAACCCGGGCGCGGGTAAATCGACCCTGCTGCTGCAAACGCTCTGCAAGCTCGCCGAACAGATGAAAACCCTGTACGTCACGGGCGAAGAATCACTGCAGCAGGTGGCGATGCGCGCACACCGTCTGGGCCTGCCGACCGGCAATCTGAACATGCTCTCCGAAACCAGCATCGAGCAGATCTGCATGATCGCCGAAGAAGAGCAGCCGAAGCTGATGGTGATCGACTCCATCCAGGTGATGCACATGGCGGACATTCAGTCCTCGCCGGGCAGCGTGGCGCAGGTGCGTGAAACGGCGGCCTACCTGACGCGCTTTGCCAAAACGCGCGGCGTGGCGATTGTGATGGTCGGCCACGTGACCAAAGACGGCTCGCTGGCCGGACCTAAAGTGCTCGAACACTGTATCGACTGCTCCGTGATGCTCGACGGCGACGCGGACTCCCGCTTCCGTACTCTGCGCAGCCATAAAAACCGCTTTGGGGCGGTGAACGAGTTAGGCGTGTTTGCCATGACCGAGCAGGGGCTGCGCGAAGTCAGCAACCCGTCGGCGATCTTCCTGAGTCGGGGAGATGAGATCACCTCCGGCAGTTCGGTGATGGTGCTGTGGGAAGGCACGCGCCCGCTGCTCGTCGAAATTCAGGCGCTGGTGGACGTGTCGATGATGGGCAACCCGCGGCGCGTGGCGGTCGGTCTGGAACAGAACCGTCTGGCGATCCTGCTGGCGGTGCTGCACCGTCACGGTGGGCTGCAGATGGCGGATCAGGACGTTTTCGTTAACGTGGTGGGTGGCGTGAAAGTCACTGAGACCAGCGCAGACCTGGCGCTGCTGCTGGCGATGGTCTCAAGCCTGCGCGACAGACCGCTGCCGCAGGATCTGGTCGTCTTCGGTGAGGTGGGCCTCGCCGGGGAAATCCGTCCGGTGCCCAGCGGCCAGGAGCGTATCTCCGAGGCGGCAAAACACGGTTTCCGCCGGGCTATCGTTCCCTCTGCTAACGTGCCGAAAAAAATCCCGGAAGGGATGCAGGTTTTCGGCGTGAAGAAACTCGCAGATGCGTTAAATGTCTTTGACGACTTATAATTACGTATTCGATTTTGCAGGAGGCACCGTAATTTATGTCATCATTTGACTACATCAAGACCGCTATCCGCCAGAAGGGCTGCACGCTGCAGCAGGTGGCGGACGCCAGCGGCATGACTAAGGGCTACCTGAGCCAGCTGCTGAACGCCAAAATCAAAAGCCCCAGCGCGCAGAAGCTGGAAGCGCTGCACCGCTTTCTGGGGCTGGAATTCCCGCGTATGCAAAAGAACATCGGCGTGGTGTTCGGCAAGTTTTACCCGCTGCATACCGGGCATATCTATCTGATCCAGCGAGCCTGTAGCCAGGTTGACGAGCTGCACATCATCATGGGCTACGATGAAACCCGCGATCGCCAGCTGTTTGAGGACAGCGCCATGTCGCAGCAGCCGACCGTGCCGGACCGCCTGCGCTGGCTGCTTCAGACCTTCAAGTACCAGAAAAACATTCGCATTCATGCCTTTAACGAAGAGGGCATGGAGCCGTATCCGCACGGCTGGGACGTGTGGAGCAACGGCATCAAAGCGTTTATGGAAGAGAAGGGCATTGCGCCTAACTGGATCTACACCTCTGAAGAGTCCGATGCGCCGCAGTTCCGCGAGCATCTGGGCATCGAGACGGTGCTGATCGATCCGAAACGCACCTTCATGAACATCAGCGGAGCGCAGATCCGCGAAAACCCGTTCCGCTACTGGGATTACATCCCGACCGAGGTGAAGCCGTTCTTTGTGCGCACCGTCGCGATCCTGGGCGGCGAGTCGAGCGGTAAATCAACGCTGGTCAACAAGCTGGCGAATATCTTCAATACCACCAGCGCATGGGAGTACGGCCGCGATTATGTCTTCTCGCACCTGGGCGGCGACGAGATGGCGCTGCAGTATTCCGACTATGACAAAATCGCGCTCGGCCACGCTCAGTACATTGATTTCGCAGTGAAATATGCCAACAAGGTGGCGTTTATCGATACCGATTTCGTCACCACTCAGGCGTTCTGTAAAAAATACGAAGGGCGCGAGCACCCGTTCGTGCAGGCGCTGATTGACGAATATCGCTTTGACCTGGTGATCCTGCTGGAAAACAACACCCCGTGGGTGGCCGACGGCATGCGCAGCCTCGGCAGCTCCGTTGACAGGCGTGAATTCCAGTCCATGCTGGTGGAGATGCTCAACGAAAACAACGTTGAGTTTGTGCACGTGGAAGAGTCGGACTACGACTCCCGTTTCCTGCGCTGCGTAGAGCTGGTGAAGGAGATGATGGGGGAGCAGGGGTAAAAACTTACCCCTCACCCTAACCCTCTCCCTGCGGGAGAGGGCCGGGTTGAGGGCATCAAGCCACTCAGAACTCAACCACCACTTTTCCGCGCATATGCCCGTCCAGTACCTTACGGTGCGCCTCGGTAATGCTCTCCACGCTCAGCCCGTGCAGCGTTTCACTCAGTGAGCTTTCCACCACGCCATTATCTACCAGCTTCGCCACCTCATTGAGGATCTCACCCTGACGCGCCATATCCGCGGTCTGGTACATGCTGCGGGTGTACATAAATTCCCAGTGCAGGGCGGCGGATTTCGACTTCAGCTTGTCCTGGTTCAGCGGGTGTTCATTCTCCACGATGGAACAGATATGCCCCTGTGGGGCAATCAGTTCGCTGACCGCATCCCAGTGTCCGTCGGTGTCGTTGAGGATGAAAATGTAATCCACAAATTTGAGCCCGTGTTTCGCCAGTTCGCCTTTCAGATCGCGGTAGTTCACCACCACATCTGCACCGCGATCGCGGCACCACCGGGCGGAATCTTCGCGAGACGCGGTTGCGACGATCTTCACCTTGCTGTTGTGCTTCGCAAACGGGATCGCCAGCGATCCCACGCCGCCCGCGCCGCCAATGATCAGCAGGGTTTTGTCCGCGCCGGCATCCTGAATGTTCAGCCGTTCAAACAGGCCTTCCCACGCGGTGAGTGCGGTCAACGGCAGTGCAGCGGCAGCGGCCCAGCCGAGGCTTGCAGGCTTGCGCCCGACAATGCGCGCATCAATCAGCTGATGCGTGGTGTTGCTGCCCGGACGGGTGATGTCGCCCGCGTACCACACTTCATCTCCCGGTTTGAATCCGGTGACGTCCGTCCCAACGGCTTTGACGATCCCGCTGGCGTCCCACCCGAGAATGCGCGGCTCGTTCAGTCCGTTTTTGGCAATGCCCGCGTGGACTTTGGTGTCGACCGGGTTAACGGAGACGGCTTTCACCTCCACCAGCAGATCGTGCTCGCCGGGCTGTGGCATCGGTGGGGTGATTTCAATGAAGGTGGACGGATTTTCCGGGTTCACGGCAATGGCTTTCACTGACATGGTGTGCTCCTCAATGGCATGCGTTTTGTTGAGGCTAGTCTATTAAGTGGCCAGCTGCATGATAAGATGGACAATCAAGAACTCAGCGTTCGTACAGGATGAACAATCATGTTTAAACAGCTGCAGGATATGGCGCTTTTCGCGCTGGTGGCGGAGATGGGCAGCTTTACCGCGGCAGCCCAGAAAGCCGAACTGCCGAAATCCAGCGTCAGCCAGCGAATTAGCCAGCTGGAGCAGCAGGTGGGTATCCGCCTGCTTAACCGCACCACGCGCAGGCTGAACCTGACGTTTGCGGGCGAGCACTATCTGGTGCACTGCCGCGAAATGCTGGCGGCCAGCGAGAGGGCGGAGTATGCCATTCAGCGCCTGCGCGAAAACCCGAGCGGGCGGCTGCGCATCACCTGTCCGGCTGGGATTGGCGCGACGCTGCTGGCGCATATGAATGCCGAGTTCCAGCTTCGCTATCCTGAGGTTTCGCTGGACGTATCGATCTCAGATGACGTCGTGGATTTGGTCGAATCCGGCTTTGACGTGGCGCTGCGTACCGGCAAGCCGCAGGACTCCTCCCTGATTGGCCGAATGATCGGGCATTGTCCGCGCTACATGCTGGCCTCGCCGGACTATCTGGCGCGCCGGGCGCCGCTAACGCATCCCCGTCAGCTGGTGGAGCACCGCAGCATTACGCACAGAGCCTGGTCGGAGTGGCTTCTGCGAAGCGAGAATGAGGATTACCGCTACCTGCCGGATAACGCGCACATGACCGATAATCTGGTGTACGCCCGCGAGTGCGCGATGGCCGGGGCGGGGATCACGCTGCTTCCTGCATTTTTGCTGGAAGATAAGGTTGAAAAGGGCGCGCTGGTGCAGGTGCTGCCGGAGTGGAACGTTGAAGGCAACGACCTCTGGCTGGCCTACCCGAGCCGCAAGCTGAATTCGCCCGCGCTGATGAGCTATATCGAGTTTGCGATGCAGTTTGACGAGGTGAAGCGGTATTACGTGGGCAAATAAAAAAGCCGGGTGGCGGCTTCGCCTTAACCGGCCTACACACTGTGCGGCCTGATGCCCTCACCCTGGCCCTCTCCCACAGGGAGAGGGAACAACCATAAAAAACGGCAACCGAAGTTGCCGTTTTGCTTTTATTTCGCGATACGCTTGTACTTAATACGCTTCGGCTCCAGCGCGTCGGCGCCCAGCGTGCGTTTCTTGTACTCTTCGTATTCGGTGAAGTTACCTTCGAAGAACTCCACCTTACCTTCGTCCTGGTAGTCCAGAATGTGGGTCGCGATACGGTCAAGGAACCAGCGGTCGTGCGAGATAACCATCGCGCAGCCCGGGAACTCCAGCAGGGCGTTTTCCAGCGCGCGCAGGGTTTCGATATCCAGGTCGTTTGTTGGTTCATCGAGCAGCAGAACGTTACCGCCCACCTGCAGCAGCTTCGCCAGGTGCAGACGACCGCGCTCACCGCCGGACAGCTCGCCTACACGTTTGCCCTGATCGGTGCCTTTGAAGTTAAAGCGACCAACGTAGGCGCGGCTTGGCATCTCGGTGTTGCCGATGCGCATGATATCCAGGCCGCCGGACACTTCTTCCCACACGGTTTTGCTGTTGTCCATCGCGTCACGGAACTGGTCAACGGAGGCCAGCTTCACGGTCTCACCCAGGGTGATAGAGCCGCTGTCAGGCTGTTCCTGACCGGACATCATGCGGAACAGGGTCGATTTACCCGCGCCGTTCGGACCGATGATGCCGACGATAGCGCCTTTCGGTACGGAGAAGGTCAGGTCGTCGATCAGCACACGGTCGCCGTAAGACTTACGCAGGTTGGTCACTTCAACCACTTTATCCCCCAGACGTGCTCCAGGTGGAATAAACAGTTCGTTGGTTTCGTTACGTTTCTGGTATTCGGTGTTGTTCAGCTCTTCGAAGCGTGCCAGACGGGCTTTGCCTTTAGACTGACGGCCTTTCGCGCCCTGACGCACCCACTCCAGCTCTTTCTCGATAGACTTACGACGGGCCGCTTCCTGAGACGCTTCCTGAGCCAGACGCTGATCTTTTTGCTCCAGCCAGGAGGAGTAGTTGCCTTCCCACGGAATACCTTCACCGCGGTCCAGCTCCAGGATCCAGCCAGCGACGTTGTCGAGGAAGTAACGGTCGTGGGTAATCGCCACAACGGTGCCTTCGAAGTCGTGCAGGAAGCGCTCCAGCCACGCCACGGATTCCGCATCCAGGTGGTTGGTTGGTTCGTCGAGCAACAGCATATCTGGTTTTTCCAGCAGCAGGCGGCACAGCGCCACGCGGCGACGTTCACCACCGGAGAGGTTCGCGATTTTCGCATCCCAGTCCGGCAGACGCAGGGCATCCGCCGCGCGCTCCAGCTGCACGTTCAGGTTGTGACCGTCGTGCGCCTGGATAATTTCTTCATACTTGCCCTGTTGTGCAGCCAGCTTGTCGAAGTCCGCATCCGGCTCGGCGTATTTGGCATACACTTCATCGAGACCTTTCAGGGCGTTAACCACTTCGGATACCGCTTCTTCAACGGATTCGCGAACGGTGTGTTCCGGGTTCAGCTGAGGTTCCTGCGGCAGGTAGCCAATCTTGATGCCAGGCTGCGGACGGGCTTCACCTTCGATGTCTGTATCAATGCCGGCCATGATGCGCAGCAGGGTGGACTTACCGGCACCGTTGAGACCCAGAACACCGATTTTTGCGCCCGGGAAGAAGCTCAGCGAGATATTTTTAAGAATATGACGTTTCGGCGGGACAACTTTGCCGACACGATGCATGGTATAAACGAATTGAGCCACGTTGGACTTCGCCTCTTTTATCGTAATGAGAAGGAATTTCAGCCTCGAAGTGTAGCCTTTTTCCCGCCCTAATCCCAGCCAGGAACGTCGGGAGTGTTAAAACGCGCAAGAAAGGTAAAAAAGTGTCCATGACGTGGCGCGTTGAAGGATGCCTGGTTAGCATAAGTTAATTAGACTTTGACGTGGCAAGACGCTGCAATTGACGAAAAAACAATGAGGAAGAGCTTGTGGAAAAAGCCAAACGGGTGGTCTGGCGTCTGCTGGCTGCCAGCGTATGCGTAATGGCGGTAAGCCAGGCAGTGCATGCCGATTCACTGGATGAACAACGTAGTCGCTACGCTCAGATTAAACAGGCGTGGGACAACAAGCAGATGGATACTGTTCAGGCGCTGATGCCGACGCTAAAGGATTATCCGCTGTATCCGTATCTCGAGTATCGCCAGATCACGGACGATCTCATGAACCAGCCCACTGTCACCGTGAATAACTTCATTCAGGCGAACCCGACCCTGCCGCCAGCCCGAAATCTCCAGTCTCGTTTTGTGAATGAGCTGGCGCGTCGCGAAGACTGGCGCGGACTGCTGGCGTTTAGCCCTGAAAAGCCGAATACCACCGAAGCCCAGTGTAACTACTACTACGCAAAATGGGCGACCGGCCAGCAGGAAGAGGCCTGGGCCGGGGCGAAAGAGCTCTGGCTGACCGGGAAAAACCAGCCGAACGCCTGTGACTCCCTGTTCGGCGCGTGGCGCGCATCCGGCAAGCAGGATCCGCTGTCCTACCTTGAGCGCATCCGTCTGGCGATGAAAGCCGGCAACACGCGTCTGGTGACCACGCTGGCGGGGCAGATGCCGTCCGATTACCAGACGATCTCCACCGCGGTTATCTCGCTGGCTAACGATCCCAACAGCGTGCTGACCTTTGCCCGCAGTACGGGCGCGACCGATTTTACCCGCCAGATGGCGGCGGTGGCCTTTGCCAGCGTGGCGCGTGACGATGTGGAAAACGCGCGGCTGATGATCCCGCAGCTGGTGCAGGCGCAGCAGCTTAATGAGGAACAAACCCAGGAGCTGCGCGACATCGTGGCGTGGCGACTGATGGGCACGGATGTGACCGATGAACAGGCGCGCTGGCGTGACGATGCCATTATGCGTTCGAACTCCACGTCTCTGGTGGAACGTCGCGTGCGCATGGCGCTGGGTACGGGAGATCGCCGTGGGCTGAATACCTGGCTTGCGCGGTTGCCTATGGAGGCCAAAGAGAAGGACGAATGGCGCTACTGGCAGGCCGATCTGCTGATGGAGCGCGGTCGTGATGACGAGGCCAAAGAAATTCTCCATACGCTGATGCAGCAGCGCGGGTTCTACCCGATGGCAGCCGCGCAGCGCCTGGGCGAGGAGTACACCTTCCGCATTGATAAAGCGCCAGCCAACGCGAACCCGGCGCTGACGCAGGGGCCAGAAATGGCGCGCGTGCGCGAGCTGATGTACTGGAATATGGATAATACCGCGCGCAGCGAGTGGGCGAATCTGGTGACCAGCCGCAGCACCGACGAGAAAGCCCAGCTTGCCCGCTATGCTTTTGATAACCACTGGTGGGATCTGAGCGTGCAGGCGACGATCGCCGGTAAGCTTTGGGATCATCTCGAAGAGCGTTTCCCGTTGGCTTACAAGGATCTGTTCGATCGCTACACCAGCGGCAAAGATATCCCGCAAAGCTACGCGATGGCAATTGCCCGTCAGGAGAGCGCATGGAACCCGAAAGTCCGTTCCCCGGTGGGCGCCAGCGGCCTGATGCAGATTATGCCGGGCACGGCGACGCACACGGTGAAGATGTTTAATATTCCTGGCTACAGCAGCCCGTCACAGCTTCTGGATCCGGATACCAACATCAACATCGGTACCAGCTACCTGCAGTACGTGTATCAGCAGTTCGGCAATAACCGCATCTTCGCGTCGGCGGCGTATAACGCGGGGCCGGGTCGCGTGCGTACCTGGCTCGGCAACAGCGCCGGACGCATTGACGCCGTGGCGTTTGTCGAGAGCATCCCGTTCTCGGAAACGCGCGGCTATGTGAAGAACGTGCTGGCCTATGACGCCTACTATCGCTACTTCATGGGGCAGAAAGATACCCTGATGAGTGATGCCGAGTGGCAGAGACGTTACTGATCGGCGCGGGTTGTGTTATGCTGTACTCGCTAATGAGTACAAGAGGCAGCATAACATGACCCAGCATTCCCCGTATTCCTCGGCAATGGCCGAACAACGTCATCAGGAGTGGCTTCGTTTTGTGGAGCTGCTTCGCCAGTCTTACGAGCAGGATTTGCACTTACCCCTTATGCAGCTGATGCTCACGCCGGACGAGCGTGAGGCGCTGGGCACGCGCGTGCGCATCATTGAAGAGTTGCTGCGCGGCGAGATGAGCCAGCGCGAGCTGAAAAATGAGCTCGGCGCGGGCATCGCAACGATTACCCGCGGATCGAACAGCCTGAAGTCGGCACCCGTTGAGCTGCGCCAGTGGCTGGAAGCGGTATTGCTGAAAAATACCTAACGATAAATCGCGTTATGGAACGGGCTTAACGCCAGGATCACCGCCTGATGATAAACGCCTGAACGCGTCAGCGCGCCTGCGGTAAAGACGCCAATCGCCCCTTCTTTACGGCCAATCTCATCAATGCCGGTGTACTGCGACATCACCGGCCCAAGCGCTTCACCCGCGCGGACTTTTTCCAGAATAATCTCCGGCAGCGGCAGGGTGGCTGAACGCGCTTCACCGCGCTGTTCACGGCTTTCGATCACCACCCAGCTAAAGGTTGCGCCTTCGTCGATACCGGCTTCAATTGCCACCCAAAAGTCCGCATCCGGTGCCGCAGCCCTGGCATTTGCCACGCGGTTTCGTGCGCCAGCGCGCGTTTCCTCACTGCCAAACGGCTGTTCAGGAACGCCACTCTCGACGCCGATGGCTTCAATATGGCAGGATCCTGCGCCGAAGATCTCTTCAAATGCCCTTAGAATTGCCTGAATTTTGGCAGGATTAGTGGTAGCAGAGACAACATGGTGCATAATTAAGCTCGATTCAAAAAAAACTCATCGCAGTATAACGGAAAAAAAGCATGTTACAGGTATACCTTGTTCGCCACGGTGAAACGCAGTGGAACGCCGAGCGACGTATTCAAGGCCAGTCAGACAGTCCTCTTACAGAGAAGGGCGTGCAGCAAGCGTGGCAGGTGGCAGAACGCGCCCGAACGCTGGGCATTACCCACGTCATTACCAGCGATTTAGGTCGCACACAGCAGACGGCGCGCATCATTGCAGACGCCTGCGGCTGTGACGTCATGCTTGAGCCGCGCCTGCGCGAGCTGGATATGGGCGTGCTGGAAAAACGCCATATCGATACGCTGACGGAAACGGAAGAGGGCTGGCGCCGCACGCTGGTGAACGGTACCGAAGATGGCCGTATTCCTGAGGGCGAATCCATGCAGGAGCTCAGCGTCCGTATGCATGCCGCACTGGCGGAATGCCTGAAGCTTCCGGCGGGAAGCCGTCCGCTGCTGGTGAGTCATGGGATTGCGTTGGGATGCCTGGTGAGCACCATTCTGGGATTACCGGCTTACGCTGAGCGCCGTTTGCGTCTGCGTAACTGCTCCATTTCCCGAATTGATTATCAGGAAAGCGCGTGGCTGGCGTCAGGATGGGTCGTGGAGATGGCAGGGGACATTTCGCATCTCGATGCCCCTGCGCTTGACGAACTGCAGCGTTAACGACGTATTGGAATCAAAAATTCCATACGCAGATTGATTGGGCCTTCTTCCGGTTTGGCATCCTGCGCCGGGTAGTAGCGCTCAATGTCCTGACCTTTACGGCGATTCAGATTCAGCATTGGCATGCAGGTACCGTAAACGGTCAGGATAAACTCCTGTACCCCCGTTCCCAGCCCTTCATAGGCGAACATCACGTATTCGCCCCCTTCCAGCACGACAGGCTTCGAACCCTGAATATACCCGTTGGCCATCTCTGGCGTCAGCGCGGTGGTGTAGAACACCTCCTGCTCGTCGTCTTTTTCCTGGCTTGGATGCGTTTCGTTGAGGCCATACAGGATAGGCGGGATCGCCGGCGCGTGGCTCAGGAAGTCGCGCCAGAACTGGACGCGCATCTGATGTCGGAACTCGGAAATCTGCTCCAGTGAACAGGAGTAGCTCTGCGTTGTGCCGATCAGATGGGTTTCCGGCAGTGTAATAATGTCGTACTTCGGCATTGCGAACTCGCCCAGACGCAGCGGCGGACGCATGCCAAACGAGCTCCAGTCAGGCGAGCGACGATAAAGCGCTGGCGTCAACAAGAACTGTTTTTTAAAGGCGCGGGTGAATGTCTGCTGTGAATCGAAACGATATTGCAGGGCAATATCCAGAATCGGCCGCGCGGTGAGGCGCAATGCTACAGCAGATTTTGATAAACGACGTGCGCGAATATAGGCCCCGATAGCATGACCGGTGACATCCTTGAACATCCTTTGCAGATGCCACTTGGAATAGCCTGCTTTAGCCGCCACATGATCCAGTGACAAAGGCTGGTCGAGATGACCTTCCAGCCAGGTGAGCAGGTCGCGAATAATTCCAGCCTGATCCATATACTATCCTCATCCTTAAAACAGCAGGTGCCTGATAACAGGTTAGCGGATAATAGCATTTTTTGATGTTTTAGCATTCAGTGTTTTTTTTGCGCATTCATGCTTTTTCTAGCACATTACAGGCAGATATATTCTAATCCTGTGATCTTGCTACATTTTTGTCTAAAGTGTTGAATAATTGCTCAGTGTAATTTTAAAGAATGGTAACAATATGAAATACAAGACTTTGCTCTTCACCGCGCTGATGTTGATGGTCGGGCGCGCTGCACAGGCGGAACAGATTGGTTCCGTCGATACCGTGTTCAAAATGTTTGGCCCGGACCACAAAATCGTGGTGGAGGCGTTTGACGATCCGGACGTGAAAAACGTCACCTGCTATGTCAGCCGCGCGAAAACGGGCGGCATCAAAGGCGGACTGGGGCTGGCGGAAGATACCTCCGATGCGGCGATCTCATGTCAGCAGGTGGGCCCGGTTGAATTGAGCGACAAAATTAAAAACGGCAAAGCGCAGGGCGACGTGGTATTCCAGAAACGGACCTCGCTGGTGTTCAAAAAGCTGCAGGTTGTGCGTTTCTACGATGCCAAACGCAATACGCTGGCCTACCTGGCCTATTCTGACAAAGTGGTGGAAGGGTCACCGAAAAACGCGATCAGCGCGGTGCCGATTATGCCCTGGCGGGAATAAAAAAAACGGCGCATAAGCGCCGTTTTTTAATGCATTAACTGCGGGATTATTCCTGCAAATCGCCGCAGAAACGGTACCCTTCGCCGTGAATGGTGGCGATGATTTCCGGCGTATCTGGCGTAGATTCGAAATGTTTACGAATACGACGGATGGTGACGTCTACGGTACGGTCGTGCGGCTTCAGCTCACGGCCGGTCATTTTCTTTAGCAGTTCTGCACGGGACTGAATTTTTCCCGGGTTTTCGCAGAAGTGCAGCATCGCGCGGAATTCACTGCGCGGCAGTTTATACTGCTCACCGTTCGGGCTAATCAGCGAGCGGCTATTAATATCAAGTTCCCAGCCGTTGAATTTGTAGCTATCTACGCTACGACGCTCTTCGCTGACAGTACCCAGGTTCATGGTGCGGGACAGCAGGTTGCGTGCACGAATGGTTAACTCGCGAGGGTTGAATGGCTTGGTGATGTAGTCATCCGCACCGATTTCCAGGCCAAGAATTTTATCAACTTCGTTATCACGGCCCGTCAGGAACATTAACGCGACGTTCGCCTGCTCGCGCAGTTCGCGCGCCAGAAGAAGACCGTTTTTGCCCGGCAGGTTAATATCCATGATCACCAGGTTGATATCATTTTCAGAAAGGATCTGATGCATCTCTGCGCCATCGGTCGCTTCAAAGACATCGTAGCCTTCTGCTTCGAAAATGCTCTTTAACGTGTTGCGTGTTACCAACTCGTCTTCAACGATAAGAATGTGCGGGGTCTGCATGTTTGCTACCTAAATTGCCAACTAAATCGAAACAGGAAGTACAAAAGTCCCTGACCTGCCTGATGCATGTCGCAAATTAACATGATCGGCTTAACGTGACTAAAGTACGTAATTGCGTTCTTGATGCACTTTCCATCAACGTCAACAACATCATTAGCTTGGTCTTGGGTACTTTCCCTTTGGACCCGACAGTGTCAAAAACGGCTGTCATCCTAACCATTTTAACAGCAACATAACAGGCTAAGTGACACCAGACACCCAATAAAACTACGCTTCGTTGACATATATCAAGTTCAATTGTAGCACGTTAACAGTTTGATGAAATCATCGTAGCTGAATGCTAGCCTTTGTCACAATTTTTCAATAAACCAACTAGTTGCGGACATTGATTTATAAACGAAGCGAATCCAATCAGAATAGGGTATTCATGCTGCCATTATCATTATAAAACATAGGGATAATGGTGTTCTATTAACATTCTAACTGATTGTTCAGACACAGAATAGTTTAGCGTTTTTAATTTGTTATGAAACGCTATTTCGGTGATTTGTGTTGCAATTTTGTAAATTCGCGCTGCGTAATATGTTGAAGTGCATCACATTTTTACCGGCTAACTGATTAAAAAGAGAGCATAAATGCATCTGTCGATTGTACTGGTTGCCCCAGCCAGAGCAGAAAATATAGGCGCAGCGGCGCGTGCCATGAAGACCATGGGTTTTACCGATTTGCGCATTGTGGACAGCACGGCCCATCTGGAGCCAGCCGCGCGTTGGGTGGCGCACGGATCGGGAGATATTCTCGATAATATAACCACTTACGCTACACTTGCCGACGCGCTGCACGACATTTCGTTTACCGTTGCAACCACGGCGCGTAGTCGCGCTAAGTTCCACTACTATGCGACGCCAGCGGAGCTGGTGCCGATGCTGGAAGAGAAAAGCCAGTGGCTGGAGAAAGCGGCGCTGGTATTTGGTCGTGAAGATTCCGGATTAACCAACGAGGAGCTGGAACTGGCGGACGTGCTCACCGGTGCGCCGATGGTGGCCGATTATCCTTCCCTGAATTTGGGCCAGGCGGTCATGGTGTACTGCTATCAATTAGCCTCCCTAATACAAATCCCCCAGCCTCAGGCTAAAAGGGCTGATGAAAATCAGCTGGCTGCGCTGCGCGCACGCGTTGAGCAGCTGTTAACGCAGTTGGAAGTAGCGGACGATCAAAAAATGGCTGACTGGCTGCAGCAGCGTTTGGGACGTCTTGAGCAACGGGACACCGCAATGCTGCACCGTTTGCTGCATGATATTGAAAAAAAATTGGCCGAGTAAAATACTGCCATAAGTTTTTACTATGGCGAATAAGTCTGTCTGTATGGGTTGCATCTGGGGGAATCGGATGAAAATAAATCTGCACGCAGCGGGACGTGAGAGTCTTCCGAATTGTGATCAAATTAAAAATTCGTTGACTTAACGAGCCCGATCCTTTAACCCTAAAAGAATACAGCACAGACAGATAATAATGACAGAGTACACAACATCCATGAAACGCATCAGCATCACCACCATTACCACAACCATCATCATTACCACTGGTAACGATGCGGGCTGACGCGTACAGGAAAAACAAAAAAAAGCCCGCACCTAGACAGTGCGGGCTTTTTTTTCGGCTAAAGGAAACGAGGTAGAACCATGCGAGTGTTGAAGTTCGGCGGTACATCAGTGGCAAATGCAGAACGTTTTCTGCGAGTTGCCGATATCCTGGAAAGCAACGCCAGGCAGGGGCAGGTTGCGACCGTGCTCTCTGCCCCGGCAAAAATCACGAACCATCTGGTGGCGATGATCGAAAAAACCATCGGTGGCCAGGACGCACTCCCGAACATCAGCGACGCAGAGCGTATATTCGCTGACTTATTGCAAGGGCTGGCAGAGGCGCTGCCTGGCTTCCCGCACGCTCAGCTGAAGTCCTTCGTTGAGCAGGAATTTGCGCAAATCAAACACGTTCTGCACGGTATCAGCCTCCTCGGCCAGTGCCCGGACAGCATCAACGCGGCGCTGATTTGTCGCGGTGAAAAACTCTCTATCGCCATTATGGCCGGCGTGCTGGAAGCGCGCGGCCATAGCGTGACCGTGATCGATCCCGTTGAAAAACTGCTTGCGGTGGGCCACTACCTCGAATCCACCGTTGATATTGCCGAATCAACCCGCCGTATCGCCGCCAGCAAAATTCCCGCTGACCACATGATCCTGATGGCAGGCTTTACCGCCGGTAACGAGAAGGGCGAGCTGGTGGTGCTGGGCCGTAACGGTTCCGACTACTCCGCCGCCGTGCTGGCCGCCTGCTTACGCGCGGACTGTTGTGAGATCTGGACTGACGTCGACGGCGTCTATACCTGCGACCCGCGCCAGGTTCCGGACGCCAGGCTGCTGAAGTCGATGTCGTACCAGGAAGCGATGGAGCTTTCCTACTTCGGCGCCAAAGTGCTTCACCCGCGTACCATCTCCCCGATTGCCCAGTTCCAGATCCCTTGCCTGATTAAAAACACCGGTAACCCGCAGGCGCCGGGTACGCTGATTGGCGCAAGCAGCGATGAGGACGGTCTGCCGGTGAAAGGCATCTCCAACCTCAACAATATGGCGATGTTCAGCGTCTCCGGCCCTGGGATGAAAGGGATGGTCGGCATGGCAGCGCGCGTATTTGCGGCCATGTCCCGCAACGGTATCTCGGTGGTGCTGATTACCCAGTCCTCTTCCGAATACAGCATTAGCTTCTGCGTGCCGCAGGGCGACTGCCTGCGCGCCCGTCGCGCGCTGGAAGAAGAGTTCTATCTGGAGCTCAAAGAAGAATTGCTCGAGCCGCTCTCCATTCAGGAGCGTCTGGCGATTATCTCCGTGGTTGGCGACGGCATGCGCACGCTGCGCGGTATCTCCGCCAAGTTCTTTGCCGCGCTGGCGCGCGCCAATATCAACATCGTGGCGATTGCTCAGGGCTCGTCGGAGCGTTCAATTTCTGTTGTCGTGGACAACGATGATGCGACCACCGGCGTTCGCGTGGTTCACCAGATGCTGTTCAACACCGATCAGGTCATCGAGCTGTTCCTGATTGGCGTGGGTGGCGTGGGCGGCGCGCTGCTGGAGCAGGTGAAGCGTCAGCAGGCGTGGCTTAAGAAGAAACACATCGACCTGCGCGTCTGCGGGATTGCGAATTCCAAAGCGCTGCTGACCAACGTCCACGGCCTTAACCTGGAAAACTGGCAGGCAGAGATGAACGAGGCGAAAGAGCCGTTCAACCTGGGCCGCCTGATCCGCCTGGTGAAAGAGTATCATCTGCTTAACCCGGTGATCGTCGACTGCACTTCGAACCAGGCGGTGGCGGACCAGTACGCCGATTTCCTGCGCGAAGGTTTCCACGTGGTGACGCCGAACAAAAAGGCCAACACATCGTCGATGGATTACTATCACCAGCTGCGTCTGGCGGCGAGCAAGTCGCGCCGCAAGTTTCTGTACGACACCAACGTTGGGGCTGGTCTGCCGGTTATCGAAAACCTGCAGAACCTGCTTAACGCGGGTGATGAACTGCAGCGTTTCTCCGGCATTCTCTCCGGCTCGCTGTCGTTTATCTTCGGCAAGCTGGATGAAGGGATGAGCCTCTCCGAAGCCACCCGCGCCGCGCGCGAGCTGGGCTACACCGAGCCGGATCCGCGTGACGATCTCTCCGGTATGGACGTGGCGCGTAAGCTGCTGATCCTCGCGCGCGAAACGGGCCGTGAGCTTGAGCTTTCCGATATCGTGATTGAACCGGTCCTGCCGGCAGAATTTGACAGCAGCGGTGACGTCAGCACCTTTATGGCCAGACTGCCGCAGCTTGACGACGCGTTTGCCGCGCGCGTTGCGAAAGCCCGTGATGAAGGTAAGGTATTGCGCTATGTTGGCAACATTGAAGAAGATGGCGTGTGCCGGGTGAAGATTGCCGAAGTGGATGGCAACGACCCGCTGTACAAAGTCAAAAACGGCGAAAACGCCCTCGCGTTTTACAGCCACTATTATCAGCCACTGCCGCTGGTGCTTCGCGGCTATGGCGCAGGGAACGATGTTACGGCGGCGGGTGTGTTTGCCGATCTGCTGCGTACCCTGTCATGGAAGTTAGGAGTTTAACATGGTCAAAGTTTATGCCCCGGCTTCCAGCGCGAATATGAGCGTCGGATTTGACGTGCTGGGTGCGGCGGTGACGCCGGTGGATGGTTCGCTGCTGGGCGATACGGTTACGGTGGAAGCGGCAGACAGCTTCAGCCTGAATAACGTGGGCCGCTTCGCCAGCAAGCTACCGTCCGACCCGCGCGAGAACATCGTCTATCAGTGCTGGGAACGCTTCTGTCAGGAGATCGGTAAAAACGTGCCGGTCGCTATGACGCTGGAAAAAAGTATGCCGATTGGCTCGGGGCTGGGTTCCAGCGCCTGTTCGGTGGTCGCCGCTCTGGTGGCAATGAATGAGCACTGCGGCAAGCCGCTGAACAACAACCGCCTGCTGGGCTTAATGGGCGAGCTGGAAGGGCGTATCTCCGGCAGCATTCACTATGACAACGTGGCGCCGTGCTTCCTCGGCGGCATGCAGCTGATGATCGAAGAAAATGGCATCATCAGCCAGCAGGTGCCAGGGTTTGATGAGTGGCTGTGGGTGCTGGCCTATCCGGGCATTAAGGTCTCTACCGCGGAAGCGCGTGCGATCCTGCCCGCGCAATATCGTCGTCAGGACTGTATCGCCCACGGGCGTCATCTGGCGGGCTTTATCCACGCCTGCTACACCCGTCAGCCGCAGCTGGCGGCAAAACTGATGAAGGACGTCATTGCCGAGCCGTATCGCACGAAGCTGCTACCCGGCTTTAACGAGGCGCGACAGGCATCAATGGATATCGGCGCGCAGGCGTGCGGCATCTCCGGCTCCGGCCCGACGCTGTTCGCCCTGTGCGACAAGGCAGACACTGCGCAGCGCGTGGCGGACTGGCTCTCTAAACACTACCTGCAAAATCAGGAAGGCTTTGTTCATATTTGCCGTCTGGACACGGCTGGCGCACGAGTACTGGGATAATTAATGAAACTCTACAACCTTAAAGATCATAACGAGCAGGTCAGCTTCGCGCAGGCGGTGACTCAGGGACTGGGCAAAAATCAGGGGCTGTTTTTCCCGCATGACCTGCCGGAATTCCAGCTGACCGAGATTGATGACCTGCTGAAGCAGGATTTTGTCACCCGCAGCACCAAAATTCTGTCCGCGTTTATCGGCGATGAAATTCCGCAGGAGCTGCTGGAAGAGCGCGTGCGTGCGGCATTCGCGTTCCCGGCGCCGGTTCAGCAGGTTGAGCCTGACGTGGGCTGTCTGGAGCTGTTCCACGGCCCAACCCTGGCGTTTAAAGACTTCGGCGGCCGCTTTATGGCGCAGATGCTGACCCACATCAGCGGCGACAAGCCGGTGACCATCCTGACCGCAACCTCCGGCGATACCGGCGCGGCGGTGGCACACGCGTTCTACGGCCTGAAAAATGTCCGCGTGGTGATCCTCTATCCAAAAGGCAAAATCAGCCCGCTGCAGGAGAAACTGTTCTGCACCCTCGGCGGCAACATTGAAACCGTGGCAATTGACGGTGATTTCGATGCCTGCCAGGCGCTGGTCAAGCAGGCCTTCGACGACGAAGAGCTGAAGGTCGCTCTGGGTCTTAACTCTGCGAACTCCATCAACATCAGCCGTCTGCTGGCGCAGATCTGCTACTACTTCGAAGCGGTGGCGCAGCTGCCGCAGGACGCGCGCAACCAGCTGGTGATCTCCGTGCCGAGCGGTAACTTCGGTGACCTGACGGCGGGCCTGCTGGCAAAATCCCTGGGTCTGCCGGTGAAACGCTTTATCGCCGCGACCAACGCCAACGACACCGTGCCGCGCTTCCTGAAAGACGGGAAGTGGGCGCCGAACGCCACGCAGGCGACCCTCTCCAATGCGATGGATGTGTCTCAGCCGAACAACTGGCCGCGCGTGGAAGAGCTGTTCCGCCGTAAGATCTGGCGTCTGGGCGACCTGGGCTATGCCGCGGTGACGGATGAAACTACCAAATCCACCATGCGCGAGCTGAAGGCGGTCGGGTATACCTCTGAACCGCACGCGGCGATTGCCTACCGCGCGCTGCGCGACCAGCTTAACCCGGGTGAATATGGCCTGTTCCTGGGCACCGCACATCCGGCGAAGTTCAAAGAGAGCGTGGAGGCAATCCTGGGCGAAACGCTGCCGCTGCCGAAAGAGCTGGCCGAGCGTGCCGACCTGCCGCTGTTGTCCCATGAACTGCCGGCAGACTTTGCCGCGCTGCGTAAGCTGATGATGTCCCGAGCATAATTTTTGTCGGGTGCGGCTTCGCCTTACCCGACCTACAACGGCTCAGAACGTAGGCCGGGTAAGGCGTAGCCGCTACCCGGCTTTTTTTATGGAGAAATTAAGGAGGAAAATAGCAGGAAAAAAGCAGAAATTCCCAATAAATGCGGTCACTTAGCGATTAGGATTGCAGAGAATAACATCCCCCGTTTCCCTCGCGTAATCTCCTTACATCGGCCCACGTAGGGCAAAGATAATAAGGAGTCACCGATGTCTACACTGAAACCTGTGCTGATTGCGCTTTCACTGATGCTGGTCGCTCCCATGGCGGTACAGGCATCCGAAATCACCCTCGTACCTGCGGTAAAACTGCAGATTGGCGACCGGGATAATAACGGGCACTACTGGGACGGTGGCCGCTGGCGCGACCACGACTGGTGGAAGGCGCATTATGACTGGCGCGATAACCACTGGCGTCCACATGATGAGCATCGCGAGCGTGACCACCATCATGACGACCGTCGCCATGACGATCATCGTCCGGGCCCGGACTGGAAACACCACTAATGCAAAACCCCGCCAGCAGGCGGGGTTTGTTTTTACTGCTCGTGGCGCTTAAACACCATCTCGCCTTTCCCTGACGCTTCTTCGTCAAAGAAATAGCCTTCGCTGTTAAAGGCGGTCAATTGCTCCGGCTTCGTCAGGCGGTTCTGGATAATGTAGCGGCTCATCAGACCGCGCGCTTTCTTGGCGTAGAAGCTGATCACTTTGAACTTACCGTTCTTCTCGTCGAGGAACACCGGTTTGATAATCTCCGCATCCAGCTTTTTCGGCTTCACCGACTTGTAGTATTCATCGGATGCCAGGTTAATCACCACGTTATCGCCCTGGGCGTGCAGCGCCGCATTCAGCTTATCGGTGATGATATCACCCCAGAAATGGTACAGGTCTTTGCCTTTGGCATTCTCCAGACGAATCCCCATCTCCAGACGATACGGCTGCATGAGGTCCAGCGGTCTCAGTACGCCGTACAGACCCGACAGCATGCGCAGATGCTGCTGGGCAAAATCGAAGTCGGCTTCGCTAAAATCTTCCGCCTGCAGGCCGGTATAGACATCGCCTTTAAATGCCAGAATCGCCTGGCGAGCGTTAGCCGGGGTGAAATCCGGGTGCCATTCATGAAAGCGGGTCACGTTAAGGTCTGCCAGCTTGTCGCTGATGCTCATCAGCGAGGCGATTTGCGGCGCAGAGAGCTTACGCGCTTCGCGGATCAGCTGTTGCGAGTAGTCCAGCAGTTCAGGCTGAGTATAGCGCTCTGTAGCGAGCGGGCTCTGGTAGTCGAGCGTCTTTGCAGGTGAAATCAGAATCAGCATATCCAGTCCTTGCAGGAAATTTAGAGCGACTTTAGCAAAAAATCGCCCTGAATTGATCGATAGCTGTTATTGCCGCGGCAAATCATCCCACGTGCCGGGGGCAAGCTGCGCCTTAATATCGGGATAACGGGCGGGATCAAATACCGGCGGAACGCCGAGTTTGCGCTGGCGCAGATAGTCTCTGGCAATCAGTGTCACAACGGGGGAGAGCAGCAGGATCGCCGTGAGGTTAGTGATCGCCATCAGCGCCATAATGATATCGGCCAGTTGCCAGACCAGCGGCATACTGAGCAGGGAGCCTGCGATCACCATCAGGATGACCCCCAGACGCAGGGTTCCGATTGTGGCGCGGGAGTCGAGCTTCAGGAAAATAAGGTTATTTTCGGCGTAAAGGTAATTCACCACTATCGAGCTGAAGGCAAACAAAACCAGGATTAGCGAGACAAACCCTGCACCCCAGCCACCGGTCAGGTTCACCAGCGCCTGCTGGAGAAGCTGTATTCCGACGGTGCCCGACGCGTGCGGTACGGGGCCTGCCAGCAGCAAAATCATGGCGCTGGCGGAACAGATAATAATGGTATCGGTAAAGACGCCAATCATCTGCACAATGCCTTGCGCGGCCGGGTGCGGCGGCCAGGAAGAGGCGGCGGCTGCCGCGTTGGGGGTTGACCCCATACCGGCCTCATTAGAGAACATGCCCCGCTGAAAACCCGCCATCAGCGCCTGGCTGAAGGTATAGCCCAGCGCCCCGGAGGCCACTTCGCGCCAGCCAAAGGCGCTTTTGACGATGGTCGCAATCACGCCCGGCACCTGGTCGAGATGCAGGGCGGCAACGAACAGGCTCGCGGCAACCCAGAGCAGCGCCATAATGGGCACCAGCCACTGCATCAGACGGGCGATACCCTTGAGACCGACCGAGATGGTAAGCAGAACGACGATGGCTAAAGCGAGACCCGAGAGCCACTCGGGGCAGGAGAAGGCATAGCGCAGGGCGTTGGCGACCGAGTTAGCCTGGACGGTATTAAAAATAAGGCCGTACGCGAGCAGTAAAAAAAGCGAGAACAGGACACCCATCCAACGCATCCCTAAGCCACGCGCCATGTACCAGGCTGGACCACCGCGAAACTGGCCGTTTTTATCTTTCTCTTTATAAAGCTGGGCGAGCGAACTTTCGGCAAAGGAGGTGGCCATCCCGAGAAGCGCCGTCACCCACATCCAGAAGACTGCGCCTGGCCCACCGGCGCTGATGGCCAGCGCAACGCCCGCCAGATTCCCGCTGCCGAGGCGTGCCGCCAGGCTGGTACAAAGTGCCTGAAACGACGTTAATCCGCCCGGCTGAGGCGTGACGCTGTTTTTCAGACTTCTGCCAAACTTGCGAATATAACGAAACTGGATGAACCCACTGCGTAGCGTAAACCAAATACCTGCTCCCAGAAGCAGGTAAATCATTATCGAACCCCACAGGACTTCGTTAATAAAGAAAAAGAAATCAGGCATTAACGTCCCTCTTGTTGATGCCAAAGTGAATATGTAAGCGCTACCACTGATTGGGCATGCTGTTGCTTAGCAGCCTGTTAATATTCCGAGTTTACCATACTCTACCTAAGCGCACTGTCTGCGGTTGCGCTACCCCTCCGTCGTGTTATCATCAGGGCAGACCGGTTACATCCCCCTAACAAGTAAACCTGTCATTTTTCCGCTGCAGGCATGCTGTCGGTAGCGTGAATTATCCAGGGCACGTTAAAAGAGAAACACTATCATGACGGATAAATTGACCTCCCTTCGTCAGTTCACCACTGTCGTAGCTGACACCGGAGATATCGCGGCAATGAAGCTGTACCAGCCGCAGGATGCCACAACTAACCCTTCTCTGATCCTTAACGCCGCACAGATCCCTGAGTATCGCAAACTGATTGACGACGCAGTGACCTGGGCGAAAGCACAGAGCAACGACCGCGCGCAGCAGGTTGTGGATGCCACCGACAAACTGGCAGTGAACATCGGTCTGGAAATCCTGAAACTGGTTCCTGGCCGTATCTCTACCGAAGTGGATGCGCGTCTCTCCTACGACACCGAAGCGTCTATCGCCAAAGCGAAACGTCTGATCAAAATGTACAACGACGCGGGCATCAGCAACGACCGTATCCTGATCAAACTGGCTTCCACCTGGCAGGGTATTCGCGCGGCAGAGCAGCTGGAAAAAGACGGTATCAACTGTAACCTGACCCTGCTGTTCTCCTTCGCGCAGGCGCGTGCTTGTGCAGAAGCGGGCGTATACCTGATTTCTCCGTTCGTGGGCCGTATTCTGGACTGGTACAAAGCCAACACTGATAAGAAAGAGTACGCACCGGCTGAAGATCCAGGCGTAGTTTCTGTTACTGAAATCTACGAATACTACAAGCAGCACGGTTATGAGACTGTGGTTATGGGCGCAAGCTTCCGTAACGTCGGTGAAATTATCGAGCTGGCTGGCTGTGACCGCCTGACCATCGCTCCTGCGCTGCTGAAAGAGCTGGCAGAAAGCGAAGGTACCATTGAGCGTAAACTGTCTTACACCGGTGAAGTGAAAGCACGTCCAGAGCGCATCACTGAATCCGAGTTCCTGTGGCAGCACAACCAGGATCCAATGGCGGTAGACAAGCTGGCGGACGGTATCCGTAAGTTTGCTGTTGACCAGGGCAAACTGGAAAAAATGATCGGCGACCTGCTGTAATCATTCTGCGTGACCGGGCTCCCGGTCACGCGACTTCTTTCGTCCCCTGTCTGAATCTCCTCTCTGCGTGTATCATTCCCTTTAATCAGTACTCTTTGAATGGAATGGATATGAATACCTTACGCATCGGCTTAGTGTCGATTTCTGACCGCGCCTCCAGCGGTGTTTACCAGGATAAAGGCATCCCCGCTCTGGAAGAATGGTTGAGCAGCGCGCTGACCACCCCCTTTGAGATTCAGACCCGCCTGATTCCTGACGAACAGCCGATCATCGAGCAGACGCTCTGCGAGCTGGTGGATGAGATGAGCTGCCATCTTGTTCTGACGACGGGCGGAACCGGCCCCGCGCGCCGTGACGTGACGCCGGACGCGACGCTGGCTATCGCCGATCGCGAAATGCCGGGCTTCGGTGAACAGATGCGCCAGATCGGTCTACACTTTGTTCCGACGGCCATTCTTTCCCGCCAGGTGGGGGTGATCCGCAAGCAGGCGTTGATTCTGAACCTGCCGGGTCAGCCGAAGTCGATCAAAGAGACCCTGGAAGGGCTTAAAGCGGAAGACGGCAGCGTCATCGTTCACGGTATCTTTGCAAGTGTACCGTATTGTATACAGCTTCTTGACGGCCCGTATGTCGAAACCGATGAGAAAGTGGTAGCAGCTTTTCGTCCTAAAAACGCGCGTCGCGAAACAATCTCCTGAAATTAATCAATGTGTGACATAAGCTGAAGCGGCGATAGCGTGGGCAAGGTTTTACGGTATAGTAACTTTTTCTTTACGATTGCTGTAAAAATAAATCCACAACACACGCATAATGGTTCGCTATGTCACATAACGCCCGACCTCTGAATCAACAGGATTACAAAACCCTCACGCTTGCGGCCTTAGGCGGCGCGCTGGAATTTTACGACTTCATTATCTTCGTCTTCTTCGCCGCCGTGGTGGGAGAGCTCTTCTTCCCGGCGGATATTCCGGAATGGCTGCGTCAGGTGCAAACCTTCGGCATTTTTGCCGCCGGGTATCTGGCGCGTCCGCTGGGCGGCATCATCATGGCCCACTTTGGCGATCTGGTCGGGCGTAAGAAGATGTTTACCCTTAGCATCCTGCTGATGGCCGTGCCGACGCTGGCCATTGGTCTGCTGCCCACCTATGCCTCGATGGGTATCCTTGCGCCGTTGCTGCTGTTGCTGATGCGCGTTCTTCAGGGCGCGGCGATTGGCGGTGAAGTGCCGGGCGCGTGGGTGTTTGTCGCGGAACATGTTCCGGCGCGCCGCATTGGTATCGCCTGCGGAACCTTAACCGCGGGCTTAACGGTAGGGATTTTGCTCGGGTCCGTCGTCGCAACAATCGTTAATACCAGCATGACGCAGCAGGCCGTGCACGACTGGGGCTGGCGTATTCCATTCCTGCTGGGCGGAGCGTTTGGCCTGGTCGCGATGTACCTGCGTCGCTGGCTGCAGGAGACCCCGATTTTCCTCGAAATGCAGCAGCGCAAGGCGCTGGCGCAGGAGCTGCCGGTGAAGGCGGTCGTGGTACGCCATAAAAAAGCGGTAGTGGTGTCGATGCTGCTTACCTGGCTGCTCTCGGCGGGCATCGTGGTGGTGATATTGATGTCCCCGGTGTGGCTGCAAAAGCAGTATGGTTTCGCTCCTGCCGTGACGTTACAGGCGAACAGTATCGCGACAATCATGCTCTGCTTTGGCTGTCTTGCCGCCGGGCTGGCGGCGGATCGTTTCGGTGCCAGCGTTACCTTTGTTGTCGGAAGCCTGTTACTGGCCGCATCAAGCTGGGCGTTTTACCATCTGGCTGGCAGCCATCCTGAACAGCTGTTCCTGCTGTACGGCGTGGTAGGCCTGTGCGTGGGCGTTGTCGGGGCTGTACCGTACGTGATGGTGCGCGCGTTCCCGCCAGAGGTACGCTTCACCGGGATTTCTTTTTCCTACAACGTGTCGTATGCCATTTTCGGTGGGCTGACGCCGATTGCGGTGACGGTGTTGATGGGCGTGTCTCCCATGGCTCCGGCCTGGTACGTGCTGGCGCTGTCGATGATGGGGCTGGGATTAGGGATTTGGCTGGGGCAGAAGCGGGGATGTCGTGCCCGCGAGGCGGACACGACAGAAGGATCAGTGTTTTTCACCAATCGGTAAAACGGTGCGGTCAAACTGCTCGTTCAGCACTTCACCCATTGCAAGGTAGATAGCGCTTGCGCCGCAAACCAGACCAATCCAGCCTGCAACATGAACGATGCCTTCGTTATCCACCAGGTGACCGATCGCCAGCAGGGCGAACAGGACGGTCAGGCTCAGGAAAACGAACTGCAGCATGCGGTTGCCCTTCAGGGTACCGAAGAACATAAACAGGGTGAAAACGCCCCACAGACCCAGGTAAACGCCCAGGAAGTGGGCGTTTGCCGCGTCTGCCATGCCCATTTTAGGCAGCAGCAGAATGGCAACCAGGGTCAGCCAGAAAGAACCGTAAGAGGTGAATGCGGTTAAGCCGAAGGTATTGCCTTTCTTATATTCCAGCAGGCCCGCGAAGATTTGTGCGATACCGCCGTAAAAAATGCCCATCGCCAGGATGATGCCATCCATCGGGAACATCCCGATATTGTGCAGGTTCAGCAGAATAGTGGTCATGCCAAAACCCATCAGGCCCAGCGGAGCCGGATTAGCCAACTTAGTGTTGCCCATAAGTCCTCAAAAAAATCATCATTAATATGGTGAAATGGTTAAACCCGCGTCAGTTCTCCCTGACTGGGCGCGGCATCATAATGGGCGCAATCAATGGCGTCTATGATCTCATCAGGGTGAAATTAAAATTTTTTTTATGCTTGCCCCTTGATGGATGCCGTCGCGACCCCATCTTGTAGTCAACCGCAGTGTGTGGACCTGAAAAAAATCAAATCTGGGCAGTTGAAAAAGCACGTTCTGCCCTTATTACAGGTACACAACCACATGTTGACTGAATTTTTAGTGGAGACGTTTAGATGGGTAAAATTATTGGTATCGACCTGGGTACTACCAACTCTTGTGTAGCGATTATGGATGGCACTACTGCACGCGTGCTGGAGAACGCCGAGGGCGATCGCACCACGCCTTCTATCATTGCTTATACCCAGGATGGTGAAACTCTGGTTGGTCAGCCGGCTAAACGTCAGGCAGTGACAAACCCGCAAAACACCCTGTTTGCGATTAAACGCCTGATCGGTCGCCGCTTCCAGGACGAAGAAGTTCAGCGTGACGTTTCCATCATGCCTTACAAAATCATCGCGGCAGATAACGGCGATGCATGGCTTGATGTGAAAGGCACCAAAACTGCACCACCGCAGATTTCTGCTGAAGTGCTGAAAAAAATGAAGAAAACCGCTGAAGATTACCTGGGTGAGCCGGTAACTGAAGCTGTTATCACCGTACCTGCCTACTTCAACGATGCTCAGCGTCAGGCAACCAAAGATGCTGGCCGTATCGCAGGTCTGGAAGTAAAACGTATCATCAACGAACCAACCGCGGCTGCACTGGCTTACGGTCTGGATAAAGAAGTCGGCAACCGTACTATCGCGGTTTACGACCTGGGTGGTGGTACCTTCGATATCTCTATTATCGAAATCGACGAAGTTGACGGCGAAAAAACCTTCGAAGTTCTGGCAACCAACGGTGATACCCACCTGGGTGGTGAAGACTTCGATACCCGTCTGATCAACTACCTCGTTGACGAGTTCAAGAAAGATCAGGGCATTGACCTGCGTAACGACCCGCTGGCTATGCAGCGCCTGAAAGAAGCCGCTGAGAAAGCGAAGATCGAGCTGTCTTCTGCTCAGCAGACCGACGTTAACCTGCCGTACATCACTGCAGACGCGACCGGTCCTAAACACATGAACATCAAAGTGACCCGTGCGAAACTGGAAAGCCTGGTAGAAGACCTGGTGAACCGTTCTATCGAGCCGCTGAAAGTTGCTCTGCAGGACGCTGGCCTGTCCGTGTCTGATATCAACGACGTTATCCTCGTTGGTGGCCAGACCCGTATGCCAATGGTGCAGAAGAAAGTGGCTGAGTTCTTTGGTAAAGAGCCACGTAAAGACGTTAACCCGGACGAAGCAGTGGCTATCGGTGCTGCGGTTCAGGGTGGCGTACTGACCGGTGAAGTTAAAGACGTACTGCTGCTGGACGTTACCCCGCTGTCTCTGGGTATCGAAACCATGGGCGGTGTGATGACTGCGCTCATCAACAAAAACACCACCATCCCAACCAAGCACAGCCAGGTGTTCTCTACCGCTGAAGACAACCAGTCTGCGGTAACCATCCATGTGCTGCAGGGTGAGCGTAAGCGTGCGGCGGATAACAAATCTCTGGGTCAGTTCAACCTGGACGGTATTAACCCGGCACCGCGCGGCATGCCGCAGATCGAAGTCACCTTCGATATCGATGCTGACGGTATCCTGCACGTGTCTGCGAAAGACAAAAACAGCGGTAAAGAGCAGAAGATCACCATCAAGGCATCTTCTGGCCTGAACGAAGCTGAAATCGAAAAAATGGTTCGCGATGCCGAAGCTAACGCGGAATCCGACCGTAAGTTCGAAGAGCTGGTTCAGACCCGTAACCAGGGTGACCATCTGCTGCACAGCACCCGTAAGCAGGTTGAAGAAGCAGGCGATAAACTGCCAGCGGAAGACAAGACTGCTATCGAAGCTGCACTGAGTGCGCTGGAATCCTCACTGAAAGGTGAAGATAAAGCGGACATCGAAGCGAAGATGCAGGAACTGGCACAGGCTTCTCAGAAGCTGATGGAAATCGCTCAGCAGCAGCACGCTCAACAGCAGGCGGGCGCTGACGCTTCGGCGAACAACGCGAAAGACGACGACGTTGTCGACGCTGAGTTCGAAGAAGTTAAAGATAAAAAATAATCGCCCTGATGCAGGGTAATTAATCGGCACGGGCGTAGGAGAACTCTCCACGCCCGTGCTCGCATGTTAAGGGGCTTAAAAAAACCAATGGCAAAGCAAGACTATTACGAGATTTTAGGCGTTCCGAAAACTGCGGAAGAGCGTGAAATCAAAAAGGCGTATAAGCGCCTGGCCATGAAATTCCACCCGGACCGTAACCAGGGTGACAAAGAGGCTGAAGCCAAATTTAAAGAGATCAAAGAAGCCTACGAAGTCCTGACCGATGCACAAAAACGTGCGGCCTATGACCAGTACGGTCACGCAGCCTTTGAACAGGGCGGCATGGGCGGCGGTGGATTCGGCGGTGGCGGCTTTGGCGGCGGCGCTGACTTCAGCGATATCTTTGGCGATGTGTTCGGCGATATCTTCGGCGGCGGCCGTGGTCGTCAGCGCGCGGCGCGCGGCGCGGACCTGCGCTACAACATGGAGCTGACGCTGGAAGAGGCCGTTCGCGGCGTCACCAAAGAGATCCGTATTCCAACGCTGGAAGAGTGTGACGTTTGCCACGGCAGCGGTGCGAAAGCGGGTACGCAGCCACAAACCTGTCCAACCTGTCACGGTTCGGGTCAGGTACAGATGCGTCAGGGCTTCTTTGCGGTGCAGCAGGCCTGTCCGCACTGTCACGGTCGCGGTACGCTGATCAAAGATCCGTGCACCAAATGCCACGGCCACGGTCGCGTTGAGAAAACCAAGACCCTGTCCGTTAAGATCCCGGCCGGCGTGGATACGGGCGACCGCATCCGTCTGGCAGGTGAGGGCGAAGCAGGCGAGCACGGCGCACCGGCAGGCGATCTGTACGTCCAGGTGCAGGTGAAACAGCACGCTATCTTTGAGCGTGAAGGGAACAACCTGTACTGCGAAGTGCCGATCAACTTTGCGATGGCGGCACTGGGCGGTGAAATCGAAGTACCGACGCTGGATGGTCGCGTCAATCTGAAGATCCCGGGCGAGACCCAGACCGGTAAGCTGTTCCGCATGCGCGGCAAAGGCGTTAAATCCGTTCGTGGTGGTGCGCAGGGCGACCTGCTTTGCCGCGTCGTCGTGGAAACGCCGGTTGGCCTGAACGACAAGCAGAAACAGCTGCTGAAAGAGCTGCAGGAGAGCTTCGGCGGCCCGACGGGTGAGAAAAACAGCCCGCGCTCCAAAAGCTTCTTCGATGGCGTCAAAAAATTCTTCGATGATTTAACCCGCTAATCGATCAGCTGGTTTTCATCCGCAAAAGCCCGGAAGCGATTCCGGGCTTTTTTATTTGCGCGTATAGCTCGGTTAAACTGAGTTTATACTCAATATTAATCTGTTTTTGCCGAGCTATTAGGCTTGGTATTATGGTTTTATCGAGGTATTGTTGTAAAAGAGAGAACTTAAATGAAATTACTACACCGTTTCTTTAGCAGTGAGGCGTCCGGTGGCGTGATCCTGATTATTGCCGCAGCGGCCGCGATGGTGCTGGCTAACCTTGGCATCACGCAGGATCTCTACCATGCATTTCTGGAAACGCCCGTTGAGCTGAAGGTCGGGGCGCTGGAAATTAACAAGAACATGCTGCTGTGGATCAACGATGCGCTAATGGCGGTGTTCTTCCTGCTGGTGGGGCTTGAGGTTAAGCGTGAGCTGGTACTGGGCTCGCTAGCCAGCCGCCAGCGCGCGGCGTTCCCGGTCATTGCCGCGCTCGGTGGGATGGTGGTGCCGGCGCTGCTCTTCCTGGCATTCACCTGGCAGGATCCGATTGCACGTCACGGCTGGGCGATCCCGGCTGCGACGGATATCGCCTTTGCGCTCGGTGTCTTAGCCTTACTCGGTAGCCGCGTGCCGGTAGCCCTGAAAATCTTCCTGATGGCGCTGGCGATCATCGATGACCTGGGCGCCATTGTGATTATCGCGCTGTTCTACACCAGCGATCTGTCGATCCTGTCCCTGAGCGTCGCTGCCGGGGCGATTGCGGTGCTGGCGCTGCTGAACATCTTCAATGTTCGCCGCATCGGTATCTATATCCTGGTGGGGATGGTGCTGTGGACGGCGGTGCTGAAATCGGGCGTGCACGCTACGCTGGCAGGTGTGATCGTCGGCTTCTTCGTGCCGCTTAAGCCGCAGGACGGCAAGTCGCCTGCCAAACAGCTGGAGCACGTGCTGCACCCGTGGGTTGCCTTTATGATCCTGCCGCTGTTTGCGTTTGCCAACGCGGGCGTTTCCCTCGGCGGCGTGACGCTGGACGGGCTGACGTCCGTGCTGCCGCTAGGCATTATTGCCGGGCTGTTTATCGGTAAGCCGCTGGGCATTAGCCTCTTCTGCTGGCTGGCGACGAAGCTGAAGCTGGCGTCATTGCCGCACGGCACAACCTTTGGTCAAATTATGGCCGTCGGCGTGCTGTGTGGAATCGGGTTTACGATGTCGATCTTTATCTCGACCCTTGCGTTTGGCGCGCATGCGCCTGAGCTGATCGTCTGGGCGAAACTCGGCATTCTTATTGGGTCATTACTGGCCGCGGTAATCGGTTATACCTTGCTGAAGGTAAAATTGTCCGGACAGGCCGTCCGGGCATAACGGAACACCGGGAGGAGGCGATCCTTCTCCCGATACACACTCAGGGAGAGAAGACGAGATGTCTCATTTAAATTACAACCATCTGTACTACTTCTGGCACGTCTATAAGCAGGGCTCGGTGGTGGGAGCGGCAGAGGCGCTCTACCTGACGCCGCAAACCATCACTGGGCAAATCAAGGCGCTGGAAGAGCGTTTGCAGGGCAAGCTGTTCAAGCGTAAGGGGCGTGGGATTGAACCCAGCGAACTGGGCGAGCTGGTGTTTCGCTACGCGGACAAGATGTTCACCCTGAGCCAGGAGATGCTGGATATTGTCAACTACCGCAAAGAGTCGAACCTGCTCTTTGACGTGGGCGTGGCGGATGCGCTGTCCAAACGGCTGGTGAGCGGCGTGCTGGACGCGGCGGTGGTTGAAGATGAACAAATTCATCTGCGCTGCTTTGAATCCACCCACGAGATGCTGCTGGAACAGCTAAGCCAGCACAAGCTGGATATGATTATCTCGGATTGTCCGATTGATTCCACCCAGCAGGAAGGGCTGTTCTCGGTAAAAATTGGCGAATGCGGCGTGAGCTTCTGGTGCATTAATCCGCCGCCGGAAAAACCGTTCCCCGCGTGCCTTGAAGAGCGCCGCCTGCTGGTGCCGGGAAGGCGCTCAATGCTGGGACGCAAGCTGCTGAACTGGTTTAACTCGCAGGGGCTAAAGGTCGAAATTCTCGGAGAGTTTGACGATGCGGCGCTGATGAAAGCCTTTGGCGAAGCGCATAACGCCATCTTCGTTGCGCCGACGCTGTACGCGCACGATCTCTATTCGGACGATAAGATTACGGAGATAGGCAGAGTGGATAACGTGATGGAGGAGTATCACGCCATATTTGCCGAAAGGATGATTCAGCACCCGGCGGTGCAGCGAATCTGTAACCGTGACTACTCGGCGCTGTTTACGCCACCGGCAATCTGAAGGCATAAAAAAACCCGCGTTAAGCGGGTTCTTTAAACAAGCAACAACAAGTAGCGATTAAGCCAGTTTGTTGATCTGCGCGGTCAGGTTTGCTTTATGACGCGCTGCTTTGTTTTTGTGGATCAGACCTTTAGCAGCCTGACGATCCACGATTGGTTGCATTTCGTTAAATGCGTTCTGCGCTGCAGCTTTGTCGCCTGCTTCGATTGCTGCGTATACTTTCTTGATGAAAGTACGCATCATAGAGCGACGGCTTGCGTTGTGCTTACGAGCCTTTTCAGACTGAACGGCACGTTTCTTAGCTGATTTGATATTAGCCAAGTCCAACTCCCAAATATGTTCTATGTGGACAATTCAAAGGCCGAGGAATATGCCCTCTTTGCCTTCTTTTGTCAATGGATTTGTGCAAATAAGCGCCGTTAATTAGCGACGCTACGTTACGTAGTGATGGCGCAGGATTCTACCAGCTTGTCTTCCCTGAATACAGCCTTTCGGCATAAAAATCGCAGTTCACGAGCAGATTTTTTCGCTGCGAAAGGTCAGCCTGATGAAATCATTACGGCTTTCTGTTTTGCGCGAACAATCGCCGGTTAACCTTAACCGCTGTACAAGGTATACTTTGGCGATTTTCACTGTTTTGAGCCAGACATGAAGCTGATACGCGGCATACATAATCTCAGCAGCGCACCGCACGGGTGCGTGCTGACTATTGGTAATTTCGACGGCGTGCATCGTGGTCATCAGGCGCTGTTGCAGGGATTGCGTAAAGAAGGGGAGGCCCGCGGCCTGCCTGTTGTAGTGATGATTTTCGAGCCGCAGCCGCTGGAGCTGTTTGCGGGCGATAAATCTCCCGCCCGCCTCACTCGCCTGCGCGAGAAGTTGCGCTATCTGGCGGAGTCCGGCGTGGACTATGTATTGTGTGTACGTTTCGATCGCCGCTTTGCCGCGCTGACAGCACAAAATTTCGTCAGCGACCTGCTGGTTAAGCGCCTTGGCGTGCAGTTTCTCGCCGTGGGCGATGATTTCCGCTTTGGCGCTGGTCGTCAGGGCGATTTCTTGCTATTACAGAAGGCTGGTCTGGAGTACGGTTTTGACGTCACCAGCGCGATGACCTTCTGCGAAGGCGGCGTGCGCGTCAGCAGCACGGCGGTTCGCCGGGCACTGGCCGATGATGAACTGGATACGGCTGAAACCCTGCTGGGGCATCCGTTTACTATCTCTGGTCGCGTGGTCCATGGCGATGCGCTGGGCCGCACGATAGGCTTCCCGACGGCGAATATACCGCTGCGTCGTCAGGTTTCCCCGGTTAAAGGGGTTTATGCGGTGGAAGTGGCAGGACTGGGCGATAAGCCGTTCTACGGCGTCGCCAACATTGGCACGCGTCCTACCGTCGCGGGTGTGCGTCAACAGCTAGAAGTGCACCTGCTGGACGTTGTAATGGACCTGTATGGTCGCCATATAGATGTGATACTGCGTAAAAAAATACGCAACGAGCAGCGATTTGGTTCGCTGGATGAACTAAAAGCGCAAATTGCGCGAGATGAATTGACGGCCCGCGAGTTTTTTGGGCTTTGAACCCGGCTTAACTGCCTACGTGATAAATACGGAACCGAGAATCTGATGAGTGACTATAAATCAACCCTGAATTTGCCGGAAACAGGGTTCCCGATGCGCGGCGATCTCGCCAAGCGCGAACCGGGAATGCTGGCGCGTTGGACCGATGATGACCTGTACGGCATCATTCGTGCAGCCAAAAAAGGCAAAAAAACCTTCATTCTGCATGATGGCCCTCCATATGCGAATGGCAGCATTCATATTGGTCACTCGGTTAACAAGATTCTGAAAGACATTATCGTGAAGTCCAAAGGGCTCACGGGCTATGACTCGCCTTACGTTCCAGGCTGGGACTGCCACGGTCTGCCAATCGAGCTGAAAGTGGAGCAAGAGTTCGGCAAGCCGGGTGAGAAGTTCACCGCCGCCGAGTTCCGTGCGAAGTGTCGCGAATATGCAGCCACGCAGGTCGACGGTCAGCGCGCTGACTTCATCCGTCTGGGCGTGCTGGGCGACTGGTCGCACCCGTACCTGACCATGGATTTCAAAACTGAAGCCAACATCATCCGTGCGCTGGGCAAAATCATCGGTAACGGTCACCTGCACAAAGGCGCTAAGCCGGTGCACTGGTGCGTGGACTGCCGCTCTGCGCTGGCAGAAGCGGAAGTGGAGTATTACGACAAAACTTCCCCATCTATCGACGTGGCGTTCCATGCCGTCGATCAGGATGCGGTGAAGGCTAAATTTGGCGTCTCCTCGGTAAACGGCCCGATCTCTCTGGTGATCTGGACCACCACCCCGTGGACTCTGCCTGCCAACCGTGCGATCTCCCTGTCCGGTGAGTTCGAATACGCACTGGTGCAGATTGACGGTCAGGCGGTTATCCTGGCGAAAGATCTGGTTGAGAGCGTGCTGAAGCGCGCGCATATCAGTGACTACACCGTGCTGGGCACCGTGAAAGGTGACGCCCTGGAGCTGATGCGCTTCAAGCACCCGTTCCTGGACTTCGACGTTCCGGCGATCCTGGGCGATCACGTGACGCTGGAAGCGGGTACCGGTGCGGTGCATACCGCCGGTGGCCACGGTCCTGACGACTACAACATCAGCCTGAAGTACGGTGTGGAAATCGCTAACCCGGTCGGCCCGGACGGTTCTTACCTGCCTGGCACCTACCCGGCGCTGGATGGTATCAACGTCTTCAAAGCGAACGACATTATCGTCGACATGCTGCGTACCAGCGGCGCGCTGCTGCACGTAGAAAAAATGCAGCACAGCTATCCGTGCTGCTGGCGTCACAAGACCCCAATCATCTTCCGTGCGACCCCGCAGTGGTTCGTCAGCATGGATCAGAAAGGCCTGCGCGAGCAGTCTCTGAAAGAGATCAAAGGCGTGCAGTGGATCCCTGACTGGGGCCAGGCGCGTATCGAATCCATGGTAGCTAACCGTCCTGACTGGTGTATCTCCCGTCAGCGTACCTGGGGTGTACCGATGTCTCTGTTCGTGCACAAAGAGACGCAGGAACTGCACCCGAATACCCTGGAACTGATGGAAGAAGTGGCGAAGCGCGTCGAAGTTGACGGCATTCAGGCGTGGTGGGATCTCGACGCCCGCGACATCCTGGGCGCTGATGCAGATAACTACGAGAAAGTGCCGGATACCCTGGACGTGTGGTTCGACTCCGGGTCGACCCACTCCTCCGTGGTTGACGTGCGTCCGGAATTCGCCGGTCACGCTGCCGATATGTATCTGGAAGGGTCGGACCAACACCGCGGCTGGTTCATGTCATCTCTGATGATCTCCACCGCCATGAAGGGTAAAGCGCCTTACCGTCAGGTACTGACTCACGGCTTCACCGTGGATGGTCAGGGCCGTAAGATGTCCAAATCTATCGGTAACACCGTTTCTCCGCAGGATGTGATGAACAAACTGGGCGCAGACATCCTGCGTCTGTGGGTGGCGTCGACCGACTACACCGGCGAAATGGCGGTGTCTGACGAGATCCTGAAGCGTGCTGCCGACAGCTATCGTCGTATCCGTAACACCGCGCGCTTCCTGCTGGCGAACCTGAACGGGTTCGATCCGGCAAAAGACATGGTTAAACCGGAAGAGATGGTGGTGCTGGACCGCTGGGCGGTAGGCTGCGCGAAAGCGGCGCAGGACGATATCCTGAAAGCCTATGAGTCTTACGACTTCCACGAAGTGGTGCAGCGCCTGATGCGCTTCTGCTCCATCGAGATGGGCTCGTTCTACCTCGACATCATCAAAGACCGCCAGTACACCGCGAAAGCGGACAGCGTGGCGCGTCGTAGCTGCCAGACCGCGCTGTTCCACATCGCAGAAGCGCTGGTACGCTGGATGGCGCCGATCATGTCCTTCACCGCGGATGAAATCTGGGGCTATCTGCCTGGCGACCGTGAGAAGTATGTCTTCACGGGTGAGTGGTACGAAGGTCTGTTCGATCTCTCCAGCACCGAAGCGATGAACGATGCCTTCTGGGACGAGCTGCTGAAGGTGCGTGGCGAAGTGAACAAGGTTATCGAGCAGGCGCGTGCAGACAAGAAAGTCGGCGGCTCTCTGGAAGCGGCAGTCACGCTGTACGCTGAACCGGAGCTGGCGGCGAAGCTGATCGCGCTGGGCGATGAATTACGATTTGTCCTGTTGACCTCCGGTGCGAAAGTTGCGGATTATGCCGAGGCTTCTGCTGATGCTCAGCAGAGCGAACTGCTCAAAGGACTGAAAGTCGCGCTGAGCAAAGCCGACGGTGAGAAATGCCCGCGTTGCTGGCATTACACTACCGATGTCGGTCAGGTGGCGGAACACGCAGACATCTGCGGACGCTGTGTAAGCAACGTCGCCGGTGACGGCGAAAAACGTAAGTTTGCCTGATGAGTAAAACTCTCTGTTCAACAGGACTGCGCTGGCTGTGGCTGGTTGTGGTGGTGCTGATTATCGATCTGGGCAGCAAATTCCTGATCCTCCAGAATTTTGCTCTGGGCGAGACGGTCCCGCTGTTCCCGTCGCTTAACCTGCACTACGCGCGTAACTACGGCGCAGCCTTTAGTTTCCTTGCCGACAGCGGTGGCTGGCAGCGCTGGTTCTTTGCAGGTATCGCTCTCGGTATCTGCGTGATCCTGGCGGTGCTGATGTACCGCTCGAAGGCCACGCAAAAGCTGAATAACATCGCCTACGCGCTGATCATTGGCGGCGCGCTGGGCAACCTGTTTGACCGCCTGTGGCACGGCTTTGTGGTCGATATGATTGACTTCTACGTCGGCGACTGGCATTTCGCGACCTTTAACCTGGCCGATACGGCAATTTGTATCGGTGCGGCGTTAATCGTGCTGGAAGGCTTCTTGCCTAAACCGGCTGCGAAAGAGCAGGCGTAACACACTCGCCCGGTGGTGTAATGCCACCGGGCAAAACAAGCGAGCAATTTGCATGTCTAAATCCGTACAGAGCAACAGCGCGGTTCTCGTTCACTTCACGCTGAAGCTGGATGACGGCTCTACGGCCGAATCCACCCGCAACAACGGCAAACCGGCCCTGTTTCGTCTTGGCGATACCTCCCTGTCTGAAGGTCTTGAGCAGCAGCTTCTCGGTCTGAAAGAGGGTGAGAAAAAGGCCTTTTCGCTGGAGCCGGATGCCGCGTTTGGCGTGCCGAGTCCGGACCTGATCCAGTATTTCTCGCGCCGCGAGTTTATGGATGCAGGTGAACCGGAAATCGGCGCGATTATGCTCTTTACCGCTATGGACGGCAGCGAAATGCCTGGCGTGATCCGCGAAATCAACGGCGACTCTATTACCGTTGACTTCAACCATCCGCTTGCCGGGCGTACCGTTCATTTTGATGTTGAAGTGCTGGAAATCGATCCTGCGCTGGAGGCCTGAAATGCAGATTCTGTTGGCTAACCCGCGCGGCTTCTGCGCCGGTGTAGACCGCGCTATCAGCATTGTTGAAAACGCGCTGGAGATTTACGGCGCGCCGATTTATGTGCGTCACGAAGTGGTGCATAACCGCTATGTGGTCGACAGCCTGCGCGAGCGCGGCGCAATTTTTATTGAGCAGATCAGCGAAGTACCGGACGGTGCGATTCTGATCTTCTCCGCGCACGGTGTCTCGCAGGCGGTCCGTAACGAAGCAAAAAGCCGCGATCTGACCGTATTCGATGCTACCTGTCCGCTGGTGACAAAAGTGCATATGGAAGTGGCGCGCGCCAGCCGTCGTGGTGAAGAGTCGATTTTGATTGGCCATGCCGGTCATCCGGAAGTCGAAGGCACCATGGGCCAGTACAGCAACCCGGAAGGGGGGATGTATCTGGTTGAGTCGCCTGAAGATGTCCTTACGCTGAACGTGAAAAACGAAGCGCGTCTGTCGTTTATGACCCAGACGACGCTCTCCGTAGACGATACCTCAGACGTGATTGACGCCCTGCGTCAGCGCTTCCCGAAAATCGTCGGCCCGCGTAAGGATGATATCTGCTACGCAACCACTAACCGTCAGGAAGCGGTGCGCGCGCTGGCTGAAAAGGCGGATGTGGTGCTCGTGGTCGGCTCCAAAAACTCATCTAACTCCAACCGTCTGGCCGAACTGGCGCAGCGCATGGGGAAAATGGCTTTCCTGATTGATGACGCGTCGGACATTCAGGAAGCGTGGGTTAAAGACGCGGCCTGTGTCGGCGTGACGGCAGGGGCGTCTGCGCCAGATATTCTGGTTCAGAACGTCATTTCCCGTCTGCAGGAGCTGGGCGGCGGCGAAGCGGTGCCGCTGGAAGGACGTGAAGAGAACATCGTTTTCGAAGTCCCGAAAGAACTGCGCATCGACGCCCGCGAAGTTGAATAGTCCTTTTTCTGATGAAAGGCCAGCACCTCCTGTGCTGGCCTTTTTTTTACCCGTTACTTTATCGTGACGACAAAATCATGTCTTTTACTGATATTTAAGTCGGTTTCACGTTAAATTCTAATTATCGGTGTTTTCAGTTGGCAGTGCTTCTCAAGGCTGGTTAATCTGAAAACGGTTTACATCATTTTAACGTAAGAGAATAACTATGCATGATGCACAGATCCGTGTCGCCATTGCGGGCGCGGGTGGACGTATGGGCCGTCAGCTTATTCAGGCGGCACTTCAGATGGATGGCGTAGCGCTTGGCGCGGCACTGGAGCGTGAAGGTTCTTCGCTTCTGGGGACCGATGCCGGTGAGCTGGCGGGCGCTGGTCACACGGGCGTTACCGTGCAAAGCAGTCTGGAAGCGGTAAAAGAGGACTTCGATGTATTCATCGATTTTACCCGCCCGGAAGGGACGCTCACGCATCTGGCGTTTTGTCGTCAACACGGCAAGGGGATGGTGATCGGCACCACCGGTTTTGACGATGCGGGCAAACAGGCTATCCAGGATGCATCAAAAGAGATTGCGATTGTCTTCGCGGCAAACTTCAGCGTGGGCGTTAACGTCATGCTGAAGCTGCTGGAGAAGGCCGCGAAGGTGATGGGCAATTATACCGATATCGAGATTGTAGAAGCTCACCACCGTTACAAGGTTGATGCGCCATCTGGCACGGCGCTGGCGATGGGCGAAGCGATTGCTCATGCACTTGATAAAGATTTAAAAGACTGCGCGGTCTATACCCGCGAAGGCTACACCGGCGAACGCGTGCCTGGCACCATTGGTTTCGCAACCGTGCGAGCGGGTGACATCGTCGGCGAACATACGGCGATGTTCGCCGATATTGGCGAACGTGTCGAAATTACGCATAAAGCCTCAAGCCGAATGACGTTCGCCAACGGCGCCGTACGTTCCGCTTTGTGGCTTAAAAGCAAGAAAAACGGTCTTTTTGATATGCGAGATGTGCTCGATCTCAACAATTTGTAAGCATTATTACCCATCGTGATGTGGTTATTGCAGTCGTAATTATTTGATTGCATAGGGCAATATTTTATTGCCCTTTTATTTTGTCTGTTTCATGTGTTATTTTTAATTAAGCCTCTAAATTTCTATATCTTGTAGCGTTTTAACGTTACTGAAATGTAAATTTTGACCATCCGGTCCACTTTTTCATGCTCCAACACGACATTTTTTATTAAACCAGGCGCGCAAGCGTTTTCCGCGGTGATTTACCTGATCTTTTTGTCGCTTAAGCCGCATTACTCTCGCCAGGGCTGCAAAACACTAAACAAAATATCCGTTTTAAGTTGACTTTTACCCACCAAATCTCCAGAATGCCGCCGTTTGCCAAAAATCCGCTGGCAACACATTTGCATTGATTCATGACACGGTTATGAATTAATATGCAAATAAAGTGAGTGAATATTCTCTGGAGGGTGTTTTGATTAAGTCAGCGCTATTGGTTCTGGAAGACGGAACCCAGTTTATCGGTCGGGCCATAGGGGCAACAGGTTCGGCGGTTGGGGAAGTCGTTTTCAATACTTCAATGACCGGTTATCAAGAAATCCTCACTGATCCTTCCTATTCTCGCCAAATCGTTACTCTTACTTATCCTCATATCGGCAATGTCGGCACCAATGCGGCTGACGAAGAATCCTCTCAGGTACATGCGCAAGGCCTGGTCATCCGCGACCTGCCGCTGATTGCCAGCAACTTCCGCAATACCGAAGATCTTTCTTCTTACCTGAAGCGCCATAACATCGTGGCGATTGCCGATATCGATACCCGTAAGCTAACGCGTCTGCTGCGTGAGAAGGGTGCACAGAACGGCTGCATCATCGCGGGTGATAACCTCGATGCGACGCTGGCGCTGGAAAAAGCGAAAGCCTTCCCTGGCCTGAACGGCATGGACCTGGCGAAAGAAGTGACTACTGCTGAAGCCTACAGCTGGACTCAGGGTAGCTGGACGCTGGAAGGCGACCTGCCGGAAGCGAAAAAAGAGAGCGAGCTGCCGTTCCACGTGGTGGCCTACGATTTCGGCGCCAAGCGCAACATCCTGCGCATGCTGGTTGACCGCGGCTGCCGCCTGACGGTGGTTCCGGCACAAACGTCTGCCGAAGACGTGCTGAAGATGAATCCGGACGGTATTTTCCTGTCCAACGGTCCTGGCGACCCGGCGCCGTGTGATTACGCCATCGCCGCCATCAAGTCCTTCCTGGAAACCGACATCCCGGTATTCGGCATCTGCCTCGGCCATCAGCTGCTGGCGCTGGCGAGCGGTGCGAACACCGTTAAGATGAAGTTCGGCCACCACGGTGGTAACCACCCGGTGAAAGACATCGATAACAACACGGTGATGATCACCGCGCAGAACCACGGCTTTGCCGTCGACGAAGCCTCAATGCCGGCTAACCTGCGCGTGACCCATAAGTCGCTGTTCGATGGCACCCTGCAGGGTATCCACCGTACCGATAAGCCAGCATTCAGCTTCCAGGGCCACCCTGAAGCCAGCCCGGGCCCACACGACGCCGCGCCGCTGTTCGATCACTTCATCGAACTTATCGAGCAATACCGTAAGACAGCTAAATAATCAGGAGCCGAGAAGACAATGCCAAAACGTACAGACATAAAAAGCATCCTGATCCTTGGCGCTGGCCCGATCGTGATCGGCCAGGCCTGCGAATTCGACTACTCCGGCGCGCAGGCGTGTAAAGCCCTGCGCGAAGAGGGTTACCGCGTTATCCTGGTGAACTCCAACCCGGCAACCATCATGACCGACCCGGAAATGGCAGATGCAACCTACATCGAGCCGATTCACTGGGAAGTGGTGCGTAAAATCATCGAGAAAGAGCGTCCGGACGCGGTGCTGCCAACCATGGGCGGCCAGACGGCGCTGAACTGTGCGCTGGAGCTGGAGCGTCAGGGCGTGCTGGAAGAGTTCGGCGTGACCATGATCGGTGCGACCGCCGACGCCATTGATAAAGCAGAAGACCGTCGCCGCTTCGACGTGGCAATGAAGAAAATCGGCCTCGACACCGCGCGCTCCGGTATCGCACACAATATGGAAGAAGCGCTGGCCGTTGCCGCTGAAGTGGGTTATCCGTGCATCATCCGTCCATCGTTCACCATGGGCGGCACCGGCGGCGGTATCGCCTACAACCGTGAAGAGTTCGAAGAGATTTGTGAGCGCGGTCTTGATCTCTCCCCAACCAAAGAGCTGCTGATTGACGAGTCGCTGATTGGCTGGAAAGAGTACGAGATGGAAGTGGTGCGTGATAAAAACGACAACTGCATCATCGTCTGCTCCATCGAAAACTTCGATGCGATGGGTATCCACACCGGTGACTCCATCACCGTTGCGCCAGCCCAGACCCTGACCGACAAAGAGTATCAAATCATGCGTAACGCCTCGATGGCGGTACTGCGTGAAATCGGCGTGGAAACCGGCGGTTCTAACGTGCAGTTCTCGGTGAACCCGAAAACAGGCCGCCTGATTGTTATCGAAATGAACCCGCGCGTGTCCCGTTCCTCCGCGCTGGCCTCTAAAGCGACCGGCTTCCCGATTGCGAAAGTGGCGGCGAAACTGGCGGTGGGTTACACCCTCGACGAGCTGATGAACGACATCACCGGTGGCCGCACGCCTGCGTCCTTCGAGCCGTCCATCGACTACGTTGTGACCAAAATTCCTCGCTTCAACTTCGAGAAATTCGCGGGCGCGAACGACCGTCTGACCACCCAGATGAAATCTGTCGGTGAAGTGATGGCGATTGGCCGCACCCAGCAGGAATCCCTGCAAAAAGCGCTGCGCGGCCTGGAAGTGGGCGCGACCGGCTTTGACCCGAAAGTAAGCCTGGATGACCCGGAAGCGCTGACTAAAATACGCCGCGAGCTGAAAGACGCGGGCGCAGAGCGTATCTGGTACATCGCCGATGCCTTCCGTGCGGGCCTGTCCGTGGACGGCGTGTTCAACCTGACCAACATCGACCGCTGGTTCCTGGTGCAGATTGAAGAGCTGGTCCGTCTGGAAGAACAGGTTGCCGAGCTGGGCATCACCGGTCTGGACGCTGACTTCCTGCGCGTGCTGAAGCGTAAAGGCTTCGCCGACGCGCGTCTGGCTAAGCTGGCGGGCGTGCGTGAAGCAGAAATCCGCAAGCTGCGCGACCAGTACAACCTGCACCCGGTCTACAAGCGCGTGGACACCTGTGCGGCTGAATTCTCGACCGACACCGCGTACATGTACTCCACCTATGAAGACGAGTGCGAAGCGAACCCGTCAGTCGACCGCGACAAGATTATGGTGCTGGGCGGCGGTCCAAACCGTATCGGCCAGGGCATCGAGTTCGACTACTGCTGCGTACACGCCTCGCTGGCGCTGCGCGAAGACGGTTACGAGACCATCATGGTCAACTGTAACCCTGAAACGGTTTCTACCGACTACGACACCTCTGACCGCCTCTACTTCGAGCCGGTTACCCTGGAAGACGTGCTGGAAATCGTGCGCATCGAGAAGCCAAAAGGCGTTATCGTGCAGTACGGTGGCCAGACCCCGCTGAAGCTGGCGCGCGCGCTGGAAGCGGCAGGCGTACCGGTTATCGGTACCAGCCCGGATGCGATTGACCGTGCGGAAGACCGCGAGCGTTTCCAGCAGGCGGTTGACCGTCTGAAGCTGAAACAGCCGGCGAACGCCACCGTGACCGCTATCGAACAGGCCGTTGAGAAGGCGAAAGAGATTGGCTACCCGCTGGTGGTGCGTCCTTCCTACGTGCTGGGCGGCCGCGCGATGGAAATCGTTTATGACGAAGCCGACCTGCGTCGCTACTTCCAGACCGCAGTGAGCGTTTCCAACGATGCGCCAGTGCTGCTTGACCGCTTCCTCGACGACGCGGTGGAAGTAGACGTTGACGCCATCTGCGATGGCGAAATGGTGCTGATTGGCGGCATCATGGAGCATATCGAGCAGGCAGGCGTGCACTCCGGCGACTCCGCCTGTTCTCTGCCAGCGTACACCCTGAGCCAGGAGATTCAGGACGTGATGCGCCAGCAGGTGCAGAAGCTGGCCTTCGAGCTGCAGGTTCGCGGCCTGATGAACGTCCAGTTCGCGGTGAAAGACAACGAAGTCTACCTGATTGAAGTCAACCCGCGTGCGGCACGTACCGTACCGTTCGTCTCCAAAGCCACCGGCGTACCGCTGGCGAAAGTGGCGGCGCGCGTGATGGCGGGCCAGACGCTGGCGCAGCAGGGTGTGACCAAAGAGATCATTCCACCGTACTACTCGGTGAAAGAAGTGGTGCTGCCGTTCAACAAATTCCCGGGCGTTGACCCGCTGTTAGGGCCAGAAATGCGCTCTACCGGGGAAGTGATGGGCGTGGGCCGCACCTTCGCCGAAGCGTTCGCGAAGGCGCAGCTGGGTAGTAGCTCCACCATGAGAAAATCAGGCCGTGCGCTGCTCTCCGTTCGCGAAGGCGACAAAGAGCGCGTGGTTGACCTGGCCGCCAAGCTGCTGAAACAGGGCTTCGAGCTGGACGCAACCCACGGTACGGCGATTGTGCTGGGTGAAGCCGGTATTAACCCGCGTCTGGTGAACAAGGTGCATGAAGGTCGTCCGCACATTCAGGACCGTATCAAGAATGGCGAATACACCTACATCATCAACACTACCGCAGGCCGCCAGGCGATTGAAGACTCCAAGCTGATTCGCCGCAGCGCGCTGCAGTACAAGGTGCACTACGACACCACCCTGAACGGCGGTTTCGCGACGGCCATGGCGCTGAACGCGGATGCCACCGAGAAGGTGATTTCAGTGCAGGAAATGCACGCGCAGATTAGCAAGTAAGTAAAAATGCCCGGTGCCGTTCGGCTGCCGGGCATTCTCCCCATCTTCAGAACCTTCTGGTTTTTCATCCGGTTTCAGTCAGTTAGCCTAAAATGGTTAGGTCGATAACGAAATTCAACTGAGAGCAGGGGAAAACACCATGCAAAATAAATTACTGATCGCTTCCGTTCTGGCTGCTACGGCAATGTTTACCGTTGCGGGCTGTTCGTCTAATCAGGCCGTAAAAACCACCGATGGCAAAACCATCGTCACCGACGGCAAACCGCAGGTGGATGACGATACCGGTCTGGTGTCGTACAAAAACGCCGAAACCGGCCAAACCGAGCAGATTAACCGTGACCAGGTGAAATCCATGGGCGAGCTGGATAACTAATTCAGAATTCTGACGTAAGCCCGTCAATAATATTCACTATTAGCCTGTTGAATTACTGACTACACTCTTTTGTTAAAAGAAAGCAGTAACAACAGGCTAATCAATGATTCTGATAATTTATGCCCATCCTTATCCGCAGCACTCGCATGCGAATAAGCGGATGCTTGAGCAGGTAAGGACGCTTGATAACGTAGAGATACGTTCCCTCTATCAACTTTATCCCGATTTTAATATCGATATCGCCGCCGAACAGGAGGCGCTCTCCCGTGCCGATCTGATTATCTGGCAGCACCCCATGCAGTGGTACAGCACGCCCCCGCTGCTGAAACTGTGGATTGATAAAGTCTTCTCCCACGGCTGGGCGTATGGACACAACGGCCATGCGCTAAAAGGGAAAAGCCTGATGTGGGCGGTCACCACCGGCGGTGGGGAAAGCCATTTTGATATCGGTTCCTTCCCGGGTTTTGACGTCCTGGCGCAGCCGCTGCAGGCGACAGCGCTCTATTGCGGTCTGAACTGGCTCCCGCCTTTTGCGATGCACTGCACGTTTGTTTGCGACGATGAAACGCTGCAGGCGCAGGCTCGCCATTATAAACAACGCTTACTTGAGTGGCAGGAGACGCACCATGGATAGCCATACGCTGATACAGGCGCTGATTTACCTCGGCGCGGCGGCGCTGATTGTGCCCGTGGCGGTACGCCTGGGGCTGGGCTCTGTTCTCGGCTATCTGATTGCGGGCTGCGTCATTGGGCCGTGGGGCTTTCGACTGGTCACGGATGCCGAGGCGATTCTCCATTTTGCTGAAATCGGCGTTGTGCTGATGCTGTTTGTGATTGGCCTGGAGCTCGATCCCCAGAGGTTGTGGAAGCTTCGCGCCTCGGTATTTGGCGGAGGGGCACTGCAGATGGTGGCCTGCGGCCTGCTGCTGGGTGGGTTCTGCATCCTGCTGGGTATGGACTGGAAAGTGGCAGAGCTCATCGGCATGACGCTGGCGCTCTCCTCAACGGCTATTGCCATGCAGGCGATGAACGAGCGAAATCTGACGGTATCCCAGATGGGACGTAGCGCGTTCTCGGTGCTGCTGTTCCAGGATATTGCCGCTATTCCGCTGGTGGCGATGATCCCGCTGCTGGCAGCCAGCGGTTCCTCTACCACGCTGGGCGCTTTCGCGCTGTCGGCGCTGAAGGTGGCGGGCGCGCTGGCGCTGGTGGTACTGCTTGGCCGTTACGTGACCCGCCCGCTGCTGCGGTTTGTTGCCCGTTCAGGCCTGCGCGAAGTGTTCAGCGCCGTGGCGCTGTTCCTGGTGTTTGGCTTTGGTCTGCTGCTGGAAGAAGCCGGGCTGTCGATGGCGATGGGGGCGTTCCTCGCAGGCGTCCTGCTGGCGAGCTCGGAATACCGTCACGCGCTGGAAAGCGATATCGAGCCGTTCAAAGGGTTGCTGCTGGGGCTGTTTTTCATCGGCGTGGGGATGTCCGTCGACTTCGGCACGCTGGTGACGCACCCGCTGCGGATCGTCATCCTGCTCGTCGGCTTCCTGATCATTAAAATGGTAATGCTGTGGCTGATTGCGCGTCCGCTGAAGGTTCCAAATAAGCAGCGCAGCTGGTTTGCGGTTCTACTGGGGCAGGGGAGCGAATTTGCGTTTGTGGTTTTTGGCGCTGCGCAGATGGCAAACGTGCTCGATCCCGAGTGGGCGAAAGCGCTGACGCTGGCGGTCGCGCTCTCGATGGCCGCAACGCCCGTTCTGCTGGTGGTGCTGACGCGTCTGGAAAAATCGGGTAGCGAGCAGGAGCGCGAAGCCGATGAAATTGACGAAGAACAGCCGCGCGTCATCATTGCCGGATTTGGCCGCTACGGGCAGATCGTTGGCCGTCTGCTGCTGTCCAGCGGGGTGAAGATGGTTATCCTCGATCACGACCCCGACCATGTCGATACTCTGCGTAAATTTGATATGAAGGTATTTTACGGCGATGCGACCCGCGTCGATCTATTGGAATCCGCCGGTGCGGCCAAAGCGGAGGTATTGATTAACGCGATTGACGATCCGGAGACCAGCATGCAGATGGTGGAAATGGCGAAAGAACATTTCCCGGATCTGACCATTATTTCCCGTGCCCGCGATGTGGATCATTATATCCGTCTCAGGCAAGCGGGCGTAGAAGCCCCTGAGCGTGAAACCTTCGAAGGCGCGCTGAAATCTGGCCGTATGGCGCTGGAAAATCTGGGGCTCGGCGCGTATGAAGCGCGCGAGCGGGCGGACCTGTTCCGCCGCTTTAACACCGAGATGGTCGAAGAGATGGCGGCGATGGCCGGGAGTACGGCCACCGAGCGCGCGGCGGTGTTTAAACGCACCAGCGCCATGCTGACGGAAATCATTAACGAGGACCGTAATCACCTGTCGCTGATCCAGCGTCACGGCTGGCAGGGCACGGAAGAGGGCAAGCATACCGGCGATCCGTCTGACGAACCGGAGAGTAAACCTTCCGCGTGAAGTGGAGTTGCCAGCAATATTAAAAAATTTCTTTATCTTTACTCTGCCGCCAGTCGACGAAAGATTAAGCTTTCCGTATAGTGGCGGCAATTTTTTGCATCCGGGAAATTTTCAATGATCAGTCTGATTGCAGCGCTGGCGGTGGACCGCGTTATCGGTATGGAAAATGCCATGCCGTGGAACCTGCCTGCCGATCTCGCATGGTTTAAACGTACTACGTTAAACAAGCCGGTAGTGATGGGCCGCCTGACCTGGGAGTCGATTGGTCGTCCATTGCCGGGCCGTAAGAATATCGTTATCAGCAGCCAGCCCGGCACTGACGATCGCGTCGAATGGGTAAAATCAGTCGACGAGGCGATTGCTGCATGCGGCAATGCCGAAGAGATCATGGTGATCGGCGGTGGGCGCGTGTACGAGCAGTTCCTGCCAAAAGCGCAGAAGCTGTATCTGACCCACATTGATGCAGAAGTGGAAGGGGATACTCATTTCCCGGACTACGATCCGGACGAGTGGGAATCGGTATTCAGTGAATTCCACGACGCGGATGCACAGAACTCCCACAGCTACTGCTTCGAGATTCTGGAACGTCGTTAAGTGATTTTCCCTCTCCCGGCCGGGAGAGGGAATAGCGTATCAGGAGGCGACTGCCTCGCCTTCTCCTAAGTCCAGCTGTCGGTTGGACGGCTGCACAAAGTAAGCTTTATCTTCCCAGCGTAAACAGGTTAACTCTCCGCCCCAGCAGCATCCGGTATCCAGACCGTAAATCCCTTCCGGCGTTCCTTTTCCTTCCAGTGCCGCCCAGTGACCAAATACCACGCTGTACTCGCTTGTCACCGGCCCCGGAATGGCAAACCACGGTTTCAGCGGAGCGGGCGCACTTTCCGGCGTCTCTTTGGAATACATGTCCAGCTGTCCGTTCGGGAAGCAGAAGCGCATGCGGGTAAAGGCGTTGGTGATAAAGCGCAGACGGGCCAGACCGCTGAGATCCTCGCTCCAGTGGTTCGGCATATCGCCGTACATGGCATCGAGGAAGAAAGGATACGAGTCGCTTGCCAGCACCGCCTCAACGTCGCGCGCGCAGGTTTTCGCCGTCTCAAGATCCCATTGCGGGGTGATCCCGGCATGCGCCATGACCAGCTTTTTCTCCTCGTCGACCTGCAGCAGCGGCTGACGGCGAAGCCAGTTAATCAGATCGTCCGCGTCCGGCGCATCCAGCAGCGGAGTGAGGCGATCTTTAGGTTTGTTGCGGCTGATCCCGGCGAACACCGCCAGCAGATGCAGATCGTGATTGCCCAGCACCATGCGGACGCTGTCGCCCAGCGATTTGACGAAACGTAATACTTCAAGGGAGCCGGGGCCACGCGCGACTAAATCGCCCGTCAGCCAGAGCGTGTCCTGTCCTGGCGTAAAGTCGACCTGTTTTAATAATGCGATCAGTTCATCGTAGCAACCGTGAACGTCGCCAATCAGATATGTAGACATTAGATTAATGAATAAGTGTGGTTACGGCGAGACGGAACACGGGAATGGCAACGCGGAAATCATTGCCATCGACATCGACCATTTCATAATGGCCCTGCATCGTACCCATCGGCGTTTCAATCACCGCGCCGCTGGTGTACTGGTACTCTTCGCCAGGGGCGATGTGGGGCTGTTCACCGACCACACCTTCACCCTGAACTTCGATTTCGCGGCCATTGCCGTTGGTGATAAGCCAGTAGCGTCCGCGCAGCTGCACGGGCGTCCGCCCCAGATTGCGAATGGTCACGGTGTAAGCAAAGACAAAACGTTCTTCGTCCGGTGATGACTGTGATTCAACATAGACGCTTTGTACATGGACACATACGCGGGGCGAATCAATCATGGCTTAACTCTCCTTCGGCGGCGCATTATCGCTGATGTAATTAGCCAGCTTGCAGTATTGCTCTACGGAAATGTTCTCCGCACGCATTGCCGGGTCGATTCCCAGTTCGGCTAACACCTCAACGGTAAAGGAATTGCTGAGGCTGTTACGGATCGTTTTACGACGCTGGTTAAAGGCTTCAGTGGTAATGCGGCTCAGTACACGCAGATCTTTAACCGGATACGGTTTCGTTTTGTGCGGTACAAGGCGCACAACCGCTGAATCCACTTTCGGTGGTGGTGTGAACGCTGACGGCGGTACTTCGAGTACCGGGATCACGTTGCAGTAATATTGTGCCATCACGCTTAAACGACCATACGCTTTACTGTTCGGGCCTGCAACCAGACGGTTAACAACCTCTTTTTGCAACATGAAGTGCATGTCGGCAATGGCATCAGTATAGCTAAAGAGGTGGAACATGAGCGGCGTGGAGATGTTGTACGGCAGGTTGCCGAAGACGCGCAGCGGCTGGCCCATTTTTTCCGACAGTTCGCCAAAGTTCATGGTCATGGCGTCCTGCTGATAGATGGTCAGCTTCGGCCCGAGGAACGGGTGCGTTTGCAGGCGAGCGGCCAGATCGCGGTCCAGTTCGATGACGGTCAGCTCGTCAAGGCGTTCGCCTACCGGCTCGGTCAGCGCGGCAAGACCCGGGCCGATTTCGACCATCGCCTGACCTTTTTGCGGATTAATAGCCGAGACAATGCTTTCGATCACGAACTGATCGTTAAGGAAGTTTTGCCCGAAACGTTTACGGGCTAAGTGGCCCTGATGGACTCGATTAGTCATTGAGTATTAACAATCATTTTGATGGCGAGATTAAGCGCCGTAATAAAACTGCCGACATCCGCTTTCCCCTGGCCTGCCAGATCCAGCGCAGTACCGTGGTCAACGGACGTTCGAATAAAGGGTAAACCGAGGGTGATATTCACCCCGCGGCCAAAGCCCTGGTATTTTAGCACGGGCAGGCCCTGATCGTGGTACATCGCGAGCACGGCGTCGGCATTATCCAGGTATTTCGGCTGGAAAAGAGTATCTGCAGGGAGCGGCCCGCTGAGGTTCATCCCCTTCGCCCGCATTTCGTTGAGCACCGGAATAATGGTGTCGATCTCTTCGGTGCCCATGTGCCCGCCTTCGCCGGCGTGCGGATTCAGGCCACAGACCAGCACATGCGGCTGCGGTATCCCAAACTTTGTCTGCAGATCGTGGTGCAAAATCCCGATGATCTCGCGCAGGAGTTCAGGGGTGATCGCATCAGGAATGGCTTTGATCGGCAGATGGGTGGTCACCAGCGCAACGCGCATTTCCTCCGTCGCCAGCATCATCACCACTTTCGGGCTACGTGAGCGCTCTTCGAAGAACTCCGTATGCCCGGTAAACGGTATACCCGCTTCGTTGATGACGCCTTTATGGACGGGACCGGTAATCAGGGCGGCAAATTCGCCCTTCAGGCAACCGTCGCAGGCGCGCGCCAGGGTTTCCACGACATAGTGGCCGTTTTCCGTGCTGAGTTGTCCCGGAATAACCGGTGTACGAAGCGGAACAGAAAGAAGGGTGAGTGTACCGGCTTGCTGCGGTGCAGGCTGTTGGCCTTCAACGTAAGGGATAAGCGTTAAAGGCAGACCGAGCAGCGTTGCCCGGTCTTGTAACAGTGTTGCATCGGCGCAGACAACAAGTTCTACAGGCCAGCTGCGCTGGGCGAGCTGGACAACGAGGTCAGGCCCAATCCCGGCGGGTTCGCCGGGCGTGATCACAACACGATGCTGTTTCATTAGTTGCTCAGAATTTTCACGTATGCGCTGGCGCGTTGTTCCTGCATCCAGGTGGCTGCTTCTTCAGAGAACTTGCGGTTAAACAGCATACGGTAGGCTCTGTCTTTCTGTGCCGCATCCGTTTTATCAACGTTACGGGTGTCCATCAGCTCGATCAGATGCCAGCCAAACGAAGAGTGGACAGGCGCACTGATCTGGCCTTTGTTCAGCTTCATCAACGCATCGCGGAAGGCAGGATCGTAAATATCCGCAGCCGCCCAGCCCAGATCGCCGCCCTGGTTAGCAGAGCCTGGATCCTGAGAGAACTCTTTTGCTGCCTTCTCAAAAGAGGTTTTACCGCTCTTAATGTCTGCTGCAATCTGTTCCAGTTTCGCACGCGCCTGATCGTCAGTCATGATCGGTGACGGTTTCAGAAGAATGTGGCGAGCGTGAACTTCGGTGACGGAGATATTTTGGCTCTGGCCACGCAGATCGTTCACCTTCAGAATGTGGAAGCCCACGCCTGAACGGATTGGACCCACGATATCCCCTTTCTTCGCCGTGCTCAGCGCCTGAGCAAAGATGGATGGCAGCTCCTGAATACGTCCCCAGCCCATCTGGCCGCCTTTCAGCGCCTGTTGGTCAGCGGAGTAGGTGATAGCCAGCTTGCCAAAGTCTCCGCCGTTACGCGCCTGTTCGACAATAGAACGCGCCTGGCTTTCAGCTTCCGCAGCCTGATCGGATGTTGGGTTCTCTGGCAGTGGGATCAGGATGTGGCTCAGGTTCAGCTCTGTGCTCGCATCGTTCTGGTTACCCACCTGTTTTGCCAGCGCGTCCACTTCCTGAGGCAGGATAGTCACGCGGCGACGCACTTCGTTGTTACGCACTTCCGAAATCAGCATCTCTTTACGGATCTGATTACGGTAGGTGGCGTAGCTGATGCCGTCATAGGCCAGACGGCTGCGCATCTGGTCTAAAGACATATTGTTCTGCTTCGCGATGTTAGCGATCGCCTGATCGAGCTGCTCGTCAGTGATCTTCACACCCATTTTCTGCCCCATCTGCAGAACGATCTGATCCATGATCAGACGCTCCAGGATCTGGTGGCGCAGCGTGGCGTCATCAGGAAGCTGTTGACCGGCTTCACCCGAATTGAGCTTCACCGATTTCATCAGACCGTCAACGTCACTTTCAAGCACGACGCCGTTGTTAACCACAGCAGCGACTTTATCAACAACCTGGGGGGCGGCGAAGCTGGTATTCGCAACCATAGCGACACCGAGCAGCAGCGTTTTCCAGTTCTTCATACTTTTTCCATTTCAATTAACCGCAAAGCGGATTACGTTGCAAATCAAGCACATTACAAGGCGCTACTGTACGGCAGAATATTCGAGCGCAGCATTTTCTGAGTACCCAGGCCGTAGTTGGAACTCAGGCCGCGTAACTCGAAGTTAAAGCCAATCACGTTATCGTATTTGCTCTGATTGTTTTCCCAGCCGTTAAGCTTACGTTCGTAGCCGAGACGCAGCGCGTAACAGCAGGAGTTATACTGCAGGCCCACCATCTGGTCAGCAGCTTTATTGGCGTTAGTGTCGAAGTAGTACGCGCCTACGATTGACCAGCGGTCGGCGATTGGCCAACTCGCTGCGCCACCCACCTGCGAAATACCGTCTTTATACTGCTCGGCAGTACCATAGTTCGGTAGCGTCGCCTGAATATATTCCGGGCTGGCATAACGATAGGTCAACTGCACCATACGATCTTCATCCCGGCGATACTCAATCGCCGCCGTACTGTTGGCGATATTGTCGAGACGGGTGTCATATTGGACGCCGCCGCGCAGACCCCAACGATCGGTCATACGCCAGTAGGTGTCACCAGCCCAAATCAGCGAACCTGTCTTGTTATCTTTCTCCCACTTAATATTGTCATCGCCCGTGCGAGACTCGGTGAAATAGTAGATTTGACCAACAGAAACGTTAAAACGTTCAACGGCAGCGTCATCATAAACGCGCGATGTGACCCCGGTCGTTAACTGGTTCGCTGAGGCGATGCGGTCAAGGCCGCCGTAGGTACGATCGCGGAACAGGCCGCTATAGTCAGATTGCAGTAAAGAGGAGTCGTAGTTATTGATGTTGCTCTGGTCGCGATAAGGCACGTACAGGTACTGCATACGTGGCTCCAGCGTCTGGGTATAGCCATCCGCCAGAAGTGCCATATTGCGTTCGAAGATCAGCTTACCGTCCATTTTGAACTGCGGAAGCGTACGGTTTACGGATTCCTCAAGATGGGCGTTGTTGCTGGTATTGTAATCATCAATATTTTTTTGCTGATAATGGGTCGCCATCAGCTTGGCTTCCGTATTCAGGCTTGCCCAGTCATTCGACCATGGCAAGTTGATAACGGGCTCCAGGTGAACACGGGTGGCTTCCGGCATATTGGAATTGGTGTTCACAAAATGCACGGCCTGGCCATAAATACGAGTGTCGAACGGACCCACGTCATTCTGGTACCAGTTAACGTCCAGCTGAGGCTCGGCGCCATAGGTACTTGCCGTCTGGCTGGAGAATACCTGGAACTGTTTGTTGGTTACCGTCGCATCGAAGTTCTGAACCGCGTAGCCAACGCTGAAAATCTGTGTGGCATAGCCATCGGTACTCGAACCGTATTTGGATGAGAAATCATTGAAGTAGTTCGGGTCACTGACTTTGGTGTAGTTGACGTTGAAACGCCAGACCTTGTCCATCACCCCGGAATGCTGCCAGAAATACATCCAGCGGTGCTTATCGCCTTCGGTTGGATGCTCGTCCTGGAAAACTTTATCCGACGGCAGATAATCCAGCTCCATCAGACCCGCACCAGCCTGGGTCAGATAGCGGAACTCATTCTCCCACATGATGTTGCCGCGCTTGTGGATATAGTGCGGCGTGATCGTCGCATCCATGTTTGGCGCGATGTTCCAGTAATACGGCAGGTAGAACTCAAAGTAGTTCGTGGTGCTGTATTTGGCATTCGGGATCAGGAAACCGGAGCGACGTTTGTCACCCACGGGAAGCTGCAGATAAGGGCTATAGAATATGGGCACCGGACCCAGCTTGAAGCGGGCGTTCCAGATCTCTGCGACCTGTTCTTCGCGGTCATGGATAACCTCGCTCCCGACCACGCTCCAGGTATTTGAACCCGGCAGACATGACGTGAACGTACCGTTTTCCAGGATCGTATAGCGGTTTTCACCGCGCTGTTTCATCAGGTCTGCGTCACCGCGCCCCTGGCGACCCACCATCTGGTAATCACCTTTCCAGACGTTGGTATCTTTCGTATTCAGGTTTGACCAGGCTTTCGGACCTTTCAGGATGACCTGATTGTCGTCATAGTGCACATTACCCAGCGCATCCACCGTTCGTACCGGCTCGGCCGCACCTTCCGGTTGTTTCTGGTGCAGTTGCACTTCATCTGCCTGCAGGCGGCTATTGCCCTGGTTAATATCGACATTGCCCGTAAACGTGGCATTGTCAGGGTAAGTCCCTTTTGAACTGTCGGCAGTAATAGTTACCGGCAAGCTATTTGTATCGCCACTCACCAGTGGGCGATTATAACTTGGGACGCCAAGCATACACTGCGAGGCGAGATCGGCCGCCAGACCCTGTTGACTGTACAGGGCGGAGCCAATCATTGTGGCCAGGAGGGTGGGGATACGTTTTTTCATACGTTGTATTTTATTGTTCCGTCATCAGTGGCTACGGCTTATAAACGCTCAGAGACTATCTTACTCATCTGCGCAGTACCAGCGTTAATCCTGCCCGTTTGCGTGCCAGAGTGTTAGGCTCGCTATCGAATGACGAGTATGATAAAGCAAATTATAGGCGATGTCCTTCAATTGACCGTGACTTGAACACAGTGATGATGACGTTGCGTCGGCAAGGAATATGACTATCCGGGGAGTATATGCAGTATTGGGGTAAAATAATCGGCGTTGCGTTCGCCATCATCATGGGTGCCGGGTTCTGGGGAATTGTGCTGGGGCTTATTATTGGCCATATGTTTGATAAGGCGCGCAGCCGCAAAATGGCCTGGTTTGCCAATCAGCGCGAGCGTCAGTCACTCTTTTTCTCCACCACCTTTGAGGTCATGGGGCACTTAACCAAATCCAAAGGGCGTGTCACAGAAGCCGATATTCAGATTGCCAGCGTTTTTATGGATCGCATGAACCTGCACGGCGACTCCCGTCTGGAAGCGCAAAATGCGTTTCGCATCGGGAAATCCGATAACTATCCGCTTCGCGAAAAAATGCGTCAGTTCCGCAGCATCTGTTTTGGACGTTTTGATTTAATTCGGATGTTTCTGGAAATTCAAATCCAGGCGGCCTTCGCGGACGGTTCACTACACCCTAATGAACGTGACGTGCTGTACGTCATTGCGGAAGAGCTGGGCATCTCCCGCATGCAGTTCGACCAGTTCCTGCGCATGATGCAGGGCGGGGCACAGTTTGGCGGTGGCTATCACCAGCAGTCGTCCGGCGGTGCCTGGCAGCAGGCGCAGCGTGGTCCAACGCTGGAAGATGCCTGCAATGTGCTTGGCGTTAAGCCCTCTGACGATCAGACCACGATCAAACGTGCCTATCGTAAGCTTATGAGCGAGCACCATCCGGACAAGCTGGTCGCGAAAGGCTTACCGCCAGAAATGATGGAGATGGCAAAGCAAAAAGCGCAGGAAATTCAGAAAGCGTACGAACTGATTAAAGAGAAGAAAGGTTTCAAATAGAAAAAGCCCGACGATGTCGGGCTTTTTCTTAGAAGTCCACCGGGGCTTTAAACGTCATCGCGTTACCGAAGGCCGGATGGGTGATGGTGAGCGTCTGCGCGTGCAGCTGCAGACGTGGCGCTAAGGCCAGCGCTTCAGGCGGCGCGTAAAACCTGTCGCCCAGAATCGGATGACCCAGCGCAAGCATATGCACGCGCAGCTGGTGCGAGCGTCCGGTAATCGGCTTTAGCAGGACGCGCGCGGTATTATCCGGCGCGTACTCAAGCACTTCATACTCGGTCTGCGCGGCCTTGCCGCTTTCATAACACACCTTCTGCTTTGGCCGGTTCGGCCAGTCGCAGATCAGCGGTAAATCCACCAGCCCTTCGGCCTGCGCCGGGTGACCCCAGACGCGGGCGACATACTGCTTCTTCGGCTCGCGCTCGCGGAACTGGCGCTTCAGCTCGCGTTCCGCCGCTTTGTTCAGCGCCACCACAATCACGCCGCTGGTCGCCATGTCCAGGCGATGGACAGACTCCGCCTGAGGATAATCGCGCTGAATGCGCGTCATCACGCTGTCTTTGTGCTCGTCCAGACGACCCGGCACGGACAACAGCCCGCTGGGCTTGTTGACCACCATAATGTGTTCATCCTGATACAGAATGACCAGCCAGGGATCCTGCGGCGGATTGTACGGCTCCATCACCATCTTGCGCTCCGTTTACTGATGCGTCACAACGATAAGACGCAGGGCATCCAGGCGCCAGCTTGCCTGATCCAGGCTTTCCAGCACCTGCTGACGGTTGCTTTCAATCGCCGCCAGCTCGTCGTCACGGATGTTCGGGTTCACGGCCTTCAACGCCTCCAGACGCGACAGCTCTGCAGACAGTTTCTCGTCGGCTTCACTGCGCGCGGCGTCAATCAGCGCTCTGGCCGCTTTTTCAATCTGGGTTTCACCCTGCTGGAGAATGGCATGCACGTCCTGCTGGACCGCGTTAACCAGCTTGCTGCCGGTATGGCGGTTCACCGCGCTCAGCTGTCGGTTGAAGCTCTCGAATTCAACCTGTCCCGCCAGGTTCGTACCGTTTTTGTCCAGCAGCAGGCGGACAGGTGTTGGCGGCAGGAAGCGGTTGAGCTGAAGCTGTTTCGGCGCCTGCGCTTCCACAACGTAGATCAGCTCTAGCAGCAGGGTACCCACCGGCAGCGCCTTGTTCTTCAACAGGGAGATGGTGCTGCTGCCGGTATCGCCGGAGAGGATCAGGTCCAGCCCGTTACGGATCAGCGGGTGTTCCCAGGTGATAAACTGGGCATCTTCGCGGGACAGCGCCACATCACGCTCGAAGGTGATGGTACAGCCATCTTCCGGCAAGCCCGGGAAATCCGGAACCAGCATGTGATCCGACGGGGTCAGGACAATCAGGTTCTCGCCGCGGTCGTCCTGGTTGATGCCGACGATGTCGAACAGGTTCATGGAGAAGCTGATCAGACTGGTGTCATCATCTTGTTCTTCAATACTTTCGGCAAGCGCCTGCGCTTTTTCACCGCCGTTGGAGTGGATCTCAAGCAGGCGGTCGCGGCCCTGTTCCAGCTGCGCTTTTAGCGCGTCGTGCTTCTCACGACAGGACTTAATCAGATCGTCAAAGCCGTCGGTGTTTTCCGGCGCGGCCAGGTAGCCGATCAGATCGCCATGCACCTGATCGTAAATGGTGCGGCCGGTCGGGCAGGTATGTTCAAACGCGTCCAGACCTTCGTGGAACCAGCGCACCAGCACGGACTGGGCCGTTTTTTCCAGATACGGCACGTGGATCTGAATATCATGGGCCTGACCGATACGATCCAGACGGCCGATACGCTGCTCCAGCAGATCGGGGTTGAACGGCAGATCGAACATCACCAGGTTGCTGGCGAACTGGAAGTTACGGCCTTCAGAACCGATTTCAGAGCACAGCATAACCTGAGCGCCGCTGTCCTCTTCGGCAAACCACGCTGCGGCGCGGTCGCGTTCAACGATGGACATGCCTTCGTGGAACACGGCGGCGCGAATGCCTTCGCGCTCGCGCAGGACCTGCTCCAGCTGCAGCGCGGTGGCCGCCTTGGCGCAGATCACCAGCACCTTCTGGGAACGGTGCGCGGTCAGGTAGCCCATCAGCCACTCTACGCGCGGATCGAAGTTCCACCAGGTGCCGGTATCGCCTTCAAATTCCTGGTAGATTTGTTCCGGGTAGAGCATGTCGCGAGCGCGCTCTTCCTGCGTTTTGCGCGCGCCCATAATGCCGGAAACTTTAATGGCCGTCTGATATTGCGTCGGCAGCGGCAGCTTGATGGTGTGCAGCTCGCGTTTCGGGAACCCTTTCACACCGTTACGGGTGTTACGGAACAGGACGCGGCTGGTGCCGTGGCGATCCATCAGCATGTCGATAAGTTCTTTACGCGCGGATTCCGCGTTCTCGCTGTCGCTGTTAGCGGCCTGCAGCAGCGGCTCGATATCCTGCTCGCCAATCAGATCGCTCAGGGTGTTGAGTTCATCATCAGAAAGACGCTTGCCCGCCAGCAGCAGCGCGACGGCATCCGCAACCGGACGGTAGTTATTCTGTTCTTCCACAAACTGCCCGAAGTCGTGGAAACGGTTTGGATCGAGCAGGCGCAGACGGGCGAAGTGGCTTTCCAGACCCAGCTGTTCCGGCGTTGCGGTCAGCAGCAGGACGCCAGGCACGCGCTCGGCAAGCTGCTCGATAGCCATATATTCGCGGCTCGGCGCGTCTTCACTCCAGACCAGGTGGTGCGCTTCGTCGACCACCATCAAATCCCACTCGGCATCGCACAGGTGCTCTAGACGCTGCTTGCTGCGGCGCACGAAGTCCAGGGAACAGATCACCAGCTGTTCGGTTTCAAAAGGGTTGTCCGCATCATGCTGCGCTTCGGCATAGCGTTCGTCGTCGAACAGGGAGAAACGCAGGTTAAAGCGGCGCAGCATTTCAACCAGCCACTGGTGCTGCAGGGTTTCTGGCACCACAATCAGCACGCGTTCGGCAGCGCCGGAAAGCAGCTGTTGATGCAGGATCATGCCCGCTTCAATGGTTTTACCCAGGCCCACCTCATCTGCCAGCAGCACGCGCGGCGCGTGACGACGGCCCACGTCATGGGCGATGTTCAGCTGGTGGGGGATCAGGCTGGTGCGCTGGCCGCGCAGGCCGCTCCACGGCATGCGGTACTGTTCACTCTGGAACTTACGCGCGCGATAGCGCAGGGAGAAGCGATCCATACGGTCGATTTGCCCGGCAAACAGGCGGTCCTGCGGCTTGCTGAACACCAGCTTGCTGTCGAGCAACACTTCACGCAGGATGACATTTGACTCGTCGGTGTCCAGGCGAGTCCCGATGTAGGCGAGCAGTCCATTCTCTTCTTTTACGTCTTCAATCTTGAGCTGCCAGCCGTCATGGCTGGTCACGGTGTCACCCGGATTAAACATCACGCGGGTTACAGGGGAGTCATTGCGAGCGTACAGACGGTTTTCACCGGTGGCAGGGAAGAGGAGGGTAACCATACGCGTATCGATTGCTACGACGGTTCCTAATCCAAGTTCGCTTTCTGTATCGCTGATCCAGCGTTGACCAAGTGTAAAAGGCATAGTTGTTCGGCTCTAATCTTTAATTGCAGGCAATAGTTCGACTACCGTCAGAAAAAACGGTCATCGAAAAATGGGTCCGGGAATGGAAAGGGCGCTATGGTACTGGATGGCAGCCATTTCGTCACGCGTCAAAATAGGCCAAGTTGCCCTGTAACCAGTGTAGCAAAATCATCGTCGATGAAGGGCAAAATTCCGTCGGCAACCGGCTGAAGCTGACGCGTCAGATAGTGTTCATAATCCAGAGGCGAGTGCTGATAATCCACAGGTTCCGGGCCGTTAATCGTCCAGACGTATTTGATGGTCCCCCGATTCTGATACTGCGGCGCGCGGCCGCGGCGGACGTTTTCTTCATCCGCCAGGCGCGCGGCGCGGACGTGCGGAGGAACGTTACGCTGGTACTCCGCCAGCGGACGGCGCAGACGCTTGCGATACACCAGCTGCGCGTCAAGTTCGCCCGCCATCAGGCTGGCTATCGTCTCGCGCACGTAGTCCTGATACGGCTCATTGCGGAACACCCGCAGATAAAGCGTCTGCTGGAACTGCTGGGCCAGCGGCGTCCAGTCGGTACGCACTGTCTCGAGCCCTTTAAAGACCATCCGCTGCGCGTCGCCTTCCTGAATCAGCCCGGCATAGCGCTTCTTGCTGCCCTGATCGGTACCGCGGATGGTGGGCATTAAGAAGCGGGCAAAATGGGTTTCAAATTCCAGCTCCAGCGCGCTGGTTAAGCGCGCTTTCTGCAGATGTTCCTGCCACCAGTCGTTCACGAAGGCGACCAGCCCTTTACCGATTTGCGCGGCGTCTTCTTCTGAATGAGTGCCCTTAAGCCATACAAAGGTGGAGTCCGTGTCGCCGTAGATGACGTCATAGCCCCGGGACTCAATCAGCGCTTTAGTCTGGCGCATGATCTCGTGTCCGCGCATGGTGATCGACGACGCCAGCCGCGGGTCAAAGAAGCGGCAGGCGCTGGTGCCCAGCACGCCGTAAAAGGCGTTCATGATGATTTTCAGCGCCTGCGATAGCGGCTTGTTGCCGTGGCGCTTGGCCTCATCTCGGCCGTGCCAGATGTTTCCCACTATCTCAGGCAGACAGTGTTTTTCCCGCGAGAAGCGTGCGCCGAGGAAGCCTTCGGTGCTGTGTTCATCATCCGGCTGGGCCAGGCCCTCAACCAGCCCGACGGGATCGATCAGGAAGGTGCGAATTATCGACGGGTAGAGGCTTTTATAGTCCAGCACCAGAACGGAGTCATACAATCCTGGCCGGGAGTCCATGACATATCCGCCGGGGCTGGCCTGCGGCGGCACGTCCCCAAGGTTGGGGGCGACGTATCCTGCCCGGTGCATCCGCGGAAAATAGAGGTGGCTGAAAGCCGCCACGGAACCGCCGTGTCTGTCAGCTGCCAGGCCGTTCACCGTCGCGCGCTCCAGCAGGAACGGCATAATCTCGGTTTTATGGAATATCTGCGTGACCAGCTCGCAGTCTTTCAGGTTATAGGTGGCGAGCGCCGGTTTGTCTTCGTTAAAGCGCCGGTCAATCTCGTCCATTCTGTCCCAGGGGTTGTCGATGGATTTACCTTCACCAAGCAGCTCCTGCGCCACCGCTTCGAGGGAAAATGAAGAGAAGTTCCAGAAGGCGGATTTCAGCGCCTCAATGCCGTCGATAATCAGGCGCCCGTTCGCCTGTGCGAAGAAGACGCCGTTCTTAAAACCGTGCTCGCGCCATTCCAGCTCGCTGTTGCCGCGCCCGAGCATCAGCGGAATGCGGTAACGCTCGGCGTGCTTTTGCAGCACGCGCAGGTCGAACTGCACCACGTTCCAGCCGATCAGGACGTCGGGATCGTAGTCGGCAAACCACTGGTTAAGCTTTTCCAGCAGCTGCGGGCGGCTGTTGACGTACTCAAGCCGGAAATCCAGCGCGGAGGCATTACCATTCGGCGGCCCGAGCATATAGACAACCCGATCGCCGCAGCCTTCCAGACCGATGCAGTACAGTTCGCCGTGGCGGGTGGTTTCGATATCCAGTGATACCCACTTCAGCGGCGGGCGGTAGTGCGGGTTCGGCTTCAGCCGCGCATTAACGAGGCTGCCGTTATGCGCGGTGCCGTCCACCCAGACGGGCGCGGTAATAAACCGCTCCATCAGAAAGCGTTCCGGTGGGCGGATATCCGCTTCGTAGAGCGTCACGTCTGCTTCGCGCAGCAGTTTTTCATAGCGCATCAGCTGACGATGGGCGCGACAGTAGAGGCCGTAAACCGGCTGACGGTGGAAATCTTTTAGCTCAAGCGGAGTGATGCGCCAGCCGTTTTCGCCGCGCAGCAGCTCTTTCACTTTTTCGACGTGCGCTTCCGGAATAAAAGCCACGGATTCCTGCGGGGGGAGCGTAACGTGCAGCGGACCGTTGTCCGTCGCCAGCCAGAACGCGACCTCGGTGCCCTGAGGGGTATCCCGCCAGTGTCGGGTCAGTAAAAAGCCTTCTTGCGCCTGCGCCACGCCGTTATCCCAGAAAACAAAACCAGGCCTGATTATAGCCTGGTTAAGATTTTAATGCTGGGTTTATATACAGTTTACTGCCCGTAGTAGGCCTTCGCGCCGTGCTTGCGCAGGTAATGCTTATCCAGCAGGGTTTGCTGCATATCCGGCAGCTGCGGCGCCAGCTGGCGACAGAAGATCCCCATATAGGCGATCTCTTCGAGCACGATGGCGTTATGCACCGCGTCTTCTGCGTTTTTCCCCCAGGCAAACGGGCCGTGGGAGTGCACCAGCACGCCGGGCATTTGCGCCGCGTCGATTCCCCGTTTTTCGAAGGTTTCAACGATCACGTTGCCGGTTTCCCACTCATACTCGCCGTTGATTTCTGCATCGGTCATCAGACGCGTGCAGGGAATAGTGCCGTAAAAGTAATCCGCGTGGGTGGTGCCGGTCGCCGGGATGGACTGGCCCGCCTGCGCCCAGATGGTGGCGTGGCGCGAATGGGTATGCACGATACCGCCGATGGTCGGGAATGAGCGGTACAGCAGGCGGTGGGTCGGCGTATCGGAGGACGGTTTTTTGTTTCCTTCCACCACTTCACCTGTTTCGATGCTGACCACGACCATATCGTCTGCGGTCATTACCGAGTAATCGACGCCGGAAGGCTTGATCACGAACACGCCTTTTTCGCGGTCAACGGCGCTGACGTTGCCCCAGGTCAGGGTCACCAGATTATGTTTCGGCAGCGCCAGGTTGGCTTCGAGCACCTGGCGTTTGAGCTCTTCTAACATTGTTGTCTCCAGTGCCGGATGGCGCTTCGCTTATCCGGCCTACAGGATCGTAGGCCCGGTAAACGCGGCGCCACCGGGCATTCCGTGCTTTAGCGTTTTGAACCGTAATAGACTTCATTCCAGCGCAGCGCGTCCTTAAAGGCGGGCAGGCGGGTATCGTTATCAATCACGGTCAGCTCGATATCGTGCAGCTCGGCAAACTGACGCATGTCGTTCAGATCCAGCGCGTGGCTGAAGACGGTGTGATGCGCGCCACCTGCGAGGATCCAGGCTTCTGAAGCGGTCGGCAGATCCGGCTGTGCTTTCCACAGGGCGTTGGCGACCGGCAGTTTCGGTAGAGAATGTGGGGTTTCAACCGCATCGACGCAGTTCACCAGCAGGCGGAAACGATCGCCGAGATCGATCAGGCTGGCGTTGATGGCCGGGCCCGTGCGGGTGTTGAAGATCAGACGCGCCGGATCGGCTTTACCGCCAATACCGAGGTACTGCACGTCCAGGATCGGTTTTTCCTCTACCGCGATGGAAGGGCAGACTTCCAGCATGTGTGAGCCGAGCACCAGATCGTTGCCGTTTTCGAAGTGGTAGGTGTAGTCCTCCATAAAGGAGGTGCCGCCCTGCAGACCGGTCGACATCACCTTCATGATGCGAAGCAGAGCGGCAGTTTTCCAGTCGCCTTCGCCCGCAAAGCCGTAGCCCTGCTGCATCAGGCGTTGTACTGCCAGACCCGGCAGTTGTTTCAGACCGTGGAGATCTTCAAAGGTGGTGGTAAAGGCGTGGAAACCGCCCTGTTCCAGGAAGCGCTTCATGCCCAGCTCGATGCGCGCCGCGTCCAGCACGTTCTGACGCTTGTCGCCGTTGATTTGTGCCGCAGGCGTCAGGCGGTAGCTGCTTTCGTATTCGTCCACCAGCGCGCTCACGTCGCCATCGCTGATTTCATTCACCACCTGCACCAGGTCGCCCACGGCCCAGGTATTCACGGAGAAGCCGAACTTGATCTGCGCGGCCACTTTGTCGCCGTCGGTGACCGCTACTTCACGCATGTTGTCGCCGAAACGCACCACTTTCAGGTGGCGGGTATCCTGCTTAGAGACTGCCTGGCGCATCCAGGAGCCGATACGTTGTTGCGCTTTGCCATCCTGCCAGTGGCCAGTCACGACCGCATGCTGCTGACGCATACGCGCGCCGATGAAGCCGAACTCGCGGCCGCCGTGCGCGGTCTGGTTCAGGTTCATAAAGTCCATGTCGATGCTGTCCCACGGCAGGGAGGCGTTGAACTGGGTGTGGAACTGCAGCAGCGGTTTGTTGAGGATAGACAGGCCGTTGATCCACATTTTTGCGGGGGAGAAGGTGTGCAGCCACACCACCAGACCGGCGCATTTATCGTCGTAGTTGGCGTCGCGGCAGATGTGAGTGATTTCGTCCGGCGTTGTGCCCAGCGGTTTCAGCACCAGTTTGCACGGCAGCTTGGCTTCCGCATTCAGCGCGTTAACGACGTGCTCCGCGTGTTTTGTCACCTGCTGCAGCGCTTCCGGTCCGTACAGATGCTGGCTGCCAATCACAAACCACACTTCATAGTTATTAAAAATGGTCATCATCGTGTCCTTAATGGGTCAGGGTTGCCGTAGTGTCCGCGGCGCTTTTGGCCGGGGCGGCGACAGGGAGATAGTGAAGTTCGGCGCTTTTTGCCCATTGCTGGTAGCGCTGATAAAGCTGTTCAAAGCGTTTTGCCTGCTGGGCACGCGGCTGGAGCGTATTTTCGACGGCGCTCGCCATATGCTGCTGCGCGGTCGGGATATCCGCATGGACCCCTGCGGCCACGGCGGCGAAAATCGCCGCGCCCAGCGCGCAGCACTGATCGGAGGCCACAATCTGCAGCGGACGGTTCAGCACGTCGCAGCAGGCCTGCATGATCACCGGGTTTTTACGGGCAATACCGCCCAGCGCCATCACGTTATTCACGTCGATGCCCTGCCCGGTGAAGCACTCCATAATCGCGCGGGCGCCGAAGGCCGTTGCGGCAATCAGGCCGCCGAACAGCGCAGGCGCGTCGGTTGCCAGGTTGAGATCCGCGATCACCCCTTTCAGACGCTGGTTGGCGAACGGCGTACGACGGCCGTTAAACCAGTCCAGCACTACCGGGAGGTGATCGAGAGAAGGATTTTTTGCCCAGGCTTCGGTGAGCTGCGGCAGGAGCTGCTTTTTGCTCCCGGCTATCTGTGTTTTCAGTTCAGGATGCGCCGCCGCCAGCTGGTCCAGCGGCCAGCCCAGCACGCGGCCAAACCAGGCGTAGATATCGCCAAACGCGGACTGACCTGCTTCCAGGCCGATGAAGTCCGGCACCACGCTGCCGTCAACCTGTCCGCAGATGCCTTTCACCGCGCGGTCGCCGACGGTGGCTTTATCCGCCGTCAGGATGTCGCAGGTGGAAGTCCCGATGACTTTCACCAGCGTGTTTGGCTGTGCGCCCGCGCCTACGGCGCCCATATGGCAGTCAAAGGCGCCGCCGGAGATCGCCACGTTTCGCGGCAGGCCGAGGCGCGTCGCCCACTCTTCGCAGAGGGTGCCGACGGGAACATCGGCGGTGAAGGTGTCGGTAAACAGCGGGTACGTCAGGCTCTTGTTGATAATCGGGTCGAGTTCATCAAAGAACGCGGCCGGAGGCAGGCCGCCCCAGCTTTCATGCCACAGGGATTTATGCCCGGCGCTGCAGCGACCGCGGCGGATATCCTGCGGGCGGGTGGTGCCGGAGAGCAGGGCAGGCACCCAGTCGCACAGCTCAACCCATGACGCGGCAGCTTGCGCAACGGAGTCGTCGGCACGGGTGACGTGGAGGATCTTGGCCCAGAACCATTCGCTGGAGTAAATCCCGCCGATGTAGCGCGAGTAGTCCGTTTTGCCCGGCTGATGGCACAGGCGGGTGATGGCTTCGGCCTCTTCCACGGCGGTATGGTCTTTCCACAGCACGAACATGGCGTTCGGGTTGTCGGCAAACTCCGGGCGCAGCGCCAGCACGCGTCCTTCGGCATCCACAGGGGCTGGCGTGGAGCCGGTGCTGTCGACGCCAATCCCGACAATCTCAGATCGCTGGGCGTCGGTCAGTTCGGCCAGGACGGTTTTGATCGCCGCTTCCATCGACTCGATATAGTCACGCGGGTGGTGGCGGAACTGATTGTTCGGCGCATCACAGTAGCGCCCCTCTTGCCAGCGCGGGTACCACTCAACGCTGGTTGCTATCTCCTGGCCGGACGTACAGTCCACTGCCAGCGCGCGAACCGAATCGCTGCCAAAATCGAGGCCAATCGCAATTGCCATGGTGTTGCTCCATCGAAAAAACAGGTATGGAAGAACATTAGAGACTGGGGGAAAAAGTCGTCAGGCAGGATCCGCTAATCTTATGGACTAAATTGCTGTTACAACGGAAAGTGTGACGCCGTGCAAATATTCAATGTGGACATTTCTGCCGCACTTATAGACACTTTTGTTACTGGTTATCTGCTTGCTCTGGCGAAGAAATCAGGGGGAAAGGCTGAAACATGGCGGACGTAAAAGCGGCGTGATGCTTTTTAGATCTTTACGCGGGCCATTTTTAAGCTGCTTTTAGTGATATGGACAATTGGTTTCCTTCAGGACCCTTGGGAGAACTGAATCTATGGCCGAAACGCAAAACGATCCCCTGCTGCCGGGATACTCGTTTAACGCGCACCTTGTGGCGGGACTGACCCCTATCGAGGCTGAGGGATATCTCGACTTTTACGTCGACCGACCGCTTGGGATGAAAGGGTATATCCTCAACCTCACCGTGCGAGGGGAAGGAATCATCAAGAACGGTGACCAGCAGTTTGTCTGCCGCCCGGGTGATATCCTGCTGTTCCCGCCGGGTGAGATCCACCACTATGGCCGTCATCCTGATGCCAAAGAGTGGTATCACCAGTGGGTTTACTTCCGTCCGCGCGCCTACTGGCAGGAGTGGCTTTCCTGGCCGGCTATTTTTGCACACACCGGGTTTTATCGCCCGGACGAGGTTCATCTTGCGCAGTTTCGCGAGCTTTTTGCCCAGATTATCGAAGCGGGGCAGGCCGGTGGTCGCTATGCCGAACTGCTGGCGATAAACCTCCTTGAACAGCTGCTGCTGCGACGGATGGAGGCGATTAACGAGTCGCTTAACCCGCCGCTGGATAACCGCGTGCGCGACGCCTGCCAGTACATCAGCGACCACCTGGCCGATAGCCAGTTTGATATCGCCAGCGTTGCTCAGCACGTCTGCCTGTCGCCGTCGCGGCTGTCGCATCTGTTCCGCCAGCAGCTGGGCGTCAGCGTACTGAGCTGGCGCGAGGATCAGCGCATCAGCCAGGCGAAGCTGCTGCTCAGCACCACCCGGATGCCCATCGCCACCGTGGGGCGCAACGTGGGCTTTGAGGACCAGCTCTATTTCTCCCGGGTATTTAAAAAATGCACCGGTGCCAGCCCGAGTGAATTCCGCGCGGGATGTGAATAAACGGTAAAAAAAGATAAACAAGCAGGTGAATGCGGGAAGCAACCTGTAAACTATTCAGACAATTGTTGCCTTGACGCGGTGCGGGGCGCTAAGCAGAATCGCTGATTCGTTTTCTGACCGGAATAGTTATGCAGGCATTGCTGGAACACTTTATTACCCAGTCCGTTATGTACTCGCTCATCGCCGTGGCGCTGGTGGCGTTTCTGGAATCACTGGCGCTCGTCGGGTTAATCCTGCCCGGCACCGTAATGATGGCAGGGCTTGGTGCGCTGATTGGCAGCGGCGAGGTTAATTTCTGGCAGGCGTGGCTGGCCGGGATTATCGGCTGCCTGCTTGGCGACTGGATCTCCTTCTGGCTGGGCTGGCGCTTTAAAAAGCCGCTGCACCGCTGGTCGTTCATGAAAAAGAACAAAGCCTTGCTGGATAAAACCGAGCATGCGCTGCATCAGCACAGCATGTTTACTATCCTCGTCGGGCGCTTTGTCGGGCCAACGCGTCCGCTGGTGCCGATGGTGGCCGGGATGCTGGATCTGCCCGTCGCGAAATTCGTGGTGCCGAACATTATCGGCTGCGTCTTCTGGCCGCCGTTCTACTTCCTGCCGGGGATCCTCGCAGGGGCGGCGATAGATATTCCTGACGGGATGCAAAGCGGTGAGTTTAAGTGGTTGCTGCTGGGCACGGCGCTGCTGCTGTGGCTGGCGGTCTGGCTCTGCTGGCGACTGTGGCGCAGCGCGAAAGCCAGTGTCGATCGCCTGACGCGCTACCTCCCGCGTACTCGCCTGCTCTGGCTGGCTCCGCTGACGCTGGGTGTGGCTGCGGTAGCCCTGGTCGCGCTGATTCGTCACCCGCTGATGCCGGTGTACGGTGAGATCCTGTTGAAGGTGGTGAGCCGTTAAGGTGTTTTCCCTCTCCCTGTGGGAGAGGGCCTGGGTGATGGCATCAGACCGCACGAATGCCCAACAGTGAAGACGCCCCCGCTTGACCACTGAGCAGCTCTTCCGTCTTCCCATCCCATGCAATCCGCCCTTCGGCAACGACCACCGATCTCGGCGCAATCCGTGCTGCATCCTCAATACTGTGCGAAACCATCAGCATCGTCAGCTGCTGGCGCTGGCAGACCTCCTGCACCAGGGCGAGCATCTCCTGACGCAGCGCGGGATCGAGCGCCGAGAAGGGCTCATCCAGCAGCAGCAGCGGCTGCTCGCGCACCAGACAACGCGCCAGCGCCACGCGCTGACGCTGGCCGCCGGAGAGCTCGCCCGGCAGCCTGTCGATGAATTCGGTGATCCCCATCTGTCCGGCAATCACTTCAAGTTTTTCGCGTTGGGCATCGTTCAGCCTGAGCCCCGGATGCATTCCCAGCGCGATGTTTTGCCGCACCGTCAGATGGGTGAAGAGGTTGTTTTCCTGAAACAACATCGACACAGGACGTTTAGCCGGAGGGGCGTTGGTGAAATCACGATTATCGATGGCTATCGACCCGCTGGCAGGTTGCAGAAAGCCGGCGATCAAATTGAGCAAGGTGCTTTTCCCGGCACCGCTTGGGCCAAGCACCGCAATCCGCTCGCCCTGCTGAACGGAGAGCGTGAAGCGCATCGGCAGATGCTGATAGAGCCAGGTTACATCAGTCAGTTTTAACATCACGCCCCGGGAGTTTTTCGATAACGGTAAATAAGGCAAAGCACAGCAGCAGCAGTAACAGCGCGGTAACCGCGCCATCCTGACTGCGGTAAGAGCCAATTTGCTGATAAAGCCAGTAAGGCAGCGTGCGGAAATCGTCATTGCCGAACAGCGCCACGACGCCAAAGTCTCCAATAGAGAGCACGCAGGCAAACGCCAGCGCCTGCGCCAGCGGGCGTTTTAGCGCGCGCAGTTCGACTACCTTCAGCCGCTGCCAGCCCTGCATGCCCAGCGACTGACACAGCAAACCGTAGCGGCTGTTGACGTCGCGCATCGGGTTTTCCAGCACCTTGAGCGCGTAGGGGATGGCCATTAAGGCGTTGGTGAAAATAACAATGCCATCGGCCCTTTCCGGCAGGCCGAAGGTGCTGTTAAACAGTAAAAAGAAGCCCGTCGCCAGCACGATGCCCGGCATCGCCAGGATCAGCATGCCCGTCAGCTCCAGCATTTGTCCGGCTTTTTGCGCCTGGCGGGCGTAGAGCTCACGGCTGCTCCACAGCAGCATCATGGTCAGGAGGACGCACAGTAATCCGGCAGCGAGGGCGATACGCAGCGAGGTCCAGGTGGCCTGCCAGAGAACGGGCTGTTGTAGGACGGACATAAGATTGAGGTTCAGTCCGTCAACAATAACGGCCATCAGCGGCGGCAGCAGCAGCAGGAGCGCCAGCGCGATCAGGATAAAATCGCTGACGCGGCTGTGCAGGCTGTCCTGCGGATCGCGCCAGCCGGTTATTTGATGACTACCTGCGGGAATGGCTTTACTCAGCCGCTGGCTCAACAGCACCAGCGCAAGACAGCACGCCATCTGCACCATCGCCAGCAGTGCGGCGCGACCGGGATCGTAGTCGTAACTCAGCGCCTGGTAAATCGCCAGCTCAATGGTGGTGGCCTGCGGCCCGCCGCCGAGTGACAGCACGGTGGCAAAGCTGGCAAAGCAGAGCATGAAGATTAACGCCGCCACGGGCGGGAGCTGGCGGCGCAGCCACGGCCATTCGACAAAGCGGAAGAACGACACGCCGCGCATGCCGAGCTGGGCGGCAATCTGACGCTGTTCGCCGGGAATATTTTCCAGCGCCTGCAAAAAGAGGCGCGTTGCCATCGGCATATTGAAAAATACGTGCGCCAGCAGAATGCCCTGCAGTCCGTAAGGCGAGAATGACCATTCCAGACCAAGCTGACCGAACAGTGAAGCCAGCCAGCCCTGACGACCATAAACGCTCAGAATACCAAATACCGCCACCAGCACGGGCAGGATCAGCGTCATGGCGCACAGGCGCAGCAGGGCCTGCCTGCCGGGAAATCGCCGTCGATACAAAGCGCGTGCCAGAAAAATAGCCGGGATCACCGACAGCAGGGCAGAAAGAGACGCCTGCCAGAAGGAGAACCGGATAACGTGCCAGAGGTAGCTGTCGTGCCAGAGGGCGAGCAGGTCGCTCTCTGGCGCGTTAAACCACAATGCAAGAAAAGCCCCCAGGCTGACCGCTACCATCACGGCGGCGGCGAGCAGCCCGGGAAGTAACCAGCCGGGAATCAACGGCTGACGGCGCGTTGCCATTCGCTTACCCATGCTGCACGCTGCGCGGCGACCTGCTGCGGCGTAAACTCCAGCGAGGTTTTCGGTTTGGTCAACTGCTCGAAACCTGCGGGCAGCGCAACGTTAGTAACCGGATACATCCAGTTGCCCGCTGGAATGGCGTTCTGGAACGCCGGTGAAACCATAAACTTCAGGAACTTCTCGGCCAGCTCCGGCTGTTTGCTGGCAGCGGTACGCGCGGCCACTTCCACCTGCAGATAGTGCCCTTCCGCAAAATCTGCGGCTGCATAGTTGTCTTTCTTCTCGGCGATAATGTGGTAGGCTGGGGAGGTGGTGTAGCTCAGCACCAGGTCGCTTTCGCCTTTGAGGAACAGGCCGTAGGCTTCGCTCCAGCCTTTGGTCACGGTGACGGTTTTGGCGGCCAGCTTCTGCCATGCTTCCGGTGCTTTATCCCCGTACACCTTTTGCATCCATAGCAGCAGGCCCAGGCCCGGCGTGCTGGTACGCGGATCTTCGTAAATTACGCGCCACTTCTGATCGCTTTCGACCAGCTCTTTCAGGCTCTTCGGCGGGTTTTTCAGCTTATTTTTGTCGTAAACAAAAGCAAAGTAGCCATAGTCGAACGGCAAAAAGGTGTCGTTCTTCCAGCCGCCCGGCACGTTAACGGCATCTGCCGCGACGCCGCTTTTGGCAAACAGTTTGGTTTGCGAGGCGGCTTCCAGCAGGTTGTTATCCAGCCCGAGCACCACGTCGGCTTTACTGTTTTTTCCTTCCATGCGCAGACGGTTGAGCAGCGACACGCCATCTTCAAGCGCCACGAACTTCAGCTCGCAGTTGCAGTCGGCCTCAAAGGCTTTTTTAACAACCGGGCCAGGGCCCCAGTCGGCAGAGAAGGAGTCGTAGGTGTAGACCGTCAGGACGGGCTTGGCAAAAGCAGGCAGCGTAAACAGCGCCAGCAGGGGGAGAACTTTTTTTAACACTTTGCACCTCAGGGTTGAGTGGCAAAGGATTTTGAGCGACAGCCTCAAATCCCTTCGCCGGCGTTATCCGGATCAGGTTCGACGGGTATTATCTCAGCGCACATCTGTGATGCAGCACCCCGTTGAGAACGGCGCTATTGTAATGATTTGGTGAATATTACGAAAGCGTTATGGCTCCGGGGGCGCAAACCAGGCGGATTTAAAATCAAACCAGCCCAGGGTGTTCATCCGCAGGCCGCGCATGCTGCGCTGGCCCTGAATCATCAGCCAGTGGTGGATCAGCGGGACGATCGCCTGCTCGGCCAGCAGCTGCTGGCACCATACGGCAAGATTCATCTCGCCCGCTCGCCACAGGGCGGCGTCCTGCTGCCAGTCACGGTCGATGCAGTGCTGGATCAGCGGGACTTCATACAGATGTGAAAATAATGAAAAATCGAGCGGCAGGGTAAAATTAGCGCTGTTGAGCCAGATATCGCTGGCGATCTCTCCCTGATGCCATTCGTCATAGTCCACTTCTCTTACCTCTAACTTGACCCCCTCGGCTGCCAGCAGGCGGGTCATGATCCTCGCGATAAAACGATGCTCCACGTGCTCGCGGTAGTAGGTCAGGGTGATGGACTCCAGCCCTGCGGGTTTGTCGCAGTGCGACGGCCGGGCGTGGTGCCAGCGCGGAAGCAGGCCGTAGGCCGGAAACCAGTATGTCTGGTACTGCTCTTCCGCATGGTAGATCAGATTGGAAGGGGACAGCACGTGGCTGATCCACTTGCGGACGCCCTGGTTTGCCCCGCGGTGGGTGCGGCGGTCAAACAGGAGATAGTAGCAGCCCTCCTCCAGGCGGCTCTCCACGGCCTTTTCTCCGGTGGTGGGGCCTTCAAGCGTCAGCCCGCAGCTCAGGTCTTCATTGAGATCCGGCAATACCCACACGTTCACTTCGTCGATCAGCGCCCGATAGCCAAAGTAGTCATCGAACGCGCGGATTTTCAGCTGGTTGCTGTTATTGCGGGAGACGGAGTAGGGCCCGGTGCCAATCGGCAGGCTGGCAAAATTGTTCAGTGATTCCCACTCGGCGGGCAAAATCATTGAGGGCACATAGCCCAGCAGCCAGGGAAGCCACTTGTCATGCTGCGCCAGCTCAATATCCAGCGTCCAGGCCGTGGGGGAGTGGATGCGCGAAATATGCGAGTAGAGCGGCAGCCTGCGGGCGCGTTCCAGAGAGGCGATGACGTCGTGCATTTCCAGCTCGCGGCCGTGGTGAAAGTGGATGCCGGGGCGTAAGAAGAAGCGCCAGTGGCGCGGGGAAAGCTGCTGCCAGTGGTGCGCGATATCCGCCTCCAGTTCCCCGTTTTCCTCATTTATGCGCGTCAGGCCGCTGAAGATTTGTCGGGCCATGTGGGTTTCCGAGCGGCGTAACGCCGTGCCGGGCAACAGATTTTTCATCGGACGGTAGTAGAGCACCCGCAGAATGTGCCGGCCCTGACGAAAGCTGCGTCCGAGATGGGAGACCAGCATCTGGCGCACGGCGGCCTTGTCGCCCACCAGCTGGACCAGCTGATCGATGCGGTCCTGTTCGAGCAGATCTTCTGCGCGCTGCTGCTGCAACGCCAGTCCGGTATACAGGAAGGTCAGTCGCGAGCGTTTGCCGCGTCCCGCTTCCGCTTCCCAGCTTAACCACCCCTGCTGCTGCATGGTGTTGAGAAGCGTGCGCATATGACGGCGGGAACAGCTAAGCAGGTCCGCCAGCTCGTTGAGCGTGGTCTCCTGCGATTGCCCCTCGCAGCACTGCCAGAGGCGGATAAACTGTTGTTGCAGACGACCGGAAGGCATAAAAGGGGAACTCCTGACAAAAAACCAGCAATTTATTTATCCCTATATTAGGCCAATAATTCTCCTCGATGAAGCGAGGAGGTAAATTATGAAGAGGTCTACCGCACGTCAGTTTTATCAGCAGTACTTTTCAGCGACAAAAGGATCGTCCTGGCTGGCCCGCCGGTGTGCAGAGCAACGGCTGAAAACGTTAGAAGAATTGATGCAGTGGGACGTTACGACACCGACCTCTTCCCGCTAACTCGCCTCGATCATGTGTGACTGAGTATTGGTGCTTATCACCCGCCAGCAAAATGTTTTTGCTGGCTTTTTTCGTTTACTATTCACCCAATTTCGATTCGCTTTCACAAGGACTTGCGCATGCTGTGGTTGATGACGATGGGGCGACGCCTGAACGGCGTGTATGCCGCTTTTATGCTGGTGGCCTTTATGATGGGCGTGGCGGGGGCGCTTCAGGCGCCGACGCTGAGCCTGTTTCTCAGCCGCGAGGTAGGGGCGCAGCCGTTTTGGGTCGGCCTGTTTTATACCGTCAACGCCATTGCCGGGATCCTGGTCAGCCTCGCGCTGGCGAAACGATCGGACAGCCAGGGCGATCGCCGCAGGCTGATCCTCTTTTGCTGCGCCATGGCCGTGGGCAACGCGCTGCTCTTTGCCTTCAATCGTCATTATCTGACGCTCATCACCTGCGGCGTGCTGCTGGCGTCGCTGGCGAACACCGCTATGCCGCAGCTGTTCGCCCTGGCCCGTGAATATGCGGATAACTCCGCGCGGGAAGTGGTGATGTTCAGCTCGGTGATGCGTGCCCAGCTCTCGCTGGCGTGGGTCATTGGTCCGCCGCTGGCCTTTATGCTGGCGTTGAACTATGGCTTTACCACCATGTTCTCCATTGCGGCAGGGATTTTTGTCATCAGCCTGGCGCTGATAGCCTTCGCACTGCCGTCCGTGGCCCGCGTCGAACAGGCGACGGATAAACCTGTTACCCAGGTGAGCGGCTGGCAGGACAAGAACGTCCGCATGTTGTTTATTGCCTCGACGCTGATGTGGACCTGCAACACCATGTACATTATTGATATGCCGCTGTGGATCAGCAGCGATCTGGGCTTACCGGACAAGCTCGCGGGGATCTTAATGGGGACCGCCGCCGGGCTGGAAATTCCGGCGATGATTCTGGCGGGCTATTACGTTAAGCGCTTTGGAAAGCGTCGGATGATGATCGTCGCCGTGGCGGCCGGGGTACTGTTCTACGCGGGGTTGATCCTTTTCCATTCGCGTGAAGCGTTGCTGGCGCTGCAGCTCTTTAACGCCGTGTTTATTGGAATTGTTGCCGGGATCGGCATGCTCTGGTTCCAGGATCTGATGCCCGGCCGTGCAGGCTCGGCAACGACGCTTTTTACCAACAGTATTTCAACCGGCGTGATCCTGGCGGGCGTGATTCAGGGGGCGCTGGCGCAAAGCTATGGTCATGCGTCAGTCTACTGGATGATTGCGGCGCTATCCGTCGTGACGCTCCTGCTGACCTGCCGCGTAAAAGACGTGTGATCGGATGAATGAAACGAAGCCCGGGAGCACCGGGCTCTGCGAACCGTTTTATTCGGAATACTGATATTTACGCTGCGCGCGTAGCGTCAGGTACATATGAACGAGGCCCATGAAACCGTGTGCCCAGAAATATGTCTCAATAAAAACTGTCAGGAATTTATGCAAGTCTAAGACGGATTCCGTGACGGACGAAACCGGCCCAAGCGTGGCGTTCAGCACGAACCAGGCCGCGCCGCAGAGTGCAACGCCCAGCAGCGCCAGCACACCCAGACCTTGCACCGTTGCCGCCATACCGCCAGCATGCGCGTCAGGTAACTGACGCTGCGCGAGGGTGCGAATATCTTCAACGATTCCACGAAAATCCAGCGCCAGCCAGGCGTAGTAATACTTAAATCCGCGTTGGGTTAACATCCATGCCATCATGGCAATACCACAAAAAATTAAACCAAACCCTGAGATAACATGGATCCAGGTGACAATTCCGTTCAGTCCGGATTCGTGGAGGGCCTCGCTTTCGGTGAAATTAGAATTGATAATTTGGGCCAGCACCAGTATGGCTACAAGAATGTGCAGTACGCGAAGAAAAGGTGTTTCTTTATGGGGAAGCGTATTACGTAGCGTTGGGTTCATCGCTTTTTACCTCAATAATGAGAGAGCTGATGCGATGCAGTGTGACGCAGATTAATTAACGAAACCTTAACGATGAGTAGCGTCACACTGTATTTATGCGTTCCGATTAGCGAGCAGGATCAATATGCGTCATCACGTTCAGCACATTGAATTTTTGCATCACGTTGTTTCTGGCATTGACGGCAATCTGATGCCCTTCTTTTACGCTTAATTCGCCGTTCACTTCCAGATGGACATCGACAAGGGCTAAATCGCCCATCTTGCGGGTTTTTAAATCATGGAGTCCGGTGACGCCTTCGGTTGAGAGAAGACACGTTTTGATATCGTGCTCCAGCTCGGGTTCAAGCGAACGGTCCATCAGATCGTGCAGGGCATCGGCAGAGAATTTGTAACCCATATGGGCGATGAACACTCCGACAATCAGGGCCGCAATCAGGTCCATCGCGTGAAAACCCACTAAATTCCCGGCAATACCGATGGCGACAACCACTGACGACGCTGCGTCAGAACGGGCATGCCAGGCATTGGCTATCAGCAGCGAGGACTGAATACGTTTTCCCGTGGCAAACATGTATCTGAACAGACTCTCCTTCACCACCAGCGCCAGTATCGCCACCCACAAAGCGGCCCCTTTTACTATCTGATGCGTCTCGGGATTAAGCAGTTTATTGCCAGCGGACCAGAGCATCCCGACCCCCACGAGCAGCAGAATAGCGCCAATAATAAGCTTTGCACCGTTTTCGAAACGCAGATGACCGTAATGATGATCGATATCAGAGGCTTTCTGACTCTTTTTATTCGCAATCAGAACGACAAAGTCAGAAGATAAATCGGAAAGAGAATGAATCCCATCAGCAATTAATCCCTGTGAACCGGAGAATATTCCTGCAACTATCTGAAAGCAAGTGAGTAAAATATTTATTATCACGCTTACTAATGTGCATTTGTGTATTTCCCGAGAACGGATATGAGACTCATTGCCATTTTTCTTTTCCATGATGATTTCCGCTACCAACTGATTGAGCGATTATTCTGCGCAGGAAACATTAAATTGACGTTAAATATAATGTCATTATTGGCTGGGTTTGGGAATATTTACAGAAGGAGGGCGGGTATTGGGATAAAACGCGGCCTGCAGAGTGCACTGCAGGCCGGAGGATTACTTCATAAATGCAGGTTGTTTGTTTTCGTAAGTGGCAATCGCCGCTTCGTGCTGGAGAGTTAAACCTATGCTGTCCAGACCGTTCAGCATGCAGTGACGGCGGAACGCATCAATGCTGAAGCTGTAGGTTTTATCCCCGGCTTTCACCACTTCCGCTTCCAGATCCACTTCAAACGAAATACCCGGATTCGCCTTAACCAGCGCGAACAACTCATCGACCTGTTCATCGCTCAGCGTCACCGGCAGCAGCTGGTTGTTGAAGCTGTTACCGTAAAAAATATCCGCGAAGCTTGGGGCGATGACCACTTTGAAGCCGTAATCGGTGAGCGCCCACGGGGCGTGTTCGCGGGATGAGCCGCAGCCAAAGTTTTCTCGGGCCAGTAAAATGGAGGCGCCTTTGTACTCAGGGAAGTTCAGAACGAATTCCGGATTAGGCACTTCGCCTTTGTCGTCCAGGAAACGCCAGTCGTTGAACAGGTGCGCGCCAAAGCCGGTACGCGTCACCTTCTGCAGAAATTGTTTCGGAATAATAGCGTCAGTATCGACGTTAGCGGCGTCCAGCGGGACAACCCGGCCCGTATGTTGGGTAAATTTCTCTGCCATGATTGTCTCCTTATTTCAGGCTGCGAATATCGGCGAAATGGCCGGTGACTGCCGCAGCGGCGGCCATTGCCGGGCTGACCAGATGGGTACGCCCACCGCGGCCCTGACGGCCTTCAAAGTTACGGTTGCTGGTGGAGGCGCAGCGCTCACCCGGATTCAGGCGATCGTTATTCATGGCCAGACACATGGAGCAGCCAGGCAGGCGCCACTCGAAGCCCGCTTCGATAAAGATCTTATCCAGACCTTCGGCTTCCGCCTGGGCCTTCACCGGACCGGAGCCAGGTACCACCAGCGCCTGCACGCCCGGTGCCACTTTACGGCCTTTGGCAATCTCTGCCGCCGCGCGCAAATCTTCGATACGGGAGTTAGTGCAAGAACCGATAAAGACTTTATCAATGGTCACGTCGGTCAACGGCACGCCGGGCTTCAGCCCCATATAGGCCAGCGCTTTTTCCGCACTGGCGCGCTCGACCGGATCGGCGAAGGAAGCAGGATCTGGAATGGCGTCGTTGACGGAAATCACCTGACCCGGGTTGGTCCCCCAGGTCACCTGCGGCGCAATCTCTTCTGCCTGCAGCGTGACAACGGTATCAAACGTCGCCCCATCGTCGGTTTTCAGGGTTTTCCAGTACGCTACCGCGTCGTCAAAATCGTGACCTTTCGGCGCGTGCAGACGGCCCTTCACATAGTTGAAGGTCGTTTCATCTGGCGCGACCAGACCGGCTTTGGCGCCCATCTCAATGGCCATGTTGCACAGGGTCATGCGGCCCTCCATGCTCAGCGCCTGGATAGCGTCTCCGCAGAACTCAACGACGTGGCCTGTACCGCCTGCGCTGCCGGTTTTACCGATAATCGCCAGCACGATATCTTTCGCGGTAATGCCAGGTGCCGCTTTGCCCTTCACTTCAATCTTCATCGTTTTGGCACGGCCCTGCTTCAGGGTCTGCGTCGCCAGAACGTGTTCAACCTCAGAAGTGCCAATCCCGAACGCCAGAGCGCCAAACGCGCCGTGTGTCGCGGTATGGGAGTCACCGCAGACGATGGTCATGCCCGGCAGGGTGATCCCTTGCTCAGGCCCCATCACGTGGACGATGCCCTGATAAGGATGGTTCAGGTCGTACAGCTCAACGCCAAATTCTTTACAGTTCTTAATCAGCTCCTGCATCTGGATACGCGCCATCTCACCCGAGGCATTAATGTCTTTGGTCTGGGTGGAAACGTTGTGATCCATCGTCGCGAAGGTTTTACCCGGCTGACGTACCGGACGCTTGTGCGCGCGCAGGCCGTCAAATGCCTGAGGAGAGGTCACTTCGTGTACCAGATGACGGTCAATGTACAGCAGCGGGGTTTCGTTTGGTGCCTCGTAAACAACGTGCGCATCAAACAACTTTTCGTATAACGTTTTAGCCATGATTACACCCCTTCAGCGACATAGCGGGCAATGATGTCGCCCATTTCATCGGTACTGACTGCCGCCGTGCCGCGTGCTAAATCGCCGGTACGGACGCCTTCTTCTAACGCCCGGTTAATGGCGTGTTCAATTGCGGTTGCTGCATCGTCTGCATCCAGGCTGTAGCGCAGCAGCAGGGCCAGGGAGAGGATCTGCGCAATCGGGTTGGCAATGTTCTTGCCGGCGATATCCGGCGCGGAGCCGCCCGCAGGCTCGTACAGGCCAAAGCCTTCTTCATTCAGGCTTGCGGATGGCAGCATTCCCATGGAGCCGGTGATCATTGCGCACTCGTCAGAGAGAATATCGCCGAACAGGTTGGAGCACAGCAGCACGTCAAACTGGGACGGATCCTTAATCAGCTGCATGGTCGCGTTATCGATGTACATGTGCGACAGCGTGACGTCCGGGTACTGCTTAGCGACTTCGCTGACGATCTCGCGCCACAGAATCGAAGACTGCAGCACGTTCGCTTTGTCAATGGAGGTCACTTTATGGCGACGTTTACGCGCAGACTCAAAGGCGATATGGGCGATACGTTCAATTTCGAAACGGTGATACACCTCGGTGTCGAACGCTTTTTCGTGCTGACCGCTGCCTTCGCGTCCTTTTGGCTGACCGAAATAGATCCCGCCGGTCAGTTCACGCACGCACAGAATGTCGAAACCGTTGGCGGCGATATCCGCGCGCAGCGGGCAGAACTCTTCCAGACCCTGATACAGCTTCGCCGGACGCAGGTTGCTGAACAGCTTGAAGTGTTTACGCAGCGGCAGCAGCGCGCCGCGCTCTGGCTGCTCTGCTGGCGGCAGGTGTTCCCATTTCGGGCCACCGACGGAACCAAACAGCACGGCATCGGCATTTTCACAGCCTTCCACGGTCGCTTTTGGCAGCGGTGTACCGTGGTTATCAATCGCAATACCGCCCACGTCGTAGTGGCTGGTGGTGATTTTCATCGCAAAACGCGCGCGAACGGCTTCCAGTACTTTCAGCGCCTGTGCCATCACTTCCGGGCCAATACCGTCACCCGGCAACACAGCAATATGGTAATTCTTCGACATTACACGGTTTCCTTGTTGTTCTCTTTATTCTGAGCTTTGCGTTGCAACTCTTTTTCGACTTCGGCGGCGCGCCAGATGTTGTTCAGAACATGCACCATCGCCTTCGCGGAGGATTCAACGATATCGGTCGCCAGGCCCACGCCATGGAAGCGACGGCCGTTGTAATTGACCACGATATCCACCTGACCCAGCGCATCTTTGCCGTGGCCCTTGGCCGTCAGGTCATATTTGACCAGCTCAACGTCGTACTCGGTGACGCGATTAATCGCCTGGTAAATCGCATCGACAGGGCCGTTACCGTTAGCTGCCTCTGCTTTAATTTCATCTCCGCAGGCCAGCTTGACCGAGGCGGTAGCGATGTCGCTGGACCCGGACTGCACGTTGAAGTAATCCAGACGGAAGTGCTCCGGCTCTTCCTGCTGTTTGTTGATAAAGGCCAGTGCTTCCAGGTCGTAGTCGAAGACCTGGCCTTTTTTGTCGGCCAGCTTCAGGAACGCGTCATACAGCTGATCCATGTTGTAATCGCTGTCCTTATAACCCATCTCTTCCATACGGTGCTTAACCGCCGCACGGCCTGAACGGGAGGTCAGGTTCAACTGCACCTGATTCAGGCCAATGGATTCCGGGGTCATGATTTCGTAGTTTTCACGGTTCTTCAGCACGCCATCCTGGTGAATACCGGAAGAGTGTGCGAAGGCGCCAGTGCCGACAATCGCTTTGTTAGCCGGAATGGGCATGTTGCAAATCTGGCTGACGGTCTGGCTGGTGCGCCAGATTTCGTTGTGATTGATGCGGGTGTGCACGTCCATGATGTCTTTGCGCACTTTGATCGCCATGATCACTTCTTCCAGAGAACAGTTGCCCGCACGTTCGCCGATGCCGTTCATCGCGCCTTCAACCTGACGCGCCCCGGCGTGGACGGCGGCGATGGCATTACCCACGGCCAGACCCAAATCATCGTGGGTGTGGACGGAGATAATTGCCTTATCAATATTTGGTACGCGGTCATACAGGCCGGTGATGATGTTGGAGAACTCAAACGGCATGGTGTAGCCGACGGTGTCCGGAATGTTGATGGTTTTGGCACCAGCATTGATGGCGGCTTCGACGACGCGCGCCAGGTCTTCGATTGGCGTACGGCCCGCATCTTCACAGGAGAATTCAACGTCATCGGTATAGTTGCGTGCGCGCTTAACCATGTAAACCGCGCGCTCAATCACCTCATCCAGCGTGCTGCGCAGCTTGGTTGCGATGTGCATGGGCGAGGTCGCAATAAAGGTGTGGATACGGAACGCTTCGGCCACCTTCAATGACTCGGCGGCAACGTCGATATCTTTCTCTACGCAGCGCGCCAGGGCACACACGCGGCTGTTTTTAATGGTGCGGGCGATAGTCTGGACGGATTCGAAATCACCCGGAGACGAGACAGGGAAACCGACCTCCATCACGTCGACACCCATACGTTCGAGAGCCAGCGCGATCTGCAGTTTCTCTTTAACACTCAGGCTTGCCTGTAATGCCTGTTCACCGTCACGTAAAGTAGTATCGAAAATAATGACTTGCTGGCTCATGGGTTAGGTCCTTGTCAGTCTTAGGGCGCCTTGCTACGAGCATAAAAAAACCCGCGCAGTGGCGCGGGTTTTTAGTCTTACTGGTGACGATTCAACGCTGAATTTCGCCCGCCAGTCTACCGCGCACAGTGGATGCGTTTAGTAGTAGTAGACCGGTGAAACGAATGGTGCGTGTCATGAATCGTGCTCCGTTAAATTCAATATGCTTTTAGTGGTACTGGATACGGCTGTTCATGTCAACCCCTGAAGATGAAAACGGGTCCGAGAGACGGAATCAACAGGTTATTAACTTTAGCTAATTGTGCTGGTTTTAGCTTTCGTAGCCCGACTAATTGTCTAATTTTGGACTTAATAAAAGAGTTGCAGAAACAAATAAATATAATTGTTTAAAATGAGTGAAATGTGTTGAAGAGAATGCTTTGTGCTTAAAGAGTTTGGATATCATTAAGTTATAAATACAGTGAATCTATTCCAGAACGTTGAAAAACGAAAAGAGATAACAGGTTGTTAAGTAACTGTAGATCGATAGTATTAACAGTTTAATAATACTTAAGTCATCGTTAACCTGATGGTAATTGTATATTTGTTTAGTTTATGGTTTCATTCAGATCCTAAAGTCAAACATATCATTTGCGCTCATTAGTTTTCATTTATATAGAGTCTTTATATATTCCGAATTTTAAATAATTCTCTTTCGCTGATCGTATTTGCATGATAAATCATATTTTTCGAGATTATTACCGTACGATGGCAAAGGGAGTGTAGCGTGACAGTGGAGTCAGAAGTGCCAGAAAATAATATTAAACAACCTCAAGCTACTGATGGGATTAAACCGCAGTTACGCACGGTGGATCTGAATCTTCTGACGGTGTTTGATGCTGTCATGCAGGAACAGAATATCACCCGAGCGGCCCAAACGTTGGGGATGTCACAACCCGCCGTGAGTAATGCCGTTGCCAGGCTTAAGCTCATGTTTAACGACGAATTATTCGTTCGCTACGGGAGGGGTATCCAGCCTACGGCTCGCGCGTTCCAGCTGTTCGGATCTATTCGCCAGGCGTTGCAACTGGTTCAAAATGAGCTGCCGGGATCGGGCTTTGAACCCTTAAGCAGCGAGCGCGTATTCCATCTTTGTGCCTGTAGCCCATTAGATAATTATTTAACGTCAATTATTTATAATAAAGTTGAAGAGATCGCACCAAATATCAATCTTGTTTTTAAATCATCCCTGAATCAAAACACGGAACATCAGTTACGCTATCAGGAGATCGAGTTCGTTCTCGGGTATGAAGAGTTCCGTCGTCCGGAATTCTCCTGCGTGCCGCTGTTTAAAGATGAAATGGTTCTGGTCGCCAGTAAAAAACACCCACGCCTGAATTCTCCGCTGCGCGAAAACGATGTTTATAACGAGCAGCATGCCGTTGTTGCACTCGACAGATATGCTTCCTTTAGCCTGCCGTGGTATGACACTGCGGATAAACAGGCAAGCGTGGCTTATCAGGGCATGGCTATGGTCAGCGTATTAAACGTGGTCTCACAGACACAGCTGGTGGCGATTGCGCCGCGCTGGCTGGCAGAAGAGTTTTCTGACTCTCTAAATCTGCAAATTTTACCTCTGCCACTCAAACTAAATAGCCGTACCTGTTATCTTTCCTGGCATGAAGCAGCGGGGCGGGATAAAGGACATCAGTGGATGGAAGAGCTGCTGGTGGGCATTTGCCGTCGGTAAACGCATCAGGATAAATTGCATCGGATTATGTGATTTATCCTGGTTTTTTTTAGATAATTGATATTTTGTTCTGTTGTTCTTTTTTTTGGGCTGCTCTCTGGCTCGCAAAAATAGATGATTTCCTGCGTTGTCGCGCTTTTCAGTGATGATTTATCACCCCATCCTCTATTCCCAGAGGAATTAACCATATCTTCAGTTAACGGCTGCTTTTTCTGCTTTACGCACCGTTTATCTCTCCAGGTTTGCTAATTGCCTGCCTCATAACGAGCGGTTAAGGTAAAGAACACTCTGCAAAATATAAGATTGGTTTCTCCCAATCGTAAGACGGTGCGGAAATGAAATCGGCATTCCGTCTATAACAAAATGCCTGGAGGCAAACCATGGAGATGTTGTCTGGCGCGGAAATGGTCGTTCGGTCGCTGATCGATCAGGGCGTAAAGCAAGTGTTCGGCTACCCTGGCGGCGCGGTTCTCGATATTTATGATGCGCTGCACACGGTAGGGGGCATTGACCATGTTCTGGTACGTCACGAGCAGGCGGCGGTACACATGGCTGACGGCCTGGCGCGGGCGACGGGTGAAGTGGGTGTGGTATTAGTCACGTCCGGTCCCGGCGCGACAAACGCCATTACCGGCATTGCGACAGCGTATATGGACTCTATCCCGCTGGTGATCCTCTCCGGGCAGGTGGCAACCTCACTGATCGGTTACGATGCGTTTCAGGAGTGCGACATGGTCGGGATTTCGCGTCCCGTAGTGAAGCACAGCTTCCTGGTCAAGCAAACGGAAGACATTCCCGGCGTACTGAAGAAAGCTTTCTGGCTGGCGGCGAGCGGACGCCCTGGACCGGTGGTGGTCGATCTGCCTAAAGATATCCTCAACCCGGCAAACAAGCTGCCGTATGTCTGGCCGGAAGCGGTCAGCATGCGCTCTTATAACCCAACAACGCAGGGGCACAAAGGGCAGATCAAGCGAGCGTTGCAAACGCTTCTGGCAGCCAAAAAACCGGTGGTCTATGTCGGAGGCGGGGCGATCAACGCTGCCTGTGAAGCCCAGCTTCGCGAGTTGGTTGAAAATCTCAACCTTCCTGTGGCGTCGTCGCTGATGGGACTGGGGGCGTTCCCCGCAACCCATCGTCAGGCGCTGGGTATGCTGGGTATGCACGGTACCTATGAAGCCAACATGACGATGCATCATTCCGATGTGATTTTTGCCGTCGGCGTGCGTTTTGACGATCGCACCACCAACAACCTGGCGAAGTATTGCCCTAACGCCACCGTGCTGCACATTGATATCGATCCAACGTCAATTTCAAAAACGGTATCGGCTGATGTGCCTATCGTCGGTGATGCCCGGCAGGTTCTGGAGCAAATGCTGGATCTGCTGGCCCAGGAGAGTGCAACCCAGCCGCTGGATGAGATCCGCGACTGGTGGCAGCAGATTGAACAGTGGCGCGCGCGTCAGTGCCTGAAATATGACACACAAAGTGAAAATATTAAGCCGCAGGCGGTCATTGAAGCGGTGTGGCGACTGACGAAAGGTGAGGCGTACGTAACCTCAGATGTGGGGCAGCATCAGATGTTTGCCGCCCTGTATTACCCGTTTGATAAACCGCGACACTGGATCAACTCCGGTGGTTTAGGAACAATGGGCTTTGGTCTGCCTGCCGCGTTGGGCGTGAAGCTGGCGCTGCCGAATGAAACCGTCGTCTGCGTAACGGGGGACGGCAGTATTCAGATGAACATTCAGGAGCTCTCTACTGCGCTGCAATATGAACTGCCGGTACTGGTGCTGAACCTGAATAACGGGTATCTCGGTATGGTGAAGCAGTGGCAGGATATGATCTACTCTGGCCGTCACTCTCAATCCTACATGAAATCGCTGCCAGATTTTGTTCGCCTTGCTGAAGCTTACGGCCATGTTGGCATGCGGGTGACCGATCCGGCAGAGCTGGAAACAAAGCTCGCGCAAGCGCTTGAGCACGTTAAAAACAACCGACTCGTCTTTATGGATGTGATTGTTGATGGGACCGAGCACGTTTATCCGATGCATATTCGTGGAGGCGGTATGGATGAAATGTGGTTAAGCAAAACGGAGAGAACCTGATATGCGCCGGATATTATCGGTTTTACTGGAAAATGAGTCTGGCGCACTGTCGCGCGTCATTGGCCTTTTTGCGCAGCGCGGCTATAACATTGAAAGCCTGACCGTTGCCCCGACGGAAGACCCAACGCTGTCACGCATGACGATCCAAACTGTCGGCGATGCCAAAGTGCTAGAACAGATTGAAAAACAGCTGCATAAGCTGGTTGATGTGCTGCGCGTGAGCGAGCTGGGGCAGGGGGCCTATGTTGAACGTGAGGTCATGCTGGTGAAAATCCAGGCCAGCGGCTACGGGCGCGAAGAAGTTAAACGTAATGCGGATATTTTCCGCGGACAAATTATCGACGTTACGCCTTCTCTTTATACGGTTCAGCTGGTCGGGACAAGTGACAAGCTGGATGCTTTCCTGACGTCCGTGCGGGATGTGGCAAAAATTGTCGAGGTCGCGAGATCGGGTGTAGTGGGTCTGTCACGCGGCGAGAAAATCATGCGTTAGTTGTCAAAAAGGTTCGCCTCTTTCTGCCCGGTCACCAAAGCCGGGCTTTTTTTTGCGTAATCAGCCGACAACGCAGATAAAAGCGGTTGCCGCGAAGGCTTTTCTGCGTTTAGATGTTAAAAGATTTAACCATAACCTTGACAGGGCCATGGACTCTTTTCTTTTTTTAAGGGGCAATTGTGAAACTGGATGAAATCGCCCGGCTAGCCGGCGTGTCACGAACAACGGCCAGCTATGTGATTAACGGTAAAGCAAAGCAGTACCGTGTCAGCGACAAGACCGTTGAAAAAGTTATGGCGGTGGTTCGTGAGCATAACTACCATCCGAATGCTGTCGCAGCCGGTCTGCGCGCCGGGCGCACCCGCTCTATTGGTCTGGTGATCCCTGACCTGGAAAACACCAGCTATACCCGTATCGCCAACTATCTCGAACGTCAGGCGCGCCAGCGCGGTTATCAACTGCTGATTGCCTGCTCTGAAGATCAGCCCGACAACGAGATGCGCTGCATTGAACATCTTCTCCAGCGCCAGGTGGATGCCATTATTGTTTCGACCTCCCTACCGCCAGAACATCCGTTCTACCAGCGCTGGGCGAACGACCCGTTCCCAATCGTTGCGCTGGATCGTGCGCTCGATCGCGAGCATTTCACCAGCGTCGTGGGTGCGGATCAGGACGATGCAGAAATGCTGGCCGCAGAGCTGCGAACTTTCCCCGCTGAAACTGTGCTGTATCTTGGCGCGCTGCCCGAGCTTTCCGTTAGCTTCCTGCGTGAGCAGGGGTTCAGAACCGCCTGGAAAGACGATCCGCGCGAGGTTCACTACCTCTATGCCAACAGTTACGAGCGTGAAGCCGCAGCGCAGCTGTTCGAAAAATGGCTGGATACACACCCGATGCCGCAGGCGCTATTCACCACGTCGTTTGCGCTGTTGCAGGGTGTCATGGATGTAACCTTACGCCGTGAAGGTAAACTTCCCTCTGACCTGGCGATTGCCACGTTTGGGGATAACGAGCTGCTCGACTTCCTCCAGTGTCCGGTGCTGGCGGTAGCACAGCGTCACCGTGATGTGGCTGAACGCGTGCTGGAGATTGTGCTGGCAAGCCTGGATGAGCCGCGCAAACCGAAGCCGGGCCTGACGCGTATCAAACGTAATCTCTATCATCGCGGAATTTTAAGCCGCCAAAAATGAAATGACCGGGGCGGGGAAGTCTGCCCCATTTTGCTGCGATAAATCGTGCGGATAATTCCCGGAGAGAAATTAGGATAATTCTTGTGAGATGATAATCGCCTATTTTTCTTAATTCATTTTGGCTCTTAAATTGTCCTTTAAAGAACATCTCAACGATTTTAAACAGCTATCTTTGTATTATTTTGTTACAAACCCCATTCGGCCGATGAATATTCAGACGTTTTTCCTCCTCCTGTAGCTGCTTACGTGGCAACTGCCGCGCTTACCCGGTGCCAGAGTGAATCTGGCGCTGTTATCCCCTGAGAATCTGTCATAAAATGCTGCCCGCGTCGCAAACTGACACTTTATATTTACCTGCGATGATATTGAGTGAGCTTTAACGCTAGTGTGCATATTCGGTTTTTTTCTTACAAATATTCATAACGTTAATTTTGCCTCGCCAGTTGTGCAGTTATTAACCAGGACTGTTTAACTCTGTAAATAGAGGGCTTTCGAGTCCTTACAGGGAGAGTCCTGGCTTGACAAGCTTTTCCCTCGCTCCGTAAACTCCTTTAGGTGGGAATTTGTGGGTTAAAGTGGTGAGGAGGGGTGAGACTGGCATGTTCCGTGGAGCAACGTTAGTCAATCTCGACAGCAAAGGGCGTTTATCGGTACCAACCCGATACCGCGACCAGCTGATTGAGAACGCTGCGGGTCAAATGGTTTGCACCATTGACATTAACTCCCCCTGCCTGCTGCTTTACCCCTTGCCTGAATGGGAAATTATTGAGCAAAAGCTGTCGCGACTGTCGAGCATGAACCCGCAGGAACGCCGCGTGCAGCGGCTGTTATTGGGACATGCCAGTGAATGTCAGATGGATAACGCAGGGCGGTTACTGATTGCCCCTGTGTTACGGCAACATGCCGGTCTGACCAAAGAAGTGATGCTGGTCGGGCAGTTCAACAAATTTGAACTGTGGGATGAAACGACCTGGTATCAACAGGTCAAGGAAGATATCGACGCTGAGCAGTCTGATTCCGCGACATTATCGGAACGGCTGCAGGACTTGTCTCTATAAATATGATGGAAAATTATAAACATAAAACGGTGTTACTGGACGAGGCCGTAAACGGTCTGAATATTCGTCCGGATGGCATCTACATTGATGGCACGTTTGGTCGCGGTGGTCACTCGCGTTTGATTCTCTCCCAGCTTGGAGAGGAAGGACGTCTGCTGGCAATCGATCGCGATCCGCAGGCAATTGCGGTTGCACAGACCATCAATGACCCACGCTTTTCCATCGTGCATGGACCTTTCTCTGCGCTCGCAGATTATGTTGCTGAGCGCGGCCTGACGGGCAAGATCGACGGGATTCTCCTCGATCTTGGCGTCTCTTCACCCCAACTTGATGATGCCGAACGTGGTTTCTCCTTTATGCGTGATGGTCCGCTGGATATGCGGATGGATCCGACGCGCGGTCAGTCTGCCGCTGAGTGGTTACAGACCGCTGACGAAGCCGATATTGCATGGGTCATCAAAACGTTTGGCGAAGAGCGCTTTGGCAAACGAATCGCGCGCGCCATCGTTGAGCGTAATCGCATTGAACCAATGACCCGCACCAAAGAGTTGGCCGAAGTGATCGCGGCGGCGACACCGGTGAAGGATAAGCACAAACATCCCGCGACCCGTACCTTCCAGGCGGTTCGCATCTGGGTAAACAGTGAACTGGAGGAAATAGAGCTGGCGCTAAAAAGCTCGCTCGACGTGCTGGCCCCGGGGGGGCGGTTATCCATCATCAGCTTCCATTCGCTGGAAGACCGTATTGTGAAACGCTTTATGCGTGAACAAAGCCGCGGTCCACAGGTACCAGCGGGGCTGCCGATGACGGAAGAACAACTCAGGAAGCTGGGTGGCCGTCAGTTGCGAGCATTAGGCAAGTTGATGCCGGGCGAAGAAGAAGTGGCAGAGAATCCACGCGCCCGTAGTTCAGTGCTGCGTGTTGCAGAGAGGACGAACGCATGATCGGCAGAGTGACAGAGACCCTAAGCAAAGTTAAGGATTCGTTAGGAAGCAACGAGCGCCATGCCTTGCCTGGCGTGATCGGCGACGATCTTTTGCGGTTTGGGAAACTGCCACTCTGTCTGTTCATTTGCATCATTATCACGGCTGTTACGGTGGTGACCACCGCCCACCATACACGTTTATTGACTGCGCAACGCGAGCAGATGGTACTGGAACGCGATGCGCTGGATATTGAATGGCGAAATCTGATCCTTGAAGAAAACGCGCTCGGCGATCACAGCCGGGTTGAACGGATCGCAACGGAAAAGCTGCAACTGCAGCATGTTGATCCTTCGCAGGAAAATATCGTAGTACAAAAATAAGGGAAAACGCGACGCATGAAAGCAGCGGCAAAAACGCTAAAACCAAAACGTCAGGAAGAACAGGCCAACTTTATCAGTTGGCGTTTTGCGTTGCTATGCGGCTGCATTTTACTCGCTCTGGGTTTTCTGCTTGGACGCGTGGCCTGGCTACAAATCATCGCTCCTGACATGCTTGTACGCCAGGGTGACATGCGTTCCCTGCGCGTTCAGGAAGTGTCGACATCCCGTGGGATGATTACCGATCGCTCTGGGCGTCCGCTAGCGGTGAGCGTGCCGGTGAAGGCGATTTGGGCCGATCCTAAAGAACTGCATGATGCTGGCGGTATCACACTTGATAACCGCTGGAAGGCCCTTGCGGATGCGCTGAAGATGCCGTTGGACCAGTTAGCTTCACGCGTGAATACGAACCCGAGAGGGCGCTTTATCTATCTGGCACGTCAGGTGAACCCTGACATGGCGGACTACATCAAAAAATTGAAGCTGCCGGGGATCCATCTGCGTGAAGAATCCCGTCGTTACTATCCATCCGGCGAAGTGACTGCTCACCTCATTGGCTTTACTAACGTTGATAGCCAGGGGATTGAAGGCGTTGAAAAAAGCTTTGATAAATGGCTTACCGGCCAGCCCGGCGAGCGCATTGTGCGTAAAGACCGCTATGGTCGCGTGATCGAGGATATTTCCTCAACGGACAGCCAGGCCGCACACAACCTTGCGCTGAGTATCGATGAGCGATTACAGGCGCTGGTTTACCGCGAGCTGAACAATGCCGTGGCCTTCAACAAAGCGGAATCGGGCAGTGCTGTGTTAGTTGATGTCAGCACGGGTGAAGTGCTGGCGATGGCCAATAGCCCGTCCTACAACCCTAATAATCTTACCGGCACGCAGAAGGATGTTATGCGTAACCGTACCATCACCGACGTGTTCGAACCGGGTTCGACGGTTAAGCCGATGGTGGTCATGACTGCACTTCAGCGCGGTATCGTCAACGAAAATACCGTACTGAATACCATTCCATACCGAATTAACGGTCACGAAATCAAAGACGTGGCGCGCTACAGCGAATTGACCCTGACCGGGGTATTACAGAAGTCGAGTAACGTCGGCGTTTCAAAGCTGGCGTTAGCGATGCCGTCCTCAGCGTTAGTAGAGACTTACTCACGTTTTGGACTTGGAAAGGCGACCAATTTGGGGTTGGTCGGAGAACGCAGTGGCTTATATCCTCAAAAACAACGGTGGTCTGACATAGAGAGGGCCACCTTCTCTTTCGGCTACGGGCTAATGGTAACTCCGTTACAGCTAGCGCGAGTCTATGCAACGATTGGCAGCTATGGCGTCTATCGTCCGCTGTCGATTACTAAAGTTGATCCACCGGTTCCGGGCGAGCGTATCTTCTCGGAATCTGTCGTTCGTACCGTGGTGCACATGATGGAAAGCGTGGCGCTGCCTGGCGGCGGCGGCGTGAAGGCGGCGATCAAAGGTTATCGCATTGCCATCAAGACCGGTACTGCGAAAAAGGTGGGGCCAGACGGCCGCTACATCAACAAATATATTGCCTATACCGCAGGCGTTGCGCCTGCAAGCAATCCGCGTTTTGCGCTGGTGGTCGTAATAAACGATCCACAGGCGGGTAAATACTACGGCGGCGCCGTCTCCGCGCCTGTATTCGGGGCTATCATGGGCGGCGTGTTACGCACCATGAACATTGAACCGGATGCGCTGGCGACGGGCGAAAAAAGTGAATTTGTAATTAATCAAGGCGAGGGTACAGGTGGCAGATCGTAATTTGCGCGACCTTCTCGCTCCGTGGGTGCCAAATGCACCGGAGCGAGCACTGCGAGAGATGGTACTGGACAGCCGCGTGGCTGCTTCTGGCGATCTTTTTGTGGCGGTGGTCGGTCATCAGGCGGACGGGCGTCGTTATATCCCGCAGGCGATTGCGCAAGGTGTGGCTGCCATTATTGCTGAGGCCAAAGATGAGGCAACCGACGGTGAGATCCGTGAAATGCACGGGGTGCCGGTTATCTATCTCAGCCAGTTAAACGAGCGTCTCTCCGCGCTGGCGGGACGTTTTTATCACGAACCTTCCGACCAGCTGCGTCTGGTCGGCGTGACGGGCACGAACGGTAAAACCACCACCACGCAGCTGATGGCGCAGTGGGCCCAGCTGTTGGGTGAAACCGGTGCAGTGATGGGTACCGTAGGTAACGGCCTGCTGGGCAAAGTGAGCCCGACGGAAAACACCACCGGCTCGGCGGTAGACGTACAGCATGTGCTTGCAGGTCTGGCTGGGCAGGGGGCAACCTTTGCTGCGATGGAGGTCTCTTCGCACGGTCTGGTACAGCATCGGGTTGCGGCGCTGAAATTTGCCGCTTCAGTGTTTACTAACCTGAGTCGCGATCATCTTGATTATCATGGTGATATGGAGCATTACGAAGCCGCGAAATGGCTGCTGTTCTCCACTCACCATTACGGACAAGCCATCATCAACGCCGACGACGAAGTGGGCCGCCGCTGGCTGGCGAAGCTGCCGGATGCGGTTGCGGTGTCGATGGAAGACCATATCAATCCGAACTGCCACGGCCGCTGGCTGAAGGCGGTTGAGGTGAATTACCACGACAGCGGGGCGACAATCCGCTTTGCCTCTTCCTGGGGTGAAGGCGAAATTGAAAGCCGCCTGATGGGCGCGTTCAACGTCAGCAATCTGCTGCTGGCGCTGGCGACGCTGCTGGCACTGGGTTATCCGATGGCTGAACTGCTGAAAACCTCAGCGCGTCTGCAGCCGGTTTGCGGCCGTATGGAAGTGTTCAGCGCGCCGGGCAAACCGACCGTTGTGGTTGATTATGCCCACACGCCGGATGCGCTGGAAAAAGCGCTCGAAGCGGCGCGCCTGCACTGCGCCGGGAAGCTCTGGTGCGTGTTTGGCTGCGGTGGCGATCGTGATAAAGGCAAACGCCCGCTGATGGGGGCTATTGCCGAGCAGTTCGCAGATATTCCGGTAGTAACCGATGACAACCCGCGTACGGAAGAGCCGCGCGCCATCATCAATGACATTCTGGCGGGCATGCTGGACGCGGGCCGTGCTCGCGTGGTGGAAGGCCGTGCGGAAGCCGTGACCAATACCATTATGCAGGCGCAGGAGAATGATGTTGTCCTGTTAGCGGGCAAAGGGCATGAAGATTATCAGATCGTTGGCAATCGCCGTCTGGACTACTCGGACCGCGTAACGGCAGCTCGTCTGCTGGGAGTCGTGGCATGATTAGCATCACGTTACGTCAGGCCGCTGCAATCCTGAAGGGCGACCTGCACGGGCAAGACCTGACCATTGATGCCGTGACGACGGACACCCGCAAAATCACCGCGGGGTGTCTGTTTGTGGCGCTGAAAGGCGAACGTTTTGACGCGCATGATTTTGCTGAACAGGCCAAAGAGAACGGCGCCGGTGCGCTGCTGGTCAGCCGCAAGCTCGATATCGATCTGCCGCAAATTGTGGTGAAAGATACGCGCCTCGCGTTCGGTGAGCTGGCCGCCTGGGTGCGTCAGCAGGTGCCTGCTCGCGTCGTCGCGCTGACCGGGTCATCCGGTAAAACGTCAGTGAAAGAGATGACGGCGGCGATCCTCGGCCAGTGCGGTAATACGCTTTATACCGCGGGCAACCTCAATAATGATATCGGCGTGCCGATGACATTGCTTCGCCTGACCAAAGAACATGACTATGCGGTGATCGAGTTAGGAGCAAACCACCAGGGCGAAATCGCCTGGACCGTGAGCCTGACTCGCCCGGAAGCTGCGCTGGTGAATAACCTCGCGGCTGCGCACCTGGAAGGTTTTGGCTCGCTGGAAGGCGTGGCGAAAGCGAAAGGTGAGATTTATACCGGCCTGCCGGATAACGGTATCGCTATTCTGAACGCCGATAACAACGACTGGCTGAACTGGCAGAGCATTATTGGCTCGCGTAAAACCTGGCGCTTCTCGCCAAATGCGGCCAACAGTGATTTTACGGCGACCAATATCCATGTGACGTCCCACGGCACCGAGTTCACCCTCACGACCCCAACGGGGGGCGTGGAGGTTCTGCTGCCGCTGCCGGGTCGCCATAACATCGCCAATGCCCTTGCGGCGGCGGCGCTGTCAACGGCGGTGGGCGCTACACATGAGGCGATCAAAGCCGGGCTGGCGAACCTGAAAGCCGTGCCGGGTCGTCTGTTCCCGATTCAGCTTTCGGAAAACAAACTGCTGCTGGATGACTCCTACAACGCGAACGTTGGTTCAATGACGGCGGCGGTGCAGGTGTTATCTGAAATGCCGGGCTACCGCATCATGGTGGTTGGCGACATGGCAGAGCTGGGCGTCGAAAGCGAAGCCTGTCATACCCAGGTTGGCGAAGCGGCGAAAGCTGCGGGGCTGGACTGTGTACTGAGCGCAGGAAAACTGAGCCAGGCGATTAGCCAGGCCAGCGGCGTTGGCGAGCATTTTGCCGATAAAACGGCATTGATCGAGCGCCTTAAGGCATTGATTACAGAAAAACAAATTGTGACTGTATTAGTTAAAGGTTCACGTAGTGCCGCCATGGAACAGGTTGTGCACGCATTACAGGAGAACGGGACATGTTAGTTTGGCTGGCCGAACATTTGGTCAAATATTATTCAGGCTTTAACGTCTTTTCGTATCTGACGTTTCGCGCCATCGTCAGCCTGCTGACTGCGCTGTTCATCTCGTTGTGGATGGGCCCGCGCATGATTGCCCGTCTGCAAAAACTCTCTTTCGGCCAGGTTGTGCGTAACGACGGTCCGGAATCGCACTTCAGCAAACGCGGTACCCCGACCATGGGCGGGATCATGATCCTGACCGCCATCGTCGTTTCCGTGCTGCTGTGGGCGTATCCCTCCAACCCGTACGTCTGGTGCGTTCTGACGGTACTGGTGGGTTATGGGATCATCGGTTTTGTTGATGATTACCGCAAAGTCGTTCGTAAAGATACTAAGGGCCTGATCGCGCGCTGGAAATATTTCTGGATGTCGGTGATCGCGCTTGGCGTAGCCTTCGCGCTGTATCTGGCAGGCAAAGACACACCTGCCACCGAGCTGGTTGTGCCGTTCTTCAAAGACGTTATGCCGCAGTTGGGGCTGTTCTACATTCTGCTGGCCTACTTTGTGATTGTCGGCACCGGCAACGCCGTTAACCTGACCGACGGTCTGGATGGCCTGGCCATTATGCCAACCGTCTTTGTGGCCGCCGGTTTTGCGCTTGTGGCGTGGGCGACCGGTAACATGAATTTCGCGAACTATCTGCACATCCCTTATCTGCGCCATGCGGGTGAGCTGGTGATCGTTTGTACCGCGATTGTCGGCGCGGGGCTGGGCTTCCTGTGGTTCAACACCTATCCGGCTCAGGTCTTTATGGGTGACGTCGGTTCTCTGGCTTTGGGCGGTGCGCTCGGCATTATCGCCGTACTGCTGCGTCAGGAGTTCCTGCTGGTGATCATGGGCGGCGTGTTTGTGGTTGAAACCCTGTCGGTGATTTTGCAGGTCGGTTCCTTCAAGCTGCGCGGTCAGCGCATCTTCCGCATGGCGCCGATTCACCACCACTATGAACTGAAAGGCTGGCCGGAGCCGCGCGTTATTGTGCGCTTCTGGATTATTTCGCTGATGCTGGTGCTGATTGGCCTGGCAACGCTGAAGGTACGTTAATCATGGCAGATTACCAGGGCAAAAAAGTCGTTATCATCGGGTTGGGCCTTACGGGGCTCTCCTGCGTGGACTTTTTCCTCGCACGCGGCGTGACGCCACGCGTGATGGATACGCGTGTCTCTCCGCCGGGTCTGGACAAACTGCCGGAACAGGTTGAACGCCACCTTGGTGGTCTGAATGATGACTGGCTGCTGGCAGCCGATCTGATTGTCGCAAGCCCAGGTATGGCGCTGGCGCATCCTTCGCTGAGCGCTGCCGCGGATGCGGGTGTGGAAATTGTCGGCGATATCGAGCTGTTCTGCCGTGAAGTGCAGGCGCCCGTTATCGCGATTACCGGTTCTAACGGTAAAAGCACCGTCACCACTCTGGTGGGTGAAATGGCGAAAGCGGCAGGCATGAACGTCGGCGTTGGCGGTAACATTGGTTTACCTGCTCTGATGCTGCTGGACAAAGGCTGTGAGCTGTTCGTGCTGGAACTCTCCAGCTTCCAGCTGGAAACGACTTCCAGCCTGCATGCTGCGGCTGCGACGATCCTCAACGTGACTGAAGATCATATGGACAGGTATCCATTTGGCCTGCAGCAGTACCGTGCCGCTAAGCTCCGCGTTTATGAAAATGCCAAAGTCTGCGTTGTTAATGCCGATGACGCGCTGACCATGCCGGTGCGTGGCGCAGACGATCGCTGTATCAGCTTCGGTATCACGATGGGGGATTATCATCTGAACCGCCAACTGGGTGAAACCTGGCTGCGCGTGAAGGGTGAGAAAGTGCTGAACGTGAAAGAGATGAAGCTCACAGGTCAGCACAACTACACCAATGCCCTGGCGGCGCTGGCGCTGGCGGATGCGGTAGGGCTGCCGCGCTCCTCCAGTCTGCAGGCGTTAACCACGTTTTCAGGTCTGGCGCACCGTTTCCAGCTGGCGCTGGAGCACAACGGCGTGCGCTGGATCAACGACTCCAAAGCCACCAACGTGGGCAGCACGGAGGCCGCGCTGAACGGCCTGCACGTTGACGGCACCCTGCATCTGCTGCTGGGCGGCGACGGTAAGTCTGCTGATTTCTCGTCCCTGAAGCCGTATCTCTTCGGCGATAACATCCGCCTGTACTGCTTCGGCCGTGACGGCAGCGAGCTGGCTGAACTGCGTCCTGAGGTTGCCGAGCAAACCGAAACTATGGAACAGGCGATGCGGCTGATTGCCCCTCGCGTGAAGCCAGGCGATATGGTGCTGCTCTCTCCGGCCTGTGCCAGCCTCGATCAATTCAAGAATTTCGAACAGCGTGGTGATGTCTTTACCCGCCTGGCGAAGGAGTTAGGCTGATGCGTTTATCTCTCCCTCGCCTGAAAATGCCGCGCCTGCCAGGATTTGGGATCCTGGCATGGCTGTTTGCGGCGCTCAAAGGCTGGGTGATGGGCTCTCGTCAAAAAGATAACGACAGCCTGATCATGTACGACCGCACGCTATTCTGGCTCACGATGGGGCTGGCGGCGGTAGGCTTTATTATGGTGACGTCGGCATCAATGCCCGTCGGGCAGCGTCTGGCGAACGATCCTTTCCTGTTTGCCAAACGTGATGGTCTTTACATCATCCTGGCGTTCTGTCTGGCGCTGGTGACCTTGCGTCTGCCGATGGAGTTCTGGCAGCGGCACAGCACGGCGATGCTGATCGCGTCGATTATTATGCTGCTGATCGTACTGGTGGTGGGCAGCTCCGTTAACGGGGCATCCCGCTGGATCGCCTTCGGTCCGCTGCGTATTCAGCCTGCGGAATTTACCAAGCTCTCCCTGTTCTGCTACCTGGCTAACTACCTGGTGCGTAAGGTAGATGAGGTGCGTAACAACCTGCGCGGCTTCTTAAAACCGATGGGCGTGATTCTGGTGCTGGCGGTATTACTGCTGGCGCAGCCTGACCTCGGTACCGTTGTCGTGCTGTTCGTTACCACCCTGGCCATGCTGTTCCTGGCGGGCGCGAAGCTGTGGCAGTTCATCGCTATTATCGGGATGGGGATTTCGGCGGTTGTGCTGCTGATCCTCGCCGAGCCTTACCGTATTCGCCGTGTGACCTCGTTCTGGAACCCCTGGGAAGATCCGTTCGGCAGCGGTTATCAGCTGACGCAGTCGCTGATGGCCTTTGGTCGCGGTGAAGTTTGGGGACAGGGGCTGGGGAACTCGGTACAGAAACTCGAGTATTTACCGGAAGCGCATACTGACTTCATCTTCTCCATTATTGCGGAAGAACTGGGTTATATCGGTGTGGTATTAGCGCTATTAATGGTATTCTTCGTCGCTTTCCGCGCCATGTCCATCGGCCGGAAAGCGCTGGAGATCGATCACCGCTTCTCAGGCTTCCTGGCCTGCTCAATTGGTATCTGGTTTAGCTTCCAGGCATTGGTTAACGTCGGGGCCGCAGCGGGTATGCTGCCGACCAAAGGTCTGACGTTGCCGTTGATCAGTTATGGTGGTTCCAGTCTGTTGATTATGTCGACGGCCATCATGCTGTTGTTGCGCATAGATTATGAAACGCGTCTGGAAAAAGCCCAGGCGTTTACACGAGGTTCACGATGAATCAACCGAAGCGGTTAATGGTGATGGCTGGCGGTACCGGCGGACACGTGTTCCCGGGGCTTGCGGTTGCGCACCATTTAATGGATCAGGGCTGGCAGGTACGCTGGCTGGGAACCGCAGACCGCATGGAGGCCGACCTGGTACCGAAGCACGGTATCGAGATCGACTTTATTCGTATTTCCGGCCTTCGGGGCAAAGGCCTCAAGGCAATGCTGCTGGCACCGGTGCGTATTTTTAACGCCTGGCGTCAGGCGCGCACCATTATGAAGCGCTTTAAGCCCGATGTGGTGCTGGGCATGGGGGGCTATGTCTCGGGTCCTGGCGGGCTGGCGGCATGGTCGTTAGGCATTCCCGTCGTGCTGCATGAGCAGAACGGTATTGCCGGTCTGACTAACAAGTGGCTGGCGAAGATCGCCACTAAAGTGATGCAGGCGTTTCCCGGCGCGTTCCCGAAAGCGGACGTGGTGGGTAATCCGGTGCGTGTCGACGTGCTGGCGCTGCCGCTGCCGGATGCTCGCCTGACGGGCCGTGAAGGGCCGGTTCGTGTACTGGTCGTCGGGGGCTCTCAGGGCGCACGCATTTTAAACCAGACGATGCCGCAGGTTGCCGCAAAGCTGGGCGATACCGTGACCATCTGGCACCAGAGCGGGAAAGGCGCTCAGCAGACCGTTGAGCAAGCTTATGCAGACGAAGGTCAGCCGCAGCATAAAGTCACTGAGTTTATCGACGACATGGCGGCAGCGTATGCCTGGGCCGATGTCGTGGTCTGTCGCTCAGGCGCGCTGACGGTGAGTGAGATCGCCGCCGCGGGTCTGCCGGCCCTGTTTGTGCCGTTCCAGCACAAAGACAGACAGCAGTACTGGAATGCGCTGCCGCTTGAGAAAGCCGGTGCCGCGAAAATTTTTGAGCAGCCACAATTTACCGCCGACGCGGTCGCCACCACCCTGGCGGGCTGGAACAGAGACGCACTGCTGGAGATGGCACAACGCGCGCGCGCGGCCGCTATCCCTGATGCGACGGAACGGGTGGCAAAAGAAGTGAGCCTGGCAGCCCAGGCTTAACCCTCGCAGCGCGTGTTGCGCTGCACGAATTTTAAGTAGTCGATGGCGTTTAGAGAATGAATACACAACAACTGGCAAAACTGCGTTCAATCGTGCCCGAGATGCGTCGCGTCCGGCACATTCACTTTGTTGGCATCGGTGGTGCTGGCATGGGCGGTATTGCCGAAGTGTTAGCTAACGAAGGCTATCAGATCAGCGGGTCTGACCTGGCGCCAAACCCTGTTACGCAGCAGCTGGCGTCGCTTGGGGCGACTATCTATTTCAACCATCGTCCGGAAAATGTGCGCGATGCGAGCGTGGTGGTGGTCTCAAGCGCCATCTCCTCTGACAACCCTGAAATCGTTGCTGCGCACGAAGCGCGCATTCCGGTGATCCGCCGTGCAGAAATGCTGGCGGAACTGATGCGTTTCCGTCACGGCATCGCCATTGCCGGGACACACGGTAAAACCACGACCACGGCGATGGTCTCCAGTATTTATGCGGAAGCGGGGCTCGATCCGACGTTCGTCAACGGCGGTCTGGTCAAAGCCGCAGGCGTACATGCGCGTCTGGGCCACAGCCGTTATCTGATTGCCGAAGCGGATGAGAGCGACGCGTCGTTCCTGCACCTGCAGCCGATGGTGGCGATTGTCACCAACATCGAAGCTGACCATATGGATACCTACCAGGGTGACTTCGAGAACTTAAAGCAGACTTTCATCAACTTCCTGCATAACCTGCCGTTCTATGGGCGTGCGGTGATGTGTGTAGACGATCCGGTGATCCGCGAGCTGCTGCCGCGCGTGGGTCGTCAAATCACCACCTACGGCTTCAGCGAAGACGCTGACGTTCGCGTGGAGGAGTACAAACAGATTGGTGCGCAGGGACACTTCACGCTGGCGCGTCAGGACAAAGAACTGCTGCACGTCACGCTGAATGCACCAGGGCGCCATAATGCCCTCAATGCCGCAGCGGCAGTGGCCGTCGCGACGGAAGAAGGCATTGATGATGATGCAATTCTGCGCGCGCTGGAAAGCTTCCAGGGCACCGGTCGCCGTTTCGACTTCCTCGGTGAATTCCCGCTGGATGCCGTGAACGGTAAAGCCGGCTCAGCGATGCTGGTGGACGACTACGGCCACCATCCGACCGAAGTGGACGCCACCATTAAAGCCGCACGCGCGGGCTGGCCTGACAAAAATCTGGTGATGATCTTCCAGCCGCACCGCTTCACGCGTACGCGCGATCTGTATGACGATTTCGCCAGCGTCCTGTCACAGGTAGACACCCTGTTAATGCTGGACGTATACGCCGCAGGCGAGACGCCGATTCCAGGGGCTGACAGCCGCTCCCTGTGCCGTACAATCCGTGGACGCGGTAAGGTTGACCCTATTCTGGTTTCTGACCCTGCGCAGGTGGCGGAAATTCTGGCACCGGTCCTGACGGGTAACGATTTGATTCTGATTCAGGGCGCGGGAAATATCGGCAAAATCGCCCGTACCTTAGCTGAAATCAAACTGAAGCCGCAAACCCAGGAGGATGAGCATCATGGCTGATAAGATTGCTGTCCTGTCTGGCGGCACCTCTGCTGAACGCGAGGTTTCCCTGAATTCCGGCGCGGCTGTGCTGGCGGGCCTGCGGGAGGGGGGCGTCAACGCGCACCTGGTCGACCCAAAAGAGGTCGACGTGACGCAATTAAAAGCCATGGGCTTCGATAAAGTCTTTATCGCTTTGCATGGTCGTGGTGGTGAAGACGGAACCCTGCAGGGGCTTCTTGATCTGATCGGCCTGCCGTACACCGGCAGCGGCGTGATGGCTTCCGCTATCTCAATGGACAAACTGCGCAGCAAGCTGCTGTGGCAGGGCGCGGGATTACCTGTTGCGCCATGGGTAGCGCTGACGCGTCGCGAATTTGAATTGGGCCTTTCGGATAGCGTTAATGCACGCATTGCTGAACTGGGCTTACCGGTTATTGTAAAGCCCAGCCGGGAAGGCTCCAGCGTGGGAATGTCCAAAGTCGACAAAGCTGAAGATCTTTCGTCCGCTTTAGCACTGGCATTTCAACATGATGAAGAAGTTCTGATTGAAAAATGGCTTAGCGGGCCGGAATTTACCGTCGCGATGCTTGGCGAAGAAATTTTACCGTCAATCCGTATCCAACCCGCCGGAGTCTTCTATGATTATGAGGCGAAGTATCTCTCTGATGAGACGCAATATTTCTGCCCAAGTGGTCTTGAAGCTGAGCGTGAAGCCGATTTACAGTCCCTGGTGCTTAAAGCCTGGCATGTTCTGGGTTGCCAGGGCTGGGGACGCATCGATGTGATGCAAGACAAAGATGGACAATTTTATCTGCTGGAAGCCAACACCTCTCCGGGTATGACGAGCCACAGCCTTGTGCCGATGGCCGCGCGTCAGGCGGGGATGAGTTTCTCGCAGTTAGTCGTACGCATTCTGGACCAGGCGGGCTGATATGTCTCAGGCTGCATTGAACACGCGCAACCGCGATGACGAGGACGAATACACCTCTTCACGCCGCAGTAATGGAACGCGTCTTGCAGGCATCATTTTCCTGCTCGGGGTGCTGTGCACCGTGTTTATCAGCGGCTGGATGGTCCTGGGCTGGATGGAAGATGCGCAGCGGTTGCCGCTCTCTAAGCTGGTGGTCACCGGTGAGCGTCACTATACGCGTAACGACGATATTCGCCAGTCAATACTGGCGCTGGGCTCGCCTGGCACTTTCATGACTCAGGACGTCAATATTATCCAGAGTCAGATTGAACGTCTGCCATGGATAAAACAGGCGAGCGTAAGAAAGCAATGGCCTGATGAATTGAAGATTCATCTGGTTGAATTTGTGCCCATTGCGCGTTGGAATGATCAGCACATGGTTGACGCAGACGGAAATTCCTTCAGCGTCCCGGCCGATCGTGTCAACAAGCAAAATTTACCGATGTTGTATGGCCCTGAAGGCAGCGAAAACGAAGTGTTACAGGGTTTTCGCGAAATGGGTCAGGTGCTGGCGAAGGACAGGTTTACGTTAAAAGATGCTGCCATGACGGCGCGCCGTTCCTGGCAGCTGACGTTAACGAACGGCATTAAGCTCAACCTGGGACGCGGGGACACCATGAAGCGTCTGGCGCGTTTTGTCGAACTTTACCCGGTTTTACAGCAGCAGGCACAGACTGACGGCAAACGGATAAGCTACGTTGATTTGCGCTATGACTCAGGCGCAGCAGTCGGTTGGGTACCGGCTCCGGTCGAGGAACCTAATCAGCAACAGAATCAGGCACAGGTACAGGCAGAACAACAATGATCAAGGCGACGGACAGAAAACTGGTAGTTGGACTGGAGATTGGCACCGCGAAGGTTGCCGCTTTAGTAGGGGAAGTTCTGCCCGACGGTATGGTCAATATCATTGGCGTAGGCAGTTGCCCTTCCCGTGGTATGGATAAAGGTGGGGTAAACGATCTTGAATCGGTGGTGAAATGCGTTCAGCGCGCCATCGATCAGGCTGAACTGATGGCAGATTGCCAGATTTCTTCTGTCTATCTGGCCCTTTCTGGTAAGCACATTAGCTGCCAGAACGAAATTGGTATGGTGCCGATTTCCGAAGAAGAAGTGACGCAGGAAGACGTTGAAAACGTAGTGCACACGGCGAAATCCGTGCGTGTCCGCGATGAGCATCGCGTATTGCACGTGATCCCGCAGGAATATGCGATTGACTACCAGGAAGGGATCAAGAACCCGGTCGGTCTTTCTGGCGTACGTATGCAGGCAAAAGTGCACCTGATCACATGTCACAACGATATGGCGAAGAACATTGTAAAAGCCGTTGAACGTTGTGGCCTGAAAGTTGACCAACTTATTTTCGCGGGTCTGGCGGCAAGTTATTCCGTGCTGACAGAAGATGAACGTGAACTGGGTGTCTGTGTGGTCGATATTGGTGGTGGTACAATGGATATCGCCGTCTATACCGGCGGTGCGTTGCGCCACACTAAAGTGATCCCTTATGCCGGCAACGTTGTGACCAGCGATATTGCTTACGCTTTTGGTACGCCGCCGAGCGATGCAGAAGCGATTAAAGTGCGCCACGGCTGTGCGCTGGGGTCTATCGTTGGCAAAGATGAGAGCGTTGAAGTGCCGAGCGTCGGTGGTCGTCCACCGCGTAGCCTGCAGCGCCAGACGTTGGCAGAGGTGATTGAGCCGCGCTATACCGAGCTGCTCAACCTGGTCAACGAAGAGATTTTACAGTTACAGGAACAGCTTCGTCAGCAGGGTGTTAAGCATCATCTTGCGGCGGGGATTGTATTAACCGGCGGTGCAGCGCAAATTGAAGGTCTTGCGGCCTGTGCTCAGCGCGTGTTCCATACGCAGGTGCGTATTGGTGCGCCGCTGAATATCACCGGTTTAACGGATTATGCGCAGGAGCCGTATTATTCAACGGCTGTGGGCCTGCTTCACTACGGGAAGGAATCTCATCTCAGTGGTGAAGCAGAAGTGGAAAAACGCGTCTCAGTGGGGTCGTGGGTCAAACGACTGAACAACTGGTTGCGAAAAGAGTTTTAATTTTTTTAAGAGACCGGAGAGAATTAGCGGTCTCGGGCGACAGGCACAACGGAGAGAGAAATTATGTTTGAACCTATGGAACTGACCAACGACGCGGTGATTAAAGTCATCGGCGTCGGTGGCGGCGGCGGTAACGCCGTAGAGCATATGGTGCGTGAACGCATTGAAGGTGTTGAATTCTTCGCAGTTAACACCGATGCGCAGGCACTGCGTAAGACGGCTGTAGGCCAGACTATCCAGATCGGCGGTGGTATCACCAAAGGGCTGGGAGCAGGGGCTAACCCGGAAGTTGGTCGCAATGCGGCTGAAGAAGATCGTGAAGCGCTGCGCGCTGCACTGGAAGGTGCGGACATGGTCTTCATCGCAGCAGGTATGGGTGGCGGTACGGGTACCGGCGCAGCACCTGTTGTAGCTGAAGTAGCTAAAGATTTAGGTATCCTGACCGTTGCTGTCGTGACCAAGCCTTTCAACTTTGAAGGCAAGAAGCGTATGGCATTCGCGGAGCAGGGTATCACCGAACTGTCCAAGCATGTGGACTCGCTGATCACCATCCCTAACGACAAGCTGTTGAAGGTTCTGGGGCGTGGTATCTCCCTGCTGGACGCCTTCGGCGCAGCAAACGACGTGCTGAAAGGCGCGGTTCAGGGTATCGCTGAACTGATTACCCGTCCTGGCCTGATGAACGTTGACTTTGCAGACGTTCGCACCGTGATGTCCGAAATGGGCTACGCGATGATGGGCTCTGGCGTGGCGAGCGGTGAAGATCGTGCAGAAGAAGCGGCTGAAATGGCCATCTCTTCTCCACTGCTGGAAGATATCGATCTGTCTGGTGCGCGCGGCGTGCTGGTCAACATTACCGCTGGCTTTGACCTGCGTCTGGATGAGTTCGAAACCGTGGGTAACACTATCCGTGCGTTCGCCTCTGACAACGCTACCGTGGTAATCGGTACTTCTCTTGACCCTGAAATGAACGACGAGCTGCGTGTTACCGTTGTTGCGACCGGTATCGGCATGGACAAACGTCCTGAGATCACCTTAGTGACTAACAAGCAGACTCAGCAACCGGTAATGGATCGTTACCAGCAGCACGGTATGTCTCCTCTGACTCAGGAGCAGAAACCGGCCGCGAAAGTGGTGAACGACCCAACGCCGCAAACGGCGAAAGAGCCAGATTATCTGGATATCCCGGCGTTCCTGCGTAAGCAAGCTGACTAAGAATTGGCTGGAATTTGGGGATTTGCGCTCTTTGTGCTAAACTGGCCCACCGTTAGTGATATACACTCTCGGTTGGATAGTTAATTTGGCGAGATTATACGATGATCAAACAAAGGACACTTAAACGTATCGTTCAGGCGACGGGTGTCGGTTTACATACCGGCAAGAAAGTCACGCTGACGTTACGCCCTGCGCCGGCCAATACCGGGGTCATCTATCGTCGCACCGACTTGAATCCACCGGTAGATTTTCCGGCCGATGCCAAATCTGTGCGTGATACTATGCTCTGTACTTGTCTGGTGAACGAGCATGACGTGCGGATTTCTACCGTTGAGCACCTGAACGCCGCCCTGGCGGGACTGGGTATCGACAACATTATTGTTGAAGTCGATGCGCCAGAAATCCCGATTATGGATGGCAGTGCTGCACCGTTCGTCTATCTGTTGCTGGATGCTGGCATCGAAGAACTGAACTGCGCGAAGAAATTTGTTCGCATCAAAGAGACCGTTCGCGTCGAAGATGGCGACAAATGGGCTGAATTCAAACCGTACAATGGTTTCTCGTTGGACTTTACCATCGACTTTAACCATCCGGCGATTGACTCCAGCACCCAACGCTATGCGATGAACTTCTCTGCCGATGCGTTTATGCGCCAGATCAGCCGAGCCCGTACGTTTGGCTTCATGCGTGATATCGAATATCTGCAGTCCCGCGGCCTGTGCCTGGGCGGCAGCTTCGATTGTGCCATCGTTGTTGACGATTATCGCGTACTGAACGAAGACGGCCTGCGTTTCGAAGATGAATTCGTTCGTCACAAAATGCTGGATGCTATTGGCGACCTGTTCATGTGTGGTCACAACATCATTGGTGCATTTACCGCGTTCAAATCCGGTCATGCGCTGAACAACAAACTGTTGCAGGCCGTCCTGGCAAAACAGGAAGCCTGGGAATATGTGACCTTCGAAGACGAAGCTGAGCTGCCGCTGGCTTTCAAAGCACCGAGCATGGTTCTGGCGTAACGGTTCACGCCGTTTCGTAAAAAAATCGACTGGTTAACCTGGTACTCTCTCCGACCAGGAAGACCAGTCGTTTTTATTTTTACCCTTCTTAGTTTGCCCCAGCGTTATCTCTTGTTTGTCTTTCGCAGAAAATGTGTGCGTTAGCTGCATTCTTGACCGTTTTTCCCCGCGGCGGCACCTCATTCCTGCTGATGTGCATTGGCTTTAGTGATACTATCTGGGCGCTAAAAGAATAACTGAACTCAGCCTCTGCAAGGCTGGCTTATTGGGTGGAGCAGGTGAGCGGAATACTGACGCGCTGGCGACAATTTGGCAGACGTTACTTCTGGCCGCATCTCTTATTAGGGATGGTCGCGGCGAGCTTTGGGTTGCCTGCGCTCAGCAACAGTGCCGAAGCGGCGACGCCCGCAAAAACCTCCACTACTAAACACGATTTCAACACGCGGGTTAACTTCACTAATCTTGCGTGGCTTGAAGCCAGCCGCCGTCCAAACTTCACCGTCGATTACTGGCACCAGCACGCTATCCGCACGGTTATCCGCCATCTGTCGTTTGCGATGGCACCGCAGGCCATGCCTGTTGCGGAAGAGGCGCTGCCGGTGCAGGCTCAGCATCTTGCCCTGCTGGACACGCTCAACGCGCTGCTCACGCAGGACAGCCAGCCGCCGGTCATAGTTCGTCAGTCGACGCAACGTGAATTTGTTTCACCTGTTTCATTCTCTGTTTCATCCTGGATTAGCCAGGCTCACGGCATTCGCGCCGGGCCGCAACGCCTCAGCTAAATTAACTTTTTCAATACCTTAATTTACCTGCCCACAATGGGGCGTTTGAGAATTTATTATGCTAATCAAATTGTTAACTAAAGTTTTTGGTAGTCGTAACGATCGTACCCTGCGCCGTATGCGCAAAGCAGTTGCCGTCATCAACGGTATGGAACCGGCGATGGAGAAGCTCTCTGATGACGAGCTTAAAGCGAAAACGGCGGAATTTCGTGCGCGTCTGGAAAAAGGTGAAACCTTAGAAAGCCTGATCCCGGAAGCGTTTGCTGTCGTGCGCGAAGCGAGTAAGCGCGTGTTCGGCATGCGTCACTTCGACGTTCAGCTGCTGGGTGGTATGGTGCTCAACGAGCGCTGCATCGCGGAAATGCGTACCGGTGAAGGTAAAACCCTGACCGCAACGCTGCCGGCTTACCTGAACGCGCTGACCGGTAAAGGCGTTCACGTCGTTACCGTCAACGACTATCTGGCGCAGCGTGACGCCGAAAACAACCGTCCACTTTTCGAATTCCTCGGTATGACTGTTGGCATCAACATGTCCGGCCTGCCTGCGCCAGCCAAGCGTGAAGCGTATAACGCGGATATTACCTACGGTACCAACAACGAATACGGCTTCGACTACCTGCGTGACAACATGGCGTTCAGCCCTGAAGAGCGCGTCCAGCGTAAGCTGCACTACGCGCTGGTGGATGAGGTGGACTCCATCCTGATCGATGAAGCGCGTACTCCGCTTATCATCTCCGGCCCGGCTGAAGACAGCTCCGAGATGTACCGTAAGGTCGACAAAATCATTCCACACCTGCTGCGTCAGGAGAAAGAGGACTCGGATACCTTCCAGGGTGAAGGCCACTTCTCCGTTGATGAAAAAGCGCGCCAGGTGAACCTGACCGAACGTGGTCTGGTGAAAATTGAAGAGCTGCTGGTTGCTGAAGGCATTATGGAAGAGGGTGAGTCCCTGTACTCACCGAGCAACATCATGCTGATGCACCACGTGACCGCCGCGCTGCGTGCCCACGCGCTGTTCACCCGCGACGTCGACTACATCGTAAAAGACGGCGAAGTGATCATTGTCGATGAGCACACCGGCCGTACCATGCAGGGACGTCGCTGGTCTGACGGTCTTCACCAGGCTGTGGAAGCCAAAGAAGGCGTGGATATTCAGAATGAAAACCAGACGCTGGCGTCTATCACCTTCCAGAACTACTTCCGTCTGTACGAGAAGCTGGCGGGCATGACCGGTACTGCTGATACTGAAGCGTTTGAATTCAGCTCCATCTACAAGCTGGATACCGTGGTTGTTCCAACCAACCGTCCGATGATCCGTAAGGATATGCCGGACCTGGTGTACATGACCGAAGCGGAAAAAATTCAGGCGATCATTGAAGACATTCGCGAACGTACCGCAAAAGGCCAGCCGGTTCTGGTGGGGACCATCTCCATCGAGAAATCTGAAGTGGTTTCCAACGAGCTGACCAAAGCAGGCATCAAGCACAACGTTCTGAACGCCAAGTTCCACGCTAAAGAGGCGGACATTGTTGCGCAGGCGGGTTATCCGGCTGCCGTGACCATCGCCACCAACATGGCGGGTCGTGGTACCGATATTATGCTGGGCGGTAGCTGGCAGGCTGAAGTGGCGGAGCTGGAAAACCCAACGCCAGAACAGATTGCGCAGATCAAAGCCGACTGGCAGGTTCGTCATGATGCCGTTCTGGCTTCCGGCGGTCTGCACATCATCGGTACAGAGCGTCATGAATCTCGTCGTATTGATAACCAGCTGCGTGGCCGTGCGGGTCGTCAGGGTGATGCCGGTTCATCCCGCTTCTACCTGTCTATGGAAGATGCGCTGATGCGTATTTTCGCCTCCGACCGCGTGTCCGGCATGATGCGTAAGCTGGGGATGAAACCTGGCGAAGCCATTGAGCACCCGTGGGTGACTAAAGCGATTGCTAACGCACAGCGTAAAGTGGAAAGCCGCAACTTTGATATTCGTAAGCAGCTGCTGGAATATGATGACGTGGCTAACGATCAGCGTCGTGCGATCTACACCCAGCGTAACGAACTGCTGGACGTCTCCGACGTGAGCGAAACCATCAACAGCATTCGTGAAGATGTGTTTAAAGCCACCATCGACGCGCATATTCCACCGCAGTCTCTGGAAGAAATGTGGGATATCGAAGGCCTGCAGGAACGCCTGAAAAACGACTTTGACCTCGATCTGCCAATCAAAGAGTGGCTGGATAAAGAGCCTGAGCTACACGAAGAGACCCTGCGTGAACGTATCTTTGAAACCGCGCTGGACGTATACAAGCGTAAGGAAGAGGTCGTTGGCGCTGAGATGATGCGTCACTTCGAAAAAGGCGTGATGCTGCAGACCCTGGATTCCCTGTGGAAAGAGCACCTGGCGGCTATGGACTACCTGCGTCAGGGTATCCACCTGCGTGGCTATGCGCAGAAAGATCCGAAGCAGGAATACAAGCGTGAATCCTTCTCCATGTTTGCGTCTATGCTGGAGTCGCTGAAGTATGAAGTGATCAGCACCCTGAGCAAGGTTCAGGTGCGTATGCCGGAAGAGGTAGAAGCGATGGAGCAACAGCGTCGTGAAGAAGCCGAGCGTCTGGCACAAATGCAACAGCTGAGCCACCAGACCGACGACAGCGAAGCCGCAGCGGCGATCGCCGCGCAGACCGGCGATCGTAAAGTGGGTCGTAACGATCCGTGCCCGTGTGGTTCCGGTAAAAAGTACAAGGCGTGCCACGGCCGCCTGAGCTAAGTTCATAAAAAAACAAAAAGGCGCAGAAATCTGCGCCTTTTTTATGGAAGTGACAATATGAAAATACTGCAAATTGCCGTCGGGATTATTCGCAACCCGCAAAACCAAATCTTTATCACCCAGCGCGCTGCCGACGCCCATATGGCGAACAAGTGGGAGTTTCCAGGCGGTAAAATCGAGTCAGGTGAAACGCCGGAAGAGGCGCTGGTTCGGGAGCTTCAGGAAGAGGTGGGGATCACTCCGCTTGGCGCAACGCTGTTTGATAAGCTTGAGTACCAGTTTCCGGACAGGCACATCACGCTGTGGTTCTGGCTGGTGGAAAACTGGGAGGGTGAACCCTGGGGAAAAGAGGGACAGCCGGGTAACTGGGTAGAGCTTCAGGCATGTGATGCCGAAAAATTCCCGCCAGCTAATGAGCCCGTGATCCTGCGGTTAGTCGCACAACCGTAGGCCTGCTGAGCGAAGCGCCAGCAGGCTTTACAGATTACTGCTGGGTTTCACTCCAGTCATCGCTGTCCGAGAGATCGCCTTTGCTTGGAATGCGTTTCTCTTCCGCCGCCCATTCGCCCAGGTCAATGAGCTGACAGCGCTTGCAGCAGAATGGGCGGAACGGACTGACTTCGCCCCAGACAACGGTTTTACCACAGGTTGGGCAGCTTACGGTGGTGACATCAGACATCGGCACTCCTTAACAACAGGCCAGTTCAAAATCGAGACGTTCCGGCACGGTGCCATTTTCACTGTCCAGCGGCATAAAGCGAATCGCAAAACGGCTCTTATGCCCGGAAATCTGCGGGTAAAGCTGTTCGCCAAGCGATAAATTCAGGCGCAGAAGATCGGCATCATCACCGTTGTCCTGGTAGAAACCATTCAGGCTGGTTTGCTTGCGGAACGGCGCAGAGTTACGTATCAGGTCGAGGATCAGCGACAGCGTCTGGTGCATTGGCTCCAGGCTTGCCAGCCAGCTGTTCACTTGTGCGTCACGCTGCGCCTGTGGCATATGTAGCCACATATGCAGCGTCGGCAGGTCGAAGCTGCAGCAGCCGCCAGGGATGCTCAGACGCTGGCGCACCAGGCCAATCAGGCGGTCTTCGCGCAAAAACTGCCCGACGCGTGGCGCGGCCATCAGGACGGCGCTACTGCTTTTCAACTGCTGGCGGAGCGCGTCGATACGGCTCTGATCTACGCCGGGGACTTCTGTCCATGCCTGCAATTTACGCTGCTGGCGCTCCAGCTCTTTGAGTAATTCTGTGCGGACATCACCGCGTTCAATCACATCCAGCAGATCGCCTACGTTGCGGAAGAAGTGCAATGCGGTGGCATGATCGTTAACCGGCAGATGTTGTGAAAGTTGTTGAATAAGAAATTCGATACGCAGCCAGGTGCGCATTTTTTCATTGAGCGGATGCTCAAAAAGGATGTGTGTCGACATTATAGTTTTTCCTGTGCAACGGCCTGCGCGGCGAACGTCAGATACTGCGCGTGCAGACGGGCAACATCCGATGCAATGGCATCTGGTGCGCCGTTATTATCAATAACATCATCCGCCACGGCAAGACGCTGAGCGCGCGTAGCCTGAGCGGCAAGAATTTGTTCAGCATGCTCCCGCGAAACGCGATCGCGCGTCATGGTTCTCTGGATTTGCGTTTCGGGTTCAACATCAATCACCAGCACCCGATCGGCTTTCTGATGCAGCTGATTTTCCACCAGCAGCGGGACCACCCACAGGACATAGGGCGAGCGGGCTGCGGCTATCTGACGCTGAGTTTCCTGGTGGATGATGGGGTGGAGCAGGGCATTAAGCCAGGCTTTTTCCGCAGAATCAGAAAAAATCCATTCGCGAAGCTGACGGCGATTCAGTGTGCCGTCGGCATTGATGATTGCCTGACCAAAATGTTCTGCTATGGCCTTTAGCGCGGGTGTATTGGGCTCTACCACCTGGCGGGCAATGATATCGGCATCAATAATCGTGATACCCAAACGAGAAAACGCGTCCGCAACGGTACTTTTGCCACTACCGATGCCGCCGGTTAATGCGACGATATACCCCATTAAATCAAATCCTGGGAATTATTCATTATTAAAATCAGTGGATTAAAACTCTCAGGTGCGCCAGCAACTGTTTAGCCCTGTTTACCGGCTTTTGACCAGGTAAATTTATAGGATTGTAGCGTAAAAAAAGAGAATTTCGCAGTCTTGCGGAGCAGGTATTAGTGCGTATGATAGCGTCACTGGAGTTGTGCTTTTAACATATTTGCCTCTAACCCCAGGAATCCGCACATGCGTATCGAAGAAGATCTGAAGTTAGGTTTCAAAGACGTTCTTATCCGCCCTAAACGCTCTACACTGAAAAGTCGCTCAGACGTTGAACTCGAACGTCAATTCACCTTTAAGCATTCCGGTCAGACCTGGTCTGGCGTGCCGATCATCGCTGCCAACATGGATACTGTGGGTACCTTTGAGATGACAACCGCCCTGGCACAGTTTGATATTCTCACCGCCGTGCACAAACATTACAGCCCTGAAGAGTGGAATGCGTTTGTCGCGTCCACATCTGCTGACGTAGTGAAGCATGTGATGGTTTCTACCGGCACCTCCGATGCGGATTTCGAGAAGACCAAACAGATCCTGAACGCTAACCCGGCGCTCAACTTCGTTTGTATTGACGTGGCGAACGGTTACTCCGAGCACTTCGTGCAGTTCGTCAGCAAGGCGCGTGAGGCCTGGCCGACGAAAACCATCATCGCGGGCAACGTGGTGACCGGTGAAATGTGTGAAGAGCTGATCCTCTCCGGTGCCGATATCGTGAAAGTGGGCATTGGTCCGGGCTCTGTATGCACGACACGCGTCAAAACCGGCGTCGGTTATCCGCAGCTCTCCGCCGTCATTGAATGTGCCGATGCGGCGCACGGGCTGGGCGGACAGATCATCAGCGACGGCGGTTGCACCATGCCGGGTGATGTCGCAAAGGCTTTCGGCGGCGGCGCGGACTTCGTGATGCTCGGCGGTATGCTGGCAGGTCACGAAGAGAGCGGTGGTACCGTAGTTGAAGAGAACGGCGAGAAATTCATGCTGTTCTACGGTATGAGCTCTGAGTCTGCGATGACCCGTCACGTCGGTGGCGTAGCAAAATACCGTGCGGCAGAAGGCAAAACCGTGAAGCTGCCTCTGCGCGGCCCGGTTGAAAACACCGCACGCGATATCCTCGGCGGCCTGCGCTCTGCCTGCACCTACGTTGGAGCATCCCGTCTGAAAGAGCTGACAAAGCGTACGACGTTTATTCGCGTTCAGGAACAAGAAAACCGCGTATTCAATAGCCTGTAATGGCTTTCGCTGGCGCATGCCCGTGCGCCAGCCCTGCTGTACTATCCCGCACTCAACGCATCCCCCAGATGGAAAATTGGCAGGTACATTGCCACCACCAGCGTGCCGATGATGACCCCTGTCACAATCAGAAGCACCGGTTCCAGAAGGGCCGCCAGGCTATCTGCTCGTTGAAAGGTCTGTTCCGTGTGATGCCGGGCGAGGTTTGCCAGCATGATATCCAGCGCACCTGATATTTCGCCGGTTCGTAAAAGCTGAATACACAGCGGTGTAAAGATGCCCGCTTTATTAAAGGATGACCAGACGGGGAGACCTTTTTCAATGTCCTCCCGAACGCCACGGAGTATTCCCTGCCAGTACCGACTTTCAACGGTCTCCTCTGCACTCTCCAGGCCCTGTAGAAAGGGGATTCCGGACTGCTGCGTGAGTGACAGCACGGTAAAGATGTGCCCCAGTTTTTGTCCTTTTGCCAGCGCGCCCATCACGGGCGTATACATCAGCATGCGCTGCCAGCGAGGGTTCTGCCGCAGAGCCCAGGCAGTGGCCAAGGGCGCTAATAACGCGGCGAACAACGCGAGGGCATAGGACTGGATAAAGGCGGCCATCCCCATGACCATCTGTGTCAGCAGGGGAAGCGGAGCGTTAAACGTTTTATAGATCGCGGCAAACTCGGGCAAGACCAGGACAACCATCGCCAGCACCACGAGCACGGCCAGCGTCAGGACAATCGCCGGATAGCGCAGGGCTTTTTTTACCTTTGCTCTGAGCTCCTGCTGCGCTTTTTGCTGCTGCGCGAGCTGGCGACAACACTCCTCCAGTTTCCCTGTGAGCTCACCGGTTTTCACCATCGAGACATGCAGTGGGCTAAAAACGGCTGGCCACTTTTTTAGCGACTCAGAAAAGGGGGCTCCCTCACCGAGCTCATCGGCAATACTTTGCAGCAGTGCCTGCCACGGTTTTAACGGATGTTGCTCTGCCAGCATCTGCAGGCTGTGGGACAACGTCAGCCCGGCCTGCAGAAGCGTTGCAAGCTGGCGAAACATCTCGTAGCAGTGATGTGGCCGCCAGCGGTGTTGCTGAGCGCATCGGGTCAGCGTCAAAGGATGGAGATCGCTCCGCACTAGCCGGGTGAAGGCGGCATTGCGGTCTGTGGCCCAGAGTGTCCCGCTTCGGAGTTCACCTTCTTTGGTGAGCGCTCGCCAGCGCCAGAGTTGATTAGCCGCCATTTGGCATTCCCAGCACGCGCACCAGTTCTTCGAGCGTGGTCAGCCCTTGTTCGACGGCCATGCAACCGTGCTCGAAAAGAGAAATCATTCCCGCCTGCCGGGCGCTCGCTTCTATCACTTCTGTTCCCGTTCCGCTGGCAATGGCCTGCCGCAGCGCATTGTCGACCGCGAGTACTTCAAAAATAGCCACGCGGCCATAAAAACCGTGATAACAGCGATCGCAGCCGGTGGACTGCCAGCGAGGAAGTGGTCTGGACCATACGGCGCGCGGTAATTCAGCATGCTCGCTGGCTTCCCGACGACAATGTGGGCACAGGCGCCGGACCAGTCGCTGGGCAATCACCATCGACAGCGCGGAAGATATCATCCAGCGCGCGACGCCCATCTGCTCCAGTCGAATCAGGGTTTCTGCCGTCGAGTTGGTGTGCAGCGTTGAAAGTACCAGATGACCGGTCTGGGCGGCATTAATGGCAATTTCTGCCGTTTCACCGTCACGGATTTCGCCGACCATAATGATGTCGGGATCCTGACGTAGCAGCGCCCTTAACACGCTCTGGAATGTTAAACCCGCCCGGGGATTAATCTGCGTCTGGTTTAAACCCGCAAGGGGGATCTCAATGGGATCCTCCACGCTGCATATGTTGACGTCAGGGGTGTTACGCGCCTGCAGCGCGCTGTACAGCGTCACGGTTTTGCCGCTGCCGGTAGGGCCGGTGACCAGAATCAGCCCCTGCGGCTGGTGGAGCACCTCGTTGAAACGGGCCAGTTGTTCAGCACTCATACCAAGCGCTTCAGGCTCAAGGGCCTGCTGAACCTGATGCAAGAGACGCAGCACAATTTTCTCACCACCGCTGCAGGGAAGCGTCGCGATCCGAAATGAGACCGGCTCGTTTGCCAGCTCAATCGTAAACTGACCGTCCTCGGGCAAACGACGTTCTGCAATATCCAGGTTACCTAGCACCTTTAAACGTGCGCTGAACAGGCTTGCCAGTTCAGCGGCAAGGGGAGGCTGAGGGCAAAGTACGCCGTCGATACGTAAACGAATCTGGCACGCGTGCTCCATCGGTTCGATATGAATATCAGAGGCGCGTCGGTTGATTGCCTGCTGCAGCGTGTGGTTGAGGACATCAACTGTTGAGTATGTTTGCGTAATGCCGGGCAGATGTGATTGGGACGTTAGCTGCCGGTGTTTTTCCATGCGCTCAGCGCTCCAGCACTCAATATCAATTCGTTTCTGGGTCGCGAAGCGCAGCGCCTCCATGAGTTCAGCCGCGGGGCTTCCCACGACGGCAATGCTGACCATGTCACTGTCGCTGGTGAGCAGCAGCGCGCGGTGGCGCAGACAAAGCGCCACGAGTTGCTCGGTATTCATTATCCGCTCCTCAGTTGTTGTCGAAGCGGAAAACGTCTTCGCAGGCCTGTTTCAGGGCGCTATCAGCACCGATCTTACAGTCGCGCGTCCAGCCCGTCATACCGTTGCCGTCGTTCCACCGTGGCGTCATGGTTACCGTCAGCCCGTTAAGACTCTCCTGTCCTGTTAAGGTCACGGTCCCTTTTGCCACGCTCATTCCTGAAACGTAGCGTGTCGTGGTGGGGGAAGGAATACCGTTACTGCCGGCATCGCAGCTCTCCACGCCTCCGTGATCCAGTGCGCAAAGCTCAATGGCCGTGCGGTAAGGAACGAAGGTTTGCAGCATATCGGTCAGCGCCGCTTTGCGCAGGTAGTTCTGATAGGCTGGTACGCCGATGGCGCTCAGAATCGCGATAATGCCGATGACCACCATCAGCTCAATGAGAGTGAATCCGTGTTGTCTGTTCATATCTGCTCCTTACGTTTAGTGGCGCTACTCTGTCAGCGCGAAAGGGCAGATACGAGGGGCAAAAAAGTGAACGGGAAAGCACATTCAGAGAATTTATGCCGCGTTGCAGGGAAGAACAGCGGATATGCGAGCGGGGCTGAAATTCCCCTCTCCGGGCGGAGAGGGGAGAATGCATTATTTGAAGCGCATTGAGAGGTCGAGGGCGCGAACGTGTTTGGTCAGCGCGCCGACGGAGATGTAATCCACGCCGGTTTCGGCGAATTCACGGATCGTTTCGAAGGTGACGTTCCCGGACACTTCAAGCTGGGCCCGGCCGTTAGTCAATTTTACCGCCTCGCGCATCTGCTCGGTTTCGAAGTTATCGAGCATGATGATATCGGCCCCGGCCTTAATCGCCTGCTCCAGCTCGTCCAGGTTTTCCACTTCCACTTCAACCGGCACGTCCGGATGCAGCCAGAAGGCCTTCTCCACCGCCTGACGCACGGAGCCTGAGGCAATAATGTGGTTCTCTTTAATCAGGAAGGCGTCGGACAGGCCCAGACGATGGTTTGCGCCACCGCCGCACAGCACCGCATACTTCAGCGCCGTGCGCAGGCCCGGCAGCGTTTTGCGGGTATCCAGCAGCTGGGTGCTGGTGCCTGCCAGCAGGTCAACGTAGCGACGTACTTCACTGGCGACACCAGAGAGCGTTTGTACAAAGTTGAGCGCGGTACGTTCGCCAGTCAGCAAGACGCGGGAAGGACCGTCCAGTTCAAACAGCGGCTGGTTTGCCGTAATCGCATCGCCGTCTTCAACGTGCCAGATAATCTGCACATCATCACCCGCCAGTTGAGTAAAGACCTCTTCAACCCAGCGCTTGCCGCAAAAAACACCCTCTTCGCGGGTGATAATGACCGCGTGGGAGCGCGTCTCTTTCGGCAACAATTGTGCGGTAATATCCTTTTCGGCATTAACATCACCGCCCAGATCTTCTTTCAAAGCATGGGAGACGCTTGCCGGAATATCCATATTAATACGTTCCAGAAGCGCTTCACGTCGGTGGTCGGGGTTGTAGCGGCGAGGCGGCATGATAAAACTCCAAATTGGTAACGAATCATAATATTGAAACATGCTACTCTGAACCGAGTCATTGCACCATACAGAAGGAGTTCCAGCATGTTGTTAGAAAACGGATGGCTGGTGGATGCGCGGCGTGTGCCCTCGCCGCACCACGATTGCCGCCCGGAGGATGAAAAGCCCACACTGCTGGTGGTTCATAATATTAGTCTCCCGCCGGGTGAATTTGGCGGCCCGTGGATTGATGCGTTATTCACGGGAACGATTGATCCCGATGCTCATCCCTTCTTTGCTGAAATTGCACATCTGCGCGTATCGGCTCACTGCCTGATTCGTCGCGATGGTGAAGTGGTTCAGTATGTTCCTTTTGATAAGCGCGCCTGGCATGCCGGGGTGTCGGTGTATCACGGGCGCGAGCGGTGCAATGATTTTTCTATCGGGATCGAACTGGAAGGCACGGATACCACGCCCTACACCGATTCACAGTATCAACAGCTAGCGGCTGTGACCCGCACGCTTATCGGACTTTACCCGGCAATCGCCGACAATATTACCGGGCACTGCGATATTGCCCCGGCGAGAAAAACCGATCCCGGCCCGGCATTCGACTGGCCCCGCTTTCGCGCCATGCTCACCGCGTCGTCAGAATAAGGAGATACCATGACGTTGTTTACCATGCTGCTGGTCATCATCGCTGAACGCCTGTTCAAGCTCGGCGAGCACTGGCATCTGGATCACCGGCTGGAGGTGCTTTTCCGCCGGATTAAGCATTTTTCCATGTTGCGCACGCTGCTGATGATGGCAGGGATGATGGTTATTACGTTCCTGCTCCTGCGCTCGCTGTACGGACTGTTTTTCAACGTGCCGCTGCTGGTGGTGTGGATCCTGCTCGGCGTGCTGTGCATTGGTGCGGGCAAGGTGCGTTTGCACTATCACGCCTACCTGAAAGCCGCCTCCCGTGACGATGCCCATGCGCGCGGTGCCATGGCGAGCGAGTTGACGATGATCCACGGCGTGCCGCCGGACTGCGACGAGCGCGAGTTTCTGCGCGAACTGCAGAACGCGCTGCTGTGGATTAACTTCCGTTACTACCTGGCGCCGCTGTTCTGGTTTGTGGTAGGCGGCCCGTGGGGACCGGTCTTGCTGATGGGGTATGCGTTCCTGCGCGCCTGGCAGACCTGGCTTGCCCGCTATCTGACGCCGCATGAACGCCTGCTGTCCGGCATCGATGCCATCCTGCACGTGCTAGACTGGCTCCCGGTGCGTCTGGTGGGCGTGGTTTACGCGTTAATTGGCCACGGTGAAAAAGCGTTGCCCGCGTGGTTTGCTTCTCTTGCCGATCGCCATACGTCGCAGTATCAGGTGCTAACGCGTCTGGCGCAGTTCTCGCTGGCACGTGAGCCGCATACCGACAAGATTGAAACGCCGAAAGCCGCTGTCTCCATGGCGAAGAAAACGTCGTTTGTGGTGGTGGTTATCGTGGCGCTGCTGACTATCTACGGCACGCTGGTGTAAGCCAGCGCGCCGCAAAGTCTAAAGCGTATCCGCGGGCGGGATGCCGAAATCAGGCATCCCGTTTTCATTCCAGCGGACAAGCTTCAGGCGGGTATGGCGATTCGGATCGTACAGCGGATCGCCCTCAATTTCGGTGTAATTCCGCGCGTGATACACCAGCACATCGCCCCCTTCCGGCATTTGCGTAAAGCTGTTATGGCCCGGGCCGAACTGGCGGTTTTCGTAGCTGGTCACGAATACGGGATGCGGAGATTTTTGCCAGTTCAGTGGGTTTTGCGGATCCGCGTTCAGGTCTATCCACAGCAGCCCCATGCAGTAGTTCTCGTCGGTAGCGCTGGCGGAATAGCTGATAAACAGCTTATCGCCGTGAACCAGTACCGCCGGGCCTTCGTTGACCCAAAACCCGCGACACTCCCAGTCGTATTCCGGCTTGCTGAGCATCACCGGCTCGCCTTTCAGCGTCCACGGGTTCGCCATTTCACACAGATAAAGGTTGGAGTTCCCGGTGATATCCGGCGCTTTTTGCGCCCACAGATACCAGCGTTTCCCCTGATGCAAAAAGGTGGTGGCGTCCAGGGCGAAGGTATCGAAAGGCGTTTTGATCTGCCCTTTTTCCACCCACGTGCCGGTAAGCGGATCGCTGTCGGCACATTCAATGGCAAACATGCGGTGCTGGAACATCCCGAGCGCGTCGAGCGCCTGGGTGTGCGCCGCAGCAAAATAGATGTACCACTTCCCGTCAATGTAGTGCAGTTCCGGCGCCCAAATCAGCTGGCTCATTGATCCGGTCTCGGGTTTACGCCAGACCACCACTTCTTCGGCATGACGTAAGCCTTCCAGCGACGCTGCGCGGCGGATCGCCAGCCTGTCGTACTCCGGCACGGAGGCGATAAAATAGTACTGCCCCTCGTGATGTAAAATGTACGGATCGGCGCGTTGTTCGATAAACGGGTTTGGCCAGGTTTGCATTCGGATTTCCTTATTTAGTCTCAGCAGCTTTCAGTTCCTGATAATCGTTCAGCTCTTGATAGTTGTTGCGGCGTTTTTCCAGATCGGACTGGATCTGCTTCATGGTTTCACGATCCACCTTCAGCAGTCGTACTACACCCGCGGTAATTAAGTATCCAATGCCGGGAATGACGGTAAAGAGCAGCACGATCCCGTTAATGGCGTCCGCGCTCTGCGCTTTTGCTCCCGCATCATAACCGTACCAGGAGAGCAGGAAGCCGACCATCGCTCCGGCAATCGCTAGCCCCAGCTTCAGGAAGAAGATGTTGCCGGAGAAGCTGATCCCGGTGATGCGCTTACCGGTCTTCCACTCGCCGTAGTCGTCCACGTCGGCCATCAGCGACCAGTGTAGCGGAGACGGGATCTGGTGCAGGATGTTCAGCAGGAAGTAGAGCACCACGATGGTGACGGTGGCTTTCGGGTCGAAGAAATAAAAGGCGCAGGAGAAAATCGCCAGCACGATATTGGTCCAGAAGAAGACCTTTAGTTTGCACCAGCGGTCGGTCAGCACTTTTGCCAGCATGCTGCCGAGCATCATGCCGACGACGCCCAGGCTGATAAACAGCGTGGCGAAATGAGTGCTCTGACCCATCACCCAGGTCACGTAATACATGGTGGCCGCCATGCGGATAAAGCCCGGGCAGACGTTGCAGAGCGTCAGCAGCAGAATGCGCACCCACTGGTCGTTTTTCCACACGTCTTTCAGGTCATTTTTCAGCTGGTCATTGGTCTGCACCGCCGGACGCACGCGCTCGCGCACGGTGGCGAAGCAGAACAGGAACATGCATGTGCCAATCAGCGCCAGAACGGTCATCGCCATCTGGTAGCCTTTGGCTTTGTTGTCCCCGCCAAACCAGTCGGCCATCGGCAGCAGCGTTAATGAGAGCAGCAGCGTGGCGATGCCGACCAGCACGAAGCGATAGGACTGGCAGGCCACACGTTCTTTTGGATCGTTGGTGATCACCCCGCCCAGCGAGCAATAGGGGATATTGATGGCGGTATAGGTAAGCGACAGCAGGAAATAGGTGACAAACGCATAGATAACTTTGCTGTTATAGCTCCACTCAGGCGTGGTGAACATCAGGATGCTGAACAGCGCGTAGGGGAAGGCGATCCACAGCAGCCATGGACGAAACCGGCCATATTTGCTGCGGGTACGGTCAGCAATCGCGCCCATGATCGGGTCCGTTACGGCGTCAATCACGCGCACGGAAAGCAGCAGCACGCCGACCAGCGCAGGGGCGAGGCCAAAAATATCCGTATAAAAATAGTTAACAAACAACATGATGGCGCCAAAGATGATGTTGCATCCCGCGTCGCCCATCCCATAGCCGATCTTTTCTTTTACTGACAGTTTGTTGTTATCCATCGACAGCTCTCCGGTTTACGGTATGGAGAGAATTATTTGCTGGCGAAGGAATATATGCGTTGCAGTATCAGGGCGGTGATATGGATAAATGCGCTGTGGACGTGAAAGTGTGAAGGAGGTAACAACGCGCGGCACCCGCAAAAGCAGGTGCCGCGAAGAGAGGCTTAGTGTGCCTTCATGGCATTACGGCTTTTCTGACTGAACAGATAGCCCACGCCCAGGATCGCAATCCAGACCGGGATCAGGTAGACGGAAATCGCCATACCCGGGGTGATCAGCATAATCACCAGCACGGCTGCCATAAACAGCAGGCAGATCCAGTTACCCAGCGGATAGAGCAGGGCAGGGAAGCGCGTGGTGACGCCCTGCTGCTGTTTTGCGCGGCGGAACTTCATGTGCGCCAGGCTGATCATCGCCCAGTTGATGACCAGGGCAGAGACCACCAGCGCCATCAGCAGGCCAAACGCCGATTCCGGTGCCATGTAGTTAATGAGCACGCACAGCGCGGTTACGACCGCCGAAACAAGAATCGTGTTTACCGGCACGCCGCGCTTATCGACGTTGAGCAGCGCTTTTGGCGCGTTACCCTGCTGGGCCAGGCCGAACAGCATGCGGCTGTTGCAGTATACGCAGCTGTTGTAAACGGAGAGCGCGGCGGTCAGCACCACGATGTTCAGGGCGTTGGCGACAAAGGTGTCGCCCAGCTCGTGGAAGATCAGCACAAACGGGCTAGTGTCGGCGGTGACGCGCGTCCACGGCAGCAGGGAGAGCAGCACGGCCAATGAGCCCACATAGAAGATCAGAATGCGGTAGATAACCTGATTTGTGGCTTTCGGGATGCTCTGCTCAGGGTTGTCGGCTTCAGCAGCGGTGATGCCCACCAGTTCCAGGCCGCCAAAGGAGAACATAATGATCGCCATCATCATCACCAGGCCGGTCATGCCGTGAGGCAGGAATCCACCCTGTTCCCAAAGGTTGCGCACCGTGGCCTGAGGGCCGCCGTTGCCGCTGAACAGCAGCCAGCCGCCGAAGATAATCATCGCCACCACGGCAATGACCTTGATGATGGCAAACCAGAACTCCATCTCCCCGAACACTTTAACGTTGGTCAGGTTAATGGCGTTGATAATGACGAAGAAGGCCGCAGCAGAAGCCCAGGTTGGGATTTCGGGATACCAGAACTGAATGTATTTCCCGACGGCGGTCAGTTCGGCCATGGCAACCAGAACGTACAGCACCCAGTAGTTCCAGCCCGAGGCAAAACCGGCAAAGCTGCCCCAGTACTTATAGGCAAAGTGGCTGAAGGAGCCTGCGACCGGCTCTTCCACGACCATTTCGCCCAGCTGGCGCATGATCAGAAAAGCAATGAAACCCGCAATCGCGTAACCCAAAATAATGCCCGGACCGGCAGACTGGATAACGGATGCGCTGCCCAGAAACAGGCCGGTACCAATCGCACCGCCCAGTGCGATGAGCTGAATATGGCGGTTTTTAAGCCCGCGCTTTAGCTGATCGCCGTGCTGTTGAGCTTCCATTTGAAACCTCGTGTGTGGTTGTTATGTTCACGCTGAGCGTGTGTAATTATGAAAATCCATATTCTGTATTTATTTCTTTACGGTTAACGAGACCGAAAAAAGCGGAGGTGACTTCCGTAAGCGCCAGAATAGTGGTAAGTGCCTGCGAATGCACCTGCTTTATGAAGGGGTGATGACGACTTGAATAAAAAGAAAGCATTTGTAAATCGGCCCGCTCGTTGTTACTCACCCAACCTATAGAATAGAAATGCGCCTTAAGTGGGCGAATTTTCATTATTTGCTTTGTTGAATCGCTTCAGATTGCAAAAACCCTCGTTTCATTATGGTTAAAACTCCCTCTTTGGGGGTAATCAACTCATTTGTGCAAAGTTACATTTCTGAAACGTTATTTCTGTAAGGTTGTTAAAATGTGCAGGGTTTACTGATTTCAATCAAAACCAATATGGACAGAAGGTGAATACTTTGTTACTTTAGCGATACGAAATAGAAATTGGTAAGACCAATTGACTCCGGGCAAAAAGGCGTAAGACAGGGAATATGGCCTACAGCAAAATTCGCCAACCAAAACTATCTGATGTGATTGAGCAGCAGCTGGAGTTTTTAATCCTCGAAGGGACTCTGCGCCCGGGTGAGAAACTTCCGCCAGAACGCGAGCTGGCAAAACAGTTCGACGTTTCACGTCCTTCTCTGCGTGAGGCGATTCAACGTCTCGAAGCAAAGGGCTTGCTGCTTCGTCGCCAGGGCGGCGGAACCTTTGTGCAAAACAGCCTGTGGCAGAGCTTCAGCGATCCGCTGGTAGAACTTCTCTCTGACCACCCAGAATCCCAGTTTGATCTGCTTGAGACCCGTCACGCGCTGGAAGGTATTGCGGCCTATTACGCCGCCCTTCGCAGCACTGATGAAGATCGCGTGCGTATCCGTGAACTGCATCAGGCCATTGAACGGGCACAGCAGTCCGGCGATTTAGACGCCGAGTCCAGCGCCGTCGTCCAGTATCAAATCGCCGTCACCGAAGCGGCCCACAACGTGGTGCTCCTCCATCTGCTACGCTGCATGGAGCCGATGCTGGCCCAGAACGTTCGTCAAAATTTTGAATTGTTGTATGCCCGTCGGGACATGCTCCCACTGGTAAGCAACCATCGCACCCGAGTATTCGAGGCGATAATGGCCGGGGAACCGGAGCAGGCGCGCGAAGCGTCGCACCGCCATCTGGCTTTCATTGAGGAAATCTTGCTGGACCGCAGCCGTGAACAATCGCGTCGCGAACGTTCATTACGCCGCATACAGCAACGAAAGGATTAAGCGCCAGGTACTTTTAGAGCGCGGCAACTAAACGCAGAACCTGTCTTATTGTGTTCTTGCCCAAGAGCACAATGGGACAGGTTCCAGACAAATCAACGTATTAGATAGATAAGGAATACCCCCATGTCAGAACGTCTCCAAAATGACGTGGATCCGATCGAAACTCGCGACTGGCTACAGGCGATCGAATCGGTCATCCGTGAAGAAGGTGTTGAGCGCGCTCAGTATCTGATTGATCAGCTGCTTTCTGAAGCCCGCAAAGGCGGCGTGAAGGTTGCTTCAGGTGCAGGGGCTAGCAACTACGTAAACACGATTGCCGTCGAAGACGAACCGGAATACCCGGGCAATCTGGATCTGGAACGTCGTATCCGTTCTGCAATCCGCTGGAACGCCATTATGACCGTTCTGCGCGCATCCAAGAAAGACCTGGAACTGGGTGGCCACATGGCGTCCTTCCAGTCTTCTGCGACCGTTTACGAAGTGTGCTTCAACCACTTCTTCCGTGCAGCGAACGAGAAAGACGGCGGCGATCTGGTGTACTTCCAGGGCCACATCTCTCCGGGCATCTATGCACGTGCATTCCTGGAAGGTCGTCTGACTGAAGAGCAGATGAACAACTTCCGTCAGGAAGTTCACGGTAAAGGTCTGTCTTCTTACCCGCACCCTAAACTGATGCCTGAATTCTGGCAGTTCCCGACCGTATCTATGGGTCTGGGCCCAATCGGTGCGATCTACCAGGCGAAATTCCTGAAGTATCTGGAACACCGTGGTCTGAAAGACACCTCTGAGCAGACCGTATACGCCTTCCTGGGCGACGGCGAAATGGATGAGCCAGAATCCAAAGGTGCGATCACCATCGCAACCCGTGAGAAGCTGGATAACCTGTGCTTCATCATCAACTGTAACCTGCAGCGTCTGGATGGTCCGGTAACCGGTAACGGCAAGATCATCAACGAACTGGAAGGCATCTTCGCAGGTGCTGGCTGGAACGTGATCAAAGTGATGTGGGGTTCCCGTTGGGACGAACTGCTGCGTAAAGACACCAGCGGTAAACTGATCCAGCTGATGAACGAAACCGTTGACGGTGACTACCAGACCTTCAAATCCAAAGACGGTGCCTACGTGCGTGAGCACTTCTTCGGCAAATATCCAGAAACCGCAGCCCTGGTTGCAGACTGGACTGATGAGCAGATCTGGGCCCTGAACCGCGGTGGTCACGATCCTAAGAAAATCTACGCTGCACTGAAAAAAGCGCGTGAAACCAAAGGTAAAGCGACTGTAATCCTGGCCCACACCATTAAAGGTTACGGCATGGGTGATACCGCAGAAGGTAAAAACATCGCTCACCAGGTTAAGAAAATGAACATGGACGGTGTGCGTTATATCCGCGACCGTTTCAACGTTCCAGTCACCGATGAGCAGGTAGAAAACCTGTCTTACATCACCTTCCCGGAAGGTTCTGAAGAGCACAAGTACCTGCACGAACGTCGTCAGGCGCTGAAAGGCTACCTGCCAGCTCGTCAGCCTAACTTCACCGAGAAGCTGGAACTGCCAGCGCTGGAAGACTTCTCTCAGCTGCTGGAAGAGCAGAACAAAGAGATCTCTACCACTATCGCTTTCGTTCGTGCTCTGAACGTGATGCTGAAGAACAAGTCGATCAAAGATCGCCTGGTGCCAATCATCGCCGACGAAGCGCGTACTTTCGGTATGGAAGGTCTGTTCCGTCAGATCGGTATCTACAGCCCGAACGGCCAGCAGTACACCCCGCAGGACCGTGAGCAGGTTGCATACTACAAAGAAGACGAGAAAGGTCAGATCCTGCAGGAAGGTATCAACGAGCTGGGCGCAGGCGCATCCTGGCTGGCTGCTGCGACCTCTTACAGCACCAACAACCTGCCGATGATCCCGTTCTACATTTACTACTCCATGTTCGGGTTCCAGCGTATCGGTGACCTGTGCTGGCAGGCAGGCGACCAGCAGGCTCGCGGCTTCCTGATCGGTGGTACTTCCGGTCGTACGACCCTGAACGGTGAAGGTCTGCAGCACGAAGATGGTCACAGCCACATTCAGTCTCTGACTATCCCTAACTGTATCTCTTACGACCCGTCTTACGCGTACGAAGTGGCTGTCATCATGCATGACGGTCTGCAGCGCATGTACGGTGAAGCGCAGGAGAACATTTACTACTACATCACCACCCTGAACGAAAACTACCACATGCCGGCAATGCCAGCAGGCGCCGAGGAAGGTATCCGTAAAGGTATCTACAAACTCGAAACCATCGAAGGTAGCAAAGGTAAAGTTCAGCTGCTGGGCTCCGGTTCTATCCTGCGTCACGTTCGTGAAGCAGCGCAGATCCTGGCGAAAGACTACGGTGTCGGTTCCGATGTGTACTCTGTTACCTCCTTCACTGAACTGGCGCGTGATGGCCAGGATTGTGAGCGCTGGAACATGCTGCACCCAATGGAAACCCCACGCGTTCCTTACATCGCTCAGGTGATGAACGACGCGCCAGCGGTGGCGTCTACTGACTACATGAAACTGTTCGCTGAGCAGGTTCGTACTTACGTTCCAGCTGATGATTATCGCGTACTGGGTACTGACGGCTTCGGTCGTTCTGACAGCCGCGAAAACCTGCGTCACCACTTCGAAGTTGATGCTTCTTACGTGGTTGTAGCAGCACTGGGCGAACTGGCTAAACGTGGCGAAATCGATAAGAAAGTGGTTGCAGACGCAATCACCAAATTCAACATCGATGCAGAAAAAGTTAACCCGCGTCTGGCGTAAGAGGTAAAAGAATAATGGCTATCGAAATCAATGTACCGGACATCGGGGCTGATGAAGTTGAAATCACCGAGATCCTGGTCAAAGTAGGCGACAAAGTTGAAGCTGAACAGTCGCTGATCACCGTAGAAGGCGACAAAGCCTCTATGGAAGTCCCGTCTCCTCAGGCTGGCATCGTTAAAGAGATCAAAGTCTCTGTTGGCGATAAAACCGAGACTGGCAAACTGATCATGATTTTCGATTCCGCCGACGGTGCAGCAGCTGCTGCACCTGCGCAGGAAGAGAAGAAAGCCGCTCCGGCCGCCGCTGCTCCAGCAGCTGCCGCAGCTGCAAAAGAAGTGAACGTGCCGGATATCGGCGGTGACGAAGTTGAAGTCACTGAGATCCTGGTGAAAGTGGGCGATACCGTTGCGGCAGAGCAGTCACTGATCACCGTAGAAGGCGACAAAGCCTCTATGGAAGTGCCGGCTCCGTTCGCGGGTACCGTTAAAGAGATCAAGATCAACACCGGCGACAAAGTGTCTACCGGCTCCCTGATCATGATCTTCGAAGTGGCGGGTGCTGCCCCTGCTGCCGCGCCTTCACAGGCCGCTGCTCCGGCTTCTGCCGCAGCACCAGCCGCTGCTGGCGGCGCGAAAGACGTTAACGTACCGGACATCGGCGGTGACGAAGTTGAAGTCACCGAAGTGATGGTAAAAGTGGGCGACAAAGTTGCCGCTGAACAGTCACTGATCACCGTTGAAGGCGACAAGGCTTCTATGGAAGTCCCTGCGCCATTCGCGGGTACCGTTAAAGAGATCAAAATCAGCACCGGCGACAAAGTGTCTACCGGCTCTCTGATCATGGTCTTCGAAGTGGAAGGCGCTGCGCCTGCCGCTGCTCCGGCTGCCGCGGCTGCTCCGGCTCAGGCTGCTAAACCAGCCGCTGCCCCTGCTGCAAAAGCAGAAAAATCAGAGTTCGCTGAAAACGACGCTTACGTCCACGCTACCCCGCTGATTCGTCGCCTGGCGCGCGAATTCGGTGTTAACCTGGCGAAAGTGAAAGGGACCGGCCGTAAGGGTCGTATCCTGCGCGAAGACGTTCAGACCTACGTGAAAGACGCGGTGAAACGCGCCGAAGCTGCACCAGCTGCAGCCGCTGGCGGCGGTATCCCGGGCATGCTGCCATGGCCGAAAGTGGACTTCAGCAAGTTCGGCGAAATCGAAGAAGTGGAGCTGGGCCGTATCCAGAAAATCTCTGGTGCGAACCTGAGCCGTAACTGGGTGATGATCCCGCACGTTACGCACTTCGATAAGACCGATATCACCGATCTGGAAGCGTTCCGTAAACAGCAGAACGCCGAAGCTGAGAAGCGTAAACTGGACGTGAAATTCACCCCAGTGGTCTTCATCATGAAAGCGGTTGCTGCGGCTCTTGAACAAATGCCACGCTTCAACAGCTCCCTGTCCGAAGACGGCCAGAAGCTGACGCTGAAGAAATACATCAACATCGGTGTTGCGGTTGATACGCCAAATGGTCTGGTTGTTCCGGTCTTCAAAGACGTGAACAAGAAGAGCATCACTGAGCTGTCCCGTGAACTGACCGTGATCTCCAAGAAAGCGCGCGATGGTAAGCTGACTGCCGGCGAAATGCAGGGCGGCTGCTTCACTATCTCCAGCATCGGCGGCCTGGGTACCACCCACTTCGCGCCGATTGTGAACGCGCCGGAAGTGGCTATCCTCGGTGTGTCTAAGTCCGCGATGGAGCCGGTGTGGAATGGCAAAGAGTTCGTACCGCGTCTGATGATGCCAATCTCTCTGTCCTTCGACCACCGCGTGATCGACGGTGCTGATGGTGCGCGCTTCATCACCATCATCAACAACATGCTGAGCGACATTCGCCGCCTGGTGATGTAATCGAAAAGCCGGCCAGTCGGCCGGCTTTTTTCTGATAATCTCATGGTGTTTGTGAGGTTATTGGCGAAAGCGACAATTCGTGAGCCGTTTGTTGTTTCAAAATTGTTAACAATTTTGTAAACTGCGGGCGGATAGAACGACCCGGTGGACGACGGGTATAAATTAAGAGGTCATGATGAGCACAGAAATCAAAACTCAGGTCGTAGTACTTGGGGCAGGCCCGGCAGGTTACTCCGCAGCATTCCGCGCCGCGGATTTAGGTCTGGAAACCGTCATCGTAGAACGTTACAGCACCCTCGGCGGTGTTTGTCTGAACGTCGGCTGTATCCCTTCTAAAGCGCTGCTGCACGTAGCGAAAGTTATCGAAGAAGCCAAAGCGCTGGCTGAACACGGTATCGTCTTCGGCGAGCCGAAAACCGATATCGACAAAATTCGTACCTGGAAAGAGAAAGTTATCACTCAGCTGACCGGCGGTCTGGCGGGTATGGCCAAAGGCCGTAAAGTGAAAGTGGTAAACGGTCTGGGTAAATTCACCGGTGCGAACACCCTGGAAGTGGAAGGCGAAAACGGCAAAACCGTGATCAACTTCGACAACGCGATCATCGCGGCAGGCTCTCGCCCAATCGAACTGCCATTCATTCCGCATGAAGATCCACGCGTGTGGGATTCCACCGATGCGCTGGAGCTGAAAACCGTTCCTAAGCGTCTGCTGGTTATGGGCGGCGGTATCATCGGTCTGGAAATGGGTACCGTGTACCATGCGCTGGGTTCAGAGATCGACGTGGTTGAAATGTTCGACCAGGTTATCCCGGCTGCCGACAAAGACATCGTTAAAGTCTTCACCAAACGCATCAGCAAGAAATTCAACCTGATGCTGGAAACCAAAGTGACTGCCGTTGAAGCGAAAGAAGACGGTATTTACGTTTCCATGGAAGGCAAAAAAGCCCCATCCGAACCACAGCGTTACGACGCCGTGCTGGTGGCTATCGGTCGTGTACCGAACGGTAAAAACCTCGACGCGGGCAAAGCTGGCGTGGAAGTGGACGACCGTGGCTTCATCCGCGTTGACAAGCAGCTGCGCACTAACGTGCCGCACATCTTTGCTATCGGCGATATCGTCGGTCAGCCAATGCTGGCGCACAAAGGTGTTCACGAAGGTCACGTTGCCGCTGAAGTTATCGCCGGCATGAAGCACTACTTCGATCCGAAAGTGATCCCATCTATCGCGTACACCGAGCCAGAAGTGGCATGGGTTGGTCTGACTGAGAAAGAAGCGAAAGAGAAAGGCATCAGCTACGAAACCGCCACCTTCCCGTGGGCTGCTTCTGGCCGTGCTATCGCATCCGACTGCGCAGACGGTATGACCAAACTGATCTTCGACAAAGAGACTCACCGTGTGATCGGTGGTGCGATTGTCGGTACCAACGGCGGCGAGCTGCTGGGTGAAATCGGTCTGGCTATCGAAATGGGCTGTGACGCTGAAGACATCGCGCTGACCATCCACGCTCACCCGACTCTGCACGAGTCCGTGGGCCTGGCGGCAGAAGTGTTTGAAGGCAGCATCACCGACCTGCCAAACGCGAAAGCGAAGAAGAAATAAGTTTCTTCAGATGAAAAAAGCGGCCAATGGCCGCTTTTTTTATGCGCTGCTTTCAGGGGGCTACAGGCTGCCAGGTTTTATCAGGGCTATAGGCGGCTAGCGCACGGGCTTTCTGCTCTGAATCGCTGCCGAGATCGGACTGGTACACCTTGTCGTCCTGGTTTATCAAAAAGCTCATGACGCCCGTCTGGCCGTAGCTGACCGGCCAGGCCACCATCGCGAAACCATTATTATCCGGCAGGATGCGGAAGCGATAGCCGTGATAGCCAGTACCTGGCTCTTTTGGGCTAAATGCCGGTCCGAGCGGACTGGGCGCTTCGCCGGGGGAGGCGGGCCAGTACAAACCGTCTTTTTTCCCCTTCGAGCTGACAATCTTCTGCGCGTATTTCTGGTTCATTGCAAAGTAGCTTTGCTGCGCATCAACATAGGCATGTAAGGCTTCAATGGCGGCGAGTTCGTTACGCCCAATTTCGCGGGTCAGGATTTCTTCAGCCCCTTCTTTAATATCGAACTGCCAGCCTGCAGTGGTTTTGATCACCGGGATAGGAAGCTGCCAGCCGCTGTCTCCGACAACCAGATGCGCCGTATCCCCTTCGATAACTGTCTTATGACGGACTTTCCAGTCGCGCAGGAAGCGATCGACGGCATCAGGATCAACGCCTTCAGGGGGCAGAAAATCGCGCCAGTTCTCTCCAAGCAGATTGCTCATCGCGCTCTCATTTTGCTCACTGATGGCGTTGGCCAGCGCATCGGTCGCCCGATCGGGCGTGCTGAAGGACTGCTGCGCCATCACCGGGGCCGAAAGCATGAACAACACCATTCCGCTGAGTAGTTTACTTTTCATGTCGGTTCCCTTAGCGATGTCGAATTTCACGGCGTTCAGCGCGTCCACCAGACGCCTGACGCTGCTGCTGGCGCGCAGCGAACTGTCTGCTTTGCGCACCGCGCTGCTGCTGCGCCTGCCAGTTCGCGGAGCGGCTGTCGTTGCCGCTCAGCGCATTGGCCCGGGGCTGGCTGTTTCGCTGCTGCAGAGTGCGTTGCTGCGCGGGCTGCGATACCCGTTTCTCTTGCCTCTGCGCGGTGGTCTGGCGATTTTCTCGCTGCTGCGTGGTGCTCCGCCTCGTCGTCTGCGGTTTGGTGTCGTAGCCACGGTAGTTATTGCGCTGGGAAATCTGCTTCAGCTGTTCACTTGAGGCCTGACGCTGAACATCTTTCGTGCCGGTGCGCGCCGTTTGGGGGAAGGTTTTACCCGTGGATTTCTCCATCTGGCTCAGCGCGGCCTGACGCTGGCTATCGCGGTTAACCGGTTTTTGCTGCGTTGAACTGAGCCCTGTCGCCGTGCTGGTGGAGTGGAAGCGACTGTTGAGCTGGTTAGTCGGATAGGGCACGCCTTCCCGATAGGCCGGGTTGTGCTGCCAGGTACGGTTGGCGTCCGTCAGACGCTGTCCGCTGATTTTATTGAAGTTCTCAACGTTGATATTGATGTTGTTATCACCGTTGCGGTTATAGCCGCCGTGATTATCCCAGTCACCGTCATGATGGTGGTCCCAGTCATCGTCGTCATCCCAGTCGATATTGCTGAAAATGGCATAGGTTGTAGCAACGCCCAGGCTGAAACCTAAGCCGTTAACGAAGCTGTTGCCAAACTGCTCTCCGGGCGTGGGCGGGAGATAGGTGGGCGGATAGGCGGTATTTGGCCAGGTACCGTAAACCGTGTTGGGGTTATAGGTGGGGACGTAAACGACCTGCGGATCGGCAGATTCAATTTTGATAACCGTAGGGGCGGGCGCAGACGTGGTTGTTGTTGTTGCCTCGGTGGCGCTGGTTTTCGCTGGTGCCGGTTTAGTCACGGTGGTAACCGTCTGCTGAGGCGTGGATTGTAAAGCGCCGGTCTTTTGTGCCAGCGCGCGCAGGCGCTGAACGGAATCCATTACGTCTTTCGGCTGCGCGAGAAACGCATCGCCCAGATTTTGTACCCACGGCGGGTTTTCACCCATCAGGGACATAAGCTGAGGAAACGCGACCAGCGATTTTACGCTCGGATCCCAGGGCTGGCTGGCAACGGCCTGAATCGCGGCGTCTCCTTCCATTTTAGGGTTGTCTTTGGACCACTGCGCCGCCTGAATCACGTTGGCCGGGTAAGTCGAGGCCATCAGAATTTGTGAAAGCAGGGCGTCAGGGTAGAGCGCAATGGGGGCAACCCACTGATCGATTTGTGCGGCTGTGTAGGCTGGCGCGACAGCAGGGGCGGGCTGGGCTGAAGCAGGCGGCGCCGGTGCAGCCGGCTGTTGGGCGACGGGGGCTGTCGCAACGGGTTCCGTTGCGCGGCTTTTGACAAACATGACGCCCGAGGCGGCAAGCAGCCCGGCACTGCACAGAAGGACGAGCAGATGTGGCTTAAAGGGCAACTTCATAAATGACTCCAACGAGACAAGCGCTGTGCCGTGAGGCGTTACGGTTGGCGTGAGTATTATTCACCCGCCTTTTACCGTTTTGACTTTTATTGGGAAGCGTCCGGTACGTCCGGATAAAGAGTGTGAGTATTTATTACACAATTATATCTGATGAAGGAAAACCTGAAGCGTCACGGTGCAGAAGAAACCGCAAATGATGGCCTAAATCCCCGCTACACCATGCTTAACGATTCAGCAAATTATTTAATGTTGCTTTTTTGTAAACGGATTAACACTGTGCAGAAATCCTGCTATGCTGCCCGACGCGGTATCGGGCATTTACCCTACAAACTGCTGTCTCACAGGAGCGTGAAGAGAACGCCCGCCGCATATGACAATGAGAGCGAGGAGAACCGTCGTGCTAGAAGAATACCGTAAGCACGTAGCTGAACGTGCCGCCGAGGGAATTGTACCCAAACCTTTAGATGCAACCCAAATGGCCGCGCTCGTCGAGCTGCTGAAGAACCCGCCTAAGGGCGAAGAAGAATTCCTGTTAGATCTGTTGATCAACCGCGTACCGCCTGGCGTAGATGAAGCTGCCTACGTAAAAGCCGGATTCCTTGCTGCTATCGCCAAAGGCGAAGCCACCTCCCCACTGGTTACTCCTGAAAAAGCCATTGAACTGCTCGGCACCATGCAGGGTGGTTACAACATTCATCCGCTGATTGACGCGCTGGATAACGACAAGCTGGCACCGATTGCCGCTAAAGCGCTCTCGTCTACGCTGCTGATGTTCGATAACTTCTACGATGTGGAAGAAAAAGCCAAAGCTGGCAACGTCTATGCGAAACAGGTGATGCAGTCCTGGGCTGATGCCGAATGGTTCCTGAACCGTCCAGCGCTGGCTGAAAAAATCACCGTTACCGTCTTCAAAGTGACCGGTGAAACCAACACCGATGACCTCTCTCCGGCACCGGACGCGTGGTCTCGCCCGGATATCCCTCTGCACGCCCTGGCGATGCTGAAAAACGCCCGTGAAGGCATTGAGCCGGATCAGCCTGGCAGCGTTGGCCCGATCAAACAGATCGAAGCCCTGCAGAAAAAAGGGTTCCCGCTGGCCTACGTGGGTGACGTTGTGGGTACCGGTTCTTCCCGTAAGTCCGCGACCAACTCCGTGCTGTGGTTCATGGGCGACGATATTCCGCACGTGCCAAACAAGCGCGGCGGCGGTCTGTGCCTCGGCGGCAAAATTGCACCAATCTTCTTCAACACCATGGAAGATGCGGGCGCACTGCCGATCGAAGTGGACGTCTCTAACCTGAACATGGGCGACGTGATTGATGTTTACCCGTACAAAGGTGAAGTGCGTAACCACGAAACCAACGAACTGCTGGCAAGCTTTGAGCTGAAAACCGACGTGCTGATCGACGAAGTGCGTGCCGGTGGTCGTATTCCGCTGATCATCGGCCGTGGCCTGACCACCAAAGCGCGTGAAGCGCTGGGTCTGCCGCACAGTGATGTATTCCGTCACGCGAAAGACGTGGCGGAAAGCAATCGCGGTTACTCTCTGGCACAGAAAATGGTCGGTCGCGCCTGCGGCGTCGCCGGCGTTCGTCCTGGCGCATACTGCGAGCCGAAGATGACCTCCGTAGGTTCTCAGGACACCACTGGCCCAATGACTCGCGACGAACTGAAGGACCTGGCGTGCCTGGGCTTCTCTTCCGATCTGGTGATGCAGTCCTTCTGCCACACTGCGGCTTATCCGAAGCCGGTTGACGTGACCACGCACCACACGCTGCCAGACTTCATCATGAACCGCGGCGGTGTTTCCCTGCGTCCGGGCGACGGCGTAATCCACTCCTGGCTGAACCGTATGCTGCTGCCGGATACCGTGGGTACCGGCGGTGACTCCCATACCCGTTTCCCAATCGGTATCTCCTTCCCGGCGGGTTCCGGTCTGGTGGCGTTTGCTGCGGCGACCGGCGTAATGCCGCTGGATATGCCGGAATCGGTGCTGGTGCGCTTCAAAGGTAAAATGCAGCCGGGTATCACCCTGCGCGACCTGGTTCACGCGATCCCGCTGTATGCGATTAAACAGGGTCTGCTGACCGTTGAGAAGAAAGGGAAGAAAAACATCTTCTCTGGCCGTATCCTGGAAATTGAAGGTCTGCCGGATCTGAAGGTTGAGCAGGCGTTCGAGCTGACCGATGCCTCCGCCGAGCGTTCAGCTGCGGGCTGTACCATCAAGCTGAACAAAGAGCCTATCATTGAGTACCTGAACTCTAACATCGTGCTGCTGAAGTGGATGATTGCAGAAGGCTACGGCGACCGTCGTACGCTGGAGCGTCGTATCCAGGGCATGGAAAAATGGCTGGCCGATCCGCAGCTGCTTGAAGCCGATGCCGACGCAGAGTACGCGGCGGTGATCGACATCGATCTGGCGGATATCAAAGAGCCAATCCTGTGTGCACCGAACGATCCGGACGACGCGCGTCCGCTGTCTGAAGTTCAGGGCGAGAAGATCGACGAAGTGTTCATCGGTTCGTGCATGACCAACATCGGTCACTTCCGCGCAGCCGGTAAGCTGCTGGATACCCACAAAGGACAGCTGCCAACCCGTCTGTGGGTGGCTCCGCCGACCCGTATGGACGCGGCTCAGCTGACCGAAGAGGGATACTACAGCGTGTTTGGTAAGAGCGGTGCACGTATCGAAATTCCTGGCTGTTCCCTGTGTATGGGTAACCAGGCGCGCGTAGCCGACGGCGCGACGGTGGTCTCCACCTCGACCCGTAACTTCCCGAACCGTTTAGGTACCGGTGCGAACGTCTTCCTGGCTTCTGCTGAGCTGGCGGCGGTTGCGGCGCTGATTGGCAAACTGCCAACGCCGGAAGAGTATCAGACCTTCGTGGCTCAGGTGGATAAGACTGCGGTTGATACCTACCGCTATCTGAACTTCGATCAGCTCTCTCAGTACACCGAGAAGGCTGACGGGGTTATCTTCCAGACGGCAGTATAAACAGCAAAACCGTCTCCACGAGACGGTTTTTAGTGTTTGCACCCTCTCCTGTGGGAGAGGGACGGGGTGAGGGCATCAGGCCGCAGGGTCTTGCTCTCACCTTTTTATTTTCATTCCTCCCACCTCTCACGCTTTTTTTCTTCCTCGCTGCTGCGATAATTACCTTAATGGCTTTGCAGAGGAAAACACTATGGATTACGAATTTCTGCGCGACATCACCGGAGTGGTGAAAGTGCGTATGTCGATGGGCCACGAAGCCGTTGGACACTGGTTTAACGAAGAGGTGAAAGAAAACCTCGCACTTCTTGATGAGGTTGAACAGGCGGCAAATACGGTAAAAGGCAGTGAACGATCCTGGCAGCGCGCCGGGCATGAATATACGCTGTGGATGGATGGTGAAGAGGTCATGGTGCGTGCCAACCAGCTCGAGTTTTCAGGTGACGAGATGGAAGAGGGAATGAGCTACTATGACGAAGAGAGCCTGTCGATGTGTGGCGTAGAAGACTTCCTTCAGGTGGTGAACGCATATCGTGATTTCATGAAACAGAAATAACAGCCCGGAGCATCCCTGCTCCGGCTTGTTCTTACACGGCCGGAATATTACGGCCGTAGTAAATCTCGCGCATCTCTTTCCAGAGCAGGTCAGTAATAGCCTTACGCTCTTCTTCGCTCAAATCTTCCGGCTTCGTGTGGAACATATAGTGCTTAAGGTCGAACTCCTTAAGTAACATCTTGGTATGGAAGATGTTTTCCTGATACACGTTCACGTCCATCATGTCGTACAGCGATTTCATGTCCTCGGACATAAAGTTCTGTATGGAGTTGATCTCGTGGTCGATGAAGTGCTTCATGCCGTTGACGTCACGAGTAAAACCGCGCACGCGATAATCAATCGTGACGATATCCGATTCCAGCTGGTGGATGAGATAGTTCAGCGCGTTCAGCGGGGAAATCACGCCGCAGGTCGACACTTCAATATCGGCGCGGAACGTACACAGCCCACCTTCCGGATGGCTCTCCGGGTAGGTATGGACGCAGATATGGCTTTTATCCAGGTGGGCAACAACCACTTCCGGCAGCGGGCCCGGATGTTCCGTTTTGTCGATAAGCTTCGGGTCAACCGGCTCTTCGCTGACCAGAATGGTCACGCTCGCGCCCTGGGGTTCATAATCCTGTCGGGCGATATTAAGGATATTTGCGCCGATAATGGAACAGGTTTCTGACAGGATCTCGGTCAGACGGTTGGCGTTGTAGAGTTCGTCGATATAGGCGATGTAACCATCGCGTTCTTCCGCTGTTTTGGCATAGCAGATATCGTAAATACAAAAACTCAGGCTTTTGGTCAGATTGTTAAAGCCATGCAGTTTAAGCTTTTTCAATTAGCTCACCCCCTTAGTGGATAATGCGTCTTGCAGGTACTGCGGCAGAGCAAACGCTGCGGTATGAATAGCCGGATTGTAGTATCGGCACTGTAGACCTGCCTGATGGAAGCGGGCCTGAATAATTTCGGTGGAGAGATGGCGTAATACGTCGTTATCCGTTGCCCAGGCAAAGGTCATGATCCCGCCGTAGTACGTCGGAATGGCCGCCTGATAGAAGCTGACATCCTCGAAATAGGTGCTGAGCTTGCGATGGCTGTCCAGCGCTTCATCCTGCTGCAGGAAGCAGACGCCGTTTTGTGCGACGAAGATCCCGCCCGGGTTCAGGCAGCGCTTGCAGCCTTCGTAGAACGAGGAAGTGAACAGCGATGCGCCAGGGCCAATAGGGTCGGTGCAGTCGGAGATAATCACGTCAAAGGTCTGCGAGGTCTGGTTAACAAAGTTAACGCCGTCGTCAATCACCAGGCTAAAGCGCGGATCGTCATAGCTGCCGGCATTGTGGTTGGGCAGGTACTGGCGGCAGAAAGAGACGACGCCCGCATCGATTTCCACCATGGTGATGGTTTCAATGGAACGATGGCGGGACACTTCACGCAGCATTGCGCCGTCGCCGCCGCCGATAATCAGAACATGCTTCGCGTGACCGTGCGCCAGGAGCGGGACGTGGGTCATCATTTCATGATAAATAAACTCGTCGCGCTCGGTGGTTTGCACAACGCCGTCCAGCGCCATCACGCGGCCAAAGGCAGCATTCTCGAAGATGATCAGATCCTGGTGATCGGTTTTCTCATGATAGAGCACGTTATCAACGGCAAAGTACTGACCAAACTGGTCATGCAATGTTTCATGCCACAACGTGTGGTCGGCCATAGCGAACTCCTCCTGTGTAAACATCCGTTACGCTCGCAAAAAATGAGCGAAACATGATAGCTAACTCTAACCGTGGTTGCACGGCCAGAGGTTCAACAGGAGGCGTCGGGAAGGTTATTTAACGTAGGCGAGCAGGCTGAGTGAGTCGCGAGCCAGCGCTTTGCATTTTTTAGCAGTGGGAATGCCAATACCGCTTAAGTCACGGTAGCTGTCTTCGCCGAGCGCCTTCATGTCGAAGCTGTCGTAGTTGCTGAGATCCCACTGGTTCTGCTGGGCAAAAAAGACCAGCGCGCGGCGAATCTGCCCGTTGGGTAAATTCTGGTAGCCACAATCATTTTTCAGGAATACAAAAACCGCCGTTAAATCGGCCATATCTTCCGCTTCATTTTCACTTAGCGCATAGCTGTTCGCACACATTGCCATCAGGCTACCGAACAAAATTGTCCTGAAAAACGTCTTCATTGCTTCTACCACTTCTTCACGGAAAATTAACGTTAGCATACTTGATGCCAGTGCGACGATCTTTATTATTGCCGCTTTACTTGACCTTCCGGTAAGGGGAGGGTTTATGCTCAAAAGATCGCCTGCTGGAAATAAGGAAATGAACATGCAACGTCGTGATTTTTTAAAATATTCCGCTGTGCTGGGGGCTGCCAGCGCATTACCCCTCTGGAGCCGCGCGGTTTGCGCGGCTGACAGGCCTGCCTTACCCATCCCTGACCTGGTGACCGCTGACGCCCGCAGCCGTATCCAGCTTGTGGTTCAGGCAGGCAAAACAACATTCGGTGCGCACAACGCCACGACGTGGGGCTATAACGGCAATTTGCTCGGTCCGGCGCTTCAGCTGCGTAAAGGGAAAGCGGTGACGGTGGATATCCACAACACGCTCGCCGAAGAGACGACGCTGCACTGGCACGGGCTGGAAGTGCCGGGAGAGGTAGACGGCGGGCCGCAGGGCATCATCAAAGCGGGCGGCTCGCGCAGCGTCACTTTTACCCCCGACCAGCGCGCGGCGACCTGCTGGTTCCATCCGCATCAGCATGGTAAGACGGGCCATCAGGTGGCGATGGGGCTGGCGGGGCTGGTGCTGATTGAAGACGACGAAAGCCGCCTGCTGCGCCTGCCGAAGCAGTGGGGCATCGACGATGTGCCGGTGATTGTGCAGGACAAGAAATTCACCGCTGACGGGCAAATTGACTACCAGCTGGATGTGATGAGCGCGGCGGTAGGCTGGTTTGGTGACACGCTGCTGACCAACGGCGCCATTTATCCTCAGCACGCCGCACCGAAGGGCTGGCTGCGCCTGCGTCTGCTTAACGGCTGTAACGCGCGTTCCCTCAATTTTGCTACCAGCGATAAGCGTCCGCTGTACGTGGTCGCCAGCGACGGCGGGCTGCTGCCTGAGCCGGTGAAGGTCAACGAACTGCCGATGCTGATGGGCGAACGCTTTGAGGTGCTGGTGGACATCAGCGACGGCAAGGCGTTTGACCTCGTGACGCTGCCGGTTAGCCAGATGGGGATGGCGGTCGCGCCGTTTGACAAGCCGCATCCGGTGCTGCGTATCCAGCCTTTACTGGTGACCGCTTCCGGCACGCTCCCTGATACGTTAACCACTATGCCGGCACTTCCGTCGCTTGATGGGCTTACGCAACGCAAGCTGCAGCTCTCTATGAACCCGATGCTCGATATGATGGGCATGCAGGCGCTGATGGCGAAATATGGCGATAAGGCGATGGCGGGAATGCATCACGGGCAGATGATGGGCCATATGAATATGGACCATGGAAAAATGGGCGGCATGGGGAACATGAATCACGGCGACCATGGCTTTGATTTCCACAACGCCAATATGATCAACGGCAAGGCGTTCGATATGAACACGCCGATGTTTGCTGCGACAAAGGGCCAGTTTGAGCGCTGGGTGATTTCAGGCGAAGGGGACATGATGCTGCATCCGTTCCATATCCACGGCACCCAGTTCCGCATTCTCTCTGAGAACGGTAAAGCGCCGGACGCGCATCGCGCGGGCTGGAAGGATACGGTGAAGGTGGAGGGCGGCGTCAGCGAGGTGCTGGTGAAGTTTGGCCACGACGCGCCGAGGGAGTTTGCCTACATGGCGCACTGCCATCTGCTGGAACATGAAGATACGGGGATGATGCTGGGCTTTACCGTGTAAAAAAGCCGGGTGGCGGCTTCGCCTTACCCGGCCTACATAGCGTATCCATAGGCCCGGTAAGCGTAAGCGCCACCGGGCTTTTCAGTTACTTGTTTTCGTCAGGCAGCGCATACGCGACAATATAGTCGCCCATCTTCGTGCCAAACGAACCGTGACCGCCCGCAGAGATGACAACGTACTGCTTGCCATTCACTTCATAGGTCATCGGCGTGGCTTGTCCACCCGCTGGCAGACGGCCTTGCCACAGTTTCTCACCGTTGGTCATGTTGTACGCGCGCAGGTAGTTATCTGCGGTTGCCGCGATGAACAGCACGTTACCGGCAGTGGAAATTGGGCCACCCAGCATTGGCATACCCATATTGAACGGCACCGGAACCGGCATCGGGAACGGCATGCTGTCCTGTGGTGTACCAATACGTTTTTTCCACACGATCTGGTTAGTTTTCAGATCCAGACCGGAGATGTAACCCCAGGCAGGCTGTTTACACGGCAGACCAAACGGAGACAGGAACGGGTTCAGCGTTACGCCGAACGGTACGCCGTACTGCGGCTGAATGCCGGCTTCGGTACCGCTGCCTTTCGCGTCTTTCGGCTGTTCCATTGGGTTGCCCGGACCGCGTGGGATCAGACGGGAAACGAACGGCAGCGCCATCGGGTTAGCAATCGCTACCTGACGGTTAGGGTCAACGGAGATCCCGCCCCACTCGAACATCCCCAGGTTACCCGGGAAGACCAGCGTGCCCTGCTCAGAAGGCGGCGTGAAGATGCCTTCATAGCGCAGCTGGTGGAACATCACGCGGCACACCAGCTGGTCAAACATCGTGGCGCCCCACATGTCTGCCCCGCTGAGGTCTTTCTTCGGACGGAAGCTCAGGTCGGAGAACGGCTGGGTTTTGCTGACGTAATCGCCTTTCGCCGCACCCTGCGGTACCGGTTTTTCCGGGGCAGGCACAACCAGCTTGCCGTTGCTGCGATCCAGCACGAAGATGTTGCCGGTTTTGGCCGGGGCGTAAATCACCGGAACGGTTTTGCCGTTAACGGTAATGTCCGCCAGCGTCGGCTGGGACGGCATATCCATATCCCACAGATCGTGGTGTACGGTCTGATAGCTCCAGGCCAGCTTACCGGTGGTCGCGTTCAACGCCACGATAGCGCTGGCATAACGTTCCTGTTCCGGCGTGCGGTTACCGCCCCAGATATCTGGCGTAGTAACGCCCATCGGCAGGTAGACCAGGTCCAGCTTCGCGTCATACGCCGCTGGTGCCCAGGAGTTTGGCGAGTTAAAGGTAAAGGTATGCTCGTCAGACGGGATCGCGTTTGGATCTTTCGCGCCCGGGTCGAAGGCCCACAGCAGTTTACCGGTATTCACGTCGAAACCACGGATAACGCCGGAGGTTTCACGCGTGGAGAAGTTATCCGTTACCGAACCGGCAATCACGATGGTTTTATCGGTGATGATTGGCGGTGAGGTTGGCTCATACAGACCCGGCGTGGTGTCAGGCATGTTGGTCTGCAGATTCAGGATACCTTTGTTGGCAAAGGTTTCGCACAGCTTGCCCGTTTCGGCATTGATGGCGAACAGGCGACCATCGTTGACCGGCAGCATGATGCGGCGAGGACAGTCGGCAATGACTTCCGGGCTCGCATTATCCGGGCGCGCTTCGTGGTAAGAGACGCCACGGCAGGTCACGTGCTGGAAGGACGGGTTGGAGTTTAGCTGCGGATCGAAGTGCCATTTCTCTTTACCGGTGGCCGCGTCGAGCGCGAACAGACGCTGGTGCGCCGTACACAGATAAAGCATATCGCCGACTTTAATTGGCGTCACTTCGTTGGTCAGTTCACCCGGATCGTTCGGCATCTTAAGGTCGCCGGTACGGAATATCCAGGCTTCTTTCAGGTTTTTAACGTTGTCCGCGTTGATCTGCTTCAGCGGGGAGTAACGCTGGCCTTCCTGGTTACGACCATAGGCAGGCCAGTCGCCGTCAGCGACCTGAGAGATCGCCGCCGCAGGCGTCGATTCTGCGTTCAGCGTACCGTTGATCTCCTGCGGGTCGTTAAAGCCGGCCCAGGTCAGGATACCGCCGCTGATCAGCAGGGCTACTACCAGCGCCGCAACGGCACCGCTGGACGGCACGATCAGGCGACGCCAGACAAACGGCAGGATCAGCCATATACCGAAGAAGACCAGAATATCGCTGCGCGGCGTCAGCGCCCAGAAGTCAAAGCCGACTTCCCAGACGCCCCAGATCATGGTGGCAAGAAGGAATGCGGCATACAGCCACAGTGCGGATTGTTTTCTACGCAACAGCAGGACGGTTACGGCAACCATCACCAGGCCCGCAATCGGGTAGTACCAGGAGCCGCCTAAAGCGACCAGCCAGACGCCACCGATTAACAGATACAGCGCGCAGAAGGCTGCGAACGCTGCTGTTAATGTCACCAGTAGACGCGGCTGTTTAGAGTTTGTTTCAGCCATAGAAAGTGTACTCGTCAGTTTTTGTTAATAATTTGCTAGCAACTAATTATAGGTATTAACAAGTGTGATCGGAATCACAATATTTGCTTTTTATAACTCATACGCCAGGCTTATCCATTTGCTGATATAATAAGGGGCTTGCGTATCAGTGCTGGATATTAACTCATCCGTATTGAGAGATTTTCATTAAAATCATTTGGTTAGTAATATGAAACATACTGTTGAAGTGATGATCCCGGAAGCCGAGATCAAAGCGCGTATCGCCGAACTGGGTCGTCAAATCACCGAACATTACAAGGACAGCGGCAGCGAAATGGTGCTGGTCGGTCTGTTGCGTGGCTCTTTCATGTTCATGGCAGACCTGTGCCGTGAAGTGCATGTGCCCCACGAAGTCGATTTTATGACCGCCTCCAGCTACGGCAGCGGCATGTCCACCACCCGTGATGTGAAAATCCTGAAAGACCTGGATGAAGATATTCGTGGCAAAGATGTGTTGATCGTTGAGGACATTATCGACTCCGGCAATACGCTGTCAAAAGTGCGCGAGATCCTGAGCCTGCGTGAGCCAAAATCGCTGGCGATTTGCACCCTGCTGGATAAGCCTGACCGCCGTGAAGTGCAGGTGCCGGTAGAGTTCGTGGGTTTCTCAATTCCTGACGAATTCGTCGTCGGTTACGGCATTGACTACGCGCAGCGTTATCGCCATCTGCCGTATGTTGGGAAAGTGGTATTGCTGGACGAGTAATTGCGGGCTGATGCCCTCACCCCGGCCCTCTCCCGCAGGGAGAGGGAGAACATCCCCGGCTTTATTTATGATTCACATGCTTAAGCTGAAGGTTGGCAATCCCCGAACGGTAACGCTGCTCCAGCGTTTCGCGGTTGGTGGCGGTCACTTCCAGATTGCGCAGCAGACCATCGTGAATTCCGTACGCCCAGCCGTGGATAGAGACCTTCTGCCCGCGTTTCCAGGCTGATTGCATGATCGTTGAGTGGCCCAGGTTATACACCTGCTCCATCACGTTGAGTTCGCAAAGGGTATCCATGCGACGCTCCTGCGGCATTTCACCCAGCAGTGAGCTATGTTTGAACCAGATATCGCGGATGTGCAGTAGCCAGTTATCAATGAGCCCCAGCTCCGTGTTTTCAACCGCCGCCTGCACGCCGCCGCAGCCGTAATGGCCGCAAATGATGATGTGCTCGACTTGCAGAACGTCCACGGCATACTGAACAACAGAAAGACAGTTGAGATCGGTGTGAATCACGAGATTGGCGACATTGCGGTGAACAAACAGTTCGCCGGGTTCAAGGCCGGTCAGGCGCTCCGCCGGAACGCGGCTGTCGGAACATCCAATCCAGAGAAAGCGTGGGTTCTGAGCCTGCGCGAGTTTTCCAAAAAATCCGGGGTCTTCCTCCACCAGCATTTTTGACCATAGTGCATTGTTGCTGATGAGTGTATCTATGTTGTTCATGGAGGTTAGCGACCTGTAACCGAGTAATTGCGTTGCGCTACTATAGGGTAACCCGACTTTTAATGAAACCACACAACGTGTGTCAGAACTGAAGGTAAGTTAATTTCATGGCAATTGCACTGGAGCTTGAGCAGCTTAAAAAAACCTATCCGGGCGGCGTCCAGGCGCTGCGCGGAATAGATCTAAAAGTAGAGGCCGGTGATTTTTACGCGCTTCTGGGGCCGAACGGCGCGGGGAAATCGACCACCATTGGGATTATCAGCTCGCTGGTCAATAAAACGTCCGGCCGGGTGAGCGTCTTTGGTTATGACCTGCAAAAAGATGTGGTGAACGCCAAGCGTCAGCTGGGTCTGGTGCCGCAGGAGTTCAACTTCAATCCGTTTGAGACGGTGCAGCAGATCGTCGTTAACCAGGCGGGCTATTACGGCGTCGAGCGTAAAGAGGCCCTCGAACGGAGCGAAAAATACCTCAAGCAGCTCGACCTGTGGGAAAAGCGTAACGAACGCGCCCGGATGCTATCCGGCGGGATGAAGCGCCGCCTGATGATTGCCCGCGCGCTGATGCACGAGCCAAAACTGCTGATTCTTGATGAGCCAACGGCGGGCGTAGACATCGAGCTGCGACGCTCCATGTGGGGCTTCCTGAAGGATCTCAACGACAAAGGCACCACCATTATTCTGACTACCCACTACCTTGAAGAGGCGGAAATGCTCTGCCGGAACATCGGCATCATCCAGCACGGTGAGCTGGTGGAGAACACCTCGATGAAGAATCTGCTCTCCAAGCTGAAATCAGAAACCTTCATCCTCGATCTGGCGGCTAAAAGCCCGCTGCCGAAGCTTGAAGGGTATCAGTATCGCCTCGTCGATACCTCGACGCTGGAGGTGGAAGTGCTGCGCGAGCAGGGGATTAACAGCGTGTTCTCGCAGCTGAGCGCGCAGGGGATTCAGGTCTTAAGTATGCGTAACAAAGCGAACCGACTGGAAGAGCTGTTTGTCTCTCTGGTACAGGACAAACAAGGAGACAAGGCATGACGCATCTATACTGGGTCGCGCTGAAAAGTATCTGGGCGAAAGAGATTAACCGCTTTATGCGTATCTGGGTGCAAACCCTGGTGCCACCGGTCATCACGATGACGCTCTATTTCATCATCTTCGGTAACCTGATTGGTTCCCGGATTGGTGAAATGCACGGCTTTACCTATATGCAGTTTATCGTGCCGGGACTGATTATGATGGCGGTGATTACTAACGCCTACGCCAATGTAGCGTCGTCATTCTTCAGCGCTAAGTTCCAGCGCAATATTGAAGAGCTGCTGGTTGCGCCTGTGCCGACGCACGTCATTATCGCGGGCTATGTTGGCGGCGGCGTAGCGCGCGGGCTGTGCGTGGGGATCCTGGTCACGGCGATTTCGCTGTTCTTCGTGCCGTTCCAGGTCCACTCGTGGCTGTTCGTCGCGCTGACGCTGCTCCTGACGGCAATCCTCTTCTCGCTGGCCGGACTACTGAACGCTGTGTTCGCTAAGACGTTTGACGATATCAGCCTGATTCCGACCTTCGTGCTGACGCCGCTGACCTATCTCGGCGGGGTGTTCTACTCCCTGACGCTGCTGCCACCGTTCTGGCAGGCGCTGTCGCACCTGAACCCGATTGTCTATATGATCAGCGGTTTTCGCTTTGGCTTCCTCGGCATTACCGATGTGCCGCTGTTTACCACGGTTGCGGTGCTGGTGGTGTTCATCATCGCCTTCTACCTGCTCTGCTGGTATCTGATCCAGCGCGGACGCGGTCTGCGCAGCTAATCTTTTGCCCGGCGACGTTTAGTTTGCCGGGCACTTTCTTTGACAGCTATCACCGAAAGCTAACCTTCACTTCGCTAAACTACTTTCCTGCTAAGGAGAGAGTTATGCTGGGATGGGTTATCACCTGCCATGATGAACAGGCGCAGGAAATGCTTGATAAGCTTGAAGCCAGATTTGGCCCGCTGGTGCAATGCCGGGCGGTAAACTACTGGCGCGGGTTGAGCACCAACATGCTTAGCCGCATGATGTGCGATGCCCTGCATGAAACGGACACCGGTGATGGTGTGATTTTCCTTACCGATAAATCGGGCGCGGCGCCTTACCGCGCAGCCGCTTTGCTCAGCCATAAGCACGCGTGCTGTGAAGTGATCTCGGGTATTAACCTCTCCCTGCTGGCGTTAATGTATCCGCAGCGTGGATCCTTAAGCAGCGCTGAGTTTCGCCAGGCTATCGTGGCACAGGGCGTTCCGGGCGTCAGCAGCTTGTGGCATCAGCAGCAAAAAAATCCTCCTTTCGTCCTGCTCCACGATTTGTATAAGAATTAAACGTTGGTATTGATGTCTCATTTGTTACAATAGCGGCAGTTTTCCGCACCGATTAAGACACCATGCTACCGCGCATTCTTTTCCTGCTATTGATGCTCATTTCCGGCGTCAGCTCAGCCAGTTTACTCAGTCAGCAAACGCTGCCTGCCCAGTACATGCAAACCACCGAAGACGCGGCGATCTGGGCGCAGGTGGGAAACAGCGTGATCAACGTCGGTAACGTGCGCGCCGGGCAGATCCTCGCCGTTGTGCCCGCGGCGGCGGACTACTATGAATTTCGCTTCGGTTTTGGCACGGGTTTTATCGATAAAGGGCACCTGGAGCCGGTTCAGGGGAAGCAGCGCGTTGAGGACAGCCTCGGGGATCTCAATAAACCCCTGAGCAATCAGAATCTCATTACCTGGAAAGACACGCCGGTCTATAACGCGCCGTCGAGCGGTAGCGCGCCGTTCGGCACATTAAGCGCCAATCTTCGCTATCCCATATTAAACAAACTGAAAGACCGCCTGAATCAGACCTGGTTTCAGATCCGCATCGGCAATCGTCTGGCGTGGATCAGCAGCCTGGATGCGCAGGAAGATAATGGACTTCCGGTTCTGACCTACCATCATATTTTGCGTGATGAAGAAAACACGCGCTTTCGACATACGTCCACGACCACCAGCGTACGTGCGTTTAACAACCAGATGGCCTGGTTACGCGATCAAGGCTATACCACCCTGACGATGTACCAGCTGGAAGGGTACGTGCGTAACAAAATGAACCTGCCTGCAAAATCGGTGGTAATAACCTTTGACGACGGCCTGAAATCTGTCAGCCGCTATGCCTATCCTGTGCTGAAAGAATACGGCTTCAAGGCTACCGCATTTATTATCTCTTCCCGCATTAAAGGCCACCCGCAGAAATGGGACCCCAAATCGCTGCAGTTTATGAGCGTGCAGGAGATAAAGGGCATTCAGGATGTGTTTGATATTCAGTCACATACCCACTTCCTGCACCGCGTGGATGGGTATAAGCACCCGATTTTACTGAGCCGCAGCTATCACGTGATTTTGTTTGATTTTGAACGCTCGCGTCGCGCGCTGGCGCAGTTTAACCCGCGCGTGCTCTATCTTTCCTATCCGTTTGGCGGCTACGACAATAAAGCGATAAAGGCGGCAAATGATGCCGGTTTCCATCTGGCAGTGACGACGGTGAAAGGGAAGGTGAAGCCGGGGGATAATCCGTTCTTACTGAAACGCCTGTACATCTTAAGAACGGATTCGCTGGAAACAATGTCGCGGCTGATCAGCAATCAGCCGCAGGGATAATGCTTAAGCAACCTGAACCGGAATCGCCTTCGCGGTACGTTTCATGTCGTTGTCGCCTTCAAAATAGGCGACTTTCGGCTGCCAGCGGCGTGCCTCTTCATCAGACATCATCACGAAGCTGGCGATAATCACAATATCGCCCACGTCCGCGCAGTGCGCTGCCGCGCCGTTAACGGAGATGATTTTAGACCCGCGCTCGGCGGCGATGGCATAGGTTGAGAAACGTTTGCCGTTGTTAACGTTCCAGATATCAATCGCTTCGTTTTCAAGGATGCCCGCGGCATCAAGGAAATCCTGGTCGATGGCGCAGGAGCCTTCATAGTGCAGGTCGGCCTGGGTGACTTTCACACGGTGAAGCTTACCTTGCAGCATTTTGCGAATCATTACGTTTACCTTTCATCTTCCGGGTAGAGAAACCTACGCCAGTTCAACCACTTTGTTGTCGATTAGGCGGGCCTGACCAAGCCATGCCGCCACCAGAATGACCGCACGTTTGCTGGTCTGTGTAAGCTCCAGAAGCGTGTCGGCATCGCGAATTTGAATATCATCAGCGCGGAAGCCTTTATCGTTCAGCGCCTGTTCAGCCAGAGCAATAATCTCTTCGGCAGTTAACTCTTTCGCCAGAAGCTGTTCTGCCATGGTATTCATGACCTTGCTTAAGCCCGGCGCGATTTTACGCTGGTCGGCGGTCAGGTAGCCATTTCGCGAGCTGAGCGCCAGACCGTCTTTGGCGCGTACAATCGGTACGCCGACAATCTCGATATCGTAACCCATATCCGCAACCATCTTGCGGATCAGCGCCAGCTGTTGGAAATCTTTCTCACCGAAGCAGGCAACGTCCGGCTGCACAAGGTTGAACAGCTTGCTGACGATAGTGGAAACGCCGCGGAAATGACCCGGGCGGCTCGCGCCTTCGAGCATTGTGGAAATGCCCGGGACGTCAACGTAGGTTGCCTCTTCAGTACCCTGCGGGTAAACATCCGCCGGTGCAGGTGAGAAGACGATATCCGCATGGCGTTTTTTGAGCTTCTCGCAATCTTCCTGCAGGGTGCGCGGATAGCGTGCCAGATCGTCGGCGCGGTCAAACTGCATTGGGTTAACGAAGATACTGACCACCACGATATCTGCACGGGCTCTTGCTTCGTCAACCAGCTTCATATGGCCGTCATGCAGGTTGCCCATGGTCGGGACCAGTGCGATACGTTTACCTTCCTGACGCGCACGACGGATATGCTGGCGAAGCAGCGGCAGGGTTTCAATGATTAGCACAACGAGACTCCTTAATGGAAACTGTGTTCTTCACCCGGGTAAACACCGGATTCAACGTCGGCAATATACTGCCTGACCGCAGCGCGCATGTCGCCCGCTTCGGTGAGGAAATTTTTGGCAAATTTTGGAATATGTCCGCCAGTGATGCCAAAGGCGTCGTGCATCACCAGAATCTGACCGTCAGTCACGTTGCCCGCACCAATACCAATCACCGGAATCGACAGAGCTTCAGTAATGCGCTTCGCCAGCTCAACCGGCACGCACTCCAGCACCAGCAGTTGGGCACCTGCGGCTTCCAGCGCCAGGGCATCATCCAGCAGCGTCTGGGCTGCATCACCACGGCCCTGCACTTTATATCCACCAAAGATGTTGACGGATTGCGGCGTCAAACCCAAATGGCCGCACACCGGCACGGCACGCTCGGTGAGCATCTTCACCGTATCCACCAGCCAGGCGCCGCCTTCAACTTTGACCATATTAGCGCCCGCACGCATCACCGCTGCCGCGTTTTCAAATGCCTGCTCCGGCGTGGCGTAGGCCATAAACGGCAGATCGGAAAGCAGCAGGCAGGCTGGGGCGCCACGGCGCACGGCGCGGGTATGGTAAGCGATATCCTCAACCGTCACCGGCAGGGTGGAATCATGTCCTTGTACCGTCATCCCTAACGAATCTCCGACCAGCATGACGTTGATCCCCTCTTCGGCAAACAGTTTGGCGAAGCTGTAGTCATACGCGGTGATGGTGGCGAAGCGTTTTTTTTCCTGTTTGCATTTCTGCAGTAAGGAGATGGTGGTTGGTTTCATACTGTTTCCTGATAGCCCAAAGCGAATCTTTGCGCATTCTAACAGTAACATTCGAGGGAACAATGATTTTAGGTAACCGATTAGCCACAATTATTTTGAGGCTAATCAGCAGGGGGACCCGATCACCAGCGAGCGGGTCTTTCCGCGTTGAGGCTGTCCAGAATGGACTTAAGTGGGGTGCCATCCGGGAAGATAAGATCGGGCGCGACTTCAAACAGCGGCCAGAGCATAAACCCGCGATTTTTCATGTCGTAATGCGGAACGGTGAGACGTTCAGTGTTAATGGTCTCGTGACCAAACAGCATAATGTCGAGGTCCAGCGTGCGCGGTCCCCAGCGCTCGGCTTTGCGAACGCGGCCCTGCTGCAGTTCGATGCGCTGGGTATTGTCCAGCAGCTCTTCTGGGCCCAGTTCAGTCTCAAGGATCACGGCGGCGTTCAGATAATCAGGCTGATCCTGCGGACCCAGCGGCGGAGTGCGGTAGAACGAGGAGACAGCCACAATCTTGCTTTGCGGGATCTCACCCAGCGCCTGTACGGCAGCATTCACCTGCTCCAGCGGAGAGGCTAAATTGCTGCCGATGGCGATATACGCGAGGGTCATGCTGTTCCTTCACGACGCGGCGCGCGTTTGCGCGGGCGACGATGACGGCGACGCGGTTCCGGCTCTTCATCCAGCCCGGTGAGCATATCTTTTTGTTCTGGCGGGGCGGAAACCTGGAATTCGGCCCACCACTGCGCCAGACGCTGCAGCTCCTGGTTGCGTTCAATTTCCGCGCGCAGCGACAGGAGATCGAAGGCTGCGCGGAATTTAGGATGCTCCATCAGCTTCCAGGCGCGTTTGCCCTGACGACGGGACATGCGCAGCTGAAGCTGCCAGATATCGCGCACCAGAGTGGTAATACGTTTCGGAATGGCGAGCGTGCGGCAGCCTTCGTCGAGCACGTCGTTGGCGGCCAGCGCGAACGCATCGTAATAGGCGAGTCCGCTCTCCTGGGTGATGCGCTGGGCCGTTTCCAGCAGCGGATACCAGAACATCGCGGCAAACAGGAACGCCGGGTTCACGCGCATGTCGTTGCGAATGCGGGTATCGGTATTTTTCAGCACCTGCACAATCATCCGCTCCATTGGGCTGTCACCGTTTTCGGTGAAGTAGCGGGTAATGGTCGGGAACAGCGGCTGGAACAGGTTGTATTCACGCAGCAGATTGTAGGTTTCAAAGCCGTGGCCGGCCTGCAGCAGCTTCAGGGCCTCTTCGAACAGGCGGGCAGGGGGCACGTCGTTAATCAGCGTCGCCAGACGCGGAATAGGCTCTGCCGTTTCCGGGCTGATGCGCATGTTCAGCTTGGCGGCGAAACGCACGGCGCGCAGCATACGCACGGGATCTTCACGATAGCGCGTTTCCGGCGTGCCGATCAGACGGATCAGACCTTCTTTCAGGTCCTGCATGCCGCCGACGTAATCGCGCACGGTGAAATCCGCCACGCTGTAATAAAGGCTATTGATGGTGAAGTCGCGACGCTGGGCATCTTCTTCGATGGATCCGAAGATATTGTCACGCAGCAGCATACCGTTCTGGCCGCGCTGTGACGTCGTGCGATCGGACGCGCCCGCTTCGTGGTGGCCGCGGAAGGTCGCCACTTCGATAATTTCTGGCCCAAACATCACGTGAGCCAGACGGAAACGGCGGCCAACGAGACGGCAGTTACGGAATAGTTTGCGCACCTGCTCAGGCGTGGCGCTGGTCGTCACGTCGAAATCTTTCGGTTTTTTGCCCAGCAGTAAATCACGCACTCCACCGCCTACGAGATAGGCCTCGTAGCCCGCTTTATTCAGACGATAGAGCACCTTGAGGGCATTTTCACTGATATCTTTGCGGGAAATTGTGTGCTGCTCACGCGGAATAACCGACATGTGTGGCTGTGCAATAGCATCGTTCGCCATGCTCTCTTCGCGGCTTAGCACTTTACGGCAAAAATTAGCGACTCGGGTAAAAATGGTACACCTCGTAGTGTGTTTTGTTATGAAAAAAGCGGCTAATCATAGCTCAGCGCAACGCATTTGAGAATGCTGGATTTTGGGCACTGCCGCGAGCGTCCAGTTGGCAACGGCCATTTTCAGCAGTTCGTCAATACGCAGATCCTGCCATTCGTTGGTTACATTCTGGTTGAGAAACCGCAGCGCGTCGATCAAAACAGGACGCGGATCGCCCTCTGGCAGGGCCGGGGCGTGGTTCTGCTTTGACAATTTTAAGCCCTGCGCATTAACCGCCAGCGGCAGATGAATGTAATCCGGGGCCGTCCAGCCAAACTGGTGATACAGCGATATTTGTCGCACGGTGGGCTCGACCAGATCCGCCCCGCGCACAATCTCCGTCACGCCCTGAAAACGATCGTCGACGACCACGGCCAGGTTGTAGGCGAAAAGGCCGTCACGACGGTGAATAATAAAATCCTCACGCGCCAGACGTTCATCGGCATGAATCTCACCGGAGAGGAGATCGTTAAAGCGCGTCACCGGGGAGCGCTGCTTGATGCGCACGGCGGCATTTTCCGGGGGGAGATTGAGCGTACGACAGTGGCCATCATAGACCCCACCCACGCTCTGGATACGCGCGCGGGTGCAGGTGCAGTTATAGGCAAGCCCCCGATCGCGAAGCCAGGCCAGACGTTCCCGATAAGCATCGTGACGTTTTGACTGCCAGAGCACCTCGTCATCCCAGTGAAGACCGTAATGTTCCAGCTGACGCAGAATGGTCTCTGCTGCACCGGGAACTTCACGCGGAGGGTCAATATCTTCAATGCGGACAAGCCATTTTCCCAGGCGGGCGCGAGCCTGCAGGTAGCTGCCGAGCGCGGCAATTAATGAGCCGAAGTGTAATTCACCGGAAGGAGATGGCGCGAAGCGCCCAATATAGTGTGATTCAGACATATCAACAGTAACAAGGCGGGAGAGACTCCCGCCTTTGGAGTGTGTAAACAGCGCTGGTGTTAACCGGCCATCTGTTTTTCGCGGATTTCGGCCAGCGTTTTACAGTCGATGCACAGATCGGCGGTTGGACGCGCTTCCAGGCGACGAATACCGATTTCAACACCGCAGGATTCGCAGTAGCCAAAATCTTCGTCTTCGACTTTTTTCAGCGTTTTCTCGATCTTTTTGATCAGTTTGCGTTCGCGGTCACGGTTACGCAGTTCGAGGCTGAACTCTTCTTCCTGAGCGGCACGGTCTACCGGATCCGGGAAGTTGGCAGCTTCATCCTGCATATGAGTAACGGTGCGATCGACTTCATCCCTGAGTTGATTACGCCATGCTTCAAGAATACGCTTGAAGTGCGACAGCTGGGCTTCGTTCATATACTCTTCGCCCGGCTTCTCTTGATACGGCTCCACCCCAGCGATGGCGAGAATACTCAGGGACGATGTTTTACGGTTTTGCCCTTCTTGCATGTTGCTTCTCCTTAACACGCACTATCGATCCCCGTGTTGGGGGAAAAATCAGGTCGCTATAAATAGCAGATGCTTTTCCGTATGGCAATTATCTAAACGTAACACTTGACAAGCCTGTGAGGAAAAGCGTATTTGCGCACGCGGCCAGAACACTTATTCGTCAATCGTCTAATCCCTTATAAGACAATGGGAAGAGAGGATCTCAGAGTCATATTATCGGCAGAAAGTTCCGCTTTATAAGCGAAAACCTCTACCCCCTGCTTTTGTGCCTCATTCAACAATTGCGCGTATTTAGGGTCAATATGGCGGGCAGGGGAGAAACGTTCAATGGCTGAATGCAACACCGCAAACAGCAATACGGCGCGTTTGCCCGCCGCCGCAACACTCATTAGCTCTCGCAGATGCTTCTGGCCACGTAGCGTTACCGCATCCGGGAAGTAGCCATTTTCCTGTTCCGCTAACGTCACTGATTTCACTTCAATATAGCACTCCGGCCTGTCTTCCGCCTGTAACATGAAGTCAATTCTGCTGCCCTCATCGCCATATTTCACTTCACTTTTATGCGTGCCATATCCCACCAGTTCGGGAATTGTGCCAAGGGTCAGCGCTTCCTTAACCAGCTGATTGGCGCGCTGGGTATTAACGCAAATAAATGCCCCGTTTTGGGTTTCGGTCATTTCCCAGGTATGGGCATATTTCCGTTTACTATTTTCTGATGTGGAATACCAGACCCTGTCACCCGGCGTCGCACATCCCGTCATGGCTCCGGTATTGGGGCAGTGCAGGGTGAGCTGAACCCCTTCGGGGGTAATCACATCGGCGAGGAAGCGTTTGTAGCGTTGGATTAACGTGGCGTGCTGCAGAGGAGGACTAAACTTCATCAGAATTCCTTTCGGTGTTGCCCAGCGTCCAGCGCTGTAGCGGCGTATAACGGGTGCGTCCCTGTGCAAAGACGGATTCATAAAGCGCGAATGTGTTGACCGGAAACGCCCAGTGAAAACCCGGCGGCGGGATGGCAACGGCCTGACCGGCATCGCGCAGCAGCGTGATATGTGGATGAAACGGCTGTGGGCTCTGATAACAGCCGCTGCGCGCCGCCTGCGCGCGCAGCATGTTCGCCAGCTGCAATAATCCGCGCGGCGGCTGGCGCGTTCCCAGCCAGACCACGCGCGAACGCAGCCACTGACCCGCGTCGTCAAGTTGCAGCGTAAATTTCGGCTGGGCAATACGCCCGGCCATTGCGGCTAATGCCCGCTGTTTTTCGGCGCTGACGTCGCCCAAAAAGGCCAGCGTCAGGTGCAGGTTAGCCGCCGCAACAGGACGGCCTGCTTCCGGCGCGAAGTTGTCAGCACGCCAGCGAACAATTTGACGCTGTATCGTGGTGGGCAATTCAATGGCAAAAAACAGCCGTTTCGACTCAGGCATACGGAGGACTCGGTAATGATATGCGCCGATGCTACAATGTACGCCGACTAATGTTAACCCTCTGGAGCTGTTAGTGTCCTCATTGCCGGTCGCCGTCGTTCTTCCTGACCTTCTCGCTGCCTTACGCCACTCCCCGCAGGTTTTGCTGAATGCCCCGACGGGGGCGGGTAAGTCCACCTGGCTGCCGCTGCAGATTCTGAAAGACGGGAACATCAGCGGGAAAATTATCCTGCTGGAGCCGCGCAGGCTGGCCGCGCGCAACGTGGCGCAGCGCCTGGCGGAGCTGCTGAATGAAAAACCGGGCGAAACGGTAGGTTACAGGATGCGTGCCGAGACCTGCGTTGGCCCGACCACGCGTCTTGAAGTGGTCACCGAGGGCATTCTTACCCGCATGCTGCAAAACGATCCGGAGCTGAACGGCGTTGGGCTGGTGATCCTGGATGAATTCCACGAGCGCAGCCTGCAGGCGGATCTGGCCCTCGCGCTGTTGCTGGACGTTCAGCAGGGGCTGCGCGACGATCTCCGGCTTTTGATAATGTCGGCCACGCTGGACAATGAGCGGCTACGGCAGGCGCTACCCGATGCGCCTGTTATCAGCTCTGAAGGGCGGGCGTTTCCCGTTGAACGCCGCTATCAACCGCTTCCGACCCATCAGCGTTTTGACGAAGCGGTCGCCATCGCAACCGCAGAACTGCTGCGTCAGGAACCCGGCTCGCTGCTTCTGTTTTTGCCGGGTGTCGGTGAGATCCAGCGCGTGCAGGAGCACCTTTCTACCCGCGTAGGCGGCGATGTGCTGCTTTGCCCGCTTTACGGCGCGCTGTCGCTGCAGGATCAGCGTAAAGCTATCCTTCCTGCTCCGGTTGGGCAGCGCAAGGTGGTGCTGGCAACCAACATTGCTGAAACCAGTTTGACCATTGAAGGTATTCGCCTGGTGGTGGATAGCGCGCAGGAGCGGGTAGCAAGCTTTGACCCGCGTACCGGGCTGACTAAACTCCTGACGCAGCGCATCAGCCAGGCGTCGATGGTGCAGCGCGCTGGCCGAGCGGGACGTCTTGAGCCGGGTATCTGCCTGCATTTGACCAGCGCGGAACAGGCTGAACGCGCGGCGCAGCAAAGCACGCCAGAAATTTTACAAAGTGATTTGTCGGGTCTGGTGATGGATCTGCTGCAGTGGGGCTGTCCGGATCCTGGACAGCTTACCTGGCTTGATTCTCCCCCTGTCGTTAACCTCGCCGCTGCGCGCACGTTGCTGACGCAGCTTGGCGCGCTGGAAGGCGAGCGTCTGACGGCGCGCGGTCAGAAAATGGCGGCGCTGGGCAACGATCCGCGTCTGGCCGCGATGCTGGTGGCTGCGCAAGGGGAAGATGAAATTGCCACGGCGGCAAAACTGGCGGCTATTCTTGAGGAGCCGCCGCGTGGAGGCAACAGCGATCTGGGGCAGGCTTTTTCGCGCAATCAGGGAAACTGGCAGCAGCGGGCGCAGCAGTTGTGCAAACGCCTGAATAGCCGGGGAGGAGCGCCTGACAGCGATAAGATTGCCTTCCTGCTGGCCCAGGCCTTCCCGGACAGGATTGCGCGTCGGCGCGGGCTGGACGGTCGCTACCAGCTGGCAAACGGCATGGGGGCGATGCTGGACAGCGATGACGCCCTGACGCGTCACGAGTGGCTGATTGCGCCGCTCCTGCTGCAGGGCAGCCATTCTCCGGATGCGCGTATCCTGCAGGCGATAGCCGTAGATATTGAAGCTCTGACGCGTACCTGTCCGCAGCTGCTTCAGCAATCTGATACCGTGGAGTGGGATGACGCCCAGGGCACGCTTAAGGCGTTTCGTCGCAGCCAGATTGGAAAGCTGACGCTTGGAACGAAGCCGCTGGCGAAGCCGTCGGAAGAAGAGCTGCATCAGGCGATGCTGAACGGTATTCGGGAAAAAGGGTTGAGTGCCCTGAACTGGACGCCGGAAGCGGATCAGTACCGCATTCGTCTGCACTGCGCCGCGAAGTGGCTGCCGGAATACGGTTGGCCTGCGGTGGATGACGAGACGCTGCTGGCTAAGCTTGAGCACTGGCTACTGCCGCAAATGAGCGGCGTACACTCTCTGCGAGCCCTTAAGGCGCTTGATGTTAAGACTGCGTTACAGAATTTACTGGACTGGTCATTACGTCAACGTCTGGATAGTGAACTGCCAGGGCATTACACTGTGCCGACCGGAAGCCGGATTACTATCCGTTATCATGAGGAAAATCCGCCGGCGTTGGCGGTTCGGATGCAGGAGATGTTTGGTGAAGCCACCACGCCGTCCATTGCGGAAGGGCGCGTGCCGTTGGTGCTTGAACTGCTGTCGCCTGCACATCGCCCCTTGCAGATCACCCGAGATTTAGGGGCGTTCTGGGCGGGGAGCTACCGTGACGTGCAGAAAGAGATGAAGGGGCGATACCCCAAACACGTCTGGCCGGACGATCCGGCGAATACGGCGCCGACGCGGCGAACGAAGAAATATTCGTAAAAGGGAGTGTGGCCTGATGCCCTCACCCCGGCCCTCTCCCATGGGGAGAGGGAGAAAACAAATTTTGAGAGATTTCTTCTTTCACAGGCCTGTGAAAGAAAAGAAAATCTGGCCTTTGCGCCTGAAAGTTGCGGAGAAAAAGCATGGCGGGGAATGACCGCGAGCCAATAGGACGTAAGGGAAAACCAACGCGTCCGGCGAAAGAAAAAGTAAGCCGTCGTCGCCTCAGAGATGAGGACTATGACGATGACTATGAAGACGATGATGAGGATGAAGAACCGATGCCGCGTAAAGGGAAAGGCAAAGGGCGTAAGCCTCGGGGCAAGCGCGGCTGGTTCTGGCTGCTGCTGAAGCTGTTTATTGTTTTTGTCGTGCTGATGGCGATTTACGGCGTGTATCTCGATCAGAAGATCCGCAGCCGTATCGACGGTAAAGTCTGGCAGTTACCTGCGGCAGTGTATGGCCGTATGGTGAACCTTGAGCCAGATATGTCCATCACTAAGAACGAGATGGTTAAACTGCTGGAAGCCACCCAGTATCGTCAGGTGTCAAAAATGACGCGGCCTGGCGAATTTACCGTGCAGTCCAACAGCATTGAGATGATCCGTCGTCCGTTTGATTTCCCGGACAGTAAAGAAGGACAGGTGCGAGCGCGTCTGACCTTTGACGGCGATCGTCTGGATACCATCGAGAACATGGATAACAACCGTCAGTTCGGTTTCTTCCGTCTCGATCCGCGTCTGATCACCATGCTTTCGTCAGCAAACGGCGAGCAGCGTCTGTTCGTGGCGCGTAATGGCTTCCCGGATCTGCTGGTCGATACCCTGCTGGCAACCGAAGACCGTCACTTCTACGAGCACGATGGCATCAGCCTCTACTCGATTGGTCGTGCGGTGCTGGCTAACCTGACTGCCGGTCGGACCGTGCAGGGGGCGAGTACGCTGACCCAGCAGCTGGTGAAGAACTTGTTCCTCTCCAGCGAACGCTCTTACTGGCGCAAAGCGAACGAAGCCTACATGGCCGTGCTGATGGATGCGCGCTACAGCAAGGATCGTATCCTTGAGCTGTATATGAACGAGGTGTATCTCGGTCAGAGCGGCGATAACGAAATCCGCGGCTTCCCGCTGGCGAGCCTGTACTACTTTGGTCGTCCGGTGGAAGAGCTGAGCCTGGACCAGCAGGCGCTGCTGGTGGGCATGGTGAAAGGGGCGTCCATTTATAACCCGTGGCGTAACCCGAAACTTGCGCTGGAGCGTCGTAACCTGGTGCTGCGTCTGCTGCAACAACAGCAGGTGATCGACCAGGAGCTGTACGACATGCTGAGCGCACGTCCACTCGGGGTTCAGCCGCGCGGTGGGGTGATCTCGCCTCAGCCTGCGTTTATGCAGCTGGTGCGTCAGGAGCTGCAAAGCAAGCTTGGCGATAAGGTCAAAGATCTCTCCGGCGTGAAGATCTTCACCACCTTTGACTCCGTGGCGCAGGATGCGGCAGAAAAAGCAGCGGTAGAAGGCATTCCGGCGCTGAAGAAACAGCGTAAGCTCTCCGATCTGGAAACCGCGATGGTGGTGGTTGACCGCAACTCCGGCGAAGTTCGTGCGATGGTGGGAGGTGCCGAGCCGCAGTTTGCAGGCTACAACCGTGCCATGCAGGCGCGTCGCTCGATCGGCTCTCTGGCAAAACCAGCAACCTATCTCACTGCCCTGAGTCAGCCAAACCAGTATCGTCTGAATACCTGGATTGCGGATGCGCCTATCTCCCTGCGCCAGCCTAACGGCCAGGTGTGGTCACCGCAGAACGACGATAAGCAGTTCAGCGGGCAGGTGATGCTGGTGGATGCGTTGACGCGCTCCATGAACGTGCCGACGGTAAACCTGGGCATGTCGCTGGGCCTGCCGGCCATTGTCGATACCTGGCAGAAGCTGGGCGTGGCGAAAGATCAGCTGCACCCGGTACCGGCGATGATCCTGGGCGCGCTTAACCTGACGCCAATCGAAGTGGCGCAGGCGTTCCAGACCATCGCCAGCGGCGGTAACCGCGCGCCGCTGTCCGCCCTGCGTTCGGTGATTGCCGAAGATGGCTCCGTGCTGTATCAGAGCTTCCCGCAGGCGGAGCGTGCAGTTCCTGCTCAGGCCGCCTACATGACGCTGTGGACGATGCAGCAGGTAGTGCAGCGCGGTACCGGGCGTCAGCTGGGTGCGAAGTATCCGGGCCTGCATCTGGCAGGTAAGACCGGGACCACCAACAATAACGTCGATACCTGGTTTGCCGGGATTGATGGCCGTGAAGTGGTGATCACCTGGGTAGGCCGCGATAACAACCAGCCGACCAAGCTGTACGGGGCGAGCGGGGCGATGTCGATTTATCAGCGCTATCTGGCAAATCAGTCCCCGGTGCCGCTGAACCTTGTCGCGCCGGAAGATATCGTCGATATGGGCGTGGACAGCTCCGGTAACTTCGTCTGCGGCGGCGGAATGCGTACTCTGCCGGTCTGGACAACCAACCCGGATTCCCTGTGCCAGCAGAGCCAGCCTGAACAGCCGACCGGTAACCCGTTCGACCAGTCTTCTCAGCCACAGCAGCCGCAGCAGCAACAGCCGCAGCAGCAGAATGAGAAGAAAGACAGCGACGGTGTTGCGGGCTGGATTAAAGACATGTTCGGCGGTAACTAACCTTGTAAAGCCCTCTTCCCCGGAAGGGGGCTTTTTTTACCCGTAGACCTCATTTCGTTAACCATCGTTTTAACTCTGATTAACCCTTCGTTTTCTCTTGATGATTTCTTAAACCCTTAATTCTCATAGGGCCGCTTACTGCTTGCTATGCAACCAGCGTTTCGCATATTATTCTGGCGCTCATAATAATAATTCTCGTTTACGTTATCATTCACTTTCACATCAGAGATTCAACATGGCGCTTTCCAATACTGCTCAGCCAATGAACACGTCGCTGCGTAAACTCGCGGTCGTCGTCGCTACAGCGGTTGCCGGCATGTCAACTTATGCACATGCTGCCGAAACCCCGAAAAAAGAAGAAACCATTACGGTAACAGCAGCTCCTGCGGCACAGGAAAGTGCCTGGGGCCCTGCTGCTACCATCGCCGCAAGGCAATCCGCGACCGGAACCAAAACGGATACCCCTATTCAAAAGGTTCCGCAGTCTATTTCTGTCGTCACTGCCGAAGAGATGGCGCTGCATCAGCCGCGCTCGGTGAAAGAAGCCCTGAGCTATACGCCGGGCGTTGCGGTAGGCACGCGCGGTGCGTCTAACACCTATGACTATCTGATTATTCGCGGCTTCGCAGCCGATGGTCAGACGCAGAATAACTACCTCGACGGCATGAAAATGCAGGGGAACTTCTATAACGACGCGGTGATTGATCCTTATATGCTGGAGCGCGCCGAGATCATGCGCGGTCCGGTTTCCGTTCTGTACGGTAAAAGCAGCCCTGGCGGGTTGCTGAACATGGTCAGTAAGCGCCCAACAACCGAGCCCCTGAAAGAGATCCAGTTCAAAGTCGGCACGGACAGCCTGTTCCAGACCGGGTTCGACTTTAGCGATGCAATCGACGATGACGGCGTTTACTCTTACCGTTTAACGGGCGTTGCGCGTTCTAATAATTCCCAGCAGGAAGGTAAGGGCGAGCAGCGTTACGCCATCGCGCCATCGTTCTCCTGGCGTCCGGATGATAAAACCACCTTCACGTTCCTCTCCTATTTCCAGAACGAACCTGAAACGGGCTACTACGGCTGGCTGCCAAAAGAAGGAACGGTTGATCCGCTGCCGAACGGCGATCGTCTGCCGACGAACTTCAACGAAGGCGCGAAGAACAATACCTATTCCCGTAACCAGAAAATGGTGGGATACAGCTTCGACCACGAGTTCAATGATACCTTTACCGTGCGTCAGAACCTGCGCTATGCGCAGAATAAAACTTCCCAAAACAGCGTCTACGGCTACGGCATGTGTTCCGATCCGCTCTACTCGAGTAATCCGGCATCCAGCCCTTGCGCGAGCGTTCCTCAGTCGCAGTGGGGTCATACGCTGACTCGCCAGTATGTGATCGATAACGAGAAGCTGGAAAACTTCACTGTTGATACGCAGTTGCAGAGCAAGTTCGCGACAGGTTCACTCGATCATACTCTGCTGACTGGGGTGGATTTCATGCGCATGCGTAATGACATCGACTCGTGGTTCGGCTATGCCGGTTCCGTTGCGCCATCTGATATCTATAACCTCGATCGTAGCGATTTCGATTTCGGTTCACATCCTGGACCGTCAGGTGCCTATCAGGTGTTGAACAAGCAAAAACAGACCGGCGTTTACGCTCAGGATCAAATTGAGTGGGACAAAGTCCTGGTAACCCTGGGCGGTCGTTATGACTGGGCCGATCAGGAATCCTACAACCGCGTGACGAACACCACCTCCAAACGTGATGATACCCAGTTCACCTGGCGTGGTGGCGTTAACTACCTGTTTGATAACGGTGTAACCCCGTACTTTAGCTATAGCGAGTCGTTTGAACCGGCTTCTCAGACCGGAGCGAACGGCAACGTCTTTGCACCGTCTAAAGGCAAACAGTACGAAGCGGGCGTGAAATACGTGCCGAACGATCGTCCGATCGTCGTCACCGGTGCGTTGTACCAGTTGACCAAAACCAACAACCTGATGGCGGACCCGGCGGGCTCCTTCTTCTCGGTACAGGGCGGTGAAATCCGCGCGCGTGGCGTAGAGGTGGAAGCGAAAGCGGCCCTGTCTGCGAGCGTTAACCTGGTAGGTTCTTATACCTATACCGATGCCGAATACACCACAGACACCACTTATAAAGGCAACACGCCTGCTCAGGTTCCAAAACACATGGCATCGCTGTGGGGTGATTACACGCTGTTTGACGGTGCGCTGTCTGGCCTGACGCTGGGTACCGGCGTGCGTTACACGGGTTCAAGCTATGGCGATCCGGCGAACTCCTTTAAAGTAGGCAGCTACACCGTTGTCGATGCGCTGGTCAGATACGATCTGGCACGCGTTGGCATGGCTGGCTCAAACGTCGCGCTACACGTGAACAACCTGTTCGATCGTGAGTACGTTGCCAGCTGCTTTAATACTTACGGCTGCTTCTGGGGTGCTGAACGTCAGGTTGTTGCCACCGCGACCTTCCGCTTCTAATCTCTCTTCGGGCACGGTTCGCCGTGCCCTTTTTATTTAAGTTGGCTGATATGCAGGATAATCAAACGCAACCCGACACCACCTTTACGCTTAACCATCTCTCCTTTCGCGTACCCGGGCGCACCTTGCTGCATCCGCTCTCTTTGACGTTTCCCGCAGGTAAAGTCACTGGCCTGATTGGTCATAACGGTTCCGGTAAATCTACGCTGCTCAAGATGCTGGGGCGCCATCAGCCGCCTTCTGAAGGCGATATTCTGCTGGATGACCAGCCGCTGGAGAGCTGGAGCAGCAAAGCGTTTGCCCGCAAAGTGGCCTATCTGCCGCAGCAGCTGCCGCAGGCGGAAGGGATGACGGTGCGTGAGCTGGTGGCAATTGGGCGTTATCCCTGGCACGGGGCGCTTGGGCGCTTTGGCGTTGCTGACAGAGAGAAAGTGGAAGAGGCGATTGCGCTGGTCGGGCTGAAACCGCTGGCGCACCGTCTGGTGGATAGCCTGTCCGGCGGCGAACGCCAGCGCGCGTGGATTGCGATGCTGGTGGCGCAGGACAGCCGCTGCCTGCTGCTGGATGAGCCAACCTCCGCGCTGGATATTGCCCATCAGGTCGACGTGCTGGCGCTGGTGCACCGCTTAAGCCAGGAACGTGGTCTGACGGTCATTGCGGTCCTGCACGATATCAACATGGCGGCACGCTACTGTGACTACCTTGTTGCGCTGCGCGGTGGCGAAATGATTGCGCAGGGTACACCATCCGAGCTGATGCGCAGCGAAACGCTGGAACATATTTACGGTATTCCGATGGGTATTCTGCCTCACCCGGCCGGGGCTGCACCGGTGAGCTTTGTCTACTGATGCTGAATAACACACGCATTAGCCGCCGTCGCCTGCTGACGGCGATGGCCCTTTCACCGCTGCTGTTAAAAATGAATACGGCGCGTGCTGCCACCGTCGATCCGCACCGTATTGTGGCCCTGGAATGGCTGCCGGTCGAACTGATGATGGCGCTCGGCGTCACGCCCTACGGCGTCGCGGACATTCCCAACTATAACCTCTGGGTGAACGAGCCGAAGCTGCCGGACTCGGTAATCGACGTCGGCCTGCGAACGGAGCCAAACCTTGAGCTGCTCACCCAGATGAAACCCTCGTTCCTGTTCTGGTCTGCGGGCTACGGTCCCTCAGAGGAGGTCATGGCGCGCATTGCGCCCGGGCGCGGATTCGCTTTCAGCGACGGTAAAAAACCGCTGGCCGTAGCGAAAAATTCGATTAACGAGATGGCGCATTTCCTCAACCGCGAGGTGGAGGCCAAAAAACACCTCGACGAATTTGATGCCCTGCTCGACTCCCTGAAGCCGCGCTTTGCTCACCGGGGCGATCGTCCGCTGCTGATGGTGACGCTGCTGGATGCCCGCCATATGCTGGTCTTCGGTAAAAACTGTCTTTTCCAGGAGGTGCTGGACAGCTTCGGCATTCGTAATGCCTGGGAAGGGGAGATGACGTTCTGGGGCAGTACCGCCGTGGGTATCGACCGTCTGGCGGCGTTTCGCGACGTGGACGTGCTGTGTTTCGACCACGGCAACGAACGCGACATGCAAACCTTGATGGCGACTCCGCTCTGGCAGGCGATGCCGTTTGTGCGCGAGAAGCGCTTCCAGCGCGCTCCGGCGGTCTGGTTCTACGGCGCGACGCTGTCGGCCATGCATTTTGCCCGCGTGCTTGATAACGCTCTGGGAGGTAAAGCATGAGTACGCGTATCGCCCGTTTCCCGGCGCTTCTGCTGATGCTGATTTTTCTTGCCGCGCTGGCGTTAACCGGGTTCAACCTCTCTGCCGCGTTACCTCGCGCGCAATGGGGAGCCGCGCTGGCCTCGCCGGATATCGACAATATTCAGCAGATGCTGTTCCACTACAGCCTGCTGCCGCGTCTGGCAATCTCCCTGTTAGTCGGTGCCGGTTTAGGGCTGGTGGGCGTGCTGTTCCAGCAGGTTTTACGTAACCCGCTGGCAGAGCCAACCACGCTCGGCGTCGCGACCGGCGCACAGCTTGGGATCACCATCACCACCCTGTGGACGCTGCCGGGAGCGTTAACCTCGCAGTTTGCGGCACTCGCGGGTGCGTGCGTGGTGGGCGCGCTGGTCTTTGGCGTGGCCTGGGGCAAACGCCTTTCTCCCGTGACGCTTATCCTGGCCGGGCTGGTGGTGAGCCTGTACTGCGGGGCGATTAACCAGCTGCTGGTGTTGTTCCATCACGATCGGCTGCAAAGCATGTTCCTGTGGAGTACCGGCACGCTCACCCAGACCGACTGGAGCGTTGTGCTGCGCCTGTGGCCGCAGCTGGCTGGCGGTGTCGTGCTGACGCTGCTGCTCCTGCGCCCTCTGACGCTCATGGGGCTGGACGATGGCGTGGCGCGCAATCTCGGTCTGGCCCTGTCGCTGGCTCGCCTGGCGGCGCTGACGCTGGCGATCGTATTGAGTGCCCTGCTGGTGAACGCGGTCGGCATCATCGGGTTTATCGGCCTGTTTGCGCCGCTGCTGGCGAAAATGCTCGGCGCGCGTCGCCTGCTGGCGCGTCTGATGCTGGCGCCGCTGATTGGGGCGCTGATCCTCTGGCTTTCCGATCAGCTTATTCTCTGGCTGGCGCAGGTCTGGAGGGAAGTGTCCACCGGCTCTGTGACCGCGCTTATCGGGGCGCCGCTGCTGCTGTGGCTGCTCCCGCGCCTGCGCAGCATGAGCGCACCGGCGATGGACGCTGGCGACAAAGTCTACGCTGAACGTCAGTCGGTGCTGTGGTTTAGCCTTGCCGGTCTGGCGGTGCTGATTATCGCCTCGTTCGCGGCGCTCTCATTCGGACGCGATGCCTCGGGCTGGCACTGGGCAACGGGCGATTTACTCAACGACCTGCTGCAGTGGCGCTGGCCGCGTATCTTTGCTGCGCTGATCGCAGGGGTAATGCTGGCGGTAGCGGGGTGCATTATTCAGCGTCTTACCGGCAACCCGATGGCGAGCCCGGAAGTGCTTGGGATCAGCTCCGGCGCCGCCTTTGGCGTGGTGCTGATGCTATTCTTTGTGCCGGGGAATGCGTTTGGCTGGCTGATGCCTGCCGGCAGTCTCGGTGCGGCAGTTACGCTGATGATTATCCTGATTGCCGCCGGTCGCGGCGGGTTTTCACCGCACCGCATGCTGCTGGCGGGGATGGCGCTCAGCACCGCGTTCACGATGCTGCTGATGATGCTGCAGGCGAGCGGCGATCCGCGTATGGCGAAGATCCTGACCTGGATTTCCGGCTCAACGTACAACGCCACCGGCAGCCAGGTAATCTGGTCCGGGATGGTGATGCTCGTGCTGCTGGCGTTTGTGCCGCTGTGCCGCCGCTGGATGACCATTCTGCCGCTCGGCGGCGAAACCGCGCGCGCGGTGGGAATGGCGCTGACGCCAGCGCGCGTGGCCTTGCTGCTGCTGGCTGCGTGCCTGACGGCTGTGGCAACCCTGACGATTGGACCGCTGAGTTTTGTCGGATTAATGGCGCCGCACATTGCCAGAATGATGGGGTTCCGTCGGACGATGCCGCATATTGTTATGTCGGCCCTGACGGGCGGGGTGATGCTGGTGTTTGCGGACTGGTGCGGAAGAATGGTTCTGTTCCCGTATCAGATCCCGGCGGGTCTGCTGTCGACCTTTATCGGTGCGCCGTACTTTATTTATCTGTTGAGAAAGCAGAGTAGGTAATAAAAGTAAACGGCAATCCTTTGATTGCCGTTTTAGTGTTTGCTCCCTCTCCCCGTGGGAGAGGGTTGGGGTGAGGGCATCAAGCCGCACATCTTACAGTTTCGCAAACACCTTACGCGCCGCGTCAATGGTATTATTGATATCTTCTTCGCTGTGCGCCACGGACATAAAGCCCGCCTCGAATGCGGACGGTGCCAGGTAGACGCCTTCTTCCAGCATCAGATGGAAGAAGCGCTTGAAGCGTTCAACATCGCACTTCACCACGTCCTGATAACAGGTCACGGTTTTCGCGTCGGTGAAGAAAATCCCGAACATCCCGCCTACGTGGTTAACCACCAGCGGAATGCCGGCCTCTTCTGCCGCTTCCAGCAGGCCGTTTGCCAGCTGCGTGGTACGGTCGGTCAGGGTTTCGTGAATGCCTGGCTGAGCCACTTCGGTCAGGCAGGCAAAGCCCGCCGCCATGGCGATTGGGTTACCGGAGAGCGTGCCCGCCTGGTAAACCGGGCCGGTTGGCGCCAGAGCTTCCATCACGTCCTTACGCCCACCGAATGCGCCGACCGGCATGCCGCCGCCGATGATTTTGCCGAGGCAGGTCAGGTCCGGCTCGACGTTGTAGTAAGACTGGGCACCCGCCAGCGCCACGCGGAAGCCGGTCATGACTTCATCGATGATCAGCAGCGCGCCGAACTCGTCGCACAGGGCACGCAGGCCCGGCAGGAAGTCAGGCTGCGGTGGAATGCAGTTCATGTTGCCCGCAACCGGCTCAACGATGATGCAGGCGATCTCCTGCGGATACTGCTCGAACGCCGCGCGAACGGTGTCCAGATCGTTGTAGGTGCAGGTCAGGGTATGCTTCGCGAAGTCAGCCGGTACGCCCGGGGAGTTCGGCTGGCCGAGCGTCAGCGCGCCGGAACCCGCTTTCACCAGCAGGCAGTCCGCATGACCGTGGTAGCAACCCTCAAACTTGATAATCTTGTCGCGACCGGTAAAACCGCGCGCCAGGCGGATGGCGCTCATGGTGGCTTCGGTACCGGAGTTCACCATACGCACCATGTCCATGGTAGGCACCAGTTCAGTCACCAGCTCCGCCATTTTCACTTCCATTTCGGTTGGCGCACCGAAGCTCAGGCCGCGCTGGGCGGCTTCAATTACCGCGTTACGAATAGCCGGGTGGTTGTGACCCAGCACCATCGGGCCCCAGGAGCCGACGTAATCGATATAGGCTTTGCCATCGACATCATACAGATACGCGCCGTCAGCACGTTCGATAAACAGCGGCGTACCGCCCACGCCGGTGAAGGCGCGCACAGGTGAGTTCACGCCACCCGGAATAAGCTCGCGGGCTGCACTGTAGAGGTTTTCAGACTTGCTCATGGCGTCGTTCCTGGTTCGTATAAAATGGTTAAGCCCACTATTCTAAGTGATTCGGGGATGGTTATGAAATTTTTAGCCGGGTAATGCTTTAAGATTTGTTAAGTAATTTTCAGGAGACGGTAGGGCAGTCTCTGGTAAAATCCACGCGGCTTTTGTATGACGAATAAGTGCAGGACATGAAATCAGATTCTCCGTCTTTTGAAGAACAACAGTTTACGCGCGCTCAGCACCGAATCAGCATTCGGCGGCTGCTTAACCGCGATAAAACGCCGCTGGCGATCCTTCTGGCTGCCGCCGTGGTGGGAACACTCGCCGGGCTGGTGGGCGTGGCGTTTGAAAAAGCGGTTAATGCCGTGCTCAACTGGCGAGTGGGCACCGTGGCCGGTTTCGCCAATAGCGAATGGCTGGTCTGGGTGTGGGCATTCGGGCTGTCTGCGCTGTTTGCCATGGTGGGGTATTTTCTGGTGCGTAAATTCGCGCCGGAAGCAGGGGGATCGGGCATCCCGGAAATTGAAGGCGCGCTGGAGGAGCTGCGTCCGGTGCGCTGGTGGCGGGTGATTCCGGTTAAGTTCATCGGCGGCATGGGTACGCTGGGCGCGGGAATGGTACTCGGACGGGAAGGACCCACGGTTCAGCTGGGCGGGAACGTCGGTCGCATGGTGGGCGATCTCTTTCGGATGCGCAGCGCCGAAGCGCGCCATACGCTGCTGGCGACAGGCGCGGCGGCGGGGCTGTCGGCGGCGTTTAACGCGCCGCTGGCGGGCATTTTGTTCATCATCGAAGAGATGCGCGCGCAGTTTCGCTACAACCTGATCTCCATTAAAGCGGTGTTTACCGGCGTCATTATGTCGAGCATTGTCTTCCGCCTTTTTAATGGCGAAGGGGCGGTAATTGAAGTGGGGAAACTGACCAATGCGCCGGTCAACACCCTGTGGCTTTATCTGATCCTCGGCATGATTTTTGGCGTGGTGGGGCCGCTGTTTAACACCTTTATCCTGCGCGCTCAGGATATGTTTCAGCGCATTCACGGCGGCAACACGACGAAATGGGTGCTGATGGGGGGGCTGCTGGGCGGCATGTGCGGCGTGCTTGGGTTCATCGAGCCGAATGCCGCGGGCGGTGGCTTCGGGCTGATACCCATTGCGGCTGCGGGGAATTTCAGCGTAGGCCTGCAGCTGTTTATGTTTATCTCCCGCGTCATTACCACGGTATTGTGCTTCTCCTCGGGCGCGCCGGGAGGGATTTTCGCCCCGATGCTGGCGCTGGGTACGCTGCTCGGCACCGCGTTTGGTATGGCGGCTGAAGCGGGGTTTCCCGCCTATCATCTTGACGCCGGGACGTTTGCCGTCGCCGGAATGGGGGCGCTGCTGGCCGCGTCCCTTCGTGCGCCGTTGACCGGGATCGTGCTGGTGCTGGAGATGACGGACAATTACCAGCTCATTTTGCCAATGATCATTACCTGTCTCGGCGCGACACTATTAGCCCAGTTCCTGGGTGGAAAACCGCTATACTCCACCATCCTTGCGCGTACTCTGGCAAAACAAGAGGCGGAGCGGGCCGCCGCGCAGAATACTTGAATGAATTACCAGGGTATTAGATAATGACGAAAAGAATTGGGTGAATTTTACCCAATAGCAGTATTCATGGGAGCATAAGATGAGTGATGACGTAGCTGTGCCGCTGGAATTTACCGAAGCAGCAGCCAACAAAGTGAAAACCCTGATTGCCGACGAAGACAATCCGGATCTGAAACTGCGTGTTTATATTACCGGTGGTGGCTGCAGCGGCTTCCAGTATGGTTTTACCTTTGACGACCAGGTTAACGATGGCGATATGACTATCGAGAAACAGGGCGTCGCGCTGGTGGTTGACCCGATGAGCCTGCAATATCTGGTGGGCGGTTCGGTGGATTACACCGAGGGTCTGGAAGGTTCGCGCTTTGTGGTCACTAACCCGAATGCGACAAGCACCTGTGGGTGTGGATCTTCGTTCAGTATCTAAGAGAGTGCGGGCTGATGCCCTCACTCCGGCCCTCTCTCACAGGGAGAGGGAGAAATACTAAAAACGGTAACCTGACGGTTACCGTTTTGCTTTTATCTTGCATTATCATCCAGCGCAAACGTCGGCAGCTTCAGGTGCCAGCGTATCGCCGCTAAACGTATCACCAGCGTCACGACCATCCCCAGCATTGCGGCGTTTTCCAGCGGAATTGCAAAGGTGTAGTACGCGGTCGCGTGAACAATGCCGCCCGCAATACAGGCCGTCGCGTAAATTTCAGTACGCAGGATCATCGGCACTTCACGCGCCAGAATGTCGCGAATGATGCCGCCGCCCACGCCGGTTAATACGCCCATGCAGATTGCCACCATCGGACCGGTGCCCGCATTAAACGCCTTATTGACGCCAATACCGACAAACACGGCCAGACCGACGGCATCCAGTACCGGCAATATCCATTTTGGTAATCGGCGGGGCTGGCGAACCAGCACAATGGTTAACAGGCAGGTGACCATTGCGACCACCAGATCGGTCGGATCTTTCACCCAAAACACCGGCCCATTCGCCAGCGCCATATCGCGGATAGTCCCGCCGCCCACGGCGGTCACGACGCCCAGCACCAGCACGCCAAACGGATCCATGCGCAGTTTTCCGGCGAGCAGGACGCCGGAGATAGCAAAAACGGCTGTGCCAAGAATATCCAGCCAATAAACGAGCATCGTTAAATCCTCGAAAAGGGTCTTATGTTAGTGACTCTCTGCCAGCGCGGCACAGAGCTGTTTTGCGGCGAGGATAATACGCGGGCTGGCGCGTTCAAACCAGTCGCTGTTGAGAGGTATCACCGGTATTTTTAGCTGTCTTTGCCAGAATTGCTCAATTTTGGGAATTTCGCTCGCATTTCCGACCACGACGATGACCTGTGGCTGGCGCGCCAGAACCTGCTCACGGCTTACCTGAGGCCACGGCACCCGGCTGGCTGCAAAGATGTTTTCACCGCCACAGACTTCCAGCACCTGGTTCTGAATCGACCCTTTTCCGGTGGTAAACAGCGGCTGGCTGCCAAACTGAAGGAAGATGCGCTTTTTAACAGGGGTATCGTATCGGGATTTCAGCGCCGCATAGTCGCTCAGCATCTGTTTTGCCGCGGCCTCTGCTTTTTTGGGCTTAGGGCTATAGGGTGCCAGGGCGCGGAGCGCCTGAGCGACCTGCTCAATGCTGACGGCATCTATCCACATCACCTTTATGCCAAGGGAAGTGAGCTGGTTGACCTGCCGCTCGGCGTTGCCGCCACGCCAGGCCAGCACGAGATCCGGTTTAAGCGCCACGATACGCTCAAGGTTCATCCCCTGCCAGGTTGCCACTTGTTCAATACCCGCGGCCTGCGGTGGGTAATCCGAAAAGCTGCTCACGCCAACGGGAGTGATCCCGGCGGCAAATGCCAGTTCCGTATTCGCGGGAGAGAGGGTAATTACGCGCGGTAGCGCATAGAGCCACAGCGGTGCGAAAAGAAGCAGGGCGGCAAGCGCCCTGAGGGTATGTTTAGCCACGTGCCAGATTCTGCACCAGGCGTTCCACCATAACGGTGGACTGTTTTGCCGCAACGGTAAGGAACTCGTCGAAGCTGATGTGGGACTGCTGGTCTGCCACGTCAGAGATGGCGCGAACCACCACGAACGGTACGTTGAAGTTATGGCAAACGTGAGCGATCGCGGTCGCTTCCATCTCAACGGCCACCGCCTGAGGGAAGTTATGGCGGATTTTCGCCAGGCCCACGGAGCCATTGATGAACGCATCACCGCTGACAATCAGACCGCGTACCGCGTTGAGGTTTAGCTCTGTAATGCAGGTCTCTGCCGCCGCAATCAGTTTGTCGTCAGCCTTAAATCCTGCCGGGCAGCCAGGAAGCTGGCCGTACTCGTAACCGAACGCGGTGACGTCCGCATCGTGATAGCGCGCTTCGTCGGAAACAACGATATCACCCACCTTCAGCGTCGGCGCCAGGCCGCCCGCAGAGCCGGTATTAATGATTACGTCCGGCTTGCAGCGCTCAAGCAGCAGGGTGGCACCCAGCGCCGCAGCGACTTTACCGATGCCTGATTTCAGCAGAGCCACGTCAACACCGTTTAGCTGACCGGTATAGATCTCACAACCACCCAGAGAGAGGGTCTGACGGTTCTCAATTTTGTCACGCAGGAGCGTAACTTCTTCTTCCATTGCACCAATAATGCCGATTTTCATAGATTTACTCGCGATGTGCCTTGTTAAGATGCATAGTCTATCATGCGGTTAAGGGGAAACGCATTCTCACGCGGGGGAGCACATGTCACCAATCGATTTTCGCACCAAAATTAACTGGCATCGACGTTTCCGTTCGCCGCAGGGCGACAAGAGCGAACATGAGATCCTGCGTATCTTCGAAAGCGATCGCGGGCGGATCATTAACTCGCCCGCCATCCGCCGTCTGCAGCAAAAAACCCAGGTCTTTCCGCTGGAGCGTAACGCCGCGGTGCGCACGCGCTTAACCCACTCTATGGAGGTGCAGCAGGTCGGGCGCTATATAGCCAAAGAGATTTTGAGCCGTCTCAAAGAGCAGCGCTTGCTGGAAACCTATGGTCTGGACGAGCTGACGGGGCCTTTTGAGAGCATCGTTGAGATGGCCTGCCTGATGCATGACATCGGCAACCCGCCTTTCGGTCATTTTGGTGAGGCAGCAATTAATGACTGGTTTAAACAACGGCTTTACCCTTCGGATGCGGTAAGCCAGCCGCTGAGCGACGACCGCTGCATCGTACGCGATTTACGCCTGCGTGAAGGCGAAGAGGGACTAAACGATTTGCGCCGCAAGGTGCGCCAGGATCTCTGTCATTTTGAGGGCAACGCGCAGGGGATCCGGCTGGTCCACTCCCTGATGCGTATGAACCTGACCTGGGCACAGGTCGGCTGCATTCTGAAATATACGCGCCCCGCGTGGTGGATGGGGGAGACGCCCGCGTCCCACAGTTATTTAATGAAAAAACCGGGCTATTATCTTTCCGAAGAGGCCTATATTGAACGGCTACGTAAAGAACTTTCATTGACGCCAAACGGCCGCTTTCCATTGACCTGGATTATGGAAGCCGCCGATGATATCTCTTATTGCGTGGCCGATCTGGAAGATGCCGTTGAGAAAAGAATTTTCAGCGTCGAGGAGCTTTATCAGCATCTTTATGCGGCCTGGGGTACTCACGAAAAAGGCTCGCTGTTTGCGCAGGTTGTAGAAAATGCCTGGGAAAAATCGCGGTCAAATACATTAAGCCGCAGTACGGAAGACCAGTTCTTTATGTATTTGCGGGTCAATACATTAAATAAACTGGTGCCATACGCGGCGTCGCGCTTTATTGATAATTTGCCGCTCATTTTCAGCGGGGAATTCAACCACGCGCTGCTGGAAGATGACAGCAGTTTCAGCCAGCTCCTTGAGCTTTATAAACATGTTGCGATGCGGCATGTATTCAGCCATCCGGATGTCGAGCAGCTAGAGCTGCAGGGCTATCGGGTAATCAGTGGGTTACTGGAAATTTATTCCCCATTGCTCCAGCTTTCGGTCGACGAATTCAGCGAGCTGGTGGAACACGAGCGCGTGCGCAGAATACCCATCGAATCGCGGCTTTATCAAAAACTCTCTACCCGGCATCGTCTGGCGTATGTCGAAGCGATTGGCAAGCTGGAACGCAACTCTCCCGAATGGCTGGTAATGGAATATTATTATCGCTGCCGTCTTATCCAGGACTATATCAGCGGCATGACGGATTTGTATGCCTGGGATGAATACCGCAAGCTGATGGCGGTGGAATAATGCCGGAGTTTTGTAAAGACGGCCAATAAATTTTTACCTTTTCCATAAACTTATCGCCGGAACTAAGCGGTATAAAACGAATCTGAGTTACACAGCAATTTTGCGTTACCTGTAAATCGAGATTGATAAACATGAAAAAAACCACATTAGCAATGAGTGCACTGGCTCTGAGTTTAGGTTTAGCGCTGTCTCCTCTGACTGCTACTGCAGCCGAGACCGCGTCGTCGGCAGCAACCGCGCAGCAGATGCCAAGCCTGGCACCGATGCTCGAAAAAGTGATGCCATCGGTGGTGAGTATTAACGTTGAGGGCAGCACGACCGTCAATACGCCGCGTATGCCGCGTAACTTCCAGCAGTTCTTCGGCGACAATTCGCCGTTCTGCCAGGACGGTTCGCCATTCCAGAGCTCTCCGTTCTGTCAGGGCGGTGGCGCAGGGGATGACAGCCAGGGCGGCGGCCAGCAGCAGAAATTCATGGCGCTTGGCTCGGGGGTAATCATTGATGCAGCGAAAGGCTACGTCGTTACCAACAACCACGTTGTCGATAACGCTAACAGCATTAAGGTTCAGCTGAGCGATGGCCGTAAGTTTGACGCCAAAGTGGTCGGCAAAGACCCGCGCTCCGACATCGCGCTGATCCAGATTCAGGATCCGAAAAACCTGACGGCAATTAAAATTGCCGACTCCGACGCGCTGCGCGTGGGTGACTACACCGTGGCGATCGGTAACCCGTTCGGCCTGGGTGAAACCGTGACATCCGGTATCGTCTCTGCGCTGGGTCGTAGCGGCCTTAACGCGGAAAACTACGAAAACTTCATCCAGACGGATGCAGCGATCAACCGCGGTAACTCCGGCGGTGCGCTGGTGAACCTGAACGGTGAGCTGATCGGTATCAACACCGCGATCCTGGCACCGGACGGCGGCAACATCGGGATCGGCTTTGCTATCCCAAGTAACATGGTGAAAAACCTGACCGCGCAGATGGTGCAGTATGGCCAGGTGAAACGCGGCGAGCTGGGTATCCTCGGTACGGAGCTGAACTCCGAACTGGCGAAGGCAATGAAAGTTGACGCTCAGCGCGGGGCATTCGTCAGCCAGGTGATGCCGAATTCCTCTGCGGCGAAAGCGGGCATTAAAGCAGGGGATGTGATCACCTCCCTGAACGGTAAGCCGATCAGCAGCTTTGCCGCCCTGCGTGCCGAAGTGGGCTCAATGCCGATTGGCAGCAAAGTGACCCTCGGCCTGCTGCGCGACGGTAAGCCGGTTAACGTGAGCCTTGAGCTGCAGCAGAGCAGCCAGAATCAGGTGGATTCCAGCACCATCTTCAGCGGGATTGAAGGTGCCGAGATGAGCAATAAAGGCGCAGACAAAGGCGTGGTGGTGAATAACGTGAAAGCGAATTCACCGGCAGCCCGAATCGGCCTGAAAAAAGGCGATGTGATCATGGGCGCTAACCAGCAGCCGGTTAAAAACATCGCTGAACTGCGCAAAATTCTCGACAGCAAGCCTTCCGTGCTGGCGCTGAATATCCAGCGTGGTGATACCTCTCTTTATCTGCTGATGCAGTAATCCTCTGAAGCCCCTGTTCGCAGGGGCTTTCTCGTTTCTGTGACTGTAACCACAACTCCATACTTCTCCCTCTCTCTTTGTGCATTCGCACAATGCAGCCGCAGCTGAACTTCCCTATGCTTGAGCTCTGCTCACGGGAGGGTTCTATGGCTGGCTGGCATCTTGATACCAAAATGGCGCAGGATATCGTGGCGCGCACCATGCGCATCATCGATACCAATATCAACGTGATGGATGCTCGCGGGCGCATTATCGGCAGCGGCGATCGCGAGCGTATTGGAGAATTGCACGAAGGTGCGCTGCTGGTGCTTTCCCAGGGGCGGGTCGTGGATATCGACGACGCGGTAGCGAAACATCTTCACGGCGTCCGGCAGGGGATCAACTTACCGCTGCGTCTGGAAGGGGAGATAGTCGGCGTTATTGGCCTGACCGGCGAGCCGGAGTCGCTGCGAAAATACGGTGAGCTGGTCTGCATGACGGCAGAGATGATGCTGGAGCAGTCGCGCCTGATGCACCTGCTCGCTCAGGACAGCCGCCTGCGCGAAGAGCTGGTGATGAACCTTATTCAGGCGGAAGAGCATACGCCTGCACTGAGTGAATGGGCCCAGCGTCTGGGGATCGATCTAAACCAGCCGCGCGTGGTGGCGGTGATTGAGGTCGATAGCGGCCAGCTTGGCGTGGACAGCGCGATGGCCGAGCTGCAGCAGCTGCAAAATGCGCTGGCGACGCCGGAGCGCGATAACCTGGTGGCGATCGTTTCTCTGACGGAAATGGTGGTGCTCAAACCGGCGCTCAATGCGTTTGGCCGCTGGGATGCGGACGATCATCGTCGTCGCGTGGAGCTGCTGATCTCCCGGATGAAGGAGAATGGTCAGCTGCGTTTTCGCGTTGCGCTGGGCAACTACTTTACCGGGCCGGGCAGTATCGCCCGCTCCTGGCGTACCGCGCGAACCACCATGATGGTGGGCAAGCAGCGGATGCCGGAGAGCCGCAGTTATTTCTATCAGGATCTGATGCTGCCGGTGCTGCTCGACAGCCTGCGCGGGGGCTGGCAGGCCAATGAGCTGGCGCGGCCACTGGCGCGCCTGAAAGCCATGGATAACAACGGCCTGCTGCGCCGGACGCTGCAGGCGTGGTTCCGCCATAACGTGCAGCCGCTGGCGACCTCAAAGGCGCTGTTTATTCACCGCAATACCCTGGAGTATCGGTTAAATCGGATTTCAGAGCTGACGGGGCTGGATCTGGGGAATTTCGACGACAGGCTGCTGCTGTATGTGGCGCTGCAGTTGGATGAACAGCGATAGCTGAGTGCGGTCTGGTGCCCTCACCCCATCCCTCTCCCACGGGGAGAGGGCGCAAACACTAAAAACGGCAATCAAGGATTGCCGTTTTGCTTTTATTTCCGGGTTAATTTCTCAAGATCCGCTTCAATCTCGCTGATCTTGTTAGTCACAACGCTTTCCAGGTGACGCAGATCGTCAAGGATCTTACGCTTGAGATCGACTTCGGTGCGGTCGCGCTGGCAGATCTGATCGAGTTCATCGATCACATAGCGCAGGTTAGGGCTGATTTCCTGTACTTCTTTGTATCCCTGACCTACGCCGTCAGCAACAACGGTCTTACGCTGGCGTGGGTATTTAAACTTCACGCTTTTGGCGAAAAACTCTCCTTTGTCCTTGTGAAAATAGATTTTCAAAATATCGTTGTTGGCTTCCTGGCGGAGGCTGTAACGATCAATTTCATCAGGATTGGTAATGCCCAGACTTTTCAGATTATCGTACATAGCGGTACCCTTGATCTCAACATAACCTTTGAATAATTAACGAAAAAATCTATTTTCGCCACCCTCAGATATAAAAAAAGCGGGGTTGCCCCCGCTTTTTGTTATACCCGATTAATCGATGGTGCGCAGCAATTCATTGATGCCCACTTTACCGCGCGTTTTCGCATCCACTTTCTTCACGATAACCGCACAGTAGAGGCTGTATTTGCCATCTTTTGACGGCAGGTTACCGGAAACCACCACGGAGCCAGCCGGAACGCGACCGTAGTGAACTTCGCCGGTTTCACGGTCATAAATACGGGTGCTCTGACCGATGTAAACGCCCATGGAGATCACGGAGCCTTCTTCAACGATCACGCCTTCTACCACTTCAGAGCGCGCGCCGATGAAGCAGTTGTCTTCGATGATGGTCGGGTTAGCCTGCAGTGGTTCCAGAACGCCACCGATGCCCACGCCGCCAGACAGGTGAACGTTTTTACCGATCTGCGCGCAGGAACCGACGGTCGCCCATGTGTCAACCATCGTGCCTTCGTCAACGTAGGCACCGATGTTCACGTAGGATGGCATCAGCACGGTATTGCGTGCGATGAATGCGCCCTGACGTACTGCCGCAGGCGGTACCACGCGGAAACCTTCTTTCTGGAAACGCGCTTCGTCGTAGTCAGCGAATTTCATTGGCACTTTATCGAAGTAGCGGCTTTCTGCTCCGTCGATAACCTGGTTATCGTTGATGCGGAAAGAGAGCAGCACGGCTTTCTTCAGCCATTGATGAGTGACCCACTGACCGTCGATTTTTTCTGCCACGCGCAGCGCGCCGGAATCCAGAAGGGAAATCACCTGGTTTACCGCTTCACGGGTCACGGTATCCACATTTGCCGGGGTAATCTCGGCGCGACGCTCAAAAGCGGACTCAATAACGTTCTGTAACTGCTGCATTGTTTACTCTTTCCATTTCACTAAAAAACATATCACCCTTTATCGTTTGGATTGAGGGCTGCTGTCAACCGTTGTTGCACTTCAAGCTGCAGGTCATTATTAAGGGCACGCCGGTCGGCGGTGGCGATTATAAATAAATCTTCTACTCGCTCGCCAATGGTTGTAATTCGGGCCCCATGGAGCGAAATTCCCAGATCGGCAAAAACCTGGCCGACGCGGGCAAGCAGCCCTGGCTGGTCGAGCGCGATCAGCTCCAGGAACGATTTTCGGTCGGTGTGAGTCGGCAGGAAATTGACCTCGGTATCGACGGTAAAGTGGCGCAATTTCGCAGGCTGGCGACGCGGCTGCGGAGGCTGCCAGCTGCGCTGGGTAATCGCCTGCTCCAGACCAAAACGTATCCCTTCATGCCTGTCCGCCGAGAGCGGGCTCCCGTCCGGCTCAAGCACGATAAAGGTGTCCATGGCCATGCCGTCGCGGGTGGTGAAAATCTGCGCGTCGTGAACGCTCAGGTTACGTCTGTCCAGCTCGGCGCAGACGGCAGCAAACAGATAAGGCCGGTCCGGGCTCCAGATGAAAATCTCCGTTCCGCCGCGCGTGGCCTGCGGGCTTAGCAGGATCATCGGCTGGGACAGATCGTGCTTGAGCAGGTGCCGCGCGTGCCACGCCAGCTGGTTTGGGCTGTGGCGGACAAAATAGTTGGCGCGGCAGCGGGCCCAAATCTGATGTAGCGCCTCTTCATCAATGTTATCCATCCGCAGCAGCGCCAGCGCCTGAAGCTGGTGGTGACGCACGCGCTCGCGCATGTCCGGCGTGTTCTGCATCCCGCGACGCAGCTGTTTTTCTGTGGCGAAGTACAGCTCGCGCAGCAGGCTCTGCTTCCAGCTGTTCCACAGGGTCTCGTTGGTGGCGCAGATATCGGCCACCGTCAGGCAGACCAGATAGCGCAGACGGTTTTCAGTCTGAACCTCTTCGGCGAACTGCTTAATGACTTCCGGGTCCTGAATGTCTCGGCGCTGCGCGGTGACCGACATCAGCAGGTGATGGCGCACCAGCCAGGCCACCAGCTGCGTTTCACGTGAGTTCAGGCCGTGCAGTTCGGCAAATTTCAGTACGTCCTGCGCGCCCAGCACCGAATGGTCACCGCCGCGACCTTTGGCGATATCGTGGAACAGGGCGGCAATCAGGATCAGTTCCGGATGGGTCAGGCGCGGCCACAGCTCCACGCACAGCGGGTGGCGGGAGCGCGTCTCTTCTTTCGCAAAGCTCTCCAGCTTGAGCATCACGCGGATGGTGTGTTCATCCACCGTGTAGGCGTGGAACAGATCGAACTGCATCTGCCCGACGATGTGCGACCACTGCGGCATATAGGCCCACAGCACGCTGTGACGGTGCATCGGCAGCAGGCCGCGGCTGACGGCACCCGGGTGGCGGAGCATGCTCAGGAACAGCGAACGCGCTTCCGGGATATAGCACAGCGGCTGCGTCAGATGACGGCGCGCATGGCGCAGATGGCGCAGGGTGGTGGAGTAGATACCTGTAATGGTGCTGTTGCGCACCATGGTATAGAACATCCGCAGGATCGCTTCCGGCTCGCGAATAAACAGCGTTTCGTCGCGCAGATCGATAAGCGTGCCGCGCAGCTGGAATTCGTCATCAATCGGGCGCGGCTTTTCGTCGGCCGTCAGGGCCAGAATGGCCTCGTCGAACAGCTGCAACAGCATCTGGTTCAGCTCGGTCACCCGGCGGGTGACGCGGAAGAAATCCTTCATCATCTGCTCAACCGGCTCGTTACCTTCGCCCTGGTAATTCAGGCGCTGAGCCACGCTGAGCTGGCGGTCAAACAGCAGACGGTTATCGTAGCGCGTAACTTCCAGATGCAGGGCAAAGCGGATGCGCCAGAGCAGGTGCAGGCACTCGTTTAGTTCGTTACGCTCGGCCTCGGTTAAAAAGCCGAAGCCGACCATCTCGTCCATCGAGGTGGCGCCAAAATGGCGGCGGGCGACCCACTGTAAAGTGTGGATGTCGCGCAGGCCGCCGGGGCTGCTTTTTATATCGGGTTCAAGATTATAGCTGGTGCCGTGATAGCGCTGGTGGCGCTGGTTTTGCTCCTCGACCTTCGCGGCGAAGAACTTTTCTGACGGCCAGAAGCCGTCGCTGAAGATGTGTTTTTGCAGCTCCAGGAACAGGGCAACGTCACCAATCAGCAGGCGGGTTTCAATCAGGTTGGTGGCGACGGTCAGGTCCGATAACCCTTCCAGCAGACACTCTTCCAGGGTGCGCACGCTGTGGCCCACCTCCAGCTTCACGTCCCAAAGCAGCGTCAGCAGTTCGCCAATTTTTTGCGCCTGTTCGTCCGGCAGCTTTTTGCGGCTTAAGATCAGCAGATCGATATCGGAAAGCGGATGCAGCTCACCGCGGCCGTAGCCCCCGACGGCAACCAGCGCAACATCACTGATTTGCCCAAACCCATAATCGATCCACAGACGCTGCAGCAGCTGGTCGATAAATTCGGTGCGCGCTTCAATGAGCTGCTCGGCCGACACGCCTGCGTCGAACGCGCTGCCCAGCCAGCGATGGAAAACATCCATATGGGCTTTAATATGCGCGCAGGTCAGCTCGTGCGACGGCCAGACGCCCGGGTTATCGGGCTGGTCGGGGAGGGTGGGAAGTGCTGTGTTAGCATACTGTTCGGGTAAAAGATTACTCATCGTGCGCCACCCATAAGAAAAAGCTATAGCCATTAAAAAAGCCGGCATTTGCCGGCTTTTTTATCATTCGTCGTGCGTCAGTATCGCCGGGATGGTGTCATCCTTGCGCAACGTCATAATTTCGCAGCCGTTGTCTGTTACCACAATAGTATGCTCGTACTGTGCAGACAAGCTTCTGTCTTTGGTTTTCACCGTCCAGCCGTCTTTCATGGTACGGATGCGGTAATCACCCGCGTTGACCATCGGTTCAATGGTAAAGGTCATGCCTTTTTGCAGCACCACGCCGCCGTCGTCTGCATCATAGTGCAGAACCTGCGGCTCTTCATGGAAGACGCGACCAATGCCGTGACCGCAGTACTCGCGAACCACGGAGAAACCTTCTGCTTCCACAAACTTCTGGATTGCCGCACCGATGGTACGCAGGCGAATACCCGGTTTAACCATTTTCAGCGCCAGATAGAGGCTCTCTTGCGTCACTTTGCACAGACGCTCGCCAAGAATAGTCGGCTTGCCAACGATGAACATTTTTGAGGTGTCACCGTGGTACTCGTCTTTAATGACGGTCACGTCGATGTTAACGATGTCGCCGTCTTTCAGCAGTTTTTCATCGTCCGGAATACCGTGACACACCACTTCATTAATAGAGATGCAGACGGATTTCGGGAAACCGTGGTAGCCGAGGCAGGCGGAAACCGCGTGCTGCTCGTTCACGATATAGTCGTTACAGATACGGTCCAGTTCACCGGTACTGACGCCCGGCTTCACGAACGGCTCGATCATTTCCAGCACTTCCGCGGCCAGACGACCGGCGACGCGCATCTTTTCAATTTCTTCAGGTGTCTTAATAGAGATAGCCATGTAATCTGTCCATCGGTGTCGATTTTTTCGACAATACTAGTCTAAGTGTCGTCAATGGTATCAGTCAGGCACGCTCCGTGCCAAATTGAGAATCATTAACAGCACACTCCGCCAACAACTGTTGGTTTCTGGTCGTGTTTTGTGGTATAAAGCGCGCCGGACTTCCGATCCATCTCAGATACACAGGCTGGACGGAAGCGACAAATCTCACTTTGTGTAACAACACACACGTATCGGCACATATTCCGGGGTGCCCTTCGGGGTCGGTAATATGGGATACGTGGAGGCATAACCCCAACTTTCAATATAGAGGTTTTAAACATGGCAACTGTTTCCATGCGCGACATGCTCAAGGCTGGTGTTCACTTTGGTCACCAGACCCGTTACTGGAACCCGAAAATGAAGCCTTTCATCTTCGGCGCGCGTAACAAAGTTCACATCATCAACCTTGAGAAAACTGTACCAATGTTCAACGAAGCCCTGGCTGAGCTGAACAAGATCTCTTCCCGTAAAGGTAAGATTCTGTTCGTTGGTACTAAGCGCGCTGCAAGCGAAGCTGTGAAAGATGCTGCTAACAGCTGCGACCAGTTCTTCGTGAACCATCGCTGGTTGGGCGGCATGCTGACCAACTGGAAAACTGTTCGTCAGTCCATCAAGCGCCTGAAAGATCTGGAAACCCAGTCTCAGGACGGTACTTTCGACAAGCTGACTAAGAAAGAAGCGCTGATGCGCACTCGTGAACTGGACAAGCTGGAAAACAGCCTGGGCGGTATCAAAGATATGGGCGGCCTGCCAGACGCGCTGTTCGTAATCGATGCAGACCACGAGCACATCGCTATCAAAGAAGCTAACAACCTGGGTATCCCGGTATTCGCTATCGTTGATACCAACTCCGATCCGGACGGTGTTGACTTCGTTATCCCGGGTAACGACGACGCAATCCGTGCTGTTAGCCTGTACCTGAGCGCTGTAGCTGCTACCGTTCGTGAAGGCCGTTCCCAAGATCTGGCTTCTCAGGCGGAAGAAAGCTTCGTAGAAGCTGAATAATAAGGTTTTACCCCTTATTAGTACCGTGTATGAATAGGGGCCCATTACCGGCCCCTTTTTTCAATTTACACTGTTTGGCCCCCGGCCGGGCAGTTCACATCTCCCGAGGATTTAAGAATGGCTGAAATTACCGCATCCCTGGTAAAAGAGCTGCGCGAGCGTACTGGCGCAGGCATGATGGATTGCAAAAAAGCGCTGACTGAAGCGAACGGCGACATCGAGCTGGCAATCGAAAACATGCGTAAATCCGGTGCGATCAAAGCAGCTAAAAAAGCAGGCAACGTTGCTGCTGACGGCGTGATCATCACTAAGATCGACGGCAACTACGGCATCATTCTGGAAGTTAACTGCCAGACTGACTTCGTTGCTAAAGATGGCGGTTTCCAGGCATTTGCTAACAAAGTTCTGGACGCAGCTGTTGCTGGTAAAATCACTGACGTTGAAGTTCTGAAAGCACAGTTCGAAGAAGAACGTGTTGCGCTGGTTGCTAAAATCGGTGAGAACATCAACATCCGTCGCGTATCTTCTCTGGAAGGTGACGTTCTGGGCTCTTACCAGCACGGTGCACGTATCGGTGTTCTGGTTGCGGCTAAAGGCGCTGACGAAGAGCTGGTTAAACAGCTGGCAATGCACATCGCTGCAAGCAAGCCAGAATTCGTTAAGCCAGAAGACGTGTCTGCTGAAGTGGTTGAGAAAGAGTACCAGGTTCAGCTGGACATCGCGATGCAGTCTGGTAAACCAAAAGAAATCGCAGAGAAAATGGTTGAAGGCCGCATGAAGAAATTCACCGGTGAAGTTTCTCTGACTGGCCAGCCATTCGTAATGGACCCAAGCAAGTCTGTTGCTCAGCTGCTGAAAGAGCACAACGCTGACGTAACTGGCTTCATCCGCTTCGAAGTGGGCGAAGGCATCGAGAAAGTTGAGACTGACTTCGCAGCAGAAGTTGCTGCAATGTCCAAGCAGTCTTAATGATTGAAAAGGAGCCGCCTGAGGGCGGCTTCTTTTTGTCACCCGTCACAGGAAATCAGACAGGCTCCAGTATCGCTGTACTGATTTGCGGCATATCATGTCGCCAGAATTAACCCCCATCTTAATCGTTGACAGTCTCAGGAAAGAAACATGGCTACCAATGCAAAACCCGTGTACAAACGCATTCTGCTTAAGCTGAGTGGCGAAGCGCTGCAGGGATCGGAAGGCTTCGGTATTGACGCAAGCATCCTTGATCGCATGGCACAGGAAATCAAAGAACTGGTCGAACTGGGTATCCAGGTTGGCGTGGTCATTGGCGGTGGCAACCTTTTCCGTGGTGCTGGTCTGGCGAAAGCGGGGATGAACCGCGTTGTGGGCGACCACATGGGTATGCTGGCAACCGTGATGAATGGCCTGGCGATGCGTGATGCGCTCCATCGCGCCTATGTGAACGCCCGCCTGATGTCCGCTATTCCACTGAATGGCGTATGCGATAATTACAGCTGGGCAGAAGCCATCAGCCTGCTGCGCAACAACCGTGTGGTGATCCTCTCCGCCGGTACGGGTAACCCGTTCTTTACGACCGATTCCGCTGCCTGTCTGCGCGGTATCGAGATCGAAGCCGATGTGGTACTGAAAGCGACCAAAGTTGACGGCGTGTTTACTGCCGACCCGGCAAAAGATCCTTCTGCCACCATGTACGATCAGCTGAGCTACAGCGAAGTGCTGGATAAAGAGCTGAAAGTGATGGATCTTGCCGCCTTCACGCTGGCTCGCGACCACAAACTGCCGATCCGTGTCTTCAACATGAACAAACCAGGCGCACTGCGTCGCGTGGTCATGGGCGAAAAAGAAGGCACTTTGATCACGGAATAATTTCCGTCGACGATAAATACAGGTAAGATTCCGCTTTATTTTGTAGTGGTATCTTACCCGGGCACGCCTTTGGCGTTGTCATGAATTAAACGCGACTATACTTAGCACACCTGTAGCGCTGTGCTGGCGGATAGTCTGCCTGAGACAAGTTTTCAAGGATTCGTAACGTGATTAACGACATCAGAAAAGATGCTGAAGTACGCATGGAAAAATGCGTAGAAGCGTTCAAAACCCAAATCAGCAAAATCCGTACTGGCCGTGCTTCTCCAAGCCTGCTGGATGGCATCATTGTTGAGTACTACGGTACGCCAACTCCTCTGCGTCAGCTGGCGAGCGTAACGGTAGAAGATACCCGTACGCTGAAAATCAACGTGTTCGATCGTTCTATGGGCCCGGCGGTTGAGAAAGCGATCATGGCGTCTGACCTTGGTCTGAACCCAAGCTCTGCGGGTGCTGACATCCGCGTTCCACTGCCACCGCTGACCGAAGAGCGTCGTAAAGACCTGATCAAAGTGGTACGTGGCGAAGCTGAGCAGGGTCGTGTATCCGTGCGTAACGTCCGTCGCGACGCGAACGATAAAGTAAAAGCGCTGCTGAAAGAAAAAGAGATCAGTGAAGATGACGATCGTCGTTCTCAGGACGACATTCAGAAAATGACCGACGCTGCCATCAAGAAAATTGATGCGGCGCTGGCAGATAAAGAAGCGGAACTGATGCAGTTCTGATTTCTGTCGTACACTGATAAACGCCGTTCAGAGGGACTTCGGGTCTTGCTGGCGGCGTTTTGCTTTTATCTGGTCTAACTTTTCGGGCATCCCATGAAGCATTTAACACTCCTCGGCTCAACTGGTTCCATCGGTTGCAGCACTCTCGACGTCGTTCGCCATAATCCTGAACTTTACACCGTGACAGCGCTGGTGGCCGGTAAGAATGTGCAGCGAATGGTCGAGCAATGCCTGGAGTTTGCGCCCCGCTATGCGGTGATGGATGACGAAGAGAGCGCACGCCTGCTGAAAGCACAGTTGCGTGAAAAGGGCAGTCGAACCGAGGTGCTGAGTGGCCAACAGGCGGCCTGCGAGATGGCGGCGCTGGATGAGGTGGATCAGGTGATGGCTGCTATCGTCGGCGCGGCAGGATTATTGCCGACGCTTGCCGCGATTGATGCCGGTAAGGACGTTCTGCTGGCCAATAAAGAGTCGCTGGTCACCTGCGGACGCCTGTTCATGGAGGCGGTGAAGCAGCGCGGCGCGCGTCTTTTGCCCGTCGACAGCGAGCACAACGCGATTTTTCAGAGTTTACCGCAACCTTTTCAACAGAACCTGGGGTACGCTGACCTGGAGCAGAATGGCGTCGTGTCGATTCTGCTTACCGGGTCTGGTGGCCCGTTCCGTGAAACGCCACTGTCTGAACTGCGCGCCATGACGCCGGATCAGGCGTGCCGTCATCCGAACTGGTCGATGGGGCGTAAAATCTCCGTTGACTCTGCCACCATGATGAACAAAGGTCTGGAATACATTGAAGCGCGCTGGTTGTTTAATGCGTCAGCGAAACAGATGGAAGTACTGATTCACCCGCAATCGGTGATTCATTCGATGGTGCGTTATCAGGATGGCAGCGTGCTGGCACAGCTGGGTGAGCCGGACATGCGTACGCCGATTGCCCATTCAATGGCGTGGCCAAATCGAGTGAAATCCGGCGTGAAGCCGCTTGATTTCTGCAAGCTAAGTTCCCTGACGTTCAGTGAACCAGATTACGATCGCTATCCTTGTCTGAAGCTTGCGATGACTGCCTTTGACCAGGGGCAGGCGGCGACAACGGCACTTAATGCAGCCAATGAAATTACCGTTGAGGCATTTCTGAATCAGCAAATTCGTTTTACCGATATCGCGTCGTTAAATTTATCGGTACTGGAGATGATGGATTTGCGCGAACCACAAAGCGTGGAAGAGGTGCTGGCGGTGGATGCAGCTGCGCGTAATATTGCGCGCCAACAGGTGACACGTCTCGCAAGCTGGTGATAAAGCAAGCACTAGTCGTCGTGCTATTTGTTAGCGTTGGGCTTCAGTGATATAGTCTGCGCCACCTGATCGCAGGTATTTGACTTAATGTGGTCAGGTGAGCCGTGGTTTGACACGGCTTTTTTATGTATAGGCTTCAGTATTCCTGAGTACCGTTAAATCCTTTTCAGGGACAAAAAACGCGTTATGTTGTCTGCGAATCAACCAATAAGCGAAAATTTGCCAGCTCATGGCTGCCGTCATGTAGCAATCATTATGGATGGCAATGGCCGCTGGGCGAAAAGACAAGGGAAGATACGAGCCTTTGGGCATAAAGCGGGGGCGAAATCCGTTCGTCGCGCCGTTTCTTTTGCCGCCAACAACGGCATTGATGCGTTAACGCTCTATGCTTTTAGCAGTGAAAACTGGAATCGGCCTCTGCAGGAAGTGACTGCGTTGATGGAATTGTTTGTGTGGGCGCTAGACAGCGAAGTAAAAAGCCTGCACCGCCACAACGTCCGCCTGCGTATCATTGGCGATACCAGTCGTTTTAACTCACGTTTGCAGGAACGGATTCGTAAAGCAGAAGCGCTGACGGAAAATAATACCGGTCTTACGCTGAATATTGCGGCGAATTACGGCGGACGCTGGGATATTATCCAGGGCGTTCGGCATCTGGCCGAACAGGTTCAGGAAGGGCTGTTGAGACCCGACCAAATTGATGAAGAGGCGCTGAGCAAGCAAATCTGCATGAATGAACAGGCTCCCGTGGATTTGGTAATTAGGACAGGGGGGGAACATCGCATAAGTAACTTTTTGATATGGCAAATTGCCTATGCCGAACTTTACTTTACGGATGTTCTTTGGCCCGATTTTGATGAACAAGACTTTGAAGGTGCGCTGCATGCCTTTGCCAATCGAGAGCGTCGTTTCGGCGGCACCGAGCCTGGTGGCGACAAAGCCTGATGGGGGTAGCTTTTGCTGAAGTATCGCCTGATTTCCGCTTTTGTATTAATACCCATTGTCATTGCGGCGCTGTTTTTACTGCCCCCGGTGGGATTCGCTATTGTCACGCTGGTGGTGTGTATGCTCGCCGCGTGGGAATGGGGACAGTTTAGCGGCTTTACCTCGCGCACTCAGCGAGTATGGCTTGCGGTACTTTGTGGCTTTATCCTGGCCATAATGCTGTTTACGTTGCCTGAATATCACCATGATATTCATCAGCCACTGGTTGCCGGTTCCTTGTGGATATCGTTGGCCTGGTGGGTTGCCGCGCTGTTGCTGGTTCTTTTTTATCCAGGTTCTGCGGCATTATGGCGTAATTCAAAAGTGCTGCGACTGATTTTTGGTTTGCTCACAATTATTCCTTTTTTCTGGGGTATGGTTGCGCTGCGAGCCTGGCACTACGACGAAAACCACTACAGCGGTGCGATCTGGCTGCTTTATGTAATGATTCTGGTCTGGGGTGCTGACTCCGGGGCCTATATGTTTGGTAAACTGTTTGGCAAACATAAGCTGGCACCGAAGGTTTCTCCGGGCAAAACCTGGCAAGGATTCATCGGTGGCCTGTTTACGGCAGCGATCATCTCCTGGGGCTACGGCGTCTGGGCGAATCTTGAAGTGGCACCGTCAATACTGCTGGTGTGCTCGATTTTTGCTGCGCTTGCCTCCGTGCTCGGTGATTTGACCGAAAGTATGTTTAAGCGCGAAGCAGGGATTAAGGATAGCGGACACCTGATTCCAGGGCATGGCGGTATACTGGATCGCATTGATAGCCTGACAGCGGCTGTTCCAGTGTTTGCGTGTTTGCTTTTACTGGTATTCGGGACGATTTAACGGAAGGTTTTATGCTGAGCATTCTCTGGAATCTGGCGGCGTTCATTGTTGCACTGGGTGTACTGATTACCGTGCATGAATTTGGCCATTTCTGGGTTGCTCGCCGCTGTGGCGTGCGCGTAGAGCGGTTTTCCATCGGTTTTGGTAAATCACTCTGGACGCGCACAGATCGTCATGGCACAGAGTTTGTCATCGCCCTTATTCCGCTGGGCGGCTACGTCAAAATGCTCGACGAACGCGTCGAGCCTGTCGCTCCTGAGCTGCGACACAGCGCATTCAACAATAAAACCGTTGGACAACGCGCCGCCATCATTGCTGCCGGACCGGTAGCCAACTTCATCTTTGCGATTTTTGCGTACTGGCTGGTGTTTATCATCGGCGTCCCTGGCGTACGTCCTGTAGTGGGTGAAATTGCCCCCAACTCCATCGCGGCGAGTGCGCAAATTACATCCGGGATGGAACTAAAAGCGATTGATGGCATCGAAACCCCTGATTGGGATGCCGTGCGACTGCAGCTGGTAGCCAAAATTGGCGATCCGCAGACCACCATCAGCGTATCGCCGTTTGGTTCTGATACGCGTCAGCACAAAGTACTTGATTTACGCCACTGGCGTTTCGAGCCAGACAAAGAGGATCCCGTCGCTGCGCTGGGCATTCGTCCGCGCGGCCCGCAGATCGAGCCGGTATTAGCCGAAGTACAGGCAAATTCGGCAGCGAGCAAAGCGGGTTTGCAAGCGGGCGACAGGATCGTTAAAGTCGATGGTCAACCATTAACAGAGTGGATGACCTTTGTTACTCTGGTGCGCGATAATCCGGGAACGTCTCTCGCGCTGGAAGTTGAAAGGCAGGGTAGTCCGCTTTCGCTGACGCTGATTCCGGATACGAAGTCGGTCGGCAAAAAGGCAGAAGGGTTTGCAGGCGTTGTGCCAAAAGTGATCCCGCTGCCAGATGAGTACAAGACAATACGCCAGTATGGGCCGTTCAGCGCCATCCTTGAAGCCACGGATAAAACATGGCAACTGATGAAGCTGACGGTCAACATGTTGGGGAAATTGATAACCGGTGATGTGAAACTGAACAACCTCAGTGGGCCAATTTCGATTGCTCAGGGGGCTGGGATGTCAGCGGAATTCGGGGTGATTTACTATCTCATGTTCCTCGCGCTCATTAGCGTGAACCTTGGGATAATCAACCTGTTCCCGCTTCCCGTTTTAGACGGGGGTCATCTGCTGTTTTTAGCGATTGAAAAGCTAAAAGGCGGACCGGTATCCGAGCGAGTTCAAGACTTTAGTTATCGCATTGGCTCGATTCTGCTGGTGCTGTTAATGGGGCTTGCACTTTTCAATGATTTCTCTCGGTTGTAAGAGAGTGTTAGGAAGAACGCATAATAACGATGGCGATGAAAAAGTTGCTCATAGCGTCGCTGCTGTTTAGCAGCGCCACCGTATACGGTGCTGACGGGTTCGTAGTGAAAGACATTCATTTCGAAGGCCTCCAGCGTGTCGCCGTTGGTGCGGCCCTCCTCAGTATGCCTGTACGCCCCGGCGATACGGTTAATGATGATGATATCAGTAACACCATCCGTGCTCTGTTTGCCACCGGCAACTTTGAGGACGTTCGCGTCCTGCGCGATGGTGATACGCTGCTGGTACAGGTAAAAGAACGTCCAACGATCGCCAGTATCACTTTCTCCGGTAACAAGTCGGTGAAAGATGACATGCTCAAGCAAAACCTTGAAGCATCGGGTGTTCGTGTGGGTGAATCTCTGGACCGCACAACCCTTTCAGACATTGAAAAAGGTCTGGAAGACTTCTACTACAGCGTCGGTAAATACAGCGCCAGCGTGAAAGCGGTTGTTACTCCGCTGCCACGTAACCGTGTTGACCTGAAGCTGGTCTTCCAGGAAGGTGTTTCTGCGAAGATCCAGCAGATCAACATTGTCGGCAACCATGCGTTCAGCACCGACGAACTGATCTCCACCTTCCAGCTGCGCGATGAAGTGCCATGGTGGAACGTGGTAGGCGATCGCAAATACCAGAAACAGAAACTGGCGGGCGACCTTGAAACCCTGCGCAGCTACTATCTCGATCGTGGCTATGCGCGTTTCAACATCGACTCGACTCAGGTCAGTCTGACTCCGGACAAGAAAGGCATCTACATTACGGTTAACATCACTGAAGGCGAGCAGTACAAGCTTTCTGGTGTTGAAGTGAGTGGTAATCTGGCGGGGCATTCTGCTGAAATCGAATCGCTGACCAAAATTCAGCCAGGCGACCTGTATAGCGGTTCCAAAGTAACCAAAATGGAAGACAGCATTAAGAAGCTGCTCGGCCGCTATGGTTACGCCTATCCGCGCGTACAGACTCAGCCTGAAATCAATGACGCGGATAAAACCGTTAAGCTGCATGTGAATGTTGATGCGGGCAACCGTTTCTACGTGCGTAAGATCCGCTTCGTCGGTAACGACACCTCCAAAGATTCCGTTCTGCGTCGCGAAATGCGTCAGATGGAAGGCGCATGGTTGGGTAGCGACCTCGTTGATCAGGGTAAAGAGCGTCTGAACCGTCTGGGTTATTTTGAAACGGTAGATACCGATACCCAGCGCGTACCGGGCAGCCCGGATCAGGTTGATGTCGTTTATAAAGTGAAAGAGCGCAATACCGGTAGCTTCAACTTCGGTGTGGGCTACGGTACTGAAAGCGGCGTCAGCTTCCAGGTCGGCGTGCAGCAGGATAACTGGCTGGGTACAGGTTACTCTGTCGGTATTAACGGCACCAAAAACGACTACCAGACCTACTCTGAGTTCTCTGTAACTAACCCATACTTCACCGTAGACGGTGTGAGCCTGGGCGGTCGTATTTTCTATAACGACTTTAAAGCAGACGACGCGGATCTGTCTTCTTACACCAACAAGAGTTACGGTGTAGACGGTACGCTTGGCTTCCCGGTTAACGAATACAACACCCTGCGTGCGGGCTTAGGTTACGTACATAACGACCTGTCCAACATGCAACCTCAGGTGGCGATGTGGCGTTATCTGGACTCTATCGGCCAGTCAACCAGCAAAACTGGTCATGACAATGGCTTCGCGGCGGATGACTTCACCTTTAACTACGGTTGGACCTATAACCGTCTCGACCGCGGTTACTTCCCAACGGAAGGTTCTCGCGTCAACCTGAACGGTAAAGTTACAGTTCCAGGTTCCGATAACGAGTTCTATAAGGTCACGCTGGATACCGCATCCTACTTCCCGATCGATGACGATCATAAGTGGGTGGTACTGGGTCGTACCCGTTGGGGCTATGGCGATGGTCTGGGTGGCAAAGAGCTGCCGTTCTATGAAAACTTCTATGCGGGTGGCTCCAGCACCGTTCGTGGTTTCCAGTCCAACAACATTGGTCCGAAAGCGGTTTACTACGGCGGAAACGACAAAGATAACTGTAATAAGTCTTCCTCTTCCGAAGTCTGTGGTTCCAATGACGCGGTGGGCGGTAACGCTATGGCCGTTGCCAGCCTGGAGTTCATCACGCCAACGCCGTTTATCAGTGATAAATACGCGAACTCGGTCCGTACGTCCTTCTTCTGGGATGCGGGTACCGTGTGGGATACCAACTGGCAGAATACAGCCCAGATGCGCGCAGAAGGCATACCTGACTACAGCGATCCGAGCAATATTCGCATGTCTGCCGGTATCGCATTACAATGGATGTCACCGCTGGGGCCGTTGGTCTTCTCTTACGCCCAGCCGTTTAAGAAATACGATGGAGACAAAGCGGAGCAATTCCAGTTTAACATTGGTAAAACCTGGTAATAATCCGCTGCAAAGGAATGCGTTGGCAGTGTAGCGCTGACAACTGGCGATCGGTAATACGGTCGCCTTGCCACGCAAAGAACGGTACCTTCTGGTGCCAATGGGATGGTAAGGAGTTAATTGTGAAAAAGTGGTTATTAGCTGCAGGTCTCGGTTTAGCGATGGCAACTTCTGCTCAGGCAGCAGACAAAATTGCAATCGTCAACATGGGTAATTTGTTCCAGCAGGTTGCACAGAAAACGGGTGTTTCTGCGACTCTGGAAAACGAATTCAAAGGCCGTGCAAGCGAACTGCAGGGTATGGAAAACGATCTTCAGTCCAAAATGCAGCGTCTGCAGCGTGATGGTTCTACCATGAAGGCAAGCGACCGCAGCAAGCTGGAAAAAGACGTAATGGCTCAGCGCCAGACGTTCTCCCAGAAAGCGCAGGCTTTCGAGCAGGATCGTCAGCGTCGTTCTAACGAAGAACGCGGCAAGCTGGTGACTCGCATTCAGACCGCTGTTAAAGCAGTGGCTGCCGATCAGAGCATCGATCTGGTTGTTGATGCGAACGCCGTTGCTTTCAACAGCAAAGATGTTAAAGACATCACTGCTGATGTTCTGAAACAGGTTAAATAAGTAATGCCTTCAATTCGACTGGCTGATTTAGCTCAGCAGTTGGATGCAGAATTACACGGTGATGGCGATATCGTCATCACCGCTGTTGCGTCCATGCAATCTGCTAAAGCTGGCACGATTACCTTCATGGTAAGCCCTAAGTACCGTGAGCAACTGGCTCAATGCCTGGCGTCAGCTGTTGTACTGACGCAGGACGATCTTCCATTTGCCACTGTAAGCGCGCTGGTAGTGAAAAACCCCTACCTGACGTATGCACGCATGGCTCAAATTCTCGATACCACGCCGCAGCCGGCCCAGAACATTGCTGCCAGTGCAGCGATTGATGCGACGGCCAGGCTGGGTAACAACGTCGCCGTTGGCGCGAATGCGGTTATCGAATCCGGCGTTGTGCTGGGCGATAACGTCGTCATTGGCCCAGGTTGCTTCGTTGGGAAAAATACAAAAATCGGGGCCGGGACCCGTTTATGGGCCAACGTGTCCGTTTATCATGACGTTGAAATTGGCGAAAATTGCCTCGTCCAGTCCAGCACCGTGATTGGTTCCGATGGCTTTGGTTACGCTAACGATCGCGGTAACTGGGTTAAGATCCCGCAGCTTGGTCGCGTTATTATTGGCGATCGCGTAGAGATCGGCGCCTGTACCACCATTGACCGTGGCGCGCTTGACGACACGATCATTGGCAATGGTGTTATCATCGATAACCAGTGCCAGATTGCGCATAACGTTGTGATTGGCGACAATACCGCGGTTGCGGGTGGCGTCATCATGGCAGGCAGCCTGAAAATTGGCCGTTATTGCATGATTGGCGGCGCGAGCGTGATCAATGGCCATATGGAAATATGCGACAAGGTCACCGTGACGGGAATGGGCATGGTAATGCGTCCTATCACTGAACCTGGCGTCTATTCCTCGGGCATTCCGCTACAACCCAACAAGGTATGGCGTAAAACAGCAGCTCTGGTGATGAACATTGATGATATGAACAAGCGCCTCAAGTCTCTTGAGCGTAAGATCGATCAACAAGATTAAGCGTCATCCGTTTAACGCTATTTTTCCCGGCCTGTCGGCTTTCTAATAAACCGGCAGGCCGTGTTATTATTGTTATCAGTACATTTTGACAGGAAGAGTATTTTGACTACTGACACTCATACTCTGCATATTGAAGAGATTTTAGAACTTCTGCCGCACCGCTACCCGTTTCTGCTGGTAGACCGTGTGCTGGATTTTGAAGAAGGTCGTTTTCTGCGCGCAGTGAAAAATGTTTCCGTGAACGAGCCGTTCTTCCAGGGGCACTTCCCTGGGAAGCCTATCTTCCCGGGTGTGTTGATTCTGGAAGCGATGGCTCAGGCTACCGGTATCCTGGCGTTTAAAAGCGTCGGTAAACTGGAGCCAGGTGAGCTGTATTACTTCGCGGGTATTGATGAAGCGCGCTTTAAGCGCCCTGTCGTGCCTGGTGATCAGATGATCATGGAAGTCACTTTTGAAAAAACGCGTCGTGGCCTGACTCGCTTCAAAGGCGTAGCGCTGGTTGACGGCAAAGTTGTTTGCGAAGCGACGATGATGTGTGCTCGTAGCCGGGAGTCCTGATACGTGATTGATAAATCCGCCTTTATTCATCCTACCGCTATTGTGGAAACCGGTGCCATCATTGGCGCTAACGTCCATATTGGCCCGTTTTGTATTGTTGGACCCCATGTCGAAATTGGTGAGGGTACAGTACTGAAATCTCACGTTGTCGTGAACGGTCACACGACCATTGGCTGCAATAACGAGATCTATCAGTTCGCTTCCATCGGCGAAGTTAACCAGGATCTGAAATATGCTGGTGAGTCGACCCGTCTGGAAATTGGCGATCGTAACCGTATTCGCGAAAGCGTCACCATTCATCGTGGAACAGTACAGGGTGGTGGGTTGACGAAGGTGGGCAGCGATAACCTGTTTATGGTTAATGCGCATATCGCGCACGACTGTACCGTAGGTGACCGCTGTATTCTTGCCAACAACGCAACGCTGGCAGGACACGTATCGGTTGATGACTTCGCAATTATTGGCGGCATGACCGCTGTCCATCAGTTCTGCATCATTGGTGCGCACGTGATGGTTGGCGGATGCTCCGGTGTGGCGCAGGACGTCCCACCGTATGTGATTGCGCAGGGCAACCATGCCACGCCGTTTGGCGTGAACATCGAAGGCCTCAAGCGTCGTGGTTTTAGTCGCGAAGCGATTACTGCCATCCGCAACGCGTACAAACTGCTGTACCGTAGCGGTAAAACGCTGGAAGAGGCGAAGCCGGAAATTGCCGAGCTGGCGAATAAGCACCCGGAAGTGAACGCGTTCATGGAATTCTTTGACCGTTCCACAAGGGGTCTGATTCGTTAATGGTCGACAGTCGTCCGCTTACGATAGCCCTGGTCGCCGGAGAAACCTCCGGCGATATTCTTGGTGCCGGTCTCATCCGCGCGCTTAAGGCGCGTGTACCCAATGCTCGCTTTGTCGGCGTTGCTGGCCCGCTAATGCAGGCCGAAGGCTGTGAAGCCTGGTATGAAATGGAAGAGCTCGCCGTGATGGGCATCGTTGAGGTGCTGGGGCGGCTACGCCGTTTGCTGCACATCCGCGCCGATCTCACCCGTCGTTTTACCGAACTCAAACCCGATGTGTTTGTCGGTATCGATGCGCCTGATTTCAACATTACCCTCGAAGGGAATCTGAAAAAGCAGGGTATCAAAACGATTCACTACGTCAGTCCGTCCGTCTGGGCGTGGCGACAGAAACGCGTTTTCAAAATCGGACGGTCCACCAACCTGGTGCTGGCTTTTCTGCCTTTCGAAAAAGCGTTTTACGACAGATTTAATGTTCCGTGCCGTTTTATCGGTCATACCATGGCGGATGCGATGCCCTTGGATCCGGATAAAAACGCGGCGCGCGACGTGCTGGGCATTCCCCATGATGTGCACTGTCTGGCCTTGCTGCCGGGCAGCCGTGGCGCAGAAGTGGAGATGCTGAGCTCCGATTTCCTCAAAACAGCGCAAATTCTTCGCCAGACGTACCCCGATCTCGAAGTGGTCGTGCCGCTGGTGAATGCCAAACGCCGCGAGCAGTTTGAGCGTATCAAAGCGGAAGTCGCCCCGGATCTACACGTCCGTCTTCTGGACGGGAAAGGGAGGGAAGCGATGTATGCGAGCGATGCCGCGCTGCTGGCCTCCGGCACGGCGGCGCTGGAATGCATGCTGGCGAAATGTCCGATGGTGGTCGGTTATCGCATGAAGCCGTTCACTTTCTGGCTGGCAAAACGTCTGGTGAAAACGGATTATGTCTCCCTGCCGAACCTGCTTGCCGGGCGCGAGCTGGTGAAAGAACTGCTGCAGGATGAGTGCCAGCCGCAGGCGCTTGCCGATGCGCTGCTGCCGCTGCTCGCCAACGGCAAGACCAGCCACCAGATGCACGATACCTTCCGCGAACTGCATCAACTGATCCGCTGTAATGCTGATGAGCAAGCGGCCGATGCGGTGCTGGAGTTAGCAAAATGATGGAATTTGTTTATCCTCACACCCATCTTGTGGCGGGCGTGGACGAAGTGGGTCGTGGTCCGTTAGTCGGGGCAGTGGTGACCGCTGCGGTGATCCTCGATCCGGCTCGGCCGATCGTCGGGCTGAACGACTCTAAAAAATTGTCTGAAAAGCGCCGGCTGGCGCTGTTTAGTGAGATTCAGGAGAAGGCGCTGGCCTGGAGCCTGGGGCGCGCTGAACCGCATGAAATAGATGAACTGAATATTTTGCACGCCACGATGCTGGCGATGCAGCGTGCGGTAGCGGGCCTGAAAATTTCCCCGGAATATGTCCTGATTGACGGCAACCGCTGTCCGGCATTGCCCATGCCTTCAATGGCGGTCGTCAAAGGCGATAGCCGGGTCGCAGAAATTAGCGCAGCTTCTATTATTGCCAAAGTGACGCGCGACGCCGAAATGGCCGCGCTGGACCTCACTTACCCTCAGTACGGTTTCGCCCAGCACAAGGGGTATCCCACACCTTTCCACCTGGAGAGGCTGGCTGAACATGGCGCAACCGAACACCACCGGCGCAGTTTCGGCCCGGTGAAACGCGCGCTGGGACGGGTGTCCTGAATCAATACGCAAGCAATTAAGTAACGCGGAATCTGAAGATGGCTGAACCACGTTTCGTACACCTGCGGGTGCATAGCGACTACTCCATGATCGATGGGCTGGCGAAGACCGGGCCGCTGGTAAAAAAGGCGGCCTCCCTTGGCATGCCTGCGCTGGCGATCACCGATTTTACCAACCTGTGTGGCCTGGTGAAGTTCTACGGAACAGCGCACGGCGCGGGGATAAAGCCCATCGTCGGCGCGGATTTCCACGTACAGAGCGACCTCATCGGGGATGAACTGACGCAAATCTCCGTGCTGGCGATGAACAACACGGGTTACCAAAACCTCACGCTGCTTATCTCAAAAGCCTATCAGCGCGGATATGGTGCGCTGGGCCCGTGGATCGACCGCGACTGGCTGGCCGAGCTCAACGAAGGGCTGCTGCTGATCTCCGGTGGCCGTATGGGTGACGTCGGCAAATCACTGCTGCGCGGTAACAGCGCGCTGGTGGATCAATGCGTCTCGTTCTACGAAGAGTATTTCCCGGATCGTTATTATCTGGAGTTGATCCGCACCGGTCGCCAGGACGAAGAGAGCTATCTTCATGCGGCGGTCGCACTTGCGGAAGAACGCGGTCTGCCCGTCGTCGCGACAAACGATGTACGCTTTCTCGAACCGGGAGATTTTGACGCGCACGAAATTCGCGTGGCGATCCACGATGGCTTTACGCTCGACGATCCGAAGCGGCCGCGTAATTACTCCGCTCAACAGTACATGCGCAGCGAGGAGGAGATGTGTGAACTCTTCTCCGATATTCCCGAAGCGCTGGAAAACAGCGTAGAGATCGCCAAGCGCTGCAACGTTACCGTCCGCCTCGGCGAATACTTCCTGCCGCAGTTCCCGACGGGTGACATGACCACGGAAGATTTCCTGGTCGCGAAATCAAAAGAAGGTCTGGAAGAGCGTCTGGAATTCCTGTTCCCGGATGAAGAAGAGCGTAAAAAGCGTCGTCCTGAGTATGACGAACGCCTGGACATTGAACTCCAGGTGATCAACCAGATGGGCTTCCCGGGCTACTTCCTGATCGTTATGGAGTTTATCCAGTGGTCGAAAGATAACGGCGTGCCGGTCGGGCCAGGGCGTGGCTCCGGTGCAGGTTCGCTGGTGGCGTATGCGCTGAAAATTACCGACCTCGATCCGCTGGAATTCGACCTGCTGTTCGAACGTTTCCTCAACCCGGAACGTGTCTCGATGCCCGACTTCGACGTCGACTTCTGCATGGAGAAACGCGACCAGGTGATTGAGCACGTCGCCGATATGTACGGCCGTGACGCGGTATCGCAGATCATTACCTTCGGTACGATGGCGGCAAAAGCGGTTATCCGCGACGTGGGCCGCGTGCTGGGCCACCCGTACGGGTTTGTCGATCGCATTTCTAAGCTGGTGCCGCCCGATCCGGGCATGACGCTGGCAAAAGCGTTTGAAGCCGAGCCGCAGCTGCCGGAAATCTACGAGGCGGACGAAGAGGTCAAAGCGCTGATCGACATGGCGCGCAAGCTTGAAGGCGTCACGCGTAACGCCGGTAAGCATGCGGGGGGCGTGGTTATTGCGCCGACCAAAATTACCGACTTCGCGCCGCTCTACTGCGATGAAGCTGGTGAGCATCCGGTTACTCAGTTTGATAAGAACGACGTGGAATACGCCGGGCTGGTGAAGTTTGACTTCCTCGGCCTGCGTACGCTGACGATCATCGACTGGGCGCTGAAGATGATCAACCCGCGCCGGGAAAAGCAGGGTCTTGAGCCGATAGACATTGCCGCCATCCCGCTGGATGACAAGAAAAGTTTCGACATGCTGCAGCGCTCGGAGACGACAGCCGTCTTCCAGCTTGAATCCCGCGGCATGAAAGATCTGATTAAACGTCTGCAGCCTGACTGCTTTGAAGATATGATCGCACTGGTCGCCCTGTTCCGTCCGGGCCCACTGCAATCAGGGATGGTAGATAACTTTATCGACCGTAAGCACGGTCGCGAAGAGATTTCTTACCCGGACGTTCAGTGGCAGCACGAAAGCCTGAAGCCGGTACTGGAACCAACATACGGCATCATCCTGTATCAGGAACAGGTCATGCAGATTGCCCAGGTGCTTTCCGGCTATACGCTCGGCGGCGCGGACATGCTGCGTCGTGCGATGGGTAAGAAAAAGCCGGAAGAGATGGCCAAGCAGCGCTCCATTTTTGAAGACGGGGCGAAGAAAAACGGCGTTGACGGCGAGCTGGCGATGAAAATCTTCGACCTGGTGGAGAAATTCGCCGGGTACGGATTTAACAAATCTCACTCCGCCGCCTATGCTTTGGTGTCGTATCAAACGCTGTGGCTGAAGGCGCACTATCCTGCTGAATTTATGGCGGCGGTAATGACGGCCGATATGGATAACACCGAGAAGGTGGTTGGCCTGGTGGACGAGTGCTGGCGCATGGGACTCAAGATCCTGCCGCCGGATATTAACTCAGGGCTCTACCACTTCCACGTCAACGATGACGGAGAGATCGTTTACGGGATCGGCGCGATCAAAGGCGTAGGTGAAGGTCCGATCGAGGCGATCATCGAGGCGCGTAACAACGGCGGGTATTTCCGCGAGCTGTTCGATCTTTGCGCCCGTACCGATACCAAAAAACTGAACCGTCGCGTGCTGGAAAAACTGATCATGTCCGGCGCGTTTGACAGGCTGGGGCCGCACCGCGCCGCGCTGATGAATTCCCTCGGCGACGCCCTGAAAGCGGCGGATCAGCACGCAAAAGCGGAAGCCATTGGTCAGGCGGATATGTTCGGTGTGCTGGCGGAAGAGCCAGAGCAGATCGAGCAATCTTATTCCAACTGCCAGCCGTGGCCAGAACAGGTGGTACTGGATGGGGAGCGTGAAACGTTAGGCTTGTACCTGACGGGGCACCCGATCAACCAGTACATTAAAGAAATTGAGCGCTATGTCGGCGGCCACAGGCTTAAAGACATGCATCCGACAGAACGTGGTAAAATCACTACGGCTGCGGGGCTCGTGATTGCTGCAAGGGTTATGGTCACCAAGCGCGGCAATCGTATCGGCATCTGTACGTTGGATGACCGTTCCGGGCGTCTGGAGGTGATGCTGTTCACCGACGCGTTGGATAAATACCAGCAATTGCTGGAAAAAGACCGCATACTTATCGTCAGCGGACAGGTCAGCTTTGATGACTTCAGTGGGGGGCTTAAAATGACCGCCCGCGAAGTGATGGACATTGACGAAGCCCGGGAAAAATATGCTCGCGGGCTTGCTATCTCGCTGACGGACAGGCAAATTGATGACCAGCTTTTAAACCGACTCCGTCAGTCTCTGGAACCCCACCGCTCGGGGACAATTCCAGTACATCTCTACTATCAGAGGGCGGATGCACGTGCGCGGTTGCGCTTTGGTGCAACGTGGCGTGTCTCTCCGAGCGATCGTTTACTGAACGATCTCCGTGGCCTCATTGGTTCGGAGCAGGTGGAACTGGAGTTTGACTAATACAGGAATACTATGAGTCTGAATTTCCTTGATTTCGAACAGCCGATTGCTGAGCTGGAAGCGAAAATCGATTCTCTGACAGCGGTAAGCCGTCAGGATGAAAAACTGGATATTAACATCGACGAAGAAGTGCATCGTCTGCGCGAGAAAAGCGTAGAGCTGACGCGCAAAATCTTTGCCGATCTCGGCGCATGGCAGGTGGCCCAGCTGGCTCGCCATCCACAGCGTCCGTACACCCTGGATTATGTCCGCCTGGCGTTTGACGAATTTGACGAACTGGCAGGCGATCGCGCATACGCTGACGATAAAGCTATCGTTGGCGGTATCGCGCGTCTGGACGGACGCCCGGTGATGATCATTGGTCATCAGAAGGGTCGTGAAACCAAAGAGAAAATCCGTCGTAACTTCGGTATGCCAGCACCGGAAGGCTACCGTAAAGCCCTGCGTCTGATGGAGATGGCTGAGCGTTTCAACATGCCAATCATCACCTTCATCGACACCCCGGGGGCCTACCCTGGCGTGGGCGCGGAAGAGCGCGGTCAGTCTGAAGCCATCGCGCGCAACCTGCGCGAGATGTCTCGTCTGAAGGTGCCGGTCATCTGTACCGTTATCGGTGAAGGTGGCTCCGGCGGTGCGCTGGCAATTGGCGTGGGCGATAAAGTGAATATGCTGCAGTACAGTACCTATTCCGTTATCTCCCCGGAAGGCTGTGCGTCCATTCTGTGGAAAAGCGCCGACAAAGCGCCGCTGGCTGCAGAAGCAATGGGCATCATTGCACCACGCCTGAAAGAGCTGAAGCTGATCGATTCCATCATCCCGGAACCGCTGGGTGGTGCACATCGTAAGCCAGAAGTGATGGCCGCGTCCCTGAAAGCGCAGCTGTTGGCCGATCTGGCAGACCTGGACGTGCTGAGCAAAGAAGATCTGCTCAACCGCCGTTACCAGCGTCTGATGACTTACGGCTACGCGTAAGCTTCACAATTATCTGAAAAGCCGCACAATGTTGCGGCTTTTTTTATACCTGCGGTTTAGCCGGACTATGCTTAGCTAATGTTTTTTAAGGAGGAAGCCCATGAATATCATTGCCGTTATGGGGCCACACGGCGTCTTTTATAAAGATGAGCCGATTAAGGAGCTGGAGCAAGCCCTGCAGTCGCGTGGGTATCAGCTAATCTGGCCGCACAACAGCGCCGATCTGCTGAAGTTCATCGAGCATAACCCGCGTATCTGCGGCGTGATCTTCGACTGGGATGAATATGACCTTGAACTGTGCAGCGATATCAACAAGCTGAACGAATATCTCCCGCTGTACGCCTTTATTAATACCCACTCAACCATGGACGTCAGCGCCAATGATATGCGTATGGCGCTGTGGTTCTTTGAATATTCACTCGGCGTGGCGGAAGACATTGCGACCCGCATTCAGCAGTACACGAATGAATATCTCGATAACATTACGCCACCGTTTACCCGGGCGCTCTTCACCTACGTGAAAGAGGGAAAATATACCTTCTGTACGCCGGGCCATATGGCGGGAACGGCCTACCAAAAAAGCCCGGTCGGCTGCCTGTTCTATGATTTCTTTGGTGGCAACACGCTGAAAGCGGACGTGTCCATTTCAGTCACCGAATTAGGCTCTCTGCTGGATCACACCGGCCCTCATCTGGAAGCCGAAGAGTACATCGCCCGCACCTTTGGGGCCGAGCAGAGCTATATGGTGACCAACGGCACCTCGACCTCGAATAAAATCGTCGGGATGTACGCCGCGCCTGCGGGCAGTACCCTGCTGATTGACCGTAACTGCCATAAATCGCTGGCGCACCTGCTGATGATGAGCGACGTCGTACCGCTCTGGCTGTCGCCCACGCGTAACGCGCTCGGTATTCTTGGCGGCATTCCGCGCCGGGAGTTTACCCATGAAGCCATTGAAAGTAAGGTCGCGACGATCCCTTGCGCAAGCTGGCCTGTTCATGCGGTCATCACCAACTCGACCTATGACGGTCTGTTGTACAACACGAACTGGATCAAAAAGACTTTGGACGTGCCGTCGATCCACTTCGATTCCGCATGGGTACCGTACACTAATTTCCACCCGATTTACGCGGGTAAAAGCGGCATGAGCGGCGAGCGCGTGCCGGGTAAAGTATTCTTCGAAACGCAGTCGACGCACAAAATGCTGGCCGCGTTTTCCCAGGCTTCGCTTATTCACATTAAAGGCGAGTACGACGAGGAGACCTTTAACGAAGCCTTTATGATGCATACCACCACCTCGCCGAGCTATCCGCTGGTGGCGTCTATCGAAACGGCCGCGGCGATGCTGCGCGGCAACCCGGGTAAACGTCTCATCAACCGTTCGGTGGAGCGCGCGCTGCATTTCCGTAAAGAGGTGCAGCGGCTGAAAGATGAAGCCGACGGCTGGTTCTTTGATATCTGGCAGCCGGAAGAGATTGATGAGGCAGAATGCTGGCCCGTCTCGCCCGGCGAAGACTGGCATGGTTTCCGGGATGCCGATAGCGACCATATGTTCCTCGACCCGGTAAAAGTGACGATCCTGACGCCGGGCATGGACGAGCAGGGCAGGATGAGCGATGAAGGTATTCCGGCCGCGCTGGTCGCGAAATTCCTTGATGAACGTGGCGTGGTGGTGGAGAAAACCGGTCCCTATAACCTGCTGTTCCTGTTCAGCATCGGGATCGACAAAACCCGGGCGATGGGATTGCTGCGCGGGCTGATGGAGTTTAAGCGAGCCTACGATCTCAACCTGCGGGTAAAGAACATGCTGCCGGATCTCTACGCGGAGGATCCTGACTTCTACCGTAATATGCGCATTCAGGATCTGGCCCAGGGGATCCACAGGCTGATCCGTCAGCACGATCTGCCGCGTCTGATGCTTCAGGCGTTCGATGTCTTACCGGAGATGAAGTTTATCCCGCACAAGGCATGGCAGCGCCAGGTGAAAGGGGAGGTCGAAACCGTTGAGCTGGAAAACCTGGTCGGGCGCGTATCAGCGAACATGATCCTGCCCTACCCACCGGGCGTACCGCTCCTGATGCCGGGAGAGATGATTACCGAAGAGAGTCGGGCCGTGCTCGATTTCCTGCTGATGCTTTGTTCGGTAGGGCGTCACTATCCCGGTTTTGAGACGGATATCCACGGTGCGAAGCGCGACGAAAACGGCGTTTACTGGGTGCGAGTCCTAAAATAAGGGTGACCGCTTGCATGGTGCGGGTTTTCGGTTGTAACGTTCAGGCATCATAAAAAGGAGAAGCTATGCTGGGTTTAAAACAGGTTCATCATATTGCGATCATTGCGACCGATTACGCGAAGAGTAAGGCCTTCTACTGCGACATTCTCGGCTTTACGCTGTTGAGCGAGGCGTACCGCGAGGATCGCGACTCCTGGAAGGGCGATCTGGCGTTAAACGGGCAGTATGTGATTGAACTGTTCTCTTTTCCTTTTCCGCCTGCGCGTCCGTCCCGCCCGGAAGCCTGCGGCCTGCGCCATCTCGCCTTCAGCGTCGATGACCTGGATAGCGCAGTAAAACATCTGGAAGCGCACGGCGTGACGTGCGAAGCGATTCGCGTCGATCCGTTCACCGACAAGCGCTTTACCTTTTTCAACGACCCGGACGGCCTGCCGCTGGAGCTTTATCAGCAGTAATCTTCGTGCTGTGTGATAATGCCCGCTCAGTTCGGGCATTTTTTATGTGTAATTCCCTATGACCTTACCCGCTATCGCACACGCCGTTTCACCGTACCGCCAGCTGCTGGTGGGGTTTAGCGGTGGCCTGGATTCCACCGTTCTGCTCCATCGCCTTAAGCGCTGGCGCGATCGGGAGCCTGACGTCCAGCTGCGGGCGATACATATTCATCACGGATTAAGTCCTCACGCAGAGAAGTGGGTGGCGCACTGCGAAGCCTTGTGTGCGGCATGGGCGATCCCGCTCCTCGTCGAGCGCGTCACGCTGGTAGAGGAAGGGCTGGGTATCGAGGCGCAGGCACGTAAAGCCCGCTATGCCGCCTTTGCCGGGGCATTACGTACCGGAGAAGCGCTGGTCACTGCCCAGCACCTGGACGATCAGTGTGAAACCTTTCTGCTGGCGCTTAAGCGGGGCAGCGGGCCGGCGGGGCTTTCTGCCATGCCGGCGCGTTCTGAATTTGCCGGCACAACGTTACTGCGTCCGCTGCTTGGCGAGACGCGCGTCTCGCTTGAAGCCTGGGCGCGAGAACATCAGCTGAGCTGGATCGAAGATGAGAGCAACCAGGATGACGGCTATGACCGTAACTTCCTTCGTCTGCGCGTCCTTCCGCTTTTAAGCGAGCGCTGGCCGCATTTCGCCGACGCGACGGCAAGAAGCGCCATGCTGTGCGCCGAACAGGAGTCGCTGCTGGACGAGCTGTTGAGCGGCGAGCTGGCTGGGCTGATTTCTGCCGACGGGGGGCTGGCGATCGCCCCGATGCAAGCGATGAGCCCGGTACGTCGCGCCGCGCTGTTACGCCGCTGGCTTGCCTCTCATCACGCTGCGATGCCGTCGCGGGCGATGCTGAGCCGTATCTGGGACGAGGTTGCCCTGGCGCGGGATGATGCTTCCCCGTGCGTCCACCTTAACGGTTTTGACGTTAGACGCTATAAAGGGGAACTCTGGTGGATAAAATCAACGCCTTCACTGACCGATGTGGTGCTCGACTGGCTTTCTCCTGACGCACCGCTGGTATTGCCCGGTGAGGCAGGACGCGTTTCTCTCCTGTCGTCTGGTCATGTGCGGCTGCCGAAGCCCGGTGAACCGGTCACCGTGCGCTTTAAGGCTGGCGGCATGCTGCATATCGTCGGGCGCAACGGGGGACGCAAGCTGAAGAAAATCTGGCAGGAGTGCAACGTGCCGCCGTGGCTGCGCGACACCACGCCGCTGCTGTTCTATGGTGAAACGTTGATTGCTGCGGCAGGGGTTTTCATTACGGAAGAGGGTTGGACAGAAGAGGGTGTCCGTTTTGAGTGGCAGAAAGCGTAACGGGCAGCCAGGCTGCCCGTTAGTGTCATCAGGATTCGCTCACCACGACGGTGCCGATTTGCGGGTGGCTGAAGCTGGCTATTTTGTCCAGGCGCAGCTCACGCGTCGCACCGGCATCTTCCACTATCAGGTATTCCACATTCTTGCGTGAAACCAGATCGCTGGCTTTTGCCTTCAACACTTCGCCATCTTTTAGCTCCAGCGTCAGTAATAAATGATGCTGGCAGGCGAGTTCGAGGTTGTCATAGTCATCACAATTGATGGGTTGATAAGTATCATTCATCGACATAATCGCTCACCAGTAAATTCGCCGCAGCATACGCTGCTTTTTCCCTGACCGACTCTGAAAGGCTCTCATCAGAGGCCACTTCATTAAGCACTTTCAATACACAGCCCAACGCGTCCGGGACATACCCCAGATCTCCGCTGGCGATTTCCGCATACCGTTTGCGAATTAACTCACAATAATTATTCACATCCCCTCCCGCCAGCGCACTGACTTACTGTGAGATATCATTAAGCCTACGAAGATAAACTCGGTTTAGCAAGGTGACTATACCATACTCATTTAAGCAATATCAGCGCCTTGATAGCGGTGTATTTATCACCCCATAACAGCCTTTTGCCGCGGTTTTCGCTACAATGAGCGCCTGATTCGAATGGAGTTCTCTCATGGCGCTGAAAGCGACAATTTATAAAGCAGTGGTCAATGTGGCCGATCTTGATCGCAACCAGTTCCTCGACGCGTCGCTTACGCTGGCACGCCATCCCTCCGAAACCCAGGAGCGCATGATGCTGCGCCTGCTGGCGTGGATTAAGTACGCCGACGAGCGTCTGCAGTTTACCCGTGGGTTAAGCGCAGAAGACGAGCCTGAAGCCTGGCTGCGCAACGATCATCTGGGTATCGACTTGTGGATCGAACTCGGCCTGCCTGACGAGCGCAGAATTAAGAAGGCCTGCACCCAGTCCGCTGAAGTGGCCTTATTCGCGTATAATCAGCGTGCTGCGGAGATTTGGTGGCAGCAAAACAAGAGCAAGTGCGGACAGTTTAAAAATCTCACGGTTTGGTATCTGGATGATGAGCAGCTGGCTCAGCTGAGCGAGTTTGCCAGCCGGACCATGGTGTTGCAGGCGACGATTCAGGATGGCGCCATCTGGCTCTCTGATTCTCAGAATAATCTGGAAATTCATTTGGCGGCGTGGCAGCCCGCGTCATGATCGTCTTGTCCCGTAACGTCAGCATTCCTGACAACGAGCTGGAGATTACCGCCATCCGTGCTCAGGGGGCCGGTGGGCAGCACGTCAACAAGGCGTCGACGGCTATCCATTTGCGTTTTGACATTCGGGCCTCGAGCCTGCCAGAGTATTATAAAGACAGCCTGCTTGCTGCCAGCCATCACCTGATCACCAGCGATGGTGTGATTGTGATCAAAGCCCAGGAGTACCGGAGCCAGGAGCTCAACCGGGAAGCGGCGATAGCCAGGCTGGTGGCGGTCATCAAAGAATTAACGGCAGTACAAAAAAGCCGCCGGGCAACGCGGCCAACCCGCGCATCGAAAGAGCGTCGGCTGTCCTCGAAGGCCCAAAAATCCACAGTGAAAGCACTACGCGGTAAAGTTCGTCGCCCAACAGAGTGACGAAAGGGAACACAATTTTCATAAGGAATTCATTGTGAAAAAAGCATTATGGTCAGCGATGGCAGTGAGCACGCTGTTTGCGCTTTTCGGGTGTAACAACCGCTCCGAAACGCAGATGTTACAACCCACGCAAACGGAAGAGTTAAAACCAATGCAGCAGAGCTGGCGCGGCGTATTGCCTTGCGCAGACTGCGAAGGCATTGAAACGTCTCTGTTCCTGCAAAAAGACGGCACCTGGGTAATGAACCAGCGCTATCAGGGCGCTAAAGAACCCTCGTCATTTGCAACTTACGGAACATGGGCGCGTACGGCTGAGAAGCTGGTTCTGACGGATGCCTCCGGTGAGAAAACCTTTTTCCGCGCCAAAGGCGAGGGAATGGAGATGCTTGACCGCGAAGGCAACCCGATTGAATCCCAGTTCAACTACACGCTTGCGCCGGTAAAAGCGGCTCTGCCTGCCACGCCTATGGCAATGCGGGGGATGTACTTCTATATGGCGGATGCGGCGATCTTTACCGACTGCGCAACCGGCAGGAAGGTTAGCGTGGCAAACAATGCGCAGCTTGAACGTGATTACGCCGTGGCACGCGGTAATGACAGCAAGCCGGTATTGCTGACGGTTGACGGTCACTTTACGCTTGAAGCAAACCCGGATAGCGGAGAGATGGTGAAAACGCTGGTGGCGGATAAAGGCGCGAAATTTATTGCGGGCAAAGACTGTAATAGTAAATAAGCTGACGTAGCACCATTAAAAAACCCCGCCTGAGCGGGGTTTTTTTGTTTAGCCTTTAATGGCTTTCACCAGGTAATCAAGGATATCGCCGGTCTTGATCATCTGTTTTTCGCCGCTGCGACGGTATTTGTATTCAATCTCATCGCTGTCGAGGTTACGGTCGCCGATAACGACGGTATGTGGGATGCCGATCAGTTCCATATCGGCGAACATCACGCCCGGACGCTCTTTACGGTCATCCATCAGCACTTCGATGCCCTGAGCGCGCAGCTCGGCATACAGCTTCTCGGCCAGCTCCTGCACGCGGTAAGACTTGTGCATGTTCATTGGCAGAATGGCGACCTGGAACGGCGCGATATTGTCCGGCCAGACGATGCCGCGCTCGTCGTAGTTCTGCTCAATCGCCGCAGCCACCACGCGCGTCACCCCGATACCGTAGCAACCCATGGTCAGGATCTGGTTACGGCCATCTTCGCCCTGAACGGCGGCGTTCAGCGCGCGAGAGTATTTATCGCCCAGCTGGAAGATGTGACCGACCTCGATGCCGCGCTTAATCATCAGGGTACCCTGACCATCCGGGCTTGGATCGCCTGCAACCACGTTACGGATGTCAGCCACTTCCGGCGTCGCCACGTCGCGATCCCAGTTGATGCCGAAGTAGTGTTTACCGTCGATGTTCGCACCAGCGGAGAAGTCGCTCATTGCAGCAACCGTGCGGTCAATAACAACCGGCACCGGCAGATTGACTGGACCCAGTGAACCTGGACCCGCATTCACCACGGCGCGGATTTCCGCTTCCGTGGCGAACGTCAGCGGGCTGGCGACCTGCGGCAGCTTCTCGGCTTTCACTTCGTTCAGCTCATGATCGCCACGCACCAGCAGGGCAACCAGCGGGTAAGCGCTGCCTTCGGTGGATTTCACCAGCAGCGTTTTCACGGTTTTTTCAACTGGCAGATTGAACTGCTCAACCAGCTCGGCAATGGTTTTCGCGTTTGGCGTATCAACCAGCGTCATCTCTTGCGTTGCCGCAGCACGCGGTTCTTTTGGTGCCAGCGCTTCTGCAAATTCGATGTTCGCCGCGTAGTCTGAAGAGTCAGAGAAGATCACATCGTCTTCACCGCTCTGCGCCAGTACCTGGAACTCATGGGATGCGCTACCGCCGATGGAGCCGGTATCAGCCTGCACAGCACGGAAATCCAGACCCATGCGGGAGAAGATTTTGCTGTATGCCGCGTACATTGCGTCGTAAGTCTCTTGCAGTGATTCCTGAGAGGTATGGAAAGAGTAGGCATCTTTCATCAGGAATTCGCGAGAGCGCATGACGCCGAAACGCGGGCGAACTTCGTCACGGAACTTGGTCTGGATCTGGAAGAAGTTCAGCGGCAGCTGTTTGTAAGAGCTCAGCTCATTACGAATCAGGTCGGTAATAACTTCTTCATGCGTTGGGCCGAGAACGAACGGACGCTCGCCGCGATCGACGAAGCGCAGCAGTTCAGGACCATATTGTTCCCAACGGCCACTCTCCTGCCACAGGTCAGCGGGCTGAACCACAGGCATGGACACCTCGATAGCACCGGCGTTGTTCATCTCTTCACGCACGATGTTTTCGACTTTTTTCAGGACGCGCACGCCGGTCGGCAGCCAGGTATATAACCCGGAGGCCAGCTTGCGGATCATCCCGGCGCGCAGCATCAGCTGATGGCTGATCACTTCGGCGTCGGCAGGCGTCTCCTTCAGAGTGGAGAGCAGATATTGGCTAGTACGCATGTTGTTACGGTTCCATTTCGACGATTGGAACAGGCTGAAACACCAGCCTGACACAAAAAAAGTGGTTTAGTTTACCAGTGTGGCAAAGATGCCAAAAGAGAGGAGAACAAAATTACCTGGGTTCAAGGGCAAACACTTCAAAACCTGCCCCGGAGACGCGCCAGCGAACGTTAAAATCCATCAGCCAGACGGCGTACGTTTTTCCTGCTTCCTCTTCTTTACGGTAGGCCGGGCGCGGGTCCTGTGCCAGAACTTCGGTGATGAAATCCCGTAAGCGAGGATAGCGTTTCTCCAGCTGACCGAGCTGTGCGGTTATCTCAGGCGTAAAATACACCGGCATGTCCGCCTGTGGTGCGTCCTGAGCATAACTTGCACGCGCGTTCGGGAGCGCTTCGGCGAAGGGCAAATAGGGCTTGATGTCGATAACCGGCGTGCCGTCGACCAGGTCCAGGCTACCTAACTCCAGTATCACCCGATCTTTCTGGCAGCGTATGCCTTTCAGTTCAACCAGCGACATGCCAACCGGGTTTGGACGGAAGGTCGAGCGCGTTGCAAACACGCCCATTCTCGCATTGCCGCCAAGACGAGGAGGACGCACGGTAGGTCGCCAGCCGCCTTCCATCGTCTGGTGAAACACGAACACCACCCATAAATGGCTGAAAGCCTCGAGCCCGCGTACCGCATCGGCCTGATTGTAAGGCGCAATCAGGTGAAGCTCACCGCTTCCGCTGGTGACCAGACCGGGCTGGCGAGGGACGGCGAACTTCTCTTTATAAGGAGAGTGGATAACGCCTATCTGCTCGAACTGAAATGCACTCATTTCGCCGTGATGTTCAGCGCAGAACCGATGCAAACCGCCTGACGGTAGCAGCCCGGCGTGCCGCTGGTGACTTCACAGCTGTGCAGCAGAACCGCGTTAGCTTTCATTTTTGCGGCATTAATCTGCATGCGTTTACGCGCTGTCGGAATATTTGGTGGTGAGTCCTGATTGGTCGCCTGACAGGATTCGCCGCTCACTTCGCCCAGCTCACGGAACGGTTTACCGACGAGTTCGTCCGCTTTCGTGATAATGCGAACCGGCGCAGGGCGAACCACTTTCGGTTTCGCAGGCTCGGTCTTTGGCGGGGTTGCCGTGCTTTGAACAGGTTCAACGGGAGATCTGCTTAGCATAGAACAGCCGCTCAGCATGAGTGCTAAAAGACAGATCGGTAAAGCACGCATAATATTTCCTCAATGGATAATCAAAACGTCAGATATTGAATCAGTTGACTGCACAAATGACAAGACGGGCATAAGCCCGTCCTGATGATATTACACTGAGGTGAGATTACCAGCCTTTAACAGCGCCGCCGTTAAACACTTTGTTGGCTTCCTGGTAAACTTCATCTGACTGATAGGCCTGAACGAATTTCTTCACGTTTTCCGCGTCCTTGTTGTCTTCGCGAGTCACGATCAGGTTAACGTACGGGGAGTCTTTATCTTCAACGAAGATACCGTCTTTGGCTGGCGTCAGGCCAATCTGGCTGGCGTACGTGGTGTTGATAACGGCCAGAGCAATCTGTGCATCGTCCAGAGAACGTGGCAGCTGCGGTGCTTCCAGTTCAACGATTTTCAGATTTTTCGGGTTCTCGGTGACGTCCAGAACGGTTGGCAGCAGGCCAACACCGTCTTTCAGTTTGATCAGGCCCACTTTCTGCAGCAGCAGCAGGGAACGACCAAGGTTAGTTGGGTCGTTAGGTACGGCAACCTGAGAGCCCGGCTGCAGTTCGTCCAGGGATTTAATTTTCTTAGAGTAACCGGCAATCGGATACACGAAGGTGTTACCGACACCCACCAGTTTATAGCCGCGATCTTTAATCTGCTGATCCAGGTATGGCTTATGCTGGAAGGCATTCGCGTCGATATCGCCTTTGCTCAGCGCTTCGTTCGGCAGAACGTAATCGTTGAAGGTCACCAGCTCCACGTCCAGGCCATATTTCTCTTTTGCCACTTTCTGAGCAACTTCCGCAACCTGCTGTTCTGCACCTACGATAACGCCCACTTTAATGTGGTTTGGATCCTTTTCGTCCTGACCGCAACCCACCAGTGCCAGAGAGCCGATCAGCGCGCCTACTGCTGCGAAGGTCTTTAATTTAAACGCCATGTTTTATCCTTAACTCGTAGAGTTTGTGTTGTGTGTAACGTTATTTATGCGTAACAGCCCGGACGATGCAATCGCCAGAGAACTGGATTAAGTAAACCAAAACAACCAGCAATACCAGAACGGTATTCATCACGGTAGCGTTATATCCAATATAGCCGTACTGGTAACCAATCTGACCTAAACCGCCGGCACCAACGGCACCGCCCATCGCGGAATAACCGACCAGGGTGATAAGCGTAATGGTTGCCGCATTCACCAGCCCTGGCAGCGCCTCAGGCAGCAGAACCTTGCGGACGATCTGCATCGGCGTGGCACCCATCGCACGGGAAGCTTCGATCAAACCGGTTGGGATTTCCAGCAGGGCGTTCTCCACCATACGGGCGATAAACGGCGCAGCGCCAACGGTCAGCGGAACGATCGCCGCCTGCAGACCGATAGACGTTCCGACGATCACGCGGGTAAACGGAATCATCCACACCAGTAAAATAATGAACGGGATAGAACGGAAGATGTTCACCAGCGCAGAGAGCGTACGGTACAGCTTCGCGTTCTCAATGATTTGACCCGGACGCGTCACGTACAGCAACACGCCGACCGGCAGGCCAATCACAAAACCAAAGAAGCCAGAGACAAAGGTCATTGCCAGCGTTTCCCAAACGCCGCGAACCAGCAGCCACATCATCGGCTCAGACATAACCCAGTACCTCTACTTTTACGTGATGTTCTTGCAGCCAGGCAATGGCTGCCTGGGTTTCTTCTTGTGTGCCGTGCATTTCTGTCAGCATGATGCCGAACTTCACGCCACCGGCGTAATCCATCTGCGCGCTGATGATGTTGTTGTTCACGTTAAAGCGACGCGCGGTTTCGGAAAGCAGGGGAGCATCAACGGACTGACCGGTGAACTCCATGCGCAGCATCGGGACGCTGTCAGCAGCGGGTTCGGTCTTCAAACGCTCCAGATAGTCTTCCGGGATATCCAGATGCAGGGTGGACTGGATGAACTGCTGCGCCAGCGGGGTTTTCGGGTGCGAGAACACTTCACTTACCGTGTCCTGCTCGATCAGTTCACCGTTGCTAATGACCGCCACGCAGTCGCAGATGCGTTTCACCACATCCATCTCGTGCGTAATAAGGAGGATCGTCAGGCCCAGACGACGATTAATGTCCTTCAGCAGTTCCAGAATAGAACGCGTGGTTGCGGGATCCAGTGCGCTGGTGGCCTCATCGCACAGCAGTACCTTAGGATTGCTGGCCAGCGCGCGGGCGATGGCCACACGTTGTTTTTGCCCGCCGGACAGATTTGCCGGGTAGCTATCATGTTTATCGCCCAGACCCACGAGGTCGAGCAGCTCGGTGACGCGACGCTTCACTTCTTCTTTCGGCGTGTTATCCAGCTCAAGCGGTAAGGCAACGTTGCCGAACACGGTGCGGGAAGCCAGCAGGTTAAAGTGCTGGAAAATCATGCCAATCTGACGACGCGCTTTGGTGAGTTCTTTCTCTGAAAGGGCGGTAAGTTCCTGACCGCCAACTTCTACGCTGCCCTGGGTTGGACGCTCAAGCAGGTTAACACAACGGATCAGCGTGCTTTTACCTGCACCCGATGCGCCAATGACGCCATAAATTTGGCCAGCAGGAACATGCAGGCTGACATTGTTCAGAGCCTGAATGGTTCGGTTCCCCTGCTGGAACACTTTGGTGATATTGGAAAGTTTAATCATTAGATTATTTTTATCGTATGTAAGTTAGCCGTGGCATTTTCTTCTGCCAGATACGGGTGATGGCCGTAAACAAAACGGATGTTAAGGCATCCAGACGTCTAAATCAATCCAACTATGCACGATGAGCACTTTATTGCGCTGCGATTCATGAGATACTAGTTGAACATGCCTTTTTCAGGAGCAAACCGGTGGCAAAATCAGTACCCGCAATTTTTCTCGATCGTGATGGCACTATTAATGTGGATCACGGTTATGTCCATGAGATTGATGAGTTCGAGTTTATCGAGGGCGCAATAGATGCCATGCGCCAGCTGAAAGAGATGGGGTATGCGCTGGTGGTCGTGACGAACCAGTCCGGTATTGCACGCGGTAAATTCACCGAAGCGCAGTTCGAAACGCTGACGGAATGGATGGACTGGTCGCTGGCCGACCGCGGTGTGGATCTCGATGGCATCTATTATTGTCCGCACCATCCACAGGGAACCGTAGAAGAGTATCGTCAGACCTGTGATTGCCGTAAGCCGCATCCGGGGATGTTCATCTCTGCGCAGGAGTTCCTGCACATTGATATGGCGGCTTCTTATATGGTGGGCGATAAACTGGAAGATATGCAGGCAGCCACAGCAGCGGGTGTAGGGACCAAAATATTAGTGCGCACCGGCAAGCCTGTGACGCCAGAAGCTGAGAATGCGGCGGATTGGGTAATTAATAGTCTGGCCGAGCTGCCAAAAGAGATTAAAAAGCACCAAAAATAGCCTTTCTGGTGAAAAGATGAGCGGTTGAAATAAAAATGCATTTTTCCGCTTGTCATTCCTCGGCGGCC
>NZ_JAJNOG010000003.1:0-475778 GCF_027947695.1 Enterobacter sp. PI-10 | reverse complement strand
ATCTTCATTCAGCTCTTCGCCCAGCCTGCCGCGAATATCGTAGGCTTTAAAACAGGTTAATTTTTCCATGATGACCCCTTTTTCAGGCAACAGTCGGCCCTGACCACTAAATGGCCAAATTGATTTTTTTTGTCATTCGCAGGCCCGGTAAGCGTAACGCTACCGGGCATAATGCAGAGTGCTACACCCGCCCGTAGCGGTCCTGGAAGCGCACGATATCGTCCTCTTCCAGATACGAGCCGGAGCGCACCTCAATTAAGTCGAGAGGAATTTTCCCCGGGTTCTCCAGACAGTGCGTCGCCCCCAGCGGAATATAGATGGACTCGTTTTCGCCCAGCAGTTTGACTTCACCGTCGATAGTGACTTTAGCGGTACCCGCAACCACCACCCAATGCTCGGCGCGGTGATGGTGCATCTGCACCGACAGCCCCTCGCCCGGCTTCACGGTGATGCGTTTCACCTGATAGCGGTCGCCTGCGTCGATGGAGTCATATTTACCCCACGGACGGTAGACTTCACGGTGAATGTGGTGCTCGTGGCGGCCATCCGCCTTGATCTTCTCCACCACTTTTTTAACGTCCTGCACGGCGTTACGGTCGGCAATCAGCACCGCGTCTTTGGTCTGGACCACCACCAGATCCTTCACCCCAACCGTGGTGACCAGGCCGGACTCGGCGTAGACATAGCTGTTTTCCGTTTTGTGGCTAATGACATCACCGTGGTGGACGTTACCCTCCGGGGTATGGGCGCTGATCTCCCACAGGGAGGACCAGGAGCCCACGTCGCTCCAGCCCGCATCCATCGGCACCACAACGGCGTCCGCCGTGCGTTCCATCACCGCATAGTCAATGGACTCTTCCGGACAGGCGAGGAAGGCTTCTTCATCCACGCGGATGAAGTCGAGATCCGGGTCCACCACCGCCATCGCTTTTTCGCAGGCGTGCAGAATATCCGGGCGATATTTGCTCAGCTCTTCCAGATAGCGTCCGGCGCGGAACAGGAACATCCCGCTGTTCCAGTAATACTCACCGCTGGCGACATACGCCTGTGCGGTTTCCAGATTCGGTTTTTCAACGAACTGCGCCACGTCAAACGCCACGCTGTCGCCTTCACCCGGCGTCACGTTGCCGCGACGGATGTATCCGTAGCCGGTTTCCGGCAGATCCGGCACGATGCCGAAGGTCACCAGCTTGCCGCTTTCGGCGTAAGGAATGGCCGCACGCACCGCGTCGCGGAAGGCCTCTTCCTGCTGGATCACGTGGTCTGCCGCCAGCACCAGCATCAGCGGGTCACAGTTCGGGCTGCTGCGTTTTGCCGCCAGCGCCGCCAGGGCGATCGCTGGCGCAGTGTTGCGTCCGGCAGGCTCCAGAATGATGTTTTCTGTAAGTTTGTTCAGCTGACGCAGCTGCTCGGCAACGATAAAACGGTGCTGTTCGTTACAGATCACCACCGGGCTTTCACACTCCACGCCGTGGAGACGGTTCACCGTCGTCTGCAGCATGGTGAGATCCCCTTTCAGGCAGAGGAACTGTTTTGGATAGAGCACGCGGGACAGCGGCCACAACCGGCTACCAGAGCCACCAGCCATCACAACCGGATACAAAGTGGTTTGACTCATGATTTATCCCCGTATATCTGCAATAAATTGGCTCAGCACGTTCTCTTTCTCGAGCGTGCGTTCGGCATATTCACGTGCCACCGTGTTCACTTTTGGCATGGCAAGTGCCTGCTCAATTCCGGTGACCAGCGCCGGAACCGATTCCGGCTCTACGCACACGGCAATCCCCGGATAGCTGTCACACAGCTGGCCTAATTCAGTTTCGGCTTCGGCCGTAATCACCGCGTTGCCGCCCACTGCCAGAATGTTGGTCAGCTTGGACGGCAGCACCGCATCCGCCGCGCCGCGTTTTTGCACTACCAGATGGCAGTCGCCCATCTTCAGCAGCGCAGGCAATGCCTCGTAAGACTGAAGCGGGAAGAATTTCACGTTGGTCAGGCCGCGTTCGCTGACCATTTTTTCCAGACGCGCTTTCCCACCGCCCTGCCCGACAATCACAAACGTCCATGGATGTTCGTTCAGCAGTTGAGCCGCCTCGATCACGCTCTCCAGCCCCTGCTTTTCGCCGATGTTGCCTGAGTAAAGAATGATTTTTTGATCTTCAGGCAAACCGAGCTGCGCGCGCAGCGCCTGAGCGTCTTGCTCAGTCACGTCGCGAAAACGCGCCACTTCAGACCAGTTCGGGAAGAAGATCACCTTCTCCGCCGGGACGCCTTTCTCCTGCGCCTTGTTCATCATCGAGCGCGAGATAGTTGAGACGTAATCCACGTTGTGTAAGCCACTGCGCTCAAAGGCGCTGGCGAGCTTCGCCACCTTTCCACCTTTGCTTTTGCCTGCCATCCCCAGGCCCAGCATGGCGTCCACTTCATAATCCTGAATGTGCAGCAGGGTGCGCGCGCCGGAGAGTTTGCCCAGCAGGCGCATGCCCGGCGTGCAAAACAGCGTCGGCACCACGCCGATAATGCGATCCGGCTTCCAGCGCCGCTGCGCCATCAGCGGGAAGAAGCTGCTCAGAGCAAAGCTGCCGAGATGAATCAACCGCTTCAGCGTCGAGGGCTGCTTAGGCACATACAGGGGGCAGCGCCAGACGGTCGCTGCGCCCTCTTCGCGACGGTAGCGCCAGCTTGAGTAGCGCTCCCCCACTTTCCATTCCGGGTAGTACGGCGGCGCGGTAATGACCCGCACGTCATGTCCCTGGCTCGCCATCCACTCGACCATCTCGCCGGTGTATTTCCCGATGCCGGTTAATTCCGGCGAGTAGTTGATTCCGTATACGAGGATCTTCATAAGCCCGGCACCCCGGACTGACGTTCAGCGAGGAAATAGGCGCGACTGTTGTCGTGCACATTATCGCTGGCCAGCAGCGCCTCTGGCGTCTGCCAGCGGTAGTCGTCATGCTGAGAATCAGGCAGACGCAGGTCTGCCTCACTCACCTTCAGGCGGAACCCCAGCACGATGTAGTGCGTGGTGAACCCGGTGCCTGAAAAGTTATCGTCATAGAAGTGCTGCCAGACCCCGTAAAACTGGCCCGCTGCCATCGGCAGCTGCAGACCCAGTTCCGCCAGAGTGAGACGCTCAAACGCATCGGCAAGCGTCTCATCCTTTTGCACGCGCCCACCGGGCACGAACCAGAAGCCCTGCGCAGGACGGTTGGTTCGTTTCCCCAGCAAGAACTCGCCGCGTTCGTTCTCCACGATCAGATCAATTGAGATGAGCGGAGTGGAACGCACTACCGTGGCAAAATCTTCCTGACTTAAAAACATCGTTACCCCCGGAAGCGGTGCTGGTTTTCCAGGAACCACTGGTAGGTACTGGCCAGACCCTGCTCCAGTGACACCTCGTGATACCAGCCCAGCTGATGCAGACGGGTCACGTCCAGCAGCTTGCGCGGCGTGCCGTCCGGTTTCGTGGCGTCAAACACCACGCGGCCTTTATAGCCCACCACCTGCGCGATGGTCTGCGCCAGCTCGCGAATGGTGCAGTCCACGCCGGTACCGACGTTGATGTGCGACAGCATCGGCTCGGTGTTCTCCTGCCACACCTCGCGATCCAGCTCCATCACGTGAATGCTGGCCGCAGCCATGTCGTCCACGTGCAGGAATTCACGCATCGGCGTACCGCTGCCCCACACCACCACGTCCGGGGCGTTCTCGGCAGTCGCCTCGTGGAAGCGACGCAGCAGCGCCGGGATCACGTGCGAGTTGCTCGGGTGGAAGTTGTCGTGCGGTCCGTACAGGTTGGTCGGCATCACCGAACGATAGTCGCGGTTGTACTGACGGTTGTAGGACTCGCACAGCTTGATCCCGGCAATCTTGGCAATCGCGTACGGCTCGTTGGTGGCTTCCAGCGTGCCCTGCAGCAGCTCGCTTTCGGCGATCGGCTGTTTCGCCATTTTCGGGTAAATACAGGATGAGCCGAGGAACAGCAGCTTGTTCACGTTGTGCAGATGCGCCGCGTGAATAATGTTGCTCTCAATCATCATGTTTTCGTAGATGAAATCCGCCGGGTAGGTGTTGTTGGCAACAATGCCACCCACCTTAGCCGCCGCCAGATACACCTGGTCAATGCGTTCGTTCGCAAAGAAGTCCTGTACCGCACGGCTGTCGAGCAGGTTCAGCTCGTCGCGCGTGCGTACAACCACTTCGACGTCACCGCGCTGTTCGAGCAGGCGTTCAATCGCGGAACCCACCATTCCGCGATGACCGGCGACAAAAATACGTTGTTTTGTCATTCTCAGGACTCCAGCGCGATGGCAACCTCGTAGCCATGAGACTTGAGCAGGGAGTGTTTTTTCGCTGCTTCAAGATCTTTGGCTACCATCTCGGAAACCATCTCCTGCAGAGTGGTTTCTGGTTTCCAGCCCAGCTTCTCGTGCGCTTTGGTTGGGTCGCCCAGCAGGGTTTCTACTTCAGCAGGACGGAAGTAGCGCGGGTCAACCTGCACAATCACGTCGCCAGGCTTCACGCCCGGTGCGTCATGGCCGGTCACGGAAACCACGATGCCCTTCTCTTCCACGCCGGTGCCTTCGAAGCGCAGCTTGATGCCCAGCTGTGCGGCAGCCATTTCAACGAACTGACGAACGGAGTACTGCACGCCGGTCGCGATCACGAAGTCTTCTGGCTGTTCCTGCTGCAGCATCATCCACTGCATTTTCACGTAGTCTTTGGCATGGCCCCAGTCACGCAGGGAATCCATGTTGCCGAGGTGCAGGCAAGACTCCAGACCCTGCGCGATGTTGGCGATAGCGCGGGTGATTTTGCGGGTCACAAAGGTTTCGCCGCGACGTGGGGATTCGTGGTTGAACAGAATGCCGTTACACGCGTACATGCCGTAGGATTCACGGTAGTTCACGGTGATCCAGTAAGCGTACAGTTTTGCCACCGCGTACGGAGAGCGCGGGTAGAATGGCGTGGTCTCTTTCTGCGGGATTTCCTGCACCAGACCGTACAGCTCAGAGGTGGATGCCTGATAGAAACGGGTTTTCTTCTCGAGGCCCAGGAAGCGAATCGCTTCCAGCAGACGCAGCGTGCCCATGGCGTCAACGTCAGCGGTGTACTCCGGGGATTCGAAGGAGACCGCAACGTGGCTCATCGCGCCCAGGTTGTAGACTTCATCCGGCTGCACTTCCTGCAGGATACGGGTCAGGTTGGAGGTATCGGTCAGGTCGCCGTAGTGCAGGTGGAATTTCGGGTTCGCCGCGTGCGGATCCTGATAGATGTGATCCACACGTTCGGTGTTGAAAGAAGACGCACGACGCTTAATACCGTGTACTTCATAACCTTTTTCCAGCAGTAATTCTGCCAGGTAAGAACCATCCTGCCCGGTAACGCCGGTGATGAGAGCGACTTTAGACATGTTTATATTCCTCTACTTATGAATTTAATCAGTTTCAACGCGTTCGCGTATCACCACTGCGGGGTTGCCACGGCAAACTTTATTTGCCGGTAGCGATTTAAAAACGCTGCTGCGGGCACCGACTACCGTGCCATCGCCAACAGAAACACCCGGTGCAACAAAAACATCCGTTGCCAGCCAGCATTTTTCGCCAATCACAATAGGCGAGGCGGTAATATCAAAATGCTGACTCATAAAGTCATGGCTTCCGGTACACAAATAACATTTCTGTGAAACCACCGAATTTGCGCCAATCGTAATCTCGCCAAGGGTATATAACACCGCGTCATCCCCTACCCAGGCATAATCCCCGAGCGTTAATTTCCACGGATAGGTAATTTTCACCGAAGGCCGAATGACTACGTTTTTTCCTATTTTTGCGCCAAACAGGCGCAATAAAAATGCTCGCCAGCGGTACAGTATTTGCGGTGACCAGGCAAATAAGGTGGCCTGAACGGCCCACCATAGCTGCACTTTAATACCGCCCGCCCCCCGAAAACCTTTCGGTACGGAGAAACCGTTCAGATCCTGCATTACGTTTCCTTATATTCAGGCTTTGTTATATAAGGCTTTCGTTTTACTCGTGGTGCGCACGCGTAAAAAATAAGATAATTCCGCCCAGAACCCCGGCACGCGTAATATTTTACGCTGTACATTTTTGGCATCCTGGCACAACTCCAGATTATTCGAGGTTGACACACCCCCCATTGAAAACTCAGATACCAGCCCTTTAATTCGGCGGAACGGGTAACCTGACTTATACAGACTGGCTGCCAGCGCATAATCGGATGACACTTTATACTGCAAATCGTAAGGCTGTTTTTTCAGACCTTTTACCGGAAAGAAAATGGCCTGATGGCTGGCGGGCAAACTATGGTAGATATACCAGCCCGGCTTCGCGCTGCGGCACACTTTATGTCCGTCGCCAAAATCAAGCAGCGCATCGCCAATATACATGGCGTCCTCTTTCTGGCGCGCCAGCTGACGGGCAAACAGCGCCACGTCGTCATGGAAAATATCACCCGAATTCAGGAAGATGGCATAACGGCCTTGCGCCATATTGATGCCTTTGTTCATCGCATCGTAGATGCCTTTATCTTTCTCGCTGATGTAGCGTAAGTTGAACTCACCGTTGAGTTTTTCCAGAAACTCCGCCGTGCCATCGTTCGAGCCGCCGTCGACCACAATCCACTCAAAGGTGAGGCTTGGATCGCGTGCCAGGTTGCGCAGCGAGCGCCAGGTTTTTACCACCCCTTCGTAATTACGAAAAGCGACAGTAATGACGCTAAGAAACATAAATCACCTCATTTCGTCATACATTCGTAATATTAAGCGCTTTGCGCAGAATAAACGGACAGACAATCAAGAAAGCATATTCCGGGCTAAATATTGACCCGGTAAAAAACAGCGACACCGGCGTAAACAGATAAAGCTGAACGCGAAAGTTCTGGTTATCACCAAACGCGTTAATCATCATTTTGAAAACTTTAAACAGATACCACAGCGTCAACAGTACGGCGAACCACGAAAAATAAATAATTAACAGATACAGACCATTGTCTATGGTTTTACCGACATCCGCACCGTTAAAGATTCCGAATGATGCAACATATTCGTAAAGTGAGCCGAATCTTACTACACCATCAATATGGGTTAAGGAATAACCCACCATCACCAGCGGTCCAATGATGCGATAATAGGACGAAGACCCTTCCGTTCCCAAATCACCCAGACGTTCTGAGATGTACGGGAAGGCAAATATCACGCCCACCATAAATACCGTCAGGGAGATAATCGCCAGCGGCAGTTTTTTCTTAATCGCATCTTTGTTCAGGTACTGAAACGCCCATTCCAGCAGGTAAAACAGGATAAATGTCATTACCCCTGAGAACGATCCAGACAGAACAATTCCTGCAAGAATCATAGCATCGGTCTTAGGCGTTTTGATACCAAACTGTTTGATGCTGAGCCAAATTGAGATTAACGCCAGAGCGAAAAACGCCGGTTCAAAATAGAGGGCCGTGGTACGCTTCCCGCCGAACTTGATGAAGTTCAATACATAGCTGTTGCTGTAAATGAGATATTTCGAAATTATCTCCATCAGGCTGCTGCCGCCGGTAAGAATAATTTGCGCCATCTCCATGGCAGCAAGCATAACAATTAACGCAACGGCAATATAAAAGAACCTGAGGATTTTCCGATAATTGTGTGGAGAAATCGTTTTGAAGCGAATACTCCAGACCATTCCGATAATAATAACGATATAAACAAACAGCATGGTCGAGGTGACGTATTTACTGGCATCCAGCGACTGGCCAAAGATGTAGTTAAACAGCGTCAGGCCCGTGCCCAACCCTAAGGCAATCATCAGCTTCTTAAGGTTGATTTTATCGACATACAGCAAAAGCAGAACGGGCAAGAAGGTGACGATGGTTATCGGAAAGCTTTCGCCGAGCTGGGCAATTTTGACGTTGACCAGCAGGTAGATCAGCGGCAGCAGCAGATAACTACAGATTCTGATAGAACGAGACATATTCCTCCAGCATCTGTTGTCCACTGTAGGCCTTGCGGCTGCGGTTGCGGAACGATTCCAGGTCAGTGCCAAAAACGGCCTGAGCGATCTGCGCCTTCGGCAGCTGAACCAGCGGCAGAACCTCCTGCTCGGCAAAAGTTTTGCCGCCGGATTTTTCCAGCACTTCACGTGCCGCATCGCTGTGGGTGGCAATCACCGGCACGCCGATAGAGAGCGCTTCGCAGAGGATCAGCGGGTAGTTATCCACGCGTGAACTAAATACCAGCGCATCCATTTCATTAAGCGCGCTCATCAGCTTGCGCTTATCGGTTTCAAACCCGTGGTTCACCACGTTAGCCCCTTCGAACGGGGAAAATTTGCCGAAGGTATGAAGCTCAATTTTGTCACCCAGCGCCATCATGTCGCGCACCAGCTGCTGGTTGGTTTTCCCGTCGTAGCGCAGGTCATGCGCAACGATAGCGATTTTCGGTTTGCCCGCGGTTTCTGCCACCGGCGTCAGCTCGGCGAGAATGGCTTCCGTCGCCACGTCGATGCCGTTGTTGATAATCTGACAGCGCCCTGCCCCGTACAGGCTGTTGAAGGCATCGGCCACGTGCTGGCTCGGGGAGATAAACGTACAGCCGAGCGACAGCATGTCGCGGAAAAGCTGGCGCTTTCCGGCGACCAGCTGATGCGCGCGATCCACCTTCACCGGCGGGTAGTTGCTTAATGTGGGGCACTTCTGGCAGTTATCTTTCCAGCCTTCGCAGCCGTCGGTAAACGCACAGCGTCCGGTTACGCTCCAGTGATCGTGCAGCGTCCAGACGAAGCGGGTGTCGGGCTTGTGGGCCTGCACCTTCTGACAGAACGCCACCACCTCTTCCAGATTCAGCCAGTAGCTGTGCAGCACGTGAAAATGCAGCACAACCGGGCCGGTGGTACGGGTTACCGTGCGGTACAGCGTGTTCAGGTTGCCAAACAGATCGCGGTTAAACAGACGGAACAGCGCAATGTTAGCAATCGAGGTCAGGCGCGGCGTGTGCTTATGCACCTGCGGGAAATTATCGTGGCTAACGCTTTTCTTGCCGCCTTTGCCATAGCCGTAAATAAAACGAGACTGGAGTCCTTTTTGCAGCGCGCGCTGGTGCAGATCCAACGCCACCCCTGCCGCTCCGCCTTCTGCGAGGCGTACGTTAAATTGCAGAATGTTCATTTAATCACCTTCACGCGGGCTTTTTCTCCCACCACCAGCGCGTTATCCGGAATGCTGTCCAGCACCACGCTGCCAGCACCAATCGTGACGTTATTACCAATCGTAATGTCACCGATGATCACCACGTTCGCGCCCAGCTCGACGTTATTGCCGATAACCGGGCAGGCCAGGCTGTCCGGCCCGCGGTTGCCAATGGTCACCCCATGGCGGATGGTGAAATCATCCCCGGCAACCACGAACTTGTTGATCACCACCGCATAGCCGTGATGGATGGTAAAACGGCGGCCAATGGTGGCAGCGGCCTGAATTTCATAGCCAAAAAAGCATTCGGTAATGATGCGGTACAGCACCAGCACGGGTGCCGCCCAGATATTGTTCAGCACATTTTTCTTGCGCCACACCGAGCAAAAGTGCGCGATGCGGTACGCCAGAACCATGCAGCACGGACGCAGGCTCCAGCTGTTAGCGCGGCAATCTTCCAGAAACATTATTTCCCCCGAAGTCCATCAGCCAGACGCTTGCCGTTACGCACGGACAGCAGCGTCAGCAGCGTGCGCCAGTTCATGCGCTTATTGCGGATCTGATAGAGGGTAAAGAGCTGATATTTACGGCTGGCACGGTCAAACTTGTCCTTGTGCTTGCGGTAAAAATGGAAGTAGCCGGAGAACTTCTTCGGCGAGGAGGTGATTTGCATCTCCCCGTGGTTGATGTGCAGGATTTGCGTAGCCTCTTCCACTTTCCACGGCTCGCCGTATTCCACCACCATGCGCAGGAAGATATCGTAATCCTGCGCGGCCTTGAGTTCGGTATCGAACAGGCACTCTTTGAAGCGCCACGCCCAGGTGAATACCTGGTTACCAATGATGTTGCGCTTGTAGAACAGGCGGCGTGAGTACGGTGATTTCGGGTACAGCGGCAGGCTGGCGGGCTGAGAGTAGACCTCGCCCTGGCAGACATAGTCGTTGGCGTACAGGAAAGCGTGCGTAACCAGCTGTTCTTTATGCGACAGGAAAATAGACAGGCGGTTAGGCGTCCATTCGTCGTCGTCGTCGATTCCGGTGAGATACTGCCCTTTGGCCTGCATAATCGCCTGATTACGCACCGCACAGGCGCCGGAGTTGATGGCGTTGTGGGTATAGACCACCCGCGGGTCGTTGAGGTCAGTCACAAACTTTTGCAGCTGTTCATACGAGGAAGAGCAGTCATCAACGATGATCAGCTCCCAGTTATCGTAATCCTGACGTAACACCGACTTGATTGCGCGGATCGCCAGCTGCTGACGATTCCATGTCGGCATATAGATTGAAACTAAAGGGCGTTGTGTGGTCATGATCTTCCCCTGATCCCTCACCCCGCCCCTCTCCCCTCGGGAGAGGGTTAGGGTGAGGGGGATTGTTATTTGCTGTCAGACTTATATTCGTACTCGTAATACCCGTAATCCTGGTACCCGGTCGCGCGGCGGAAGATGGAGTTCAGGATCACCCCTTTCACCTCAATCCCGTTCTGCTCGAAGCGGCTCAGGCTGGTTTCTACCTCTTTCAGGGTGTTCACCGCGTAACGCGCTACCATCAGCGTGGTGCCCGCATGGCGGCCAACGACGGCTGCGTCGGTCACGGCCAGAATCGGCGGCGTATCGATCAGCACCAGGTCGTAGTTTTTGCTCGCCCACTCCACCAGTTCGGTGAAGCGTTCGCTCATCAGCAGTTCGGACGGGTTAGGCGGCACCTGACCGCGTGGGATCAGATCGAATTTCGGCACCGTTGTAGGTTTCGCGCTCTGGCTGATGTCACCTTTACCGAGCAGGATTTCCGACAGACCGTTAACGTTGTTGGTGCCCAGCAGTTCGTGGGTGTAGCCCTTACGCATATCGCAGTCGATCAGCAGCACACGCTTGTTGGTCTGGCTGACAACGGCCGCCAGGTTGGCGCAGACGAAGGTTTTACCGATTGACGGGCTAACGCCGGTTAACATCAGGACGTTGTTTTTGGCCTGCATCATCGCGAAGTGCAGGCTGGTGCGCAGGCTGCGGATCGCTTCGATAGCGAGGTCGGTTGGGTTACCCACCGCCAGAAGCTGGCTCTGTTTGTAACGCTTAACGCCCTTGATGGTTTTCACGCTGTCACGGGATTTTTGCCACTCAGACAGTGGAATGCTGGCATAGACGTTGATACCGCTCTCTTCCAGCACCTGCGGGCTTTCGATTCCGCGGTTGAACAGCGAACGCAGCAGTACACCGACGATGGAGAGCATCAGGCCGAGAATAATACTGCCGAGAATAATCAGCGCTTTCTTCGGCTTCAGCACCCCTGGCTGGGTAATCGCCGGGTCGACGATACGCACGTCACCGACGGTACTGGCTTCCGTGATTTTCAGCTCCTGCTGCTTGTTCAGCAGCTGCATGTAAACCTGCTGTCCGGACTCCACGTCGCGGGTCAGACGCACGATCTCCTGCTGCGTTTTCGGCATCGCGGTCACGCGGTCATTGAGCTTCGCCTTCTCTTCTTCCAGCGTACGGCGTTTCTCCAGCAGCGTGCGGTAGGCCGGGTGGCGTTTGGTATAAAGCTTGGAAATTTCCGCCTCTTTGAAGGTCAGCTCGTTGAGCTGCGCATCAATGTTGACCATCGAATCAAGGACCGATTTTGCCTCCAGCGGCAGGTCAACGGAGTCTTTATCCTGACGATAAGCGTTCAGCTTGTTCTCGGCTTCATCGAGATGGGCGCGCACTTCCGGAAGCTGTTTTGACAGGAACGCCAGGCTTTTCGCCGCTTCCGCCGACTTACGCTCGACGTTCTGCTCAAGGTAGTTGCGGGTAATGCTGTTCAGGATGTCGCGGATTTGATCCTTATCTTCACCGGTAAAGGTCATGCTCAGCACGCCGGTGTCCTTACCGTTTTCGGTGACGGTCAGGTTGTTTTGCAGATTGTTAATCATCCCCAGCGTGGAGAATTTGGTGACGGTGAATTCACCGCCCTCCTGGGCGTTAATCGCGCTGACCATCATGCTGACGCCGTCTTTGGTCAGCATCTGCCCCACTTCACCGCGGGCGCTAAAACCTGCGTCGCTGGTTAGCTGATACTGTTTCGGGCCAAGCACCGTCAGGGTAAACGTCTGATCGGCAGCCCCTTTCGGCAGCACGAAGTCAGTGACTTTCACCGTGTCATTGCTTCGCCCCATCAGACGGTCCCAGCCGGCACCAAAGACTGGGAAGGTATTTTTGGTGACGGAGATATCGAGCCCGAGATCGTGAACCGTTTTACCCAGCACCAGACGTGACTGGATGAGCTGAATTTCAGCGTCGGATGCCGGCGGCTTGTTCGCCAGCGCGGAGCCGATATCCTGCACCAGCGAGTTGCCGGTATTCTGCTCGATCTGCACCAGCGCGTCGGCGCTGTAGATAGGGGTGGCGAACAGCGTATAAACAACGGCCGCCGCGGCGAATACGGCGGTAATGCCAAGCACCCACCACTTTGCCTCTACAACAGTGCCGACCAGGCGCCCAATATCAATTTCATCACTGCCCGAAGTCGGGGCGGCAGAAGGTCTTGTTTTTTCTGTCATTGTTATCCCTGCTGAACTTTCAGTGCCTGCGCCCACTGTTGGGCAGACTGGTCAAGTAAGGTGTAAACCGCCTCAAAGGCCTCATGGCTTTTGCGATACGGATCGGGGATTTCACGTTCATTGTCCCAGTGACCAAACAGCATCACCTTGCCGCGCATCTCCGGAGCGATATCGCACAGCGCATGAATATGGCGTTTTTCCATCGTCAGGATCAGGTCATACTCCCGGCACATGCGGCCAGTGACCTGGCGGGCCACGTGACCGTCAAGAGAGAGGTGATGATCCCGCGCTACGCTCGTTGCGCGCTCATCGGCACCTTTACCGACCAGTGCACCCAGCCCTGCCGAATCAACGGTCAGTTCGGGCTGGTAGTGTTTCAACAACCGCTCAGCCGTAGGGGAACGGCAAATGTTCCCCACGCATACCACCAGAATTTTGTTAAACATCGCGGATTACCAGGTATGAATGTCGCGCGCCGTATCCGTCATGTAGCGAACGCCACTGATGGTTGGCAGCAACTGGTTGATCAGACGGTTCCAGCGGGCAACCGGCGCGGTGGTGACGTACACCACATCGTATGGCTGGAGACGGAACTCCGTCGCCATCACCAGAGAGGTCGCATCGGACATATCCAGCTGGTAGATGTTGGCAATCTTGCCTTTCGCGCTGCCCTCACCTTTCAGCGGACGGATCACGAAGATACCGGTCGCGTTAGAGGTCGTCAGATCGATACCCTCAGCATTGCCCAGCGCTTCGGTCAGCGTCATACCGCTGAAGTCCATCTTGAGGGTGCTCTGTTTCTTCACTTCACCCATCACGAAGACTTTCAGATCGTCATTGCGCGGCACGTAGAGAATGTCGCCCGGATAAAGCAGGCGGTTCTGGGTCAGATCGCCGTTTTGCATCAGCGCCTGCAGCGAAATGCGCTGCTCCTTCCCGTTGTGGGTGAGCACGACGTTGCGCCAGTCGGCGCCGTCGGTTAACCCGCCCGCGGCGTTGATGGCATCCAGTACGGTCAGAGGAACGTTGGTGATGGCCTGCTGGCCGGATTTGTTCACCTGGCCGGAGATATAGGCTTTTTGCGAGCGGAATGCGGCGATATTAACGTCCACCTGCGGATCGGCGATGTACTGCGCTAAGCGGCCGGTAATATCACTACGGATCTCGGCAAGCGTTTTCCCCGCAACATGGACTTTACCAATGTAGGGATAGAACATGGTGCCATCTGACTGCACCCAGTTACCGGTGTCGCTTGAGCTGCGGTACTGGCCCGCAGGCGTGGTCAGTTCGGGGTGGTCCCAGACGGTCACGTTGATCACGTCACCCGGCCCCACGCGATACTGGTAGGACGCAATTTCCTGGTCCAGCGACATATTCGGCTGGGCTACATTCGGACGTGGACGTAATTGTTCGACCAGACGAGGCGTAAGTGGATAAACATTCACCATTTTGTCGAGATCAAAATCGGCATCCTGTTGCTTGATCACATCCTTACCCATTGTTGACATATTGCTGCCGGGAAAGACCGTGCAACCACTCATCAAGGTCACAGACACCAATAATGGCATCAATTTCATTTTGGATTTCATCATTGATTATTTATCACTTTGGCAGAGTAATTATCCTGTGCAATTTAAATAAGCTCGAGTCGTATTGGGTTTCAGCATGCAGTTAATCAAATAGAAATATAACTGGCATCAGTCCTAAAAAAAGCTTATTCATCCATTGGCTCTTGACAGAATAATCGAGGCTGATTCACACGCTTTCAGGCACGCTACCGCCCTTGGCTTTCAGTTACCAATCCACTGACTAAACAATGTGTTATGGATAGACACCCTCTTGAACAAGGCCTTCTGGAAATATATCAGTCGCTTGAGAAACCCGACGAATAATGAATAACCATCCCTGAAGACCGAACATTAATAGCAACACTGAGATTTAACATTTGATGCTGGGAGAATTGTTGCAGCTAACCTAATAGCAGGCAAGGAGACAACTGTCCTAATATCGGTTTTTAAGATTAATATTAAGAGCAAATTTTTGACCTTTTAGGATTTTCTTTATATTGACAAAATGAAAGCAAAAATCATCACCTGCGATATATCCTAAAATGCTTTCCCTGTAATTAAATATACGTATTTCGCTTATTTACAGATTATTGAGAATGCTCTCTTTTTTACCCGTCGTATTAAGAGAAATCTCAGCCCGGCATTGCAATTTCCCCCAGCTTTATCCATGATCGAAGTGTGACATTTGTCATATTACAGAAGGTATTGCTATTACTATGGAATGGATTGCCGATCCCTCAATCTGGGCCGGGCTGGTTACGCTGGTCGTCATCGAGCTGGTGCTCGGGATTGATAATCTGGTCTTTATCGCCATCCTCGCTGAAAAACTACCTCCTTCCCAGCGCGACCGCGCGCGCGTAACGGGTCTGCTGCTGGCAATGGTGATGCGGCTACTGCTGCTGGCCTCTATCTCCTGGCTGGTGACGCTCACTCAGCCTCTGTTCTCCATTCACGGTCTGAGCTTTAGCGCCCGCGAGTTGATCATGCTCTTCGGCGGCTTGTTCCTGCTGTTTAAAGCCACGGTGGAGCTCAACGAGCGGCTGGAGGGCAAAGACAGCGAGAACCCGACCCAGCGCCGTGGGGCGAAATTCTGGCCGGTGGTGGCTCAAATCGTGGTGCTGGATGCGGTCTTCTCCCTTGACTCGGTGATCACCGCCGTCGGGATGGTGGACCACCTTGCGGTGATGATGGCCGCGGTCATTATTGCCATCACGCTGATGGTAATGGCCAGCAAGGCGCTGACCCGCTTCGTGAACAGTCACCCGACCATCGTGATCCTCTGTCTGAGCTTCCTGCTGATGATTGGCTTTAGCCTGGTGGCCGACGGCTTTGGCTTCCATATTCCGAAAGGCTACCTGTATGCCGCCATCGGATTCTCCGTCATGATTGAAGCGCTTAACCAGCTGGCGATATTTAACCGCCGCCGCTTCCTTTCCGCGAATCAGACCCTGCGTCAGCGCACGGCCGACACGGTTATGCGCCTGTTAAGCGGTAAGAAAGAGGATGCCGAGCTGGACGCCGAATCCTCCGCCATGCTGGCCGATCACAGCGACGGGCAGATCTTTAACCCGCAGGAACGGCTGATGATTGAGCGGGTGCTCAATCTCAATCAGCGGACGGTTAGCAGCATCATGACATCGCGACATGACATTGAACATATCGACCTGACGGCCCCGGAAGCGCACGTTCGCGCCCTGCTGGATAAAAACCAGCACACCCGCGTGGTGGTGACCGGCGGTGAAGAGGAAGATGAGCTGCTGGGCGTGGTGCACGTTATTGACCTGCTCCAGCAGCAGCTTCACGGTGAGCCGCTCAATCTCCGCGTCCTGGTTCGCCAGCCGCTGGTATTCCCGGAAGGGCTACCGCTGCTTTCAGCCCTGGAGCAATTCCGTAACGCGCGCACGCACTTTGCCTTTGTAGTAGATGAGTTTGGTTCAGTGGAAGGGCTGGTCACGCTCAGCGACGTGATGGAAACGATCGCCGGTAATCTGCCTAACGAGGTGGATGAGATTGACGCGCGCCACGACATTCAGAAAAACGCAGACGGCTCCTGGACGGCTAACGGCCACATGCCGCTGGAAGACCTGGTGCAATACGTGCCGCTGCCGCTGGATGAAAAACGGGAATATCACACCATTGCCGGCCTGCTGATGGAGTACTTGCAGCGTATCCCGCAGCCGGGAGAAGAGGTTCAGGTGGGAGACTATCTGCTCAAAACGCTGCAGATTGAAAACCATCGAGTGCAGAAGGTTCAGCTCATTCCGCTGCGGGATGAAGAAGAACTGGATTTTGAGGTATAAAAAAGCCGGGTGGCGCTTCGCTTACCCGGCCTACGATGTTCGGTTTTTGTAGGCCGGGTAAGGCGAAGCCGCCACCCGGCGCAACGGACATCACAGCTTATCCAGCAGCTTTTTCACATCCTTGCCGTCCTGTGAATCTTTATTACGATCCGCCCAGCCGCTAAGCCGACGTTTCGCTTCATCCTGCAGATGCTTGCGCAGGATCTGATCCACCTGCAGGCTGTAATTCAGTGCCTGCCATTTGCCGTATACGGTCAGCGGGACCGGCGTCTCTTTCAGGAAGTCGATGAGCTTGCTTTCACCCTGCCAGCCGGAAAGTACCCGAACGTTAAAGCGCGTATCCGCCGTCTCTTTCACCAGATCCAGCTTGCCTTCACCGGTCACTGATAAGAGTGAAGAGGCGCCCTGCATTCTGTCGAGAGTAAGCTGGCCGTTGTCCAGCGTCAGGTCCGCGGTGAAGCTCTCGAGGCGGGTGGCGCTGTCGTAGTTATCCTGGGCTTTTACATCGCTGCTGCGCTCAACCGCCTGCTGCACCAGCTGCTGGAAGTTAAGCCCTTCCATACGGGAATTTTTCAGATCGAGATGCGCCTGCCCCTGCCACTCGCGGCGGAAAGCATCGGCATCAATTTGCGAACCTGAGAAGTCACCCGCGAGCGTCAACTGCCCCGTCAGGGATATCGGGTAGTTAAAAGCCTTCAGGATGGTGCCTATCTCAACATTGTCGAGACGCGGCTGGAATTCGGCGCTGGCAACGTCTTTACGGACATCCAGCGTACCGGGCAGCGAGAGGTTCCCTGCGCCCATCTTACCGCTCAGTTCGGAGATCACCAGCAAACCGTTATGGTTAAACATCTGGCTGCTCACGTCGGTAAAGTCCATGCCTCGCCAGCGCAGGCTATTGGCTTTCAGCAGAATATCCGCCGTGAATCCACGCAGGGCGTTATAGTCGGGCTGATCGAGATTAGACGAGATAACCGGACGTGATACCGGAGCCTGGCTTTGCCCCGTCTGCGTGGCATCGCTGTCCGTGGCGCTGGCTGGCAGAGGCGGCAACAGGTTTTCAAGGTTGAACCTGTCAAACTGCAGATTCAGCACCCACTTCGGCTTTTCTTCGAGCGTGACGCTCGCCTGCCCCTTCAGGCTACTGTCATTAGCCTGCAGATTGAGATTATCCAGCTCCAGCTGTTTTTGTTCTTCGCGCCATACGGCCTGCAGCGTTCCCTGCCCGGCGATGCCCTGGGCGGGAAGATCGGCCCCCGTCAGCTGCCAGTTAAGCTGCTGGATATCAGCCGTGAGCTGATGCGGGTAGTCTGACGCATTCACATTCGCATTCAGCGACAGGGTCAAATCACGCTGATCGCGATTCACGCGCCCGCTAAACTCTACCGTCGCAAAGTGGTGAGCATCCTGTTCCATCTGTAGGTTAATGTCGCGAACGGTCACCTGCTCCTGGTGTTCATGCTGGAAAACCAACACGCTATCGGCAACTTTCAGCTTGCCGATATCAAAGGACCAGCCAGTATCGGACGGCTCATCAGGCAGGATATTCTCGCGCGGCGCGACCGGCGCATTTGCATCACGCACGGCTTCGGTTTGTGGGGTGAGCTGAATCACCGCGCCTTTCAGCATCACCTGCTTAACCTGCAGCTGATGGGAAATGAGCGGGATCAGCGCCACATCAAGGCGCATGTTGTCTGCGGACACCAGCGGCTGGGACGCTCCCGGCGCGGTGAGCGACATGCGGCCAGAGAGAATGCTGAGCTGCGGCCAGACGTGCCAGCGCAGCGGCCCGTCAAGATTCAGTTGATAACCACTGCGTGCCTCGACCTGCCGCACCATGTAAGCGCGGAAATCGTTGGGGTTAACCAGCAGAACCAACGCCGAAAGGCCAGCCACCAGCACCACCAGCAAAATCATCAGCGTTGTCAGAACTCTTCTCATGGCATCCTCAATGGGCTAACGATCAGTCTTTATCAATGCGGCTGGCAACCGCGCCCTGCTGGTCGCGATATTTTGCGTCCTGGCGACGGTTATAAGGACGATCTGCCGGGCCTGACAGCGGTTCAAAACTTAACGCGCCGATCATCATTCCCGGCCGCAGCGCCAGCGGCAATTTACCGGCATTGAAGAATTCCAGCACAATACGCCCCGACCAGCCTGGATCGATACGGTGCGCGGTCACGTGAACCATCAGCCCCAATCTCGCCAGCGAAGAACGGCCATCAAGCCAGCCGACCAGGTCCGCAGGCAGGGTTACAGATTCAAACGTCACCGCCAGGGCCAGTTCACCCGGATGCAGATAGAAAGCTTCGCCCTCGTCGATAACGATTTCGTCACTCATCACACGATCGAGCGCAGCGCTGACTTCGTCCTTCGGCCCGCTGAGGTCAATGAACGGTGCGGTATGGCCGCTGAAGGTGCGGAATTTATTCCCCAACCGTACATCAACGGTCACACCATTGATACGCTCAATGGGTGGACGTGGGGTAATAGACAAACGGCCTTCATCCAGCCAGGCTTCTATATCGCGATCACAAAGACGCATGGCACTTTCTCCTTTCATGCATCGTACCCTGAGGCGGTAAGCGCTCAGGGTAAAACCAGGTTATCTCTGAACGGTACACAATTCACGCGGCTTATTCAAAAAACTGGCTGATTTTCGCTTTTAAGATATCTATAGCAATGCGGTTTTTACCCCCGCGCGGCACAATGATATCGGCGTATTGTTTGGATGGCTCAATAAACTGCAGGAACATCGGGCGAACCGTTTTCTGGTATTGCGCCATGACGGAGTCCATCGAACGGCCGCGCTCATTCACGTCACGCTTGATGCGGCGCATCAGGCAGATATCCAGCGGAGTATCAACGAAAATCGAGAAGTTCATGGATTCACGCAGGCGGGCGTCGGTCAGAAGCAGGATGCCTTCGAGGATAATGACCTTTTTCGGCTCGATGCGGATGGTTTCCTGGGTGCGGGTGTGTTCTACGTAACTGTAAACGGGCAGTTCAATCGCCTGGCCGCTTTTGAGCGCTTCTAAATGCTGGAACAGCAAGCTGTGATCCATTGCATTTGGGTGGTCATAGTTCGTTTTAACGCGCTCTTCCATCGACAGATGGGATTGATCTTTGTAATAGCTGTCTTCGGGAATGACGCCGATATGCTCATCACCTACTTGTTCACGCAGTTCGCGATAAAGCGTACTGGCAATTAGACTTTTACCTGAAGCCGATGCGCCGGCGATGCCTATAATGACGCACTGATGAGACTTATCAGTCATAAATTTAGCGACCTGATTAACCTGGATGTTAAGGAAGGACGACGCCGGAGCGTCAAACGCGGCAATTATAGGGATTTCGCGGGCGTGATACCAGTCGAATGCACAGGTTCTGCGAGACTGGCCTAAAAGTGACGTCTTATTCCCTGAGTGAAATTTAAATGAGCGTTTTTTCAGCGTTTAACCGTTTTTTTTCACGGAGCTTCTATTTAATAAGTCTGTAGTGTCAAATTCTGAGCGGTCACCATATGAATTGTAAATTGTTTGTACTAGCATAAACCAAATTATCAAATTCACGCGTTCGGACATCTTCCCTGACGGCATGGCGTCTCTGGATAAAGCGGTAATGAATAAACAATACCAGCGGGTTTTGGTTACCACCCCACATCCTTTAATACGACTTGTCTGTCTGGGCCTGGTCACCTTTATCTTTACCTTATTTTCGCTGGAGCTCACCCGGTTCGGCACCCTGCTGGCCCCGCTCTGGTTCCCCACCGCCATTATGATGGTGGCGTTTTATCGCCATGCAGGAAAAATGTGGGCGGGAATCGCCCTGGCCTGTTCGTTCGGCAATATTCTGGCCACATGGATGCTGTTTTCGTGGGGATCGATAAACCTCACCTACACCTTAATTAACGTGGTTGAAGCCTTTACCGGTGCGTTATTGCTGCGCAAATTGCTGCCGTGGTACAACCCGCTGCAGAATCTGAATGACTGGATCCGGGTGGCCATCGGCAGCGCCGTGATACCGCCCCTGGTGGGCGGCGTCCTGGTGTCTCTGCTGGCGCCCGGCCCTGAACCAGCGCGTAATTTCTTCGTCTGGGTGTTGTCTGAAGCCATTGGCGCGCTGGCGGTGGTACCGTTGGGTCTGTTGTTTAAACCGCATTATCTGCTGCGCCACCGTGACCCGCGATTGCTGCTGGAAACCCTGACCACCCTGGCCGTGACGCTGGCCCTCAGCTGGGCAGCCATTACCTGGCTGCCGTGGCCTTTCACCTGCGTTATCGTTTTGCTTATGTGGAGCGCGGTGCGCCTGCCGCGGATGGAAGCATTCATGGTGTTTCTTGTCACCGTGATGGTTGTATCGCTGATGATTGCCCGGAACCCGGTGGCGCTGACAACCCAACACGTCGGGCCGATGTTGAACGCCCCCTGGCTGCCGTTTCTGATGCTGCTCCTGCCTGCCAACGTGATGACCATGGTGATGTACGCCTTCCGCGCCGAGCGCAAGCACATTACCGAAAGCGAGGAGCGTTTCCGCAATGCGATGGAGTATTCCGCCATCGGTATGGCGCTGGTCAGCATCGAAGGTAAATGGCTTCAGGCTAACAAGGCGCTGTGCAATTTCCTCGGTTACAGCCAGACGGAGCTCCAGTCGCTGACCTTCCAGCAGCTCACCTGGCCGGAAGATCTGAATACCGACCTGGAGCAGCTCGAACAGCTGGTCAACGGCGACATCAACACTTACACCCTCGAGAAGCGCTACTACACCCGCGACGGGGAAGTGGTCTGGGCGCTGCTTGCCGTCTCCGTCGTGCGCCATGCCGACGGCTCGCCGCTCTACTTTATCGCCCAGATTGAAGACATTAACGACCTGAAGCAGACCGAGTGGGTCAATAAGCGCCTGATGGAGCGCATTACGCTTGCTAACGAAGCGGGCGGCATCGGCATCTGGGAGTGGGATCTCGAGCCAGACATCATCAGCTGGGACAAGCGGATGTTTGAGCTGTATGAAATCCCGCCGCATATCAAGCCTACCTGGCAGCTCTGGCACGATACGATGCTGCCGGAAGACCGTGCCCACGCTGAGAAGGTGCTGCGGGACTCGCTGATATCCCGTCTGCCGTTTAAGCTGGAATTCCGCATCCGCGTGAAGGAAGGCGTGCGCCATATTCGCTCCCTGGCGAACCGGGTGCTCAATAAGCAGGGCGAAGTCGAACGGCTGCTCGGCATCAACATGGACATGACCGAGGTTAAGCAGCTTAACGAGGCGCTTTTCCAGGAAAAAGAGCGGCTGCACATCACGCTCGACTCTATCGGTGAAGCGGTGCTGTGCACCGATATCAACATGAACGTCACCTTTATGAACCCGGTCGCGGAGAAAATGAGCGGCTGGCTGCAGACTGAGGCTATCGGCCAGCCGATCCTGAAGGTGTTGCACATCACCTTCGGTGAAAAAGGGCCGCTGATGGAGAATATTCACAGCGGCGATATGTCCCGTTCCGATATCGATCAGGATGTGGTGCTGAACTGCCGTACCGGCGGCAATTTTGATATCCACTACAGCATTACGCCGCTCAGCACGCTGGATGGACAGAATATTGGCTCGGTTATCGTGATTCAGGACGTGACAGAGTCGCGCAAAATGCTGCGCCAGCTGAGCTACAGCGCCTCCCACGATGCCCTGACCCATCTGGCAAACCGGGTCAGCTTCGAAAATCATCTCAAACGACTCCTGCAGACCGTTCGCGAAACGCGACAGCGCCATGCCCTTGTCTTTATCGATCTCGATCGCTTTAAAGCCGTCAACGATACGGCGGGCCATGCGGCGGGCGATGCCCTGCTGCGGGAACTCTCTTCTCTGATGCTGACCATGCTCCGCTCCAGCGACGTGCTGGCGCGCCTGGGCGGGGATGAGTTTGGGTTACTGTTACCGGACTGCAATATTGAAAGCGCGCGCTATATTGCCGGTCGCCTGATTCATGCCATCAACGACTATCACTTTATGTGGGAAGGCCGCCTGCACCGGATCGGCGCCAGCGCAGGTATCACGCTGATTGATGAAAATAACCATCAGGCGTCAGAGGTAATGTCGCAGGCGGATATTGCCTGTTACGCCTCAAAAAACAACGGGCGCGGTACTGTGACGGTTTACGAACCCCAGCAGGAGCGGGATCACAACACGCGCAGCATGATGTCGCTTGATGAACAGTGGCACATGATTAAAGACAATCATCTGATGATGATCGCCCGCAGCGTCGCCTCCCCGCGCATCCCGGAAAGCAGTAATTTCTGGCTGCTTTCGTTACGCCTGTGGACCAGCCAGGGCGAAGTACAGGAGGAGCATGCCTTCCGCTCGGGCCTGGCGGAGCCTGAGCTTTTGCACGCCCTCGACAGACGTATCTTTAGTGAATTTTTCCGTGCCTTCGCCGCGCAGGTGGCCAGTAAAGGCATGGGCGTGGCACTGCCGCTTTCTGAGGCCGGTTTAGCCAGCGTAACGCTGGTCGATGAACTTCTCGAGCTGCTGGATAAAAGCCCCATGCCGGGCCGTCTCCTGCATCTGGTTATCTCTGCCGACGTGGTGTGCAGCCCGGATAAAAACCTGCAACGGGGTCTGCAAAAGCTTCGCCAGGCGGGCTGCCGTGTGATCTTCAGCCAGATAGGACGCGACATGAACGTCTTCACGCACCTGAGCCCGAACATGGCCGACTATCTGATGCTGGACGCAGAGGTGGTCAGCAACGTCTATGGCAATCTGATGGATGAGATGATGGTGACCATTGTTCAGGGCCACGCCCAGCGTCTGGGGATGAAGACCATAGCAGGGCCGTGTAATCAGCCCATCATGATGGATACGCTCTCGGGCATCGGCATTGATTTTATCTATGGCGACACTATCGCCGAGCCGCAGCCATTAGATCTTCTGCTAAACACCAGCTATTTCGCCATCAACTGACGGTGCCCAGCCGTCGGTATACCAGATGTGCAGCAGCGCGTAGGAGCGCCACGGTTTCCAGCGTTCGGCATAACGACGAATTTGCGCGGGCGTCATTCCTGCGAAGCGTTGCTTAATCAGGTAATCATCCGGCAGAAACACATCTTTCGCCTGCCAGCCGCGCAGGGCCAGATAATTTGCCGTCCAGCGCCCTATCCCCGGCCGCTGCTGTAGCGCCTTCATCCCCTCTTCTATATTCACGGGCGGGAAAAGCGGAAACGTTCCGTCGATAACCGACTGCGCCAGATGAATCAGCGACTCCGCGCGTTTTACGGGCATGCCCAACGCTTTCAGCGCCAGCGGGTCCGCAGCCGCCAGCGCCTGCGGCGTGGGGAAGCAGAGATACCCCGGGCAATCCGCCACCGGTTCGCCGCATAACGCCACCACGCGCGACGCCAGCTTCGCCGCCATCGCCACGCTCACGAGCTGCCCGAGGATCGCCCGGACGCCCTGCTCGTACGCATCCATCGATCCCGGCAAACGTAAGCCCGGCCTTGCAGCTCCGAGATCGCCCAGCGTATCCGCTATGTGCTGCGGGTTGCAGGAGAGATCGAACAGGCGTTCTATGCGCTCGAGGCATGCCTGCGCAATCGGAATCAACCCCGGACTGAGCGTCACGGTCAGCGTATGGGCAGCGATATCCGGCGTCACGCGAAATATTCCCTGATGCCCTTCGCAGGCAAAACTGCGCTCGTAGTAGTCGCTTGTGACGGTTTCAATGCCCGTCACCGCACGCGCGCCAAGAAAGCCAAACATCCACTGCCAGTCGTAAGGGGGAAGCCAGTTCAGGGTGTACATCGTCTCTCCTTTTGGGTTCTTCACAGCATAAACGGAAAGGTCCTGTTTCGCCTTGCTTTCATATTCCTGTTGTCGCCATGCGGACATTTCGTTAAAGTCTCGCCCCTTCTCACCGGCATGGGGATTCATCGTGTTTATTGGATTTGACTACGGTACGGCAAACTGCTCGGTTGCGATTATGCAAAACGGGCAGCCACGGCTCCTGAAAATGGAAAAAGAGAGCACGCTGCTGCCGTCAATGCTCTGCGCGCCGACGCGTGAAGCGGTGAGTGAATGGCTGTTCCGCCACCACCAGGTTCCGGCCACGGCGGCGGAGACCCAGGCGCTGCTGCGCCGGGCGGTCAGCTTTAATCGCGAGGAAGACATCGACGTTTCGCCGTCCAGCGTGCAGTTCGGCCTCTCTTCGCTCGGGCACTACATTGAAGACCCCGAAGAAGTCTATTTCGTTAAGTCGCCAAAATCCTTCCTCGGCGCCAGCGGCCTGAAGCCGCAGCAGGTCGCTCTGTTCGAAGACCTGGTGTGTGCGATGATGCTGCATATTCGCAATCAGGCGCAGACGCAGGTCACCGATGCGATTACCCAGGCGGTGATTGGCCGCCCGATCAACTTCCAGGGGCTGGGCGGCGACGAGGCCAACCAGCAGGCGCAGGGGATCCTTGAACGCGCGGCGCACCGCGCAGGCTTCCGCGATGTGGTATTCCAGTATGAACCGGTTGCCGCGGGGCTGGACTTTGAAGCCACGCTGACGGAAGAGAAGCGCGTATTAGTCGTGGATATCGGCGGGGGCACGACGGACTGCTCGCTGCTGCTGATGGGCCCCGAATGGCATAACCGTCGCGATCGTGAAAACAGCCTGCTCGGGCACAGCGGCTGCCGCGTAGGCGGTAACGATCTCGATATCGCGCTGGCATTCAAAAGCCTGATGCCGCTGCTCGGCATGGGCGGTCAGACGGAAAAAGGCATCGCCCTGCCGATCCTGCCGTGGTGGAATGCGATTGCTATCAACGATGTGCCTGCGCAAAGTGATTTTTACAGCACCGCGAACGGCCGCTTCCTTAACGATCTGGTTCGCGATGCCCAGGACGCCGAAAAAGTCGCCCTCCTCTATAAAGTGTGGCGCCAGCGTCTGAGCTACCGCGTGGTGCGTACCGCGGAAGAGAGCAAAATCGCCCTTTCCGACCGCGCCGAGCATGCGGTCTCCCTGCCGTTTATCAGCGACGAACTGGCCACCGCCATTTCGCAGGACGGTCTGGAGACGGCGCTTGCCCAGCCGCTGCAGCGCATTCTGGAACAGGTGCAGCTGGCGCTGGAGAACGGCAAAGAGAAGCCGGACGTCATCTACCTGACCGGCGGTAGCGCCCGTTCACCGCTGATTAAGAAAGCGCTGGCCGAACAGCTGCCGGGTATTCCGATTGCAGGTGGCGATGATTTTGGTTCCGTTACAGCCGGTCTGGCGCGCTGGGCGCAGGTGATGTTTAGCTAGCGTTGTTGCGGTGCGGCCTGGTGCCCTCACCCCGGCCCTCTCCCTGTGGGAGAGGGATAAAACATCAAAAACGGCAACGGATGTTGCCGTTTTGCGTTTACCTCCATTCAGACCATTCCTGACAGTCTTCCATATTTCCTCCATTTTTCCGCTGTGTTAGCTGACTAAACTAGTATCATTCCCCGAAGTCTTCAGGATGAGAACGTATAACGATGAAAGGCAGTAACAAATCCCGCTGGGCAATCGCCGCTGGCATCATTGTGGTGGCCCTTGCCGCCGCCTGGTACTGGCACAGTCAATCCGCGAACTCCGCAGCTCCCGCCGGTGCCAGCAATCAGGCACAGCGCCCGGCAGGCGGAGGGCGTCACGGCATGCGCGGCGGAGCCCTGGCGCCGGTACAGGCGGCGACGGCGGTGAATAAAGTCGTTCCTCGCTATCTCACAGGTCTCGGGACCATTACCGCCGCCAATACCGCCACGGTGCGCAGCCGCGTCGACGGCCAGCTCGTCGCGATCCACTTCCAGGAAGGTCAGCAGGTCAAAGCCGGTGATTTACTGGCGGAAATCGATCCGAGCCAGTTTAAGGTCGCCCTCGCCCAGGCGCAGGGACAGCTCGCGAAAGACAAAGCCACGCTCGCCAACGCCCGCCGGGATTTAGCGCGCTACCAGCAGCTGGTGAAAACCAACCTCGTGTCTCGTCAGGAGCTGGACACCCAGCAGTCGCTGGTCAGCGAAACGCAGGGCACTATCAAAGCCGACGAAGCCGCCGTTGCCAGCGCCCAGCTGCAGCTGGACTGGAGCCGTATCACCGCGCCAATTGACGGGCGTGTCGGCCTGAAGCAGGTCGATATCGGCAACCAAATCTCCAGCGGCGACACCACGGGCATCGTGGTGATCACCCAGACCCACCCGATTGATTTAGTCTTTACCCTGCCGGAAAGCGATATCGCGACCGTCATGCAGGCGCAAAAAACCGGTAAAGGCCTGGTGGTGGAAGCCTGGGACCGCACCAACAAGCAGAAATTGAGCGAAGGCTCCCTGCTCAGTCTGGATAACCAGATCGACACCACCACCGGCACCATCAAGCTGAAGGCGCGCTTTAATAACCAGGACGATGCCCTCTTCCCGAACCAGTTCGTCAATGCGCGCATGCTGGTTGCGACCGAAGAAAACGCGGTGGTGATCCCCACCGCTGCACTGCAGATGGGTAATGAAGGCAACTTTGTCTGGGTGCTCAACAACGACAATAAGGTCAGCAAGCATCTGGTAAAAACCGGTATTCAGGACAGCCAGACGGTGGTCATCAGCGCCGGCCTTTCCGCAGGCGACCGCGTGGTCACCGACGGTATTGACCGTCTGACCGAAGGGGCCAAAGTGGAAGTGGTTGAACCTGCGAAACAGGGAGAGAAATCCTGATGCAGGTGCTGCCGCCAGGCTCTACAGGTGGGCCGTCACGCCTGTTTATCCTTCGTCCTGTCGCCACCACGCTGCTGATGGTGGCGATCCTGCTCGCCGGGATTATCGGCTATCGCTTCCTGCCCGTATCGGCGCTGCCGGAGGTGGATTACCCAACGATTCAGGTGGTGACGCTGTATCCCGGCGCCAGCCCGGATGTCGTGACTTCCGCCATCACCGCACCGCTGGAGCGCCAGTTCGGCCAGATGTCGGGGCTAAAACAGATGTCCTCCCAGAGCTCCGGCGGGGCATCCGTCGTGACGCTGCAGTTCCAGCTGACGCTGTCGCTGGACGTCGCCGAGCAGGAGGTACAGGCGGCCATCAACGCCGCCACCAACCTGCTGCCGTCGGATCTGCCTAACCCGCCTGTCTACAGCAAGGTGAACCCGGCGGATCCGCCGATCATGACGCTGGCCGTCACCTCCTCCGCAATGCCGATGACCCAGGTAGAGGACATGGTCGAAACGCGCGTGGCGCAAAAAATTTCTCAGGTTTCCGGCGTCGGCCTCGTCACCCTGGCGGGTGGACAGCGCCCGGCGGTGCGCGTCAAGCTGAACGCGCAGGCCATCGCCGCGCTGGGGCTCACCAGTGAAACCATCCGCACCGCCATCAGCAACGCCAACGTCAACTCGGCGAAGGGCTCGCTGGACGGCCCTACCCGCGCCGTGACGCTCTCGGCGAACGACCAGATGCAGTCCGCCGACGAATATCGTCAGCTGATTATCGCCTACCAGAACGGCGCGCCGGTGCGTCTGGGCGACGTGGCGACCGTAGAACAAGGTGCGGAAAACAGCTGGCTGGGAGCCTGGGCCAACAGGCAGCAGGCGATCGTGATGAACGTGCAGCGCCAGCCGGGCGCGAACATCATCGAAACCGCCGACAGCATCCGCACCATGCTGCCGCAGCTGATCGAAAGCCTGCCGAAATCGGTCAGCGTGAAGGTGCTTTCCGACCGCACCACGAATATTCGCGCGTCGGTCACCGACACCCAGTTTGAGCTGATGCTGGCAATTGCGCTGGTCGTCATGATCATCTATTTGTTCCTGCGTAACGTTCCGGCAACCATTATTCCCGCCGTCGCCGTGCCGCTCTCGCTGGTCGGCACCTTTGCGGTGATGGTGTTCCTCGATTTTTCGATCAATAACCTGACGCTGATGGCGCTCACCATCGCCACCGGGTTCGTGGTGGATGACGCCATCGTCGTCATCGAGAACATCTCACGCTATATCGAGAAAGGCGAAAAACCGCTGGCCGCCGCGCTGAAGGGCGCAGGGGAAATCGGCTTTACCATTATCTCGCTGACCTTCTCGCTGATTGCGGTGCTGATCCCGCTGCTGTTTATGGGCGATATCGTCGGGCGGCTGTTCCGCGAGTTTGCCGTGACGCTGGCGGTCGCCATTTTGATCTCCGCCGTGGTGTCGCTGACTCTGACGCCGATGATGTGCGCCCGCATGCTGAGCCACGAGTCCCTGCGCAAGCAAAACCGCTTTTCGCGCGCCTCCGAGCGCATGTTCGAGCGCATTATTGCCGCCTATGGTCGCGTGCTGGCGAAAGTCCTGAACCATCCGTGGGCAACGCTCGGCGTGGCGCTCGGCACGCTGGCGCTCAGCGTGATGCTGTGGATTTTCATTCCGAAAGGCTTCTTCCCGATCCAGGACAACGGCATTATCCAGGGCACGCTTCAGGCCCCGCAGTCGGTCTCCTTCGCCAATATGGCCCAGCGCCAGCAGCAGGTGTCTGAAATCATCATGAAAGATCCGGCGGTCGAGAGCCTGACCTCCTACGTGGGCGTCGACGGCACCAACCCGTCGCTTAACAGCGCGCGTCTGCAGATCAACCTCAAGCCGCTGGATGAACGCGACGATCGCGTCAACGCCGTTATTGAGCGTCTGCAAAACGCCGTCGCGCGCGTGCCGGGCGTTGAGCTTTACCTGCAGCCGATTCAGGATTTGACCATTGATACGCAGGTCAGCCGCACGCAGTACCAGTTCACGCTGCAGGCCACCACGCTGGATGCCCTCAGCACCTGGGTGCCGCAGCTGGTGAACAAGCTTAACACCCTGCCCCAGCTCTCCGACGTCAGCAGCGACTGGCAGGACAAAGGGCTGGCGGCGTACGTTAACGTCAACCGCGATACCGCCAGCCGTCTGGGTATCACCATGGCGGACGTGGACAACGCCCTGTACAACGCCTTCGGTCAGCGCCTGATCTCCACCATCTACACCCAGGCGAACCAGTACCGCGTGGTGCTGGAGCACAACACGGAGAACACGCCCGGCCTGGCGGGGCTGGACTCGGTGCGCCTGACCAGCAAAGACGGCGGCATTGTGCCGCTGAGCGCTATCGCCACGGTGGAAGAACGCTATACCCCGCTGTCGATCAACCATCTGGATCAGTTCCCGTCCACCACCATCTCCTTTAACGTGCCGGACAATTACTCTCTGGGTGAAGCGGTGGAGGCCATTCAGGCGGCTGAAAAAGAGCTCAGCTTCCCGTCCGACATTCAGACCCAGTTCCAGGGCAGCACCCTGGCGTTCCAGGCCGCGCTGGGCAACACCATCTGGCTGATCGTCGCGGCGGTTGTGGCGATGTACATCGTGCTCGGCGTGCTGTACGAAAGCTTTATCCACCCGATCACTATCCTCTCTACCCTGCCGACGGCGGGCGTGGGGGCACTGCTGGCACTGATGCTGGCGGGCAGCGAGCTGGACGTGATTGCCATCATCGGCATCATCCTGCTCATCGGGATCGTGAAGAAAAACGCCATCATGATGATCGACTTCGCCCTGGCCGCCGAGCGCGAGCAGGGCATGTCGCCCCGCGATGCGATTTTCCAGGCCTGCCTGCTGCGTTTTCGCCCTATCCTGATGACCACGCTGGCCGCCCTGCTGGGCGCGCTGCCGCTGATGCTCAGCACCGGCGTCGGCGCGGAGCTCCGTCGTCCGCTGGGTATCGGCATGGTCGGCGGTCTGCTGGTGAGCCAGGTGCTGACGCTGTTCACCACGCCGGTGATCTACCTGCTGTTTGACCGCCTGGCGCTGTGGACCAAAAGCCGCTTCCCGAAACGTGAAGAGGAGGCATAAGTGAAGTTTTTCGCCCTCTTCATTTATCGCCCGGTGGCGACGATTTTAATCTCGCTCGCCATTACCCTCTGCGGCGTGCTGGGCTTCCGGCTGCTGCCGGTGGCCCCCCTGCCGCAGGTGGATTTCCCGGTGATCATGGTCAGCGCCTCGCTGCCGGGCGCCTCACCGGAGACCATGGCCTCGTCGGTTGCCACCCCGCTGGAACGCTCGCTCGGGCGGATTGCGGGGGTCAACGAGATGACCTCCAGCAGCTCGCTGGGCAGCACGCGCATCATTCTGGAGTTCAGCTTCGACCGGGATATCAACGGCGCGGCGCGCGACGTGCAGGCGGCCATCAACGCCGCACAGAGCCTGCTGCCGAGCGGGATGCCGAGCCGTCCGACCTACCGCAAGGCCAACCCGTCCGACGCGCCGATCATGATCCTGACGCTGACCTCGGATACGTACTCACAGGGGCAGCTGTACGACTTTGCGTCTACCCAGCTGGCGCAGACAATCTCACAAATTAACGGCGTCGGTGACGTGAGCGTCGGTGGGAGTTCCCTGCCCGCCGTGCGCGTGGGGTTAAACCCGCAGGCGTTATTCAACCAGGGCGTGTCGCTGGACGACGTGCGCTCCGCCATCAGCAACGCCAACGTGCGTAAACCGCAGGGGGCGATTGAGGACGGCAGCCACCGCTGGCAGATCCACACCAACGACGAGCTGAAAACCGCGGCGGAATATCAGCCGCTCATCATCCACTATAACAACGGCGCGGCGGTGCGCTTAAGCGATGTGGCCAGCGTCACCGATTCGGTGCAGGACGTGCGCAACGCCGGGATGACCAACGCCAAGCCGGCGATCCTGCTGATGATCCGCAAGCTGCCGGAGGCCAACATTATCGAGACGGTGAACAGCATTCGCGCCCGTCTTCCGGACCTGCAGGAGACCATCCCGGCGGCGATCGATCTACAAATTGCCCAGGATCGCTCCCCGACCATTCGCGCCTCGCTGGAAGAGGTCGAGCAAACGCTGGTGATCTCCGTCGCGCTGGTGATCCTGGTGGTCTTCCTGTTCCTGCGCTCCGGCCGCGCGACGCTTATTCCGGCGGTGGCCGTGCCGGTCTCGCTGATCGGTACCTTTGCCGCCATGTATCTGTGCGGGTTTAGCCTCAACAACCTGTCGCTGATGGCCCTGACGATTGCGACGGGCTTCGTGGTGGATGACGCCATCGTGGTGCTGGAGAACATTTCCCGCCATCTGGAAGCGGGCGTGAAGCCGCTGCAGGCCGCGCTGCAGGGCACGCGCGAGGTGGGCTTTACGGTACTCTCCATGAGCCTGTCGCTGGTCGCGGTGTTCCTGCCGCTGCTGCTGATGGGCGGGCTGCCGGGCAGGCTGCTACGCGAGTTTGCCGTCACTCTCTCCGTCGCCATCGGCATTTCGCTGGTCATCTCCTTAACGCTGACGCCAATGATGTGCGGCTGGATGCTCAAGCGCAGCAAACCCCATTCGCAGCCGCGCCGCAAAGGCTTTGGCCGTTTCCTGATGGCACTGCAGGAAGGCTATGGTAAATCGCTGAAGTGGGTGCTGAACCATACGCGTCTTGTCGGCCTGGTGCTGATGGGCACCATCGTGCTCAACGTCTGGATGTATATCACCATCCCGAAAACTTTCTTCCCGGAGCAGGACACCGGCGTGCTGATGGGCGGCATTCAGGCGGACCAGAGCATTTCATTCCAGGCGATGCGCGGCAAGCTGCAGGACTTTATGAAGATCATTCGTGAAGACAAAGCCGTGGATAACGTCACCGGCTTTACCGGCGGGTCACGCGTCAACAGCGGGATGATGTTTATTACCCTGAAACCGCGCGGCGAGCGCAACGAAACCGCCCAGCAGGTGATTGACCGCCTGCGGGTGAAGCTCGCCAAAGAGCCGGGGGCAAACCTGTTTTTGATGGCCGTTCAGGATATCCGCGTCGGTGGGCGACAGGCGAACGCCAGCTATCAGTACACGTTGCTCTCGGACGATTTGGCCGCCCTGCGCGAGTGGGAGCCGAAGATCCGCAAGGCGCTGGCTGCCCTGCCGGAGCTGGCGGACGTGAACTCCGATCAGCAGGACAACGGCGCCGAGATGGCGCTGACCTATGACCGCGAAACCATGTCGCGGCTGGGTATTAACGTTGAAGCCGCCAACAGCCTGCTGAACAACGCCTTCGGCCAGCGCGAGATCTCCACCATCTACCAGCCGATGAACCAGTACAAGGTGGTGATGGAAGTTGACCCGCGCTACACCCAGGACATCAGCGCCCTGGACAAAATGTTTGTGATTAACAACGACGGCAAGGCGATTCCACTCTCCTACTTCGCCAGCTGGCAGCCTGCCAACGCGCCGCTGTCGGTGAACCATCAGGGGCTATCGGCGGCATCGACCATCTCCTTTAACCTGCCCGCCGGTTCGTCGCTTTCTGAGGCCAGCGATGCTATCAACCGCGCGATGACGCAGCTTGGCGTGCCGTCCACCGTGCGCGGCAGCTTTGCCGGCACCGCGCAGGTGTTCCAGGAGACGATGAATTCGCAGGTGATTTTGATTCTGGCCGCCATCGCCACGGTTTATATTGTGCTGGGCGTGCTGTACGAGAGCTACGTTCACCCGCTGACCATTCTCTCGACGCTGCCGTCGGCGGGCGTGGGGGCGCTGCTGGCGCTGGAGCTGTTCGGCGCGCCGTTCAGCCTTATCGCGCTCATCGGGATCATGCTGCTGATCGGTATCGTGAAGAAAAACGCCATCATGATGGTGGACTTCGCGCTGGACGCCCAGCGCAACGGCAATCTGTCGCCGGAAGAGGCCATCTTCCAGGCCTGCCTGCTGCGCTTCCGTCCGATCATGATGACCACCCTGGCGGCGCTGTTTGGCGCGCTGCCGCTGGTGATCTCGGGCGGCGACGGCTCAGAGCTGCGCCAGCCGCTGGGGATCACCATTGTCGGCGGCCTGGTGATGAGCCAGCTGCTGACGCTGTACACCACGCCGGTGGTCTATCTGTTCTTCGACCGCCTGCGGCTGCGCTTCTCGCGTAAAAACAGAACCACGGTGACGAGTAAATGACCGATCTCCCCGCTAACGTTCGCTGGCAGTTATGGATAGTCGCCTTCGGCTTCTTTATGCAGTCGCTGGATACGACCATCGTCAACACCGCCCTCCCCTCCATGGCGAAAAGCCTGGGGGAGAGCCCGCTGCATATGCACATGGTGATTGTCTCCTACGTGCTGACGGTGGCCGTGATGCTGCCCGCGAGCGGCTGGCTGGCCGATAAGGTCGGCGTGCGGAACATCTTCTTTACCGCCATCGTGCTGTTTACCACCGGCTCGCTGTTTTGCGCCCAGGCCAATACCCTCGACCAGCTGGTCATGGCGCGCGTGCTGCAGGGCATCGGCGGGGCGATGATGGTCCCCGTCGGGCGGCTAACGGTGATGAAGATTGTGCCGCGCGAGCAGTACATGGCGGCGATGACCTTTGTGACCCTGCCCGGTCAGGTGGGGCCGCTGCTGGGTCCGGCGCTGGGCGGTATGCTGGTGGAGTACGCCTCCTGGCACTGGATCTTTTTAATCAATCTCCCGGTAGGCATCATCGGCGCGATGGCCACCCTGGCGCTGATGCCGAACTACAAAATGCAGACGCGGCGCTTTGATTTCTTCGGCTTTATCCTGCTGGCGGCGGGCATGGCTACGCTTACCCTGGCGCTGGACGGGCAAAAAGGGCTCGGGATTTCCCCCCTGACGCTGGGTATTCTGGTCGCTCTCGGCGTCACCGCTATTCTGTGGTACCTCCGGCACGCCAGAGGAAACGATAAGGCGCTGTTCAGCCTGAACTTGTTTAAAAACCCCACCTACCGTCTGGGCCTGTCTGGCAGCTTCGCCGGACGCATCGGCAGCGGGATGCTGCCGTTTATGACGCCCGTTTTTCTGCAAATTGGCATGGGCTTTTCGCCGTTCCACGCGGGCCTGATGATGATCCCGATGGTGCTCGGCAGCATGGGGATGAAGCGCGTTGTGGTGCAGGTGGTCAACCGCTTTGGCTATCGACACGTGCTGGTGGCCGCTACGCTGGGGCTGGCGCTGGTCAGCCTGCTGTTTATGGCCGTGGCGCTGATGGGCTGGTACTACGTCCTGCCGCTGGTGCTGTTCTGCCAGGGGATTATCAACTCCATGCGCTTCTCGTCGATGAATACCCTGACGCTGAAGGACCTTCCTGACGATCTGGCGAGCAGCGGCAACAGCCTGCTGTCGATGGTGATGCAGCTCTCCATGAGCGTGGGCGTCACCATTGCCGGCCTGCTGCTCGGCATGTACGGCCAGCACCATCTCAGCGTCGACACGCCGGTGGCGCATCAGGTCTTTTTGTATACCTACCTCAGCATGGCGGTCATCATCGCCCTGCCCGCTTTCATCTTCGCCAGAGTGCCGGATGATACCAGCAAGAACGTCGTGATTAGGCGCGGCAAAAGGAGTGGCTCATGAAATTCTGGCGTCCGGGTATTACCGGCAAGCTCTTTGTAGCGATCTTCGCCACCTGTATCGTCCTGCTGATCACCATGCACTGGGCGGTGCGGGTAAGCTTCGAGCGCGGCTTTATTGATTACATCAAGCATGGCAATGAACAGCGTTTACAGGGACTGAGCGATGCGCTGAGTGAACAGTACGCCCAACACGGCAACTGGCGTTTTCTGCGCAATAACGACCGCTTTATTTTCCAGATCCTGCGCTCGCTGGAGCACGATACCGGTGACGATCGCCCTGGGCCGGGCATGCCGCCACACGGCTGGCGCACCCAGTTCTGGGTGATCGACCAGGATATGCGCCCCCTGGTTGGGCCGCGCGCGCCGATACCGCCGGACGGCACCCGGCGGGCAATTAAAGTGAATAACGCCACCGTGGGCTGGGTGATCGCCTCGCCGGTGGAGCGCCTGACGCGCAACACCGACATCAACTTTGACCGCCAGCAGCGCCGCACAAGCTGGCTGATTGTCGCCCTCTCCACGCTGCTCGCCGCGCTCGCCACCTTCCCGCTGGCGCGCGGTCTGCTCGCCCCGGTAAAACGGCTGGTGGAGGGTACGCACAAGCTCGCCGCCGGGGATTTCACCACCCGCGTCGATACCCGCAGCCAGGACGAACTGGGCAAGCTGGCGCAGGACTTTAACCAGCTCGCCAGCACGCTGGAGAAGAACCAGCAGATGCGCCGCGACTTTATGGCCGATATCTCCCACGAGCTGCGCACCCCGCTGGCGGTGCTGCGGGGCGAGCTGGAGGCCATTCAGGACGGCGTGCGCCAGTTTACGCCCGAATCGGTGGCTTCCCTGCAGGCGGAGGTGGGCACGCTCACCAAGCTGGTGGACGATCTCCACCAGCTCTCCATGTCCGACGAAGGCGCGCTGGCCTACCAGAAAGCGCCGGTGGACGTGATTAATATTCTGGAAGTGATCAGCGGCGCGTTCCGCGAGCGGTTTGCCAGCCGCAACCTGAAAATCGATCTCTCCCTGCCGGACAGCGCGGTGGTGTTCGGCGACAAAGACCGGCTGATGCAGCTGTTCAATAACCTGCTGGAAAACAGCCTGCGCTACACCGACAGCGGCGGAGGGCTGCACATCTCCGGCAGACAGGAAAACGGGCGCTTTGCCCTCACCTTCGCGGATTCCGCCCCCGGCGTGCAGGACGCGCAGCTGGAAAAACTGTTTGAACGTTTCTACCGTACCGAAGGCTCCCGCAACCGCGCCAGCGGCGGCTCCGGCCTGGGGCTGGCGATTTGCGTTAACATCGTCGAGGCGCATAATGGCACGATCCGCGCCGCCCATTCGCCTTTTGGCGGGGTTAGCATTACAGTAGAGTTACCTCTGGAACGGGATTTATCGAGAGAAGTATGACCGAGTTACCGATTGACGAAAACACGCCGCGCATTTTGATCGTTGAAGACGAACCCAAGCTGGGACAGCTGCTAATCGACTACTTACGCGCGGCCAGCTATGCCCCGTCCCTGATAAGCCACGGCGACCAGGTGCTGCCGTACGTGCGCCAGACTCCGCCGGATCTGATCCTGCTGGATTTAATGCTGCCGGGCGTTGACGGACTGACCCTGTGCCGGGAAATTCGCCGCTTCTCCGACGTGCCGATCGTCATGGTCACCGCCAAAATTGAAGAGATTGACCGCCTGCTGGGGCTCGAAATCGGCGCGGACGACTACATCTGCAAGCCCTACAGCCCGCGCGAGGTGGTAGCCCGCGTGAAGACCATTCTGCGCCGCTGCAGGCCGCAGCGCGAGCTTCAGGTGCTGGACGCTGAAAGCCCGCTGATTGTGGATGAAAGCCGCTTCCAGGCAAGCTGGCGCGGCAAGCTGCTGGACCTGACCCCTGCGGAGTTCCGCCTGCTCAAAACCCTCTCCCACGAGCCGGGCAAAGTCTTCTCCCGCGAACAGCTGCTGAACCACCTGTACGACGATTACCGCGTAGTGACCGACCGCACCATCGACAGCCATATCAAAAACCTGCGCCGCAAGCTGGAAGCGCTGGACGCCGAACAGTCGTTTATTCGCGCGGTGTATGGCGTGGGGTATCGCTGGGAAGCGGATGCGTGCAGGATAATGTGAGAATATTGCCCCGCAGCACTGCGGGGCAGAGACTCCAGACATTAAAACTGTGGCCTTACCAGGAACGAAAAGGTGTAGCATAAGCAAAAAGTCGCGCTAATACATCGCGACGCTCGGTGCCAGTTATCATCGCCAGGAAAGCGAAGCTAATAACGTTCAAATCTTGCTGAGAAGGATGTTTATGCATTTTCTTCAAAATAGCATTAACCTTTTTATCATCAAAAAAACTCCAGATAGCCAAAAGTGCCCATCGTTTCCCGGCGGATAAATTTATTATATCGTCTGAAGTATCCCAGTCCGGTGGTAAGTCATTAATATTGCTTACACTGTTAATACCGGCAGCAGGAATAATGAAATAATCTGAAAACATATGGACGGCATCTTTCCATGCCTGCAAGAACATAGGTTCATGGATATCATTCATCGCCTTCTCATTTGCATACTGTGCAGCTAAATTAGCATTACAGGCGTAGACCCGTGGCTCGTAGTCACTATAAACATCCGGGACTATCCAACCTGAAGAATGACGCACTGCGTCACAGGATGTGAAGGTGGGCAGTAGAGCAATAAATTGTGGTAATATATTTTGTACTGAGCGAGGAAAAAAACGCTTTGCTAACTGAAAGCCCGCATGATTTTCCAGTAATAAGGTTTCAATATCCTCTGAATTATAAATCTGGTACAAAATCCCTTTTTTAGCTTTCAGTCGCTCCAGTTTTTGCTCAAGTCCGGACGATGCAATGGTGGAATAAAATCCAACAAACTCATCACATTCAAATTCAGCAAGTCTGTCCTGAATGTCCTCTTCATCACTGCGACCAACGGACTTTTTAGAAGGAGCGTAGTGTTTGCAACTAACAAGTTTGGCAATTCGACATCCGGCAATATCAAACTCAACCCGTATATCTATGCCACCATCCGCCCCGCGGCTTGGGCCTTTAGTTACAATCCCTCCCAAAATTTTTTCCATGAATATTTTTGCGAACTTCTCAAATTGGTCGCTATCTGCAGTATCTGCGCTTGCAGAAGCAAGTTCACAGAAATCCAGCCTCGCCATACTCTTCCCCTGACTAATGGTAACGGTTCATAAACAGATTCCGTCTTTTTCTCTTCATTAATCAAGCTACGTATTCAGATAGGTTCCTGAACAGACGACTTGATGACGCTCAAAAGTTATACACGATCTCAATATCAGTTAGTTTTCCTGTATCTGGTTGATTCGAATTAAGCAAAAGCAATGACGTTCAGTCCACGCTTGTACTTAAAGCGGGAAACGGCATTGCCTCGGTCTTTCAAGCCAGATGGTAAAGACAATACCTAAAAATATGCGTACACGCCGGATGGGCGGTGATACGACTCGACGCTTTACCTCCCTGCCCCGCAGCGCTACAATGCCCGCCCTTAAAGTGGGGGATCTCCCCTTACCGCTGCACCGGGTGCACGCGGATCTGACCTGTCATCAGAACGAGAACAAACATGTTTAAACCGGAACTCCTTTCCCCGGCGGGAACGCTGCAAAATATGCGTTACGCTTTCGCCTATGGCGCCGACGCCGTGTATGCGGGCCAGCCGCGCTACTCGCTGCGCGTGCGTAACAACGAATTCAACCACGAGAACCTGCAGCTCGGCATCAACGAAGCGCATGCCCTGGGCAAAAAATTCTACGTGGTTGTCAACATCGCGCCGCACAACGCCAAGCTGAAAACGTTCATCCGTGACCTGAAGCCGGTGGTGGATATGGGGCCGGACGCGCTGATCATGTCGGACCCGGGTTTAATCATGCTGGTTCGGGAGAACTTCCCGGAGATGGATATTCACCTCTCCGTGCAGGCAAACGCCGTCAACTGGGCAACGGTGAAGTTCTGGAAGCAGATGGGGCTGACCCGCGTCATCCTGTCCCGCGAACTGTCTCTGGAAGAGATCGAAGAGATCCGCACTCAGGTGCCGGATATGGAAATCGAAATCTTCGTCCACGGCGCGCTGTGCATGGCCTACTCCGGCCGCTGCCTGCTTTCTGGCTACATCAACAAGCGCGACCCGAACCAGGGCACCTGCACCAACGCCTGCCGCTGGGAATATAACGTCCAGGAAGGCAAAGAGGATGACGTCGGCAACATCGTCCACAAGCACGAGCCTATTCCGGTGACCAACGTTGAGCCGACGCTGGGCATCGGCGCGCCAACCGACAGCGTGTTTATGATTGAAGAAGCCAAACGTCCGGGCGAGTACATGACCGCCTTTGAAGACGAGCACGGCACTTACATCATGAACTCAAAAGATCTGCGCGCCATCGCCCACGTCGAGCGTCTGACCCAGATGGGCGTGCACTCCCTGAAGATCGAAGGCCGCACCAAATCCTATTACTACTGCGCGCGTACCGCGCAGGTGTATCGTAAAGCCATCGACGATGCGGCCGCCGGTAAACCGTTCGATACCAGCCTGCTGGAAACTCTGGAAGGCCTGGCGCATCGCGGCTATACCGAAGGCTTCCTGCGCCGTCATACCCACGACGACTACCAGAACTACGAGCACGGCTACTCCGTTTCCGAGCGCCAGCAGTTTGTCGGTGACTTCACCGGCGAGCGTAAAGGCGCGCTGGCGGCCGTCGCGGTGAAAAACAAGTTCACCAAAGGTGACAGCCTGGAGCTGATGACCCCGCAGGGCAACATGAACTTCACGCTGGAGCATCTGGAAAACGGCAAAGGCGAAGCGATTGACGTGGCGCCGGGCGACGGGCATACCGTATGGCTGCCGGTTCCGGAAGAGGTGGAGCTGAAGTTCGCGCTGCTGATGCGTAACTTCAACGGTGAAAGCACCCGAAACCCACACGGCAAATAGTCAATCAGGGAAATTTTTTCGCGCTGGGATAATTCTTAGAATCGGATCACATACCGCTTCGTTCAATACGGGTATTATCCCCCCGCTGAAAAACATAACCCATAAATGCTAGCTGTACCAGGAACCACCTCCTTAGCCTGCGTAATCTCCCTTACGCGGGCTTATTTTTTGCCTTCTCTCTCCTCAATCCAGGCAATGAGTTCGTCGATTTGCTTCTCTGAGAACACGGCGATCCCATGCTCTGCGAGCAACGATGCCGCAACTCCCCTCCCCGCTTTATGTATTCCGCGAAAAGAACCGTCATAAATGAACTCACTGCCGCACGTTGGGCTGCCATCGGTTAACAATGCAGCGCTACACCCCGACTCCTGAGCAGCGCGTAGCGCAAGCCAGGCTGCAAGCTGATAATGTGCGGTCACATCCTGCCCGGTATTTTCAATAATTCTGGCTTGCCCGCGCATTACGTCTTTGCCATCAGCGGACATAATCTCTGCCGGAGGACGAGGTACAGGCAGCCCGGCAGCCAATTCAGGACAGTGGATAACCAGACGTTGTTCCTGTTGCCAGCGAGCGAGTTGCGCGTTCATTCTCGCTTTTTCACTTGCGTTATAACGAACCCTGAAGCCCATCAGGCACGCGCTTACCAAAATTTTATTCATCATCACTTTCCTGTGATTAGTTCATATCATCGCTGGAGTGTAACGCGCTTTCGGGCATATTTTGTTCCTTTCATCCTGTTCTTACCCGCTTTTTTCCTCTCTGCTATACACTCTTACTAACGCTAAAAAAGGGAGCAGCGCGGATGGCAACCTATCCAGACAGTTTATTGATTCTCAATGGCAAAAGTGCAGGCAACGATCTGTTGCGTCAGGCAATTCGCGGCTTGCGCGACGACGGCGCGCGCATTCACGTCAGGGTGACGTGGGAAAAAGGCGACGCGGCACGCTATATCAATGAAGCCCTCGGGCTTGGCGTTGAGACCATCATTTCCGGCGGCGGCGATGGCACTATCAATGAGATTGCCTCAGCGCTAATAGACCTGCCCTCGGCAAACCGCCCGGTGATGGGCATTTTACCGCTCGGCACCGCCAATGACTTTGCCACCAGCGCCGGGATCCCGGAGGAGTTAGAGAAGGCGCTCCAGCTGGCGATCCTCGGTAAAGCCACCGCCGTGGATATTGCGCAGGTGAATGATAAAACCTGCTTTATCAATATGGCGACCGGCGGGTTTGGCACGCGCATCACCAGCGAAACGCCGGAAAAACTGAAGGCGGCGCTGGGCGGCGTGTCGTATCTGATCCACGGTCTGATGCGCATGGACACCCTCAAGCCTGACCGCTGCGAAATTCGCGGCGAGGATTTTCAGTGGCAGGGTGACGCGCTGGTCATTGGCATTGGCAATGGTCGACAGGCAGGCGGCGGTCAGCAGCTGTGCCCGGAGGCGCTGATCAATGACGGTCAGCTACAGCTGAGGATTTTCACGGGCGACGGCCTGCTGCCCGCGCTGTTTACCACGCTGACGCAGCCGGAAGAGAGTCCAAATATCATTGACGGGAAATCGGCGTGGTTTGAGGTAAATGCGCCGCACGGGATGACGTTTAACCTCGACGGAGAGCCGCTGAGCGGGACGCAGTTCCGCATTGAGGTGTTGCCCGGCGCGCTGCAGTGTCGGTTGCCGCCGGACTGTGTGCTTTTGCGCTAATGGTATTGCCGGGTGGCGGCTACGCCTTACCCGGCCTACACTTCGCCCTCAGGTCAGGCAATCGTGACTTTGCTGTCCAGATAGACGTCCTGAACCGCATTGATCAGCTTCACGCCGTCGGCCATCGATTTCTTAAACGCCTTGCGGCCAAGGATCAGCCCCATGCCGCCCGCGCGTTTGTTAATAACCGCCGTACGCACCGCGTCTGACAGGTCGGTATCACCGCCCGCCGCGCCGCCGGAGTTGATCAGCCCCGCGCGGCCCATATAGCAGTTCGCCAGCTGGTAGCGCACCAGGTCGATCGGGTTATCGCTGGTCAGCTTGCTGTAAACGCGGTCATCGGTATAGCCAAAGTTCACCGCTTTATAGCCGCCGTTATTCTCGGCCATTTTCTGCTTCACGATGTCAGCGCCAATGGTCGCCGCCAGATGGTTCGCCTGGCCGGTCAGGTCGGCCGACACGTGGTAATCCACGCCGTCTTTTTTGAACGCCGAGTTACGCAGGTACGCCCACAGCACGGTCACCATGCCGAGCTCATGAGCGCGCTCAAACGCCGCAGAGATCTCTTCAATCTGACGACGGGACTGTTCAGAGCCAAAGTAAATCGTCGCCCCAACGGCAACCGCCCCCATATTGAACGCCTGCTCGACGCTGGCGTAGAGCGTCTGGTCATATTCGGTAGGGTAACTCAGGGTTTCGTTGTGGTTCAGCTTCACGAGGAACGGAATGCGGTGGGCATAGCGACGCGAGACGGAGGCCAGCACGCCGTAGGTGGAGGCTACACAGTTACAGCCCGCTTCAATTGCCAGTTCAACAATGTTCTTCGGATCGAAGTAGAGCGGATTCGCCGCAAAAGAGGCGCCCGCCGAGTGCTCAACGCCCTGGTCTACCGGCAGAATCGAGAGATATCCGGTGCCGCCGAGTCGCCCGGTGTTATAGAGCGTCTGCATATTTCGCAGCACGGCAGGGGGACGGTTGTTATCGACCATCACGCGGTCAACATAATCATGACCAGGCAGGTAAAGCTGGTCGGCTGGAATGGTCATACAACGATGCTGTAAAAGGCTGTCGGCGTCTTTGCCAAGCAACTGCGCAATATCAGTCATGTGATACTCCCGTAAGTTCGACGTCATGTCGGTGTGCGTTAATCCAGTCCCATTATTTATGGGCAGACTAAGCCTGGTACCGACTTAACGGATTTTCCACCCATTGCATTTTTTTTCAGCACAATCTGCTGGCTCGATTCGTGTACAACAAAACTGTTACATTGATCAAACAATCGCCACAAAGGTATTTAAAAGGTATTATTGAATGGTATGTTAAAGGCGCACCCTCTCTGACATGCAGGATTAAAAAATGAAAACGAAAGTCCAACTGTCATTCATGATGTTTGTTGAATGGTTTATCTGGGGCGCGTGGTTTGTGCCGCTGTGGCTGTGGCTGAGCAAAAGCGGTTTTACCGCGGGGGAAATCGGCTGGTCTTATGCCTGTACCGCCATTGCCGCTATCCTCTCCCCAATTCTGGTCGGATCGCTGACGGACCGCTTCTTCGCCGCGCAGAAAGTACTGGCGGTGCTGATGTTTGCCGGCGCGATTCTGATGTACTTCGCCGCACAGCAAACCCAGTTCAGCACCTTCTTCCCGCTGCTGCTGGTTTACTCCCTGACCTATATGCCCACCATCGCGCTGACCAACAGTATTGCCTTTGCCAACGTGGATGACGTCGAGGCCGATTTCCCGCGTATCCGCGTGATGGGCACTATCGGCTGGATCGCCTCCGGGCTGGCGTGCGGCTTCCTGCCGCAGATGCTGGGCTATAGCGATATTTCCGATACCAATATTCCGCTGCTGATGACGGCCGCCAGCTCCGCCCTGCTCGGCGTCTTTGCCCTCTTCCTGCCGAACACACCGCCGAAAAGTACCGGCAAGCTGGACTTCAAAGTGATGCTCGGGCTGGACGCGCTGATCCTGCTACGCGACAAAAACTTCCTCGTGTTCTTCTTCTGCTCGTTCCTGTTCGCCATGCCGCTGGCCTTCTACTACATCTTCGCCAACGGCTATCTCACCGAAGTGGGAATGAAAAACGCCACCGGCTGGATGACGCTCGGCCAGTTTTCTGAAATCTTCTTTATGCTCGCCCTGCCGTTCTTTACCAAACGCTTTGGTATTAAGAAGGTCTTACTGCTGGGTCTGATTACCGCCGCCATCCGCTACGGGTTCTTCGTATACGGCGGTGCGGAACAGTACTTCACCTACGCCCTACTGTTCCTCGGGATTCTGCTGCACGGCGTGAGCTACGACTTCTACTACGTCACCGCGTATATCTACGTGGATAAAAAAGCGCCGGTGCACATGCGCACCGCCGCGCAGGGCCTGATTACGCTGTGCTGCCAGGGCTTTGGTAGCCTGCTGGGTTACCGCCTGGGCGGCGTGATGATGGAAAAAATGTTCGCATACAAAGAGCCGGTGAATGGGCTGACCTTCAACTGGGCCGGAATGTGGACGTTTGGTGCAATCATGATTGCCGTGATTGCCGTGCTGTTTATGCTGTTTTTCCGCGAATCGGACAAAGAGATCGCCGCAATTGCGGTGGTTGATGGCGATACCGCGCTGACACAAGGGGAAGTTAAATGAAACAAGACCGTGTTCTCGGGGCCCTTTACGGGCAGGCGTTAGGGGATGCGATGGGCATGCCGTCGGAGCTGTGGCCGAGAAAGCGCGTAAAGTCGCACTTCGGCTGGATCGACCGCTTTTTACCCGGCCCGGCAGAGAATAATGCGGCCTGCTATTTCAAACAGGCAGAGTTTACCGACGATACCTCAATGGCGCTGTGCCTGGCCGATGCGATCGTTGAGTGCGACGGGGAGATTAACGCGGACGTTATCGGCAAGCATATTCTGCACTGGGCGCTCGATTTCGATGCGTTTAATAAGAACGTGCTCGGCCCGACCTCCAAAATCGCGCTTAACGCAATTCGTGACGGCAAGCCGGTCAGCGAGCTGGAAAACAACGGCGTGACCAACGGGGCGGCGATGCGCGCGTCCCCGCTGGGCTGCCTGCTTCCGGCCACGCGTCTGGAACACTTTGTTGAGCAGGTGGCGCTGGCCTCCAGCCCGACCCATAAATCGGACCTCGCCATTGCCGGCGCGGTGGTGATTGCGTGGGCGGTTTCCCGCGCCGTCGACGGCGAAAGCTGGCAGAACATCGTCGATGCTCTGCCGGGTATCGCCCGCTATGCGCAGGAGATGAAAACCACCACCTTCAGCGCGTCGCTGGCGGCACGTCTTGAGCTGGCGCTTAAGACCGTACGGGAAGCCAACGGCATCGACTCCGCCAGCGAGCAGATTTATCAGCTTGTCGGCGCAGGAACCAGCACCATTGAGTCCGTCCCGGCGGCCATTGCGATGGTCGAACTGGCGGAAACCGATCCGAACCGCTGCGCCATTTTATGCGCCAACCTGGGCGGCGATACGGACACCATTGGCGCAATGGCGACGGCCATCTGCGGCGCGCTCCACGGCGTCCAGGCAATTGACCCGGCGCTGAAGGCCGAGCTCGACGCCGTTAACCGGCTCGATTTCGGCCACTATTGCGAGAAACTGCTGCACTACCGGGAGCAAAGGGAGGGCGTATGAATGCATTTGCCCAACGTCTCGACACCCTGCACGCCACGCGCCCGGTGACGGTGCTGGGCGCAGCGGTGATAGACGTCATCGCCGACGCCTACGCCCTGCCCTGGCGCGGGTGCGATATCGAACTTAAGCAGCAGGGCGTGAATATCGGCGGGTGCGCGCTGAACATTGCCATCGCCCTGAAGCGGCTCGGCATTACGGCGCAAAACGCTCTGCCCGTCGGTCACGGCGTCTGGGCGGATATTATCCGCAACGCCATGGCGAAGCAGGATCTGCACAGCGCCGTGGAGGCCGATACGGGCGACAACGGCTGGTGCCTGGCGCTGGTTGAGCCTGACGGCGAACGTACCTTTATGTCCTTTAGCGGCGTGGAGAACCAGTGGCAGCAGCGCTGGCTGGATGCGCTTTACGTTCCGCAAAACAGTCTGGTTTATTTGTCCGGCTACCAGCTGGCATCGCCGTGCGGCGAGCTGCTGACACGCTGGCTGGAGGGATTACAGGACGTGACGGCATTGATCGATTTCGGCCCCCGCATCGCGGATATTCCCGACGCGCTGATGGAGCGGATTATGGCCTGCAGGCCAATCGTGTCGCTCAATCGTCAGGAAGCGGAACTTGCAGCTGAAAGATTAGGTGTGGAGTCTGAAAACCTGGGTGAAGTGTGGCAGCAACGCTTCGGCGCCGCGCTAATTGTGCGCCATGATAAAGACGGTGCTATGTGGTATGACGGTGACGCCTCGGGCGTTGTTCCGGCGTTCCCGGCGACGGTTGTGGACACCATTGGTGCTGGCGACAGCCACGCGGGCGGCACGCTGGCAGGGCTGGCAGCGGGATGGTCGCTGGCAGACGCCGTTCTGCTGGGGAATGCCGTGGCGTCCTGGGTGGTCAGCCACCGCGGCGGCGATTGCGCCCCGACTCGTGAGGAATTACTCCTCGCATACAAAGACGTATAGATCGCTGCGACAGTAGCTGATGCTGTACTCAATCGGACGGTGCTGCTGGTCAAGCGCAACCTGCTTGATCACCAGCACCGGTATTTTTTCATCCATCTTTATGTGCGCCTGAAACTCGCTGTCCGGCATGCGGGCGCTCACCCTTGAGCGGGTGCGCTGCGGGAAGATGTTCTGACTGCGGAAGTAGTCGTACAGCGAAATGCCAATTGCATCCGGATCGGGAATTAACCCGACCGGGACCCAGGACTCTTCAATCGACACCGCATCGTCATCCACATAGCGAATGCGCTTAAGTAAAAAAACCTCGCTGTCCGGGGAGATCGACAGGTGGTTAGCCACCTCTTCCGGGCATTTCACCACACGCTTGTTGACCCACAGCGTATTGGGCTTTTGGCCGCGCAGCACCACCTGCTGCGAGAACCCGCGCGCCTCTTTCAGCGAATATTCAAAGATGTTGTTGATTTGCGTGCCATATCCACGGGAACGCGTCACCACGCCCTCTTCCTCCAGCGCCTGCATTGCCTTTCGCACGGTAATGCGCGACACGCCGGTTAACTGGCTCAGATCGCGCTCGCCGGGCAAAATATTCCCGTGCTCCAGCATGCCGCTTCGCACCGCATTTTTTACCGTTTCGGCAAATTTCAGGTACAGCGGCGTGTTGTCCGGCGCGGCGATCCGTTCATTCAGTTGAGCGATTAACCGGGTATGCGCTTGTTCCATCTCTGTTTTCTCAGGCGTGGTGTTTCCTGCCAGTATACTGGGTTACCACCATGCATGAAAATGATGAACCGGCCCAATACCGTGACCGACTTCCAGAGTATCGGCTTTTGCCAGCGCCGCCGAGAGCCAGGCTTTCGCTTCGCTAACCGTATCGGCCCAGCCTTCATGCCGGGGACGCAGCGCCGCCAGCGCGGCGGAGAGCGTGCAGCCCGTGCCGTGGGTGTTTTTGGTCTGCACGCGCGGCGCGGTAAAACGTACTTCGCCATCGCGGGTAAAGAGCCAGTCCGGGCTTTCAGCGTCGTCAAGATGACCGCCCTTCATCAGCACCGCGCCGCAGCCCATCGCCAGCAGCGCGTTTCCCTGCGCTTTCATCTCGCGTTCCGTTTGCGCATGCGATGTGCCTAACAGCGCGGCGGCTTCCGGCAGATTGGGCGTGATAAGCGCCACCTGCGGCAGCAGTTTTGTACGCAGCGTCTCCACGGCGGAGGCCGAAAGCAGCGGGTCGCCGCTTTTTGCCAGCATGACGGTATCCAGCACCACGTTTTGCACCTGATAGCGTTTAAGCCGCTCGGCCACCGCTTCCACAATATCCGTCTCGGCCAGCATGCCGATCTTGGTGGTATCGATGCGCACGTCGCTGAACACAGAATCCAGCTGCGCGGCAACAAAATCTGGCTCAATACGGTAGACCGACTGCACGCCGCGCGTGTTTTGCGCCACCAGCGCGGTAATGACCGAGCAGCCGTACGCGCCAAGGGCCGAGAATGTTTTCAGGTCAGCCTGGATACCCGCGCCGCCGCTGGGATCGGTGCCGGCAATGGTCAGGGCGTTAATCCGCTTCATGCCTGCTCCTCCAGCGTATAGAGCACATCCAGGAACGCGCTGGCAAAACTGCCCGGGCCAAGGGAGTGCGTAACGGCTACCGTTCCGGCTCGCTTCATCCATCCGCAGACGGCTGCAATGTTATCCAGCCGGTCACCCGGCAGCGAACAGCTCGCCGCCACAACGGCAGAAAGCGCGCATCCGGTGCCTACCACGCGCGTCATCAGCGGATCGCCGCCGGTAACCGTTCGGGTACGTTGCCCGTCCGTGATGTAATCCACCTCGCCGGTGACGACCACAACGGCATTGGTCTGGCGGGCCAGCGCCTGTGCAGCGGGCACCGCGCTGGCGGCGGTATCGGTCGTATCAACGCCGCGCCCACCCGGGCTCATCCCGGCAAGAGCAAGGATTTCAGAGGCATTGCCGCGAATGGCCGCCGGTTTCAGGGCAAGAATTTGATGGCAAAAACGGGTGCGGAACGCCAGGGCGCCCACGGCAACCGGGTCCAGCGTCCAGGGCTTGCCTGCCGCCACCGCGCTCTCAATCGCCCGCCGCATCGACTGGGCCCGCGGCGCGGTCAGCGTGCCAACGTTGACCAGCAGCGCATCGGCGATCGCAGCAAACTGTTCAGCCTCTTCGGCCTCAATCACCATCGCGGGTGATGCGCCAAGCGCCAGCAGAACGTTGGCCGTAAAGGTCTGTACGACATCATTGGTCATACAATGGGTCAGCGGAGAACGGGTGCGGAAGTGATGTAAAACGTGTAAATCGAGCAGGTCAGGCTGCATGGGTTCGCTCCTGCCTTGCGTGAAGAAGCGATGACCGGGAAGGCATCTGACTTCCCTACGCTGGCATTATCCAGATCAGGTAATACGGGTATTTCTCAGCCTTCACAAGGAAGGGCACCCCGAGTCAAAATACTTTTAAAACAATGATTTATTGAAATCAATGTTCTCAATCAGTGTAACCGTGGCCACAGGTCAGGCGCAAGGGGTTTTGATTTATCACGGCAGCGATCGCGTTATGAATCTCCCTAAACACTTTTTCGCTAGCATCTTCAACATAAATATTTTCTCCTGGTATATCCCGGAACAAAAATGAGCTGAATTTATTTTCATTCGAAGCTGACGAAAGGTTCGATAATAAATAATCGGCAAAAACCCATAAATTTACATAAACTGTTATGTGTATTATTAACCAATTTTAATCAAAACACTTAAATACATTTAATGTATTGGTGTTTTATATCTAATTTGGCTCTCATCCATCATGAATCGCTATCTTATTGTATTATAAGATTATTAAGCCGAGCTTTTCTGGAACGGTTCGTTTTGCTATTCCTGCTATTTATGATTTAGATCAATAATCAAAATTACACATTCATAGATAGTTACTGCACGTTACGAAATAAGTTATCAAACCAAAATTTTCAACGTTAATAGTGAATTATTTCAGATATAACAAGACGTTGTATCTTCCCGCCAGGATAGCGCCCTTACTTTATTTTTTCTTGTAGTGATGATGAGAGCTTTAAAATGAAATATTTAAATACAGCAGCTATCGCTGTTTTTGGTTTTGTGTTTGCTGGTTCAATGAATACTGCAAATGCTGCGGAAGTAAACATAAACCTTGACGATAACGTCAATAATCCAGGTGCTCACATTCAAATTCAGGGCACCGATAAATCCGCCTATAACCTTGATAACATCGAGGGGAGTAACATTAAGCAAGACGGGCAAATCTATAACCTTCAGGGCGATATTGACAGAGCAAATACAGCTATTAATAAAGCACAAGATACAGCTAACACCGCTCAAGATGGCGTAAATGCTAACACTCAAGCTAACGCTATCCTTAATCAGAAAGTCGACGATTACAAAGCAGATCAGACAATCACTGATAACAAACAGAATATATTGATTGATAACACTAATAATAAAGCAGACGCGGCTTTACAAGGCGTTATTACTAACGGTCAAGCAATCATTGATACAAACACGAGAGTAGATAAAACTGACATCACCGCGACCAATGCGAACAACAAAGCAGACGCCAACACTCAAGCGCTAGCAAGTAAGGTCGATAAAAGCATTTTCAACGCCGATCAGGATAGACAAGATCAAGCACTTCAGGATGCCTCTGGCAAAGCGACTCAGGCATTTAATACGGGCGCTTATGCGCAATCTTTAGCTGTCGATGCACAAACGGTAGCCGCAGCGAATAAAGCTGCTGTTGCTACCGTTCAGTCACGCCAGCAAACACAGGAAGCGACGATTCAGAATCACAGCGCACAATTAGCGAATCATGAATCACGTATTACTGCGTTAGAGAGTCAAAATAACGCTAAGTTCTCTTCTCTGGAGAATCAGCAGAATGAGGATCGCAAGGAATATCGTGCTGGTATCGCTGGCGCTGCTTCTCTTGCTGGTTTGCATTACGTTGATACAGATAACGCGGTTGCCGTCGGTGCTGCCAACTTCAAAGATGCGCAAGGTTATGCAATCGGCTACCGTCATAAGTTCGCTGAGAATGTAGCTGCTACCCTCTCTACATCAGGTACATCCAACGGCAATGAAATTGTTGCGGCGTCCGCATCTTACGGATGGTAATGTTACAGTATTAAAATAAAATGCCAGTGAGCTAAAAAAATCGCCCATGAGTTTTAATCAGCTGGCTATAACTCAATACATTGCTGCTCGCAAAGAAAATGACAAAGTACATTTTTATCTCCGCTGTTTTGTATCTCACTTTTATTTTATTAGGGATATGGATCGGCTTGATGTTAGGCACCTATATTTATAGTTGTAATTACTGAGGCAATAATGAAAAAATTAATGATGATAGCGGCAGTATTATCTCTTGCTGCGTGTTCCTCACCAGCGCAACGGATGGCGGATTGTCAAAACAAGGGGGTGAGTAAAGATGCTTGTTATATTGCAGAGCAAAACCGCACTACAGCCATTAACGCTGCTGCAGAAAAACAGGCTTTGGAGAATGCTGCTCAACTTGCACAATCAGCACATAAGCCTTTTCCTGAAGGCTGCACTCAGGTTATGGATGCTGCGGGTCGTTGTGACAGCAAGCCTGCCAAAGAAAGCGGCGATGTTAAACAGTTTTCAGGTGAAGCGGATCACGTTATGAATAAGCCAATCTCTGATGCTGCTGAATATCTGCTTTCGAAAGGCTGGAAGCCAAATAAGGGTTTATGGCACAAGGGTAGCTATATTATGCAGCTGGTTGTCGAGAAAGAGAGAGTTGTAAACGCACAATTATCAAAAATGTGATCTTAGCACTACGCTCCCTCCTGATAAGATTTACATAGCCCCATTTGTATGGGGCTTTATTTTAGCTCATGACTAAATACAGATTTACTCTAACTGCCACGCCCCGCCATGAATAAGCGATGCTCCTCCCGTCCAGGCAAATAACGCCAGCTCGCGGCATTCGGCATCAGGATAAATACGGCTGCTGAGGCACGCCTCACCTTCGTTAACAAACACTTCCACCGAAGAGCAGTCAAAGAACAGGCGCAGGCTGAGCGCGTCGTTCAGGTTAAGCGCGACGCTTCGGGTACCGCACAGGCCATACTGTGGATAGTGTCGCTCCAGCACCAGGCGCTGCATCTGGGCATCAACATAGAGGCGTAGGCCGTCGCCGAGACGAATGCCGTATTGCTCCGCGCTGCTATTCGTGCAATCCCATTGCAGAATGACCTCCATCGCATCGCAGTGTTCCACCAGCGTCATCTGCTGGTTATTAAGTGTACTTATCGGCCAGGGGAACCACGCCCCGCGCAGGGCTTCAACTTCTCTGGCTGGCCGCATTTGCAGATGGTTATCCGCACTCAGCGTCAGCTCGCGCGGTAAAGAAAGCATACCCGCCCAGCCATCCTGCTGTTCCGGCAGGGGCGATTCCCACATGTCCAGCCAGCCGATAACAATGCGGCGGCCGTCAGGAGTCAGGAAACTTTGCGGCGCATAGAAATCATGCCCGCGATCCATCTCCACAAACTCACCTTCAGGCACAAAGGGCTGACCAGGCTGCCATTCACCTACCAGGTAGCCGCTCTGGAAAAGATTGCGATGATTAAATCCGTCTGCGGTGAGTCCCTGAGGTGAGAACATCAGCACGCGTTTACCGTTGAGGGTAAAAAAGTCCGGACATTCCCACATATAACCCATCTCTTTTTCAGCTACCGCGAGCACGCCCCTGTCCTGCCACTCGCGCAGATCGGCAGAGCGATAAACACGTACCTGACCCATATCACCCTCCCGCGCACCAACGACCATGTACCACCACGCCCCTTCACGCCATACCTTCGGATCGCGGAAGTGATGCAGCCCGGGCGGTGTATTAATGACTGTCCCGTGCCGCACAAACTGGATGCCGTCACGGCTGGTTGCCAGGCACTGAACCTGGTAGAGATTAGCCTCATCGCCAGGATCGCCGTAGAATTTGTGGCCGGTGTAGATCAGCGCCAGCGTGTCGCCATCCACCACCGCCGAGCCAGAAAAACAGCCGTCCTTGTCGTCTGGTCCTTCCGGTGCCAGCGCAACAGGGAGGTGCTCCCAGTGAACTAAATCCTTGCTGCGCGCATGGCCCCAGTGCATCGGCCCCCACTGGGTCGAATACGGATGATGCTGGTAAAACGCGTGATACCAGCCGTCAAACCACACCAGGCCATTAGGGTCGTTCATCCAGCCAGCTCGCGCAGCGAGGTGGTAACGGGGATACCAGCGCAGGTTAAGCCCTTCGCGTCTGGACTGAAGTTCCTGTTCTGCTTTCGTAATGGAATACGTCATTTCTCTACTCTTTGATCAGATGGTGGAAGGTTGCGGCATGAGCGGGTCAGAAGAGGACTTACCCGAGCGCAACAGGAAGATGGAGATAAACGTGGTGCTGAAGACCAGTAGCCCCATGATGAGATAGGACTGGGCAAAGCCGTATTTCTCATAGCTGTAACCTGCCAGCGGCGACAGCACCGAGGCAATCACCGAGCTTGTACAGGCAAAGCCCACCAGATAGAGGGTGGAAGAGAGTCGCTTATCAAAATGCAGGCTGTTGTATTTAAAGATGGAGACCAGCAAAACGGGCAGCTCAACCGCGTGCAATAGCTTGGTAATGGAGATCAACACCGGTCCCTCAACCAGACCCGATGCCACCATACGCATCGCCATCACCATTCCGGCGAAAATCAGGCCGTTTTTCGCACCGAGGCGATTCACCAGCCACGGGGCGCAAAACATGCCCGCCGCCTCAAGGAAAACCTGGAAGGAGTTGAGATAGCCGTACATGGCGTTTCCTTCCTGCAGCGTCGGGAACTGTGAGGAGAAATAGACCGGGAACTGCTGGTCGTAGACGCCATAAATACAGGTGCCGATAACAAAAAACACCAGCGCCCAGAACCGCGGTAGCGTCAGCAGGCGCAAGGCATCTTCCAGCGTGACCTTACCGCCGGATACCGCCTCCTGCATGGCGTGCGGGGCCGAAGAGACTCTTAGGCGCGCCAGCAAAACAAAAAACACCAGCCCGGCGCAGCTCGCGACAGCAAAGTTCAGCTTCGGGTTAATGTTAAACAGGAGCCCCGCAAAAAAGGTTGCCGCCGCCCAGCCCAGCGATCCCCACATCCTCGCCTTGCCGAACTCAAACTGGCTCTGGCGGGCCACGCGCTCGGTATAGGACTCCAGTACCCCTATTCCGCCGTTAAACGTCAGCCCGATATAAATCCCACCGAAAATACTGCCGAGTAACACGTTAATTTGCAGCAGATAACCAAACATCAGGAAGGCCGGGCCAGAAAGAATGAGCAGGCTGGTCAGAAACCAGAGCAGGTTTTTGCGCAGGCCGAGCTTGTCCTGAATGAAGCCGTAGCAGATTTGCGCGCACAGCGCGGAGACGGACAGCACAGCATAGATGACTCCCGTATCCCCTGCCTTTAACCCCACCTCCTGATGGAGCCAGATAGAGAGCAACGAGCCGGAAGATGACCATGTGACAAAAAAGAAAAACAGTAATGCGCTTAATAAAGGGTAGCTGTGAGAGTGATGCGTTTTCATCATGACATTCTCATATTGGAGTAATGACATTATGGTAACGTTAACATTTATGCTTTCTCATACGGTTTGGCGGAAATTTAAGATGTTAATCACGAAAGTTAACGTTAACATTGATAGAATGAGATCGCGATCAAATATTCATCACTGAATTAAATATGGCCTGGCCTGTGCATCAGCCTTCCTTTTACATCAGCGACTTAGTTGTATACCCTTTCCCGCAGAGCATTAACGGAGTAAGAAAATGGTTTCCCTGAAGGACGTCGCAAAGCTGGCTAACGTATCGCTGATGACGGTCTCCCGCGCGCTGAATAGCCCGGAGCGCCTTAAACCTGAAACGCTGGCGCGCGTTCAGCTGGCTATCGAGCAGACCAGCTACGTTCCTGACCTGTCCGCCAAGAAAATACGCGGCGCGCATGCCTCGCCTAAAACCATAGGCGTACTGGCGCTCGATACGGTGACGACGCCTTTTTCGGTGGAGATCACGCTGTCAATTGAAGAGACGGCCAGAATGCACGGCTGGAACAGCTTCGTGATGAATATGTTTACCGATGACAACCCGGACGCCATTGTCGACCTTCTTCTCTCTCATCGGCCTGACGGAATTATCTACACCACCATGGGGCTACGTCAGGTTCCTCTCCCGGCTAAACTCCTCACCCTTCCCTGCGTGCTGGCCAACTGCGAAAGTGACGGCGAAAAGGTTGCCAGCTATATTCCCGATGATGAACAGGGGCAATATACCGCCGTGCGGGCGTTACTCGCGCAGGGTTATCGACGCCCTCTCTGCCTGCATTTGCCTGCGGGGCATCTGGCCACAACCCGACGTCGTCAGGGGCTGGAACGTGCATGCCGTGAAGCGGGGCTCGATCCGGACGGCCTGGCGCACAGCTATATGGCACCCGGCGATGAGCACTACCGCGACATTCCGTCAGTGTTGCTGGCTCACATCCAGAATGGCATTCCCCGGTTTGACGCGGTTATCTGCGGCAACGATCGTATCGCGTTTATGGTGTACCAGACGCTGCTGGGGCAAGGGCTTCGCATACCGGCAGATGTCGCCGTTATCGGCTATGACAATATGGTTGGCATTGGGGAGCTGTTCCTTCCTCCTCTCACGACGGTACAACTGCCGCACTATGAAATTGGTCGCCTGAGCGCCCTGCATATTATTAACGGTGAAGAGCATCTGGAAACCACGCGCGTAGAAAGCCCATTTTTACTGCGTGATTCCGTTGCGCATGTAACGTAAGCCTGCTTTTTTGCCCATGACGCAAAAACAGGGAACGTCCCCCCTCTTTTTTGCCGTTCGATGGCACGTTTTGTCACACTCTTTTCTGTGTCTTTACACACCGGGTAAACGGGCCGTAACGCGCTGTTTTTATTTGGCATAAAATGCAATTTTCTTTTTAAAAATGGGGATATTTTCTCCCCACAGCCGCGTGTCACAAAACAGTAAACAAATTAACCATTGAGCCCCGTGGCAAAAGGCTCTATATTGGCGGCGTTTTTTTCAGGCCCCCATCTGTTTTTTAACTTTTTATTCAATCGTGGCTCATAACGAAGCGGCGGTTGTAGGAGTGATATGATGACGGATAAAGTCCGTATTGACACCGTAGATGCCCACAAAAGCAACGAAACCTATCTGGCCCGTCAGGCCGAGTTTGAATCTAACGTCAGGAGTTATCCGCGCAAACTGCCTTTAGCCATCACTAAAGCAGAAGGCGTGTGGATCACCGATGCAGATAATAAAGAATACCTTGACTGTTTAGCAGGCGCGGGGACCCTTGCGCTTGGCCATAACCATCCTGATGTGCTGAAAAGCATCCAAAATGTCATTACCAGCGGCTTGCCGTTACATACCCTGGATCTGACTACGCCTCTGAAAGACGCGTTTTCTGAATACCTGCTCTCTCTGCTGCCTGGTCAGGGCAAAGAGTACTGCCTGCAGTTCACCGGTCCATCCGGTGCTGACGCCGTTGAAGCGGCGCTGAAGCTGGCGAAAAAAGTGACCGGTCGTAGCGGTATCATCAGCTTCTCTGGTGGTTACCACGGCATGACTCACGGCGCACTGTCCGTGACCGGCAACCTGTCCCCGAAAGAAGCGGTTGACGGCATGATGCCAGAAGTGCAGTTCATGCCTTACCCGCACGAATACCGCTGCCCGCTGGGTATCGGTGGTGAAGCGGGCGTGAAAGCGCTGACTTACTACTTCGATAACCTGATCAACGACGTTGAAAGCGGCGTGCGTAAGCCTGCAGCTGTGATCCTGGAAGCGGTTCAGGGCGAAGGCGGCGTGAACCCGGCTCCGGCTGAGTGGCTGCAGCGCATCCGTAAAGTGACTCAGGAACACGGCATTCTGCTGATCCTCGACGAAGTTCAGGCTGGCTTTGCCCGTACCGGTAAATTCTTCGCCTTCGAACACGCTGGCATCGAGCCAGACATCATCGTGATGTCTAAAGCCGTCGGTGGCGGTCTGCCGCTGGCCGTGCTCGGCATCAAAAAGCAGTTCGACGCATGGGCCCCAGGTCACCACACCGGTACCTTCCGCGGCAACCAGCTGGCGATGGCAACCGGTCTGACGACGCTGAAAATCCTGAAAGACCAGAACATCGCAGGCAAAGTGGCTGCGCAAGGCGAATGGCTGAAAAGCCAGCTGAAAGAGATGGCGAAACGTTACCCGGTTATCGGCCACGTTCGCGGTCTGGGCATGATGATCGGTATTGAGATAGTTAAGCCACACGAAGCCGCAGACCACATGGGCTGCTTCCCGGGCGACGGCGAGCTGTCTGCACTGATTCAGAAGAAGTGCTTCGAAGCCGGTCTGATTCTGGAGCGCGGTGGTCGTAACGGTATCGTTCTGCGTCTGCTGCCGTCTCTGCTGATCAGCGATGAAGAGCTGAAGATCTTCCTGGATAAATTTGAGCAGGCACTGCTTGCTGCGGGCGTTCGCCCGGCGTAACCGGAGTTGTTGATTACGATGTCTGATTCAAACCCAATTTTGTTCTCCTCTGCGCAGAGCATTGAAGCTTACCAGCAGGCGATTGAACAAAGCACTCAGGCTGTGATGCAGTGGCTGAAACAGCCTGAGATGTACCAGGGCAAAACGGTCGCGGAACTGCGCGACCGTATTAAGCTGGATTTCAACCCGAAAGGGCTGGGCAACGAAGCGGCGATTGAACGCGCCGTGGAGTTCTTCCTGAAAGACAGCCTGTCCGTTCATCACCCGCAGTGTGTGGCGCACCTGCACTGCCCAAGCCTGGTCGTAAGCCAGGCGGCGGAAGTGCTGATCAACGCCACTAACCAGAGTATGGACTCCTGGGATCAAAGCCCGTCCGCAACCATCATTGAGATCAAACTGATCGAGTGGCTGCGTACCCGCGTGGGTTATCAGGGTGGCGACGCGGGTGTCTTCACCAGCGGCGGTACCCAGAGCAACCTGATGGGCCTGATGCTGGCGCGCGATGCGTTCTTTGCGCGTCAGGGTCATTCCGTTCAGCAGGACGGCCTGGTGGGCGATCTGCGTAAGATCCGCGTACTGTGCTCCGAGAACGCGCACTTCTCCGTGCAGAAAAACATGGCGCTGATGGGCCTGGGCTACCAGTCCGTGGTGCAGGTGAAAACGGACGAATTCTCCCGCATGGATCTGACCGATCTGGCGGCGAAAATTGAACAGTGCAATGCGAACGGCGAGCAGATTCTGGCGATCGTCGCGACGGCAGGTACCACCGATGCCGGTGCTATCGACCCGCTGCGCGCGATTGCAGAACTGGCTGCGAAGCAGAACATCTGGGTACACGTTGATGCAGCCTGGGGCGGCGCGCTGCTGATGTCTGAGCAGTATCGTCACTACCTTGACGGCATTGAGCTGGTGGATTCAGTGACCCTGGACTTCCACAAACAGTTCTTCCAGACCATCAGCTGCGGCGCGTTCCTGCTGAAAGAAGCGCGTCACTATGAGCTGATGCGCTATCAGGCGGCTTACCTGAACTCCGAGTTCGACGAAGAGGCGGGCGTGCCTAACCTGGTGTCCAAATCTCTGCAGACCACCCGTCGTTTCGACGCGCTGAAGCTGTGGATGAGCCTGGAAGCGCTGGGTCAGGAGCAATACGCGGCGATCATCGATCACGGCGTGACCCTGGCGCAGCAGGTTGCGGCCTACGTGAAAGCGCAGCCTGCGCTGGAACTGGTTATGCAGCCGCAGCTGGCAAGCGTTCTGTTCCGCTTCCGCGGTCAGGTGCAGACGGATGACGCGGGCATCGCCCTGCTGAACCAGAAAATTGGTGACGCGCTGCTGGAATCCGGCCGTGCGAACGTCGGTGTGACCGAGCATAACGGCGTGACCTGCCTGAAGCTGACGCTGCTGAACCCAACCGTGACGTTGGAAGATATCAAAATCCTGCTGTCTCTGGTTGAGCGCACTGCGCAGGAAGTTCTGGCTAAGTAATACAACACCCCTCTTCCGCCGGGAGAGGGGTTATTTTTACAGCCATGCCCACCACATCCTAAATTTCAATCCCCAGTAGCTCGTCCAGCCCGTTGTGGTACTCACCACGTTCCCCTTCGACACAACCACCAGCGTTGGCGTCACGCTCACCTGCCACGCCTGCGACAGCGCACCGTTTGCATCGTTAATCACCGGCATTTTCAGCTGTTTCTTTTCAACCCAGCGCGCAAGCTTTGCATTGTCACCAGAGCGCATGGCGATACTCACCACGTTCCCTCCCTCTTCTGCCAGTTGATTAACCGAGGGCGTCGTATAACGGCATATGCTGCACCAGGTCGCCCAGACGTAAATCAGCAGCGGGCGCTCCTGGCTGAGCGCCGCGATATCGTGAATGTTGCCGTCGATGCTCTGCATCGGTGTTGCGCTAAAACTGGCGGGGAGCATCGGTTTTCGGTATTGATCCACACCCCACACTACGGCCAGCGTCAGCAGAACGAGTATTATCCCTTCCCGCGCCCAGCGGCGCAGTCGATTGATTTTGCGGTTGTCCATTGTGACCTCGTGTTTTAACGGAGGTCATCTTAGCGGGCATTACACCACTATGCTGTAAAGAAGTGTCGCGTCTGTTTGCTGGTGAAGATCATTTCATCGATGAGGCTTACCAAACGGAAAACGGTTATCAGGTAGGTTCATTTTTGTTACATTTTTTTTCGAACAAGCCATAGTCTGATATTTAAAATAGGCAGGTTGCCGTATTGTTGACAGGCAAAATCAAACTTAAAAACCGTTCAACTGGAGAAAAAATGGCTAAGTGTAAATGGCTGCTTCTGGGTGTCGTGATGTCTCTGGCAAGCGCGGCGAATGCAGCACCACAAGCGGCATCCGGCATCAAGGCCTATGAAGAACAAGAGTTCATCGCTGACTTCACGAAATTCAAAATTGGCGACACGGCGCCGGCGCAGTATCAAACGCCGGAGTACACCATCAAACAGTACCAGCTGCGTAACCTGCCGGCTCCGGATGCCGGAACCCACTGGACCTACATGGGCGAGAACTATGTGCTGATCGGCGATGCGGATGGCAAAATCTACAAAGCCTACAATGGAGATATTTTCTATCACCGCTAATACCATCCTGATTCGCCCCTGGCAGGAAAGCGATCGCCCTTTCCTGCGCACGCTTTTCCTCCACGCCCGGCGTGAAGCCTGGCCATGGCTGGACGGTTCAGACTGGCAGCTTGAAGACTTTGACGCGGTAACGCGTGACGAAGTGATTTGGGTTGCCACGCAGAACGGCCATCGCCTGGGTTTTGCTTCCGTCTGGACGAACGATAATTTCCTGCACAACCTGTTTGTAGATCCGCAGTATCAGAGCATCGGCGTCGGGCATGAGTTGCTTGAACACGTGCAGAAAACGTTTACCAGTACGGGTTCGCTTAAGTGTCTGGTGAAGAATGCGCGGGCTATTGCGTTTTACCAGCGGCACGGCTGGCACATTGAGGCGACGGGTGATTCTCCGGACGGAGAGTACTATCTGATGCATTATCGGCTAGAGTAAGTCAGGTGGCGCTTCGCTTACCTGACCTACAAAACCGTATTTCGTAGGCCGGGTAAGACGAAGCCGCCACCCGGCAATCCAGCGCTGGGGAATTACACCGCGCGGAACGCGATTTCGCCCGGGATCACTTCGCCCTGCCAGTAGAGCTGCGCCGCAACGCGTCCCGCCAGCTGGCGATACATATCTGCAAATTCGCTGTCCGGACGGCTGACGACCGTCGGTTTTCCGCTGTCCAAATCTTCACGCAGGGTAATGTGCAGCGGCATCTGCCCAAGCAGTTGGGTGTGATACTTCGCGGCCAGTTTTTCTGCGCCACCGGTACCGAAGATAGGTTCGTGGTGACCGCAGTTGCTGCAGATGTGCATGCTCATGTTCTCAACGATACCGAGCACCGGCACTTCCACCTTCTCGAACATTACGATGCCTTTTTTGGCGTCGATCAGCGCGATATCCTGCGGCGTCGTCACCACAACGGCCCCCGTGACCGGAATGTTTTGCGCCAGCGTCAGCTGAATGTCACCGGTGCCCGGCGGCATATCCAGTACCAGATAATCCAGATCCGGCCACATCGTTTCCTGCAGCATCTGCAGCAGCGCTTTGCTGGCCATCGGGCCGCGCCAGACCATGGCGTTATCGTCAGTCACCAGATAACCGATGGAGTTGGTCGCCAGACCGTGAGCCATGATTGGCGCCATGTGGGTGCCGTCCGGCGAGGTTGGACGCTGGTTTTCCGCACCCAGCATGTTCGGAATAGACGGACCGTAGATATCCGCATCCAGAATGCCGACCTTTGCCCCTTCCGCCGCCAGCGCGAGCGCCAGGTTAACGGCGGTAGAGGATTTCCCTACCCCACCCTTACCCGAGCTGACGGCAATGATATTTTTCACGCCGTTCACGCCAGGCTGGTTTTTCACGCGCTTCAGCGTGGCGATGCTGTGGCTCAGCTTCCAGTCAATCGCCTTCGCGCCGGTAATGCGCAGCAGCTCAGAGCTGGTCTGCTCTTTCAGTGCGTCAAAGGCGCTGGTCCAGACGAACGGCATCTGCAGTTCAATGTGCAGGGTATCGTCCAGCCAGGCAACGTGGTGTAACGCTTTCAGCGTAGTGAGATTGTGCTTCAGGGTTGGATGCTGAAAGTTAGCCAGCGTCCCGGCGACCATTGCTCGTAAGGCTTCCGGTGATTTGGCCTGGGATTGAGAACTCATCCCGACTCCTTTGTTCTTGTGAATAAGACCTTAGATGAACAAGTTTACCTGAAAGGCCGTGGTTTGTGCTTACTTAATAATGCCCCTTTTGGTAATATCGAAAACCCTTTTCACAGTTAAAAGAAGTAATGCCTACTATGACTCAAGTCGCGAAGAAAATTCTGGTAACGTGCGCACTGCCGTACGCCAACGGCTCAATCCACCTCGGCCACATGCTGGAGCATATCCAGGCTGATGTCTGGGTCCGTTACCAGCGAATGCGCGGCCACGAGGTTAATTTCATCTGTGCGGACGATGCCCACGGCACGCCGATCATGCTGAAAGCGCAGCAGCTGGGGATCTCCCCGGAGCAGATGATTGCCGAAATGAGTCAGGAGCATCAGACTGATTTTGCTGGCTTTGACATCAGCTATGACAACTATCACTCCACGCACAGCGACGAAAACCGCGAGCTGTCGGAGCTGATCTACACCCGTCTGAAAGAGAATGGTTTTATCAAAAACCGCACCATCTCTCAGCTGTACGATCCGGAAAAAGGCATGTTCCTGCCGGACCGTTTCGTCAAAGGCACCTGTCCGAAATGTAAATCCCCGGACCAGTACGGCGATAACTGCGAAGTGTGCGGCGCAACCTACAGCCCGACCGAGCTTATCGAGCCGAAATCCGTGGTTTCAGGCGCCACGCCTGTCATGCGTGACTCCGAGCATTTCTTCTTCGACCTGCCGTCCTTCAGCGAAATGCTGCAGGCGTGGACCCGCAGCGGCGCGCTGCAGGAGCAGGTGGCGAACAAAATGCAGGAGTGGTTCGAATCCGGCCTGCAGCAGTGGGATATCTCCCGCGATGCGCCGTACTTCGGCTTTGAAATCCCGAACGCGCCGGGCAAATACTTCTACGTCTGGCTGGACGCGCCAATCGGCTACATGGGCTCCTTCAAGAACCTGTGTGACAAGCGTGGCGACACCGTGAGCTTCGACGAATACTGGAAGAAAGATTCCACGGCAGAGCTGTACCACTTCATCGGTAAAGACATCGTTTACTTCCACAGCCTGTTCTGGCCGGCCATGCTGGAAGGCAGCAACTTCCGCAAGCCAACCAACCTGTTCGTACACGGCTACGTGACGGTGAACGGCGCGAAGATGTCCAAGTCCCGCGGTACGTTCATCAAAGCCAGCACCTGGCTGAACCACTTCGATGCGGACAGCCTGCGCTACTACTACACCGCGAAGCTCTCTTCCCGCATCGACGATATCGACCTGAACCTGGAAGATTTCGTGCAGCGCGTGAACGCGGACATCGTCAACAAGGTGGTGAACCTGGCCTCCCGTAACGCGGGCTTTATCGCCAAACGCTTTGACGGCGTGATGGCGGCTGAACTGGCTGACCCTGCCCTGTACAAAACCTTTACCGACGCGGCAGCTACCATTGGCGACGCGTGGGAAACTCGTGAGTTCGGTAAAGCCGTGCGCGAAATCATGGCGCTGGCCGACCTGGCAAACCGCTATGTGGACGAGCAGGCACCGTGGGTTGTCGCTAAACAGGAAGGTCGCGATGCCGATCTGCAGGCGATCTGCTCTATGGGCATCAACCTGTTCCGCGTGCTGATGACGTACCTGAAGCCGGTTCTGCCACAGCTGGCGGCCCGTGCCGAAGCATTCCTGAACACCGAACTGACCTGGGATGCCATCCAGCAGCCGCTGCTCGGCCACAAGGTGAACACCTTTAAAGCGCTGTACAACCGCATCGAGATGAAGCAGGTTGAAGCCCTGGTGGAAGCGTCTAAAGAAGAGGTTAAAGCGGCTGCGGCACCGGTTACCGGCCCGCTGGCAGACGATCCGATTCAGGAAACCATTACCTTCGACGATTTCGCTAAAGTCGACCTGCGCGTGGCGCTGATTGAGAACGCGGAGTTCGTGGAAGGCTCTGACAAGCTGCTGCGCCTGACGCTGGATCTGGGCGGCGAGAAGCGTAACGTCTTCTCCGGCATCCGTTCTGCGTATCCGGACCCGCAAGTGCTGATTGGCCGTCAAACCGTGATGGTGGCGAACCTGGCGCCGCGCAAAATGCGCTTCGGCATCTCTGAAGGGATGGTGATGGCCGCAGGCCCTGGCGGGAAAGATATCTTCCTGTTAAGCCCTGACGAAGGCGCGAAGCCGGGTCAGCAGGTGAAATAACAAAAAAGCCGGAGATTATCTCCGGCTTTTTTTATGGTTTAGGGTGATGCACCCGATGGGTCAGCCCGCGCAGGAAATTACGCAGGAACTGGTCGCCGCACTCGCGGTAGTTTTTATGATCCGGCGCGCGCATCATGGCGGTGACTTCCGGCACGGATACGCGGAATTTTTGCTCGGTCATGATCGCCACGATATCGTCCGTTTTCAGCGAGAACGCGATACGCAGCTTTTTCAGCACCGTGTTATTGTTCACGCGACGCTCCAGCGCCAGCTCTGGCGCGGCAGGATCTTTGCCACGCTTATCGTAAATCAGGCCGTTCAGGAAACCCGACAGAATGATATCAGGGCAGCGGACAAAGCCCTCTTCGTCTTCTTTGGTCATCCACGTGTCAAAACCCGCAGACGTGGATTCCATATCGGACAGCGCAAGAATGCGCACCATGTCGTTATTGTTCGCTTTCAGGGTGTAGCGCAGGCTACGGAGAATATCGTTACTTAGCATAGAGCCTTCGAATGTCGATGATGCAATGGCGCGCAGTGTACCAGCTTTACAGCCCAATCGCCTCTTTCAAACTCTTCAGGTAGCGGCGGCTGACGGGTACCGTTTGCCCGGCACGCAGCACCAGCTCGGCCTGGCCGTTATCTTCCAGGCGGATCTCCTTCAGGTGCGCCATGTTCACCAGATACTGGCGGTGGCAGCGGATCAGCGGCGTGCGGCTCTCGAGCGTGCGCAGGGTCAGCTCGGTAAATCCTTCGTTCCCTTCCGCGCTGGTGACAAACACCCCGCTCAGGCGGCTGCTGACGAACGCCACATCATCCATCTGCAGAAGATAGATCCGGCTGTGCCCGGTGCAGGGGATAAACTTCAGCGGCTGCTGGTTCTCCGGCAGCAGCGTGACGTCCTGTACGGTTCTTTCCTGGCGTAAACGGGTGAGCGTTTTTTCAAGGCGCTTCTCTTCGATCGGCTTGAGCAGATAGTCAAACGCGTGCTCCTCAAAGGCCTTAACGGCATATTCGTCGAACGCCGTCAGAAACACGATGTAGGGACGATGTTCCGGGTCGAGCATGCCGACCATCTCCAGACCGCTGATGCGGGGCATCTGAATATCAAGGAACAGCACGTCCGGGCGCAGCTTGTGCACCGCGCCGATGGCCTCAATGGCGTTGGCGCACTCACCCACAATTTCAATATCCGGCTGCTCCTGCAGCAGAACGCGCAGGTTTTCCCGTGCCAGCGGCTCATCATCCACAATCAGCACTCTTAACATGCGTTTTCCTCCAGCGGCAGTCGTACGGTAATACGGGTAAATCGGTCGGGCTCGCAGGCGACGGTTATGCCACAGTCATCGCCAAAATGGGCACGCAGGCGTTTATCCACCAGGCTCATCCCTAAACCGCCGGAGGCGGAAGGCTGGTAAAGCCCGGCATTATCTTCAATATCCAGCACCAGATGGTGGTTAAAACGGCTGGCGGCAATGGTTATCTCCCCTGTACCCAGAAGCTGTGACGTGCCGTGCTTAATGGCGTTTTCGACAATAGGCTGCAGGGTAAAAGCCGGGAGGTGCTGATACGCCAGCTCGTCCGGCACGGAGAGCGTCACCTGCAGGCGCGACTGGAAACGCGCCTGCTCAATCTGCAGATAGGCGTTCACGTGCTCAATCTCGTCGGCGAGGGTCACGATCTCAGACGGCCGCTTCAGGTTCTTGCGGAAAAAGGTCGACAGAAACTGCACCAGCTGCGCGGCCTGATCGCTGTCGCGGCGGATCACCGCTTTAAGCGTATTGAGGGCGTTGAACAGGAAATGCGGATTGACCTGGGCATGCAGCAGTTTGATCTCAGACTGCGTCAGCAGGGCTTTCTGCCGCTCATACTGTCCGGCGAGGATTTGTGCGGACAGCAGCTGGGCTATCCCCTCCCCCAGCGTGCGGTTGATCGAGCTGAAAAGACGGTTTTTCGCCTCATACAGCTTGATGGTCCCCATCACCCGCTGATTCTCGCCGCGCAGCGGAATCACCAGCGTGGAGCCCAGCTTGCACTGCGGATGCAGCGAACAGCGGTAAGGCACTTCGTTGCCGTCGGCATACACCACCTCGCCGGTTTCAATGGCGCGCAGCGTGTAGGCTGAAGAGATCGGTTTGCCCGGCAGATGGTGATCGTCCCCGGTGCCGGTAAAGGCCAGCAGCCGCTCGCGGTCGGTGATGGCCACCGCGCCGATATCCAGCTCCTTGTAGAGCACCTGCGCCACTTTCATGCTGTTCTCTTCGTTAAACCCCTGGCGCAAGATCCCTTCGGTCGAGGCGGCGACCTTCAGCGCCGTGGCGGAAAACGCCGAGGTGTACTTCTCAAACATAGCGCGCTTGTCGAGCAGAATGCGCATAAACAGCGCCGCCCCCACGGTGTTAGTCACCATCATCGGGGCGGCAATGCTGCTTACCAGGTGCAGCGCATCTTCAAACGGACGGGCAATGAGCAGAATGATCGCCATCTGCGCCATTTCGGCCACAAAGGTAATGGCTCCGGCGGTGAGCGGGCTGAAGACTTTATCCGGACGGCCGCGCTTAATCATATAGCTGTGCACCAGGCCGCCGAGCAGCCCTTCCACGATCGTGGAGATCATGCAGCTCAGCGCCGTCATCCCTCCCATGGAATAGCGATGCAGTCCTCCGGTTAAACCGACAAGGCCACCGACGACGGGACCGCCCAGCAGCCCGCCCATCACCGCGCCAATCGCGCGCGTATTGGCAATAGAATCTTCGATATGAAGACCAAACCAGGTCCCCATAATGCAGAATATGGAAAATACGACGTAACAGAGGAACTTGTGCGGCAGACGAACGGTGACCTGCATCAGCGGGATAAACAGGCGCGTTTTGCTCATCAGCCAGGCAATGACAAGAAACACGCACATCTGCTGAAGCAACAGCAGCACCAGATTAAACTCGTACATACTCAAAACCGCACACGCTAAAAACGCGTAACATACACTGATGCGGGGTTACTTTCTTTGAAGCATTCCAAAAAAGCACAAAATCGTGTCCGTTATCACACCTTTTTCTGAATATCGTGCATGCTTCGCATTGTTTGTTCAAAAATCAATCAACCCTTCCTGGTTCGCAAAAGTGGGTCTACAGTTAAGCTGGGAACGCGTAAGCCAGGGGGCGAATATGGCGTTTTACACGATAGGTGAAGTGGCACTCCTTTGTGATATCAATCCCGTTACCCTAAGGGCGTGGCAGCGACGGTATGGATTGCTCAAACCGCAAAGGACAGACGGCGGGCATCGACTTTTTAATGATGCCGATATAGACCGGATCCGCGAGATTAAGAGCTGGATCGACAACGGGGTGCAGGTCGGCAAAGTGAAGTCCCTGCTGAGCCATGACGACCCGGACACGCAGCACCTCTGGCGCGAACAACAGGAAACCCTGCTGCGGCTCCTGCAGGCAGGCAATCTTCAGCGCCTGCGCGCATGGATAAAAGAGCAGGGCCGCGACTATCCGGCACAGACGCTGATCTCCCATCTTTTCATTCCGCTCCGTCGACGCCTGCAGTGCCAGCAGTCCACCCTGCAGGCGCTGCTCAGCATGCTCGACGGGGTGCTGATCAACTATATTGCCGTCTGCCTTGCCTCAGCGAAGAACAAAGCCGGAAAAGATGCGCTGGTAGTCGGCTGGAACGTGCACGATACCACCCGCCTGTGGCTGGAAGCGTGGATTGCTACCCAGAAGGGCTGGCGCGTGGATGTTCTGGCGCACTCGCTGGCTCAGCTTAAGCCTGAGTTTTTCGACGGCCAGACCCTGCTGGTCTGGTGTGGCGAAGTGCCGTCCGCCACGCAGCAGCAGCTTCTGATGGAATGGCGAGAAAATGGTTACCCGGTTTATTCCCTTGGGCCGGATGAGCCATAACGGCATTTAATGGTTCATTAACAGCTGCGCTTCACCGTATAATTGTTCCGTTAACAACAGGAGCACATGATGAAGGCAACCAAACTGGCCATTATTACCCTTTTTGTCCTGATGGCCGTGAGCGGTATCGGCGGCGTGATGCTGGCAGGGTACTCGTTTATTGTTCGCGGCGGTGTCGGCTGAGGTACAGCGTCAGCCGCTCAAAAAGGCGATCGACGACGATGGCCGCCAGCGCGACCAGCACCGCCCCCTGCACAATATAAGCCGTATTAAACCCGCTCAGGCCGATAATGATCGGCGTTCCCAGCGTATTGGCACCGACCGTCGACGCAATGGTCGCCGTCCCGATGTTAATGATGACCGACGTGCGGATCCCGGCAATAATAACCGGCGCCGCAAGCGGCAGTTCAACCTTGCGCAGCCGCTGGCCGCGACTCATCCCCATCCCTTCTGCCACGCTCAGCACTGACGCCGGTACCGCCGCGAGGCCCGCCAGCGTGCCCTGCAGCACCGGCAATACGCCGTATAGAATCAGCGCAATGATCGCCGGCTGCTGACCAAAGCCCATCACCGGAACCGCTATCGCCAGCACCGCCACCGGGGGAAACGTCTGACCAATGGCCGCAATCGTCTCCACCAGCGGGCGAAACTCCCGGCCCGCAGGCCGCGTGACCGCGATGCCCGCCCCCACGCCCAGCACAACCGCGATGGCACTGGAGAGCGCCACCAGCCAGAGATGCGCCAGGGCGAGATTAATAAAGCTCTCCTGCTGATACACCGGCCGAGGCAGCCCGGGAAAAAGGCTGTTAAACAGCGCCGCGCTGTGGGGCATCAGAAACAGCAAGGCGACAAAGAGCGCTACCAGCCAGAGGAGCGGATCACGCAGAGCCTTCACGCGTCACCTCCCCGGCCAGCAGATCGCGAAAATGTAAGGTTCCGCACGGCGCCCCCCGGTCATCCGAGACGGGCAATACCTCGCACTGTCGCGCGACAAACGCGGAGAGGGCATCCCGCAGGCTCATCTGCGCCTGCAGCGGTTCGCCGCTCACCGGCACCTCTTCCCGGCGCATATAGTCGCTGACCGTCCGCAGGGAGAGAAGCCTGACGCCCAGCTCGCTGCGGCCAAAAAACTCGCGCACAAAGTCGTTCTTCGGCCAGGTTAACAGCTCAAGCGGCGAGCCCTGCTGCACCACTTCGCCATGATCCATCAGCACCAGATGGTCGGCCAGGCGCAGGGCTTCATCAATATCGTGCGTCACGAGAACGATCGTGCGTCCGAGAATGCGGTGGATGCGGGTCATCTCCGCCTGCAGCGCCCCGCGCGTGACCGGGTCCAGCGCGCCGAAGGGTTCATCCATTAGCAGTACCTGCGGGTTGGCCGCCAGCGCGCGCGCCACGCCCACGCGCTGCTGCTGCCCGCCGGAAAGCTGGTGCGGATAGCGATCGCGCAGCGCGGGCTCTAAACCCAGCAGGGACATTAGTTCATCCACCCGGTCAGCGATTTTCGCCCGCGACCACTTCTCCAGCTGCAGCACGGTGGCGATGTTCTGCGCCACCGTCCAGTGGGGAAACAGGCCGATAGACTGAATGGCATAGCCCATCCGACGGCGCAGCTCCAGCACCGGCAGGCTGCGGATCTCTTCTCCGGCAAAGCGAATCAGCCCGCTGTCATGCTCAACCAGACGGTTGATCATCTTCAGCGTGGTGGATTTTCCCGAGCCCGAGGTGCCAATTAGCACGGAGAAAGCCCCCTCGGCAAAGTTCAGGTTCAGATGGCTCGCCGCCGGGCGACCGGCAAAGGTTTTACTGACATCATGAAATTCAATCATTGGCTCTTCTCCCGAGCAGCGCGAGCCATAAGGCAAACAGCGCGTCGACGACAACCGCCAGCGCGATCGTGGGCACCACGCCCAATAGCACCAGATCCAGAGCACTGCTCAGCAGCCCCTGGAACACCAGCGCGCCAAAGCCACCCGCGCCAATCAGCGCCGCAATCACCGCCATGCCGACGGTTTGAACCGCCACCACACGCAGGCTGCGCAGCAGCAGGGGCAGCGCCAGCGGGAGCTGAATCTTCCAGAAACACTGCCGGGCGCTCATTCCCATCGCATGGGCGCTTTCCAGCACGTCAGGTGCGACCTGACCTAAGCCCGCGACCACGCCGCGCACCAGCGGCAGCAGCGCATACAGCACCAGCGCGATTAGGGCGGGCGTTAACCCCGTTCCGGCAATACCGAGCGTTCCCAGCACAGGAAATGACTTCACCAACCCGGCCAGCGGCGCAATCAGCAGGCCAAACAGCGCAACGGATGGAATGGTCTGGATAACATTGAGCACTGTAAAAACCCCGCCCTGGCGTGAAGGATGGCGATAGCACCACATGCCAAGGGGGATCCCAACCAGAAGCGCCGGAACGAGCGTACCGAGGAGGATCGTCAGGTGCTGCGCGAGGGCATCATCAAACACCTCCTGACGGTTGGCGTACTCTTTTAGCAGCGAGAGGTTGTTCAGCTCACCGCTGAACAGCAGGAACAATGGAATACACCATATCTGCGCATTGAGCATCCAGCGCCAGACCGCGCTGGCGATGAGTCGACGAATGGCATCGCTGCAGGCCAGCAGACATAGCGCCAGCCACAGCCACAGGCCGCTGCCGATAGTGGTTCTCGCCAGCGGACTTTCCGCCGATGCCATATGCGTCGCCGCCAGTCCGGCGCTCCAGAACAGGAGGATAAACAGCCCTTCAGAGAGGAGCAGCGTCAGCCACTGCGCCGGGCGTCCCTGCCAGAGCGACAGGATCACCCACGCGCTCAGCGACGCCACAAGCCACGCCGGCGTAAACGACCAGACCTGCCAGAGCGCTTTGCCCTCCCCCGACATCAGGCGGTTTGGGGCAACGTTGACAAACGGTAACGCGACCGCCGCGATGGCCACGCAGGCCAGCAGCAGCAGGACGCGGTTATGACATTTTATTGGCACAGCCCTTTCCCGTTACTTCACAAGCCCTTGTTGTTTCAGGAAGTCGGCGGCCACTTTTTTGGCATCCAGCCCCTCGACGGCAATGCTGGCATTCAGCTGCTGCAGCGTTTTTTCATCAAGCTTTTCGAAAACCGGTTTGAGCCATTCGGCAATCTCCGGATAGGCTTTCAGTACCGCCTCACGCACGACCGGGGTCGGAGCGTAAATCGGCTGTACGCCTTTAGGATCGGTCAGGGTTTGCAGGCCGAGCGCCGCCACCGGGCCGTCGGTGCCGTAGGCCATTGCCGCGTTAACGCCGGAGGTTTGCTGCGCCGCCGCTTTGATGGTTACCGCCGTGTCCCCGCCCGCCAGCGAGAGCAGCTGAGCCTGGTCGAGCTTGAAGTCGTAGGCTTTTTCGAACGCAGGAAGCGCGTCGGGACGCTCGATAAACTCCGCGGACGCAGCCAGCTTAAAGTCGCCCTTCTCTTTCAGGTAGCGGCTGAGATCCGCCAGAGAAGTCAGCTTCCCTTTCTCCGCCACGTCCTTGCGCACGGCGATAGTCCAGGTGTTGTTGGCCGGTGCCGGGGTCAGCCAGACCAGCTTGTTCTGTTCCGCGTCGAGTTTTTTGACTTTCTCATACCCGGCCTTGGCGTTTTTCCAGGCAGGATCGTTTTCATCTTTGAAGAAGAATGCGCCGTTGCCGGTGTATTCCGGGTAGATATCCAGCTCGCCGGAGGTAATCGCGCCGCGCACGACGGGCGTGGTGCCGAGCTGGACTTTATTGACCGTTTTCACGCCGTGACTTTCCAGCACCTGCAAAATAATATTGCCGAGCAGCGCGCCTTCGGTATCGATCTTTGAGCCCACTTTTACCGGCTCCGCCGCCTGTAACGGCAGGCTCAGCGCCGCCAGTAACACCGCAGATCCCAACATCCCCTTTGCAATCGTCATTCCGCTATCCTCATTTTTTTGCTGCCTTTTTCAGAGGCTTGAGAGAAAAGCGTAGCTTAAAACGGCGGAATTAACCGTCAAAATGCCTTTTTAGCATAAGGTAAGACGCCTCCCCCGCAGGACGGGGGGAGGCAAAGGAGGGAAAGGTTACAGCAGCTCGAACTCGCCTTTATTCACGCGGGCGGAGTCCACGCCGATAAAGACGTTAAATTTGCCTGGTTCCGCATCATATTTCATCTGCTGGTTCCAGAACTTCAGCGCATCCACGTCGATCGGGAAGCTGATGGTTTTGGTTTCCCCTGGCTTGAGGTTGACCTTCTCGAAGCCGCGCAGCTGCTTCACCGGACGGCTCATCGACGCGGTAACATCCTGAACGTACATCTGAATCACCGTAGCCCCTTCGCGCTTGCCGGTGTTGGTTACCTCGACGCTGGCGGTAACGTTGCCGTCACGCTTCAGGGTCGGCGCCGACATTTTCACGTCAGAGACCTTAAAGGTGGTGTAGCTCAGGCCGTAACCAAACGGATACAGCGGGCCGTTAGCTTCGTCGAAGTAACGAGACGTGTACTTGTTCGGCTTGTCGGCATTGTACGGACGACCGGTGTTCAGGTGGCTGTAGTAAACCGGGATCTGCCCGACGGAGCGCGGGAAGGACATCGGCAGCTTGCCCGACGGGTTGTAATCACCAAACAGCACGTCGGCGATGGCGTTACCGCCTTCGGTACCGGCGAACCACGTTTCCAGAATGGCGTCAGCCTGCTGGTCTTCTTTCACCAGCGCCAGCGGGCGACCGTTCATCAGCACCAGCACCAGCGGCTTGCCGGTCGCTTTCAGAGCAGCGATCAGATCGCGCTGGCTCTGTGGAATCGTGATATCGGTACGGCTGGAGGCTTCGTGCGCCATACCCTGCGCTTCCCCCACGACCGCGACCACGACGTCAGACTGCTTCGCGGCGTTCACCGCCTCGTCAATCATCTCCTTCGGCGTGCGCGGATCGACCTTCACCGCTTCCTCGTACTGGTTGAGGAAGGTCACGATGTCTTTATCGTTGGTGACGTTCGCCCCTTTGGCATAGACCACTTTGGCATTTTCACCGACGGCACTCTTGATACCGGTCAGCACGGTCACGGACTGGTCAGCCACGCCCGCGGCAGACCAGCTACCCATCACGTCGCGCTTGCTGTCGGCCAGCGGGCCCACCACGGCAATGGTGCCGGATTTTTTCAGCGGCAGCGTGTCGAGGCGGTTCTTCAGCAGCACCAGGCTTTCGCGCGCGACGTCACGCGCCTCTTTGCGGTGCAGGCGGCTTTCAGCGTTGGTATCTGCCGGGTCAGAGTCTTTCGGGCCCAGGTGGCTGTACGGATCGTTAAACAGCCCCATGTCGTATTTCACGTTCAGCACGTGGCGCGCTGCATCGTCCAGCTCCGCCATCGTTACCTTGCCGCTCTTCACCAGCCCCGGCAGGTATTTGCTGTAGTACTCGTCGCTCATGCTCATGTTGATGCCGGACTTGAGCGCGACGCGCACCGCGTCTTCCGGATCGGAGGCGGTGCCGTGTTTGATCAGCTCTTTAATCGCGCCGTGGTCGGATACGGTGATGCCCTTAAAGCCCCACTGGTCGCGCAGCACGTCTTTCAGCAGCCAGGAATCGGACGTCGCAGGCGTGCCGTTCAGCGAGTTCAACGCTACCATCACCGCGCCGCTGCCCGCATCCAGCCCTGCCTTGTACGGCGGCATGTAGTCGTTGAACAGGCGCTGCGGGCTCATGTCGACGGTGTTGTACTCTTTCCCACCTTCAACCGCGCCATAGGCCGCAAAGTGTTTGACGCTGGTCATCACCGAGTAGCGGTCCGCCGGGCTTTTACCCTGCATCGCTTCCACCATGGTTTTACCCATCGTGGAGGTTAAGTACGTATCTTCACCAAAGCCTTCCGAGCCGCGGCCCCAGCGCGGATCGCGCGAAACGTCCACCATGGGCGCCCAGGTCATGTTCAGGCCGTCGTCCGCCGCTTCATAAGCCGACACGCGCCCGACGGTTTTCACCGCGTCGAGGTTAAAGGAAGACGCTAAGCCGAGGCTAATCGGGAAGACGGTACGCTGGCCGTGCACCACGTCATAGGCGAAGAACAGCGGAATCTTCAGGCGGCTGAGATCCATCACCTGATCCTGCATCTTGCGGATATCCTGGCGGGTGACGGTATTAAAGATGGCCCCTACCTGCCCGTCTTTGATCATCTCGCGGATGGCCTCTTTCGGGTTATCCGGGCCGACGCTGATCAGACGCAGCTGGCCGATTTTCTCATCGACCGTCATTTTCTTGAGCAATTCCGTGACAAACGCATCCCGCGCTTCAGGCGTGAGCGGGTGATTGCCAAACAAATCCTCTGCCAGCGCAGGTTGCAGCGCCAGGCTGACGGCGACACCTACAGAACATAGCCATTTCATGTCGTTTTACTCTCTCATCAATAACCGCCGGACGATCTCGGCCATACCGTGCGAAAAGCGCAGTGTGCCACAAACCCTCTGAACGTTGCAGGGTTATTCTCTGATTTTTCTCGTGAATACTCGACCGCTTAACAGTTAATCGCGCTATGCTTTACAGCGAGAAATTTGCCCCACCACAAGGAGTGGAAGATGTCTTCTGTTCGAACTGACGATAACAAAGCATTTATTAACGAACTGTCGCGCCTGGTTGGCTCCTCTCACCTGCTTACCGACCCGGCTAAAACCGCCCGCTACCGCAAGGGCTTCCGCTCCGGTCAGGGCGAGGCGCTGGCGGTGGTTTTCCCCGGCACGCTGCTGGAACTGTGGCGCGTGCTGAGCGCCTGCGTCGCGGCCGACAAGATTATTTTAATGCAGGCGGCCAACACCGGCCTGACCGAAGGCTCCACGCCGAACGGCAACGATTACGATCGTGACATCGTGATTATCAGTACCCTGCGTCTCGACAAGCTGCACCTGCTGGACAAGGGCGAGCAGGTGCTCGCGTTCCCCGGCACCACGCTTTACTCCCTCGAAAAAGCGCTTAAGCCGCTGGGCCGCGAACCGCACTCGGTGATTGGCTCCTCCTGCATTGGCGCCTCGGTGGTCGGCGGGATCTGCAATAACTCCGGCGGCTCGCTGGTGCAGCGCGGCCCGGCGTATACCGAGATGTCGCTGTTTGCCCGTATTGACGAAAACGGCAAGCTGACGCTGGTGAACCATCTGGGAATCGATCTCGGCGTGACGCCAGAACAGATCCTCAGCAAGCTTGACGACGATCGCGTGAAGGACGAAGACGTGCAGCACGACGGCCGTCATGCGCACGATCACGACTACGTGACCCGCGTCCGGGATATCGACGCCGATACGCCGGCGCGCTACAACGCCGACCCGGACCGCCTGTTTGAATCCTCCGGCTGCGCCGGGAAGCTTGCCGTTTTTGCTGTGCGTCTGGATACCTTCCCGGCAGAGAAAAAGCAGCAGGTATTTTACATCGGTACCAATCAGCCTGAGGTTCTGACGGAAATCCGCCGTCATATTCTGGGCGAATTCAGCAATCTTCCGGTGGCGGGCGAGTACATGCACCGGGACATTTACGACATCGCCGAACGTTACGGCAAAGATACCTTCCTGATGATCGACAAGCTCGGCACCGACAAAATGCCGTTCTTCTTCACCATGAAGGGCCGCACCGATGCGATGCTGGAGAAAGTGTCGCTGTTTAAACCCCACTTCACCGACCGCTTTATGCAGAAGCTGGGCAACGTTTTCCCGGCGCATTTACCGGAGAGAATGAAAACCTGGCGCGACAAGTACGAACATCACCTGCTGCTGAAAATGGCCGGGGACGGGATTGCCGAAGCGCAGTCCTGGCTGACCGAATACTTCAAAACCGCCGAAGGGGATTTCTTTGCCTGTACGCCTGAAGAGGGCAGCAAAGCCTTCCTGCACCGTTTTGCCGCCGCAGGCGCAGCCATCCGTTACCAGGCGGTGCATTCCGAAGAAGTGGAAGATATTCTGGCGCTGGATATCGCACTGCGACGTAACGACACCGACTGGTTCGAGCATCTCCCGCCGGAAATCGACAGCAAGCTGGTGCACAAGCTCTATTACGGCCACTTTATGTGTTATGTCTTCCATCAGGATTACATTGTCAAAAAAGGGGTCGACGCACACGAACTGAAGGAGCAGATGCTCGCCCTTCTGCGTGAACGCGGCGCACAATATCCTGCGGAACATAACGTCGGACATCTTTATGAAGCCCCTGACGCACTTAAGCAGTTTTATCGCGAGAATGACCCTACAAACAGCATGAATCCCGGCATTGGTAAAACAACGCGGAAGAAATACTGGAAAGAGAGCGCAGACGCGGAGCAGCGCATAACGCAAACGTCTGATTAATTCCTACAGCCAAATTTGAGAGATTGTTAAGCGCTCCTTAATCGTAATAGAGTAACTGCTTATCGCCGGAGAAACGTTTCTCCGGCTTTCTATAACGAGGAGCAGGCACATCATGTCGGCTGTTGATGTTTTATCCGAGACCGAACTGGAAGTGCGCGACGCCCTTCCCGATGATGTGCATGCTATTGCCGCCATCTATGCCTGGCATGTGCTTCACGGGCGCGCGTCGTTTGAAGAAGTCCCCCCCACCATCGACGAAATGCGACATCGTATGAAAAGCGTGGCTGAGCACGGTTTACCGTGGCTTATCGCGCTGTATCGCGGCATCGTGGTGGGCTACTGCTACGCCACGCCTTACCGTCCACGGCACGCCTACCGCTATACCCTGGAAGAGTCGATTTACGTTGATGCCAGCATCACCGGGCGCGGTTTTGGCTCGGCACTGATGGATGCGTTGATTGAACGCTGCGAGCAAGGGCCGTGGCGGCAGATGATTGCCGTGGTGGGAGATGGCAATAATAATGCCGGCTCGTTGCGGCTGCATAAAAAGCACGGCTTCGAGATTGTCGGTCAGCTGCGCAGCGTGGGGTATAAGAAAGGCGACTGGCGGGATACGGTGATTATGCAGCGCCCGCTCAACGATGGTGACTGGACGCTGCCGGAATAAACGCAAAACGGTAACCTGGGTTACCGTTTTTAGTGTTTTCTCCCTCTCCGACAGGGAGAGGGTCGGAGTGAGGGCATCTGCGGGCAGAGGGAAATTAATCGTTCTGCGCCGTCGCCATCTGCTCGGCTTTCTGCTTTTTATACGTCAATGCCGCGGCCGGTACAGGCTGCACTTTTCCGGTTTCAATCCAGGTGCGCAGGCGGCTCGCGTCCGCGAAGTGGGTATATTTGCCGAAGGCATCCATCACCACCAGCGCCACTGGCTTACCGTTAAACACGGTGCGCATCACCAGACAGTGTCCTGCCGCGTTGGTAAAGCCGGTTTTCGTTAGCTGAATATTCCAGTTATCGCGGTAAACCAGATGGTTAGTGTTGCGGAACGGCAGCGTATAGGCCGGGTTCGCAAAGGTCGCCATCTCTTCACGGGTGGTACTGAGCTGACCAATCAGCGGATACTGTTTGCTGGCAATCAGCAGTTTCGTCAGATCGCGCGCCGTGGAGACGTTGTTGATCGACAGCCCCGTCGGTTCAACGTAGTGCGTATTGTTCATCCCCAGCGCTTTGGCTTTTGCGTTCATCGCGCGGATAAAGGCGTCGTAGCCGCCCGGATAGTGGTGCGCCAGGCTCGCCGCCGCGCGGTTTTCAGACGACATTAGCGCCAGCAGCAGCATATTTTTACGGCTGATTTCACTGTTCAGCCGCACGCGGGAGTAGATCCCTTTCATCTCCGGCGTGTGGCTGATATCTACTTTTAGCTTTTCGTCCAGCGGCAGATGTGCATCAAGCACCACCATCGCGGTCATTAATTTGGTAATCGAGGCGATCGGGCGCACCAGGTCCGGATGGCTGGCGTAAATCACCTTATTGGTGTTGAGATCGACAATCATCGCGCTGCCGGACGCAATTTGCGGTTGAGCAGCGGCGGCGCTCACCGCGGGCGTTTTGGCGACGGCCGGCACGGCAGCGGACGCGCCCAGCAGCAGCGCCAGGCTAAGTAAAGAGACTCGGAATTTCTGCATGGTGAGACTTCTGATAATTATTCACGCACGTCATGACGTACACCGCCTGTATCAACTGATAAACACAGGCTGGCTTCGGCATCATAGCGGTCACAGAGCATTGTCGCTAGCGGATAATCGTGAACAGATGCTGCATTGCTGGCATTTACGCCAGCAATGCAGTGAACTCAGAAGAGACGGTATCCGTAACCCCAAAGAATAACCGTCAGCGCCAGTAGCGCCTCCAGCACCAGCACCCCAATGGCGAGTGTTGAACTGGAAAAACTCAGGCCTTCTTCTTTATTGATATTCAGGAAGGTTGGAACCCCCAGATACAGCAGATACCCGGTGTAAAAGAGGGCAATGGTACCGATCAGCGCGCACAGCCAGACCAGTGGATAGAGCGCAACAATACCGCTTAAGAACAGCGGGGTCGCGACATATCCGGCAAAGACCATACAGTGCGCCAGCGATGGACGCTGCGGATAGTTACGCGCCATCCAGTGTATGACGCGCCCCATAACCGCCACACCCGCCAGCATCAGGCCATAAAAAACGATGGCCAGATAAAGCCCGGTAAACCAGGAAAGCTGAACCACGGTGCCGTCACCGAAGTTCCAGCCGATTTGTGTTGTTCCGATAAAGGCGCATATTACCGGCACCGCAGCCATCAGCAGCACATGGTGCGTGTAATGATGCGAGACCGTTTCGTTCTCACTTTTAATGACATGCATTTCACGATCGGGATGGGAGAAAAGTCCCCAGACATGGTTCATAGCGCCCCCTTGTTGTCGGCCCGTCAGCGATACCTTAAGTATAATGCAGGCTTTAGATTATTTTATGTACAGTGGGAAATTTCCGTTGATTTCCCCGCTGTTGATTCACGGGGTATATGATTAAACGAGGTACGCTGAGGGAGATAACATTTACGTAATGGATATTAACGCACTCATTGAGCAATATGGCTATGCCGCGCTGGTCATCGGCAGCGTGGCAGAAGGTGAAACCATCACGCTGTTAGGGGGCGTCGCCGCGCATCAGGGGTTACTGAAGTTCCCGCTGGTCGTTGCCGCGGTCGCGCTGGGTGGAATGATTGGCGATCAGCTGCTCTACTTTCTGGGGCTGCGATTTGGGCCAACGCTGCTTAAACGCTTCGCAAAGCATCAAAAGAAAATCCGCCGCGCTCAGCGGCTCATTCAACGTCATCCCTATCTGTTCGTCATTGGCACGCGCTTTATGTATGGCTTTCGCATTATCGGGCCGATACTGATTGGCGCCAGCCATCTGCCGCCAAAAATTTTTCTGCCGCTCAATATTTTGGGCGCGGTTGCCTGGGCGCTGATCTTTACGACGCTCGGTTACGCAGGGGGCGAAGTGATTGCGCCATGGCTGCATAATCTCGACCAGCACCTGAAGCACTGGGCGTGGTTGATTCTGGTGGTTGTGGCGGTGATTGGGGTTCGACTGTGGCTGAAGCACCGGGAAAAGACGCGGGATGAGGAGTGAGTGCGGTCTCCTCCCCTCACCCCAGCCCTCTCCCTCAAGGGAGAGGGAGAAAGGTTACTACCCCTCCGGCTTAAACTGCGGGTTCGCCAGCATAAAGCCCCCGTCGACGATAAACGATTGCCCTGTGGTATAGCTGGCGTCGCTGTCGCAAAGCCACGCCACCAGGCTGGCAATCTCTTTAGTGTGGCCCGGCCTTGCCAGCGGTATTTCCGGCATTGAGCCTTCCTTCACTTCGCCGTCGTCCATGTCATTCATCGGCGTGGCAATGGCACCCGGCGCGACGGCATTCACCAGAATATTGTGCTTAACCAGTTCCATCGCCATGGATTTGGTTAACCCGCCGAGCGCATGTTTTGCCGCCGTGTAGGCGCTCGCCTCCGGCAGCGGCGTGTGCTCATGCACCGAGGTAATGTTCACAATTCGCCCCCCTTCCCCCTGCTTCACCATCTGCCGGGCGGCAATTTGTGAACAGAGAAACGCGCCGTCCACGTCGACGGTGAAAATATTCCGCCAGTCGTCAAACGGCATTTCAAGGAACGGCGCTTTGGTCATCGCACCCGCATTATTGACCAGCACGTCCAGCCGGCCAAAACGCGCAATCAGCGTTTCAATAGCCTCTGCGCCTTCCGGTAGTGTGCTTAAGTCAAGATGGATAGCCTCTGCGCGCTGCCCCTGCGCTTCAACTTCGCGGCAGGTTTCCAGCGCCCCTTTTTCATCCGAATGCCAGGTGACGCCAATATCAAACCCGCGCTCTGCAAGCATCAGCACCGTGGTTTTACCGATCCCGGAATCCGATGCGGTTACAATCGCTACTCTGGTCATACTCACCTCCTGAAAAACTGCAAAGAGGTAAGTATAGATAATGACCTTTTTTAGCCATGATGATAGCCACCGCCCAGCGCCGAGGTCAGCTGCAGCGTGGCGTCGACATACTGCCCCTTTAACAGTAATCCTTCGAGGTGTTCTTTGAGGGCCGGTATTCTGGCTTCACTGACCCGAGAGCCCGCAACGATCCCCGCGCTGAAACGCGCCTGGGCAAGCGCCACAACGCGTGCCGCATCTTTTTCAACCTGCTGCTGGTGGCTGTTCTTCGCCGTCAGCGTTTCGACTTCACTGGCCGTACGTGCCACCTGATTGACGGCTTCGACCACCGCTTTGTTGTAGTTCGCCACCGAGAGATTATTCTGCGCCTGTGCGATATCCAGGCTGGCGTTCAGCCTGCCGCTGTCGAAAATCGGCAGCGTCAGCCCGGCGGTCATGCCCATCTGCTGCGCGGAAGAGCGGAACAGATCGCTCAGGTGCAGGGCATCCTGCTGTAAGAATGCCATCAGGTTCACGTCAGGGTAGAAAGCCGCTCGGGCAGCCTCCACTTCGCTCATAGAGGCTTCGATATACCAGTGCGCCTCCTGAAGATCCGGACGACGTGCCAGCAGTTCATAGCCGAGCGTCGACGGTAACGAGGCTTCCACCGTCGGCAAGGCGTGCCGCGTCAGCGTCACGGAAGAGGCGTTCGTCAGCGCGACCAGGCGCGCCTCAACGGCTTTCATCTTCCCGTTGACTTCTGCCAGCTGCGCTTCGGTTTTGTTGGCGTTGATATCCGTTTCGACGCCCTCAACGGAGGAGGTGATGCCGTGTTGATACAGCTCGCGATCGGCCCCGATAATATTGTCCTGCTCATGTTTGATCTGCGCGAGGACCTCCCCCACGGCGGCCTGCGTTTGCCATTCCCAGTAAAGCCGCGCCACGCTGCTGGCCAGCAGCTGACGCGTCTGCTCCAGCTCCGCTTTTTGCGCATTCACTTTGCCAATCCGGGACTCGACCCGGGCGCGATTTTTTCCCCACAGATCGAGATCCCAGCCTGCGGTCAGGCCAAAGGTGCCGTTGGTGTACCACGGCCCGGTGGTGCCTGCAGCCGGGTCGGTAAAGGCAAACGGTCCCATCAGCCCTTCGGCGGACATTTTCTGACGTTCCGCATCGGCGGAAAAATTAATCTGCGGACCGTCGGCTGCCATTACGGCTTTGGCCTGGGCTTCGGCAAGCGTAATGCGCTGACGGGCAATCTGCATATCCGGCGCATCGCTTAATGCTTTCGCAATAAGCCCGTTAAGTTCGGGATTGTTATACTCTTTCCACCACTCATTTTTCGGCCAGTCGGTATGACGAAGCTGCGTATTCACCGACGCCGCAGCGGTTTGCGTTTTAATGGGAGATACCGTGGCATGTTCAGGCGCACAGGCTGCCAGAATAAAAACGAAGGGAGCACTCAGAGAAAAAATAAGAGAACGTTTCATGACGCCATAAACTCAAAAAATAAAGGCGCACGTTACGCTCAGTGTCGTTCATTTTTTTAGTAACGCGTGGCAATCCGCAAATTGTCATACATCTTAATACACGGAAATTTATTCCTAAAAATAATGATTAAATTTAATACATTCATGCCAACCATAAATACGCTGCTACACTTATTCAGGACATACATGAGCGGAAGAAGGGAATGAAAATATTACTGTGGGTTATTTTGATTATATTTCTGATAGGTCTCTTAGTGGTTACCGGTGTATTCAAGATGATTTTCTGATTCCTTTGCCCGGCGCATCGCCGGGCAACGTCCTTGATATCAGGCTTTCAGCGAAGCCCCTTTCGTAGCAATAACCTCTTTATACCAGTAGAAACTCTTTTTGCGGCTGCGCGCCAGCGTGCCTTTTCCGCTGTCATCGCGATCGACGTAAATAAAGCCGTAGCGCTTAGAGAGTTCAGCTTTAGACGCGCTCACCAGATCGATTGGCCCCCAGCTGGTATATCCCATCACCTCAACGCCGTCATCAATTGCCTCACGCACCTGTACCAGATGGTCGTTAAGGTAGCTGATGCGATAGTCATCCTGCACCACGCCGTCCGCATCCGGTTTATCCTTCGCCCCGAGGCCATTTTCCACGATAAACAACGGCTTCTGATAGCGATCCCAGAGCACGTTTAACAGGGTACGCAGGCCGATGGGGTCAATCTGCCAGCCCCATTCGGAACTTGCCAGATGCGGGTTTGGCACCATGCTCAGGATGTTGCCGCGCGCCTGCTGGTTGAGAGCTTCATCCGCGGTAACGCAGCCCGTCATGTAGTAGCTGAAGGAGATAAAATCGACGGTCGATTTCAGCGCCTCGCGGTCGGCGTCCGTGACCTCAAGCTGAATACCGCTGTCGCGGAAGAAGCGCTGCATATACCCCGGGTAGGCGCCGCGGCACTGCACGTCGCCAAAGAACTGCCAGGTGCGGTTTTCCTGCAGCGTCTTCAGAACATCTTCCGGCTTGCAGGTCAGCGGATACATCAGGCCGCCCAGCAGCATGTTGCCAATTCTGGCATCAGGAACGATCTCGTGGCAGGCCTTCACCGCCAGCGCGCTGGCCACCAGCTGGTGGTGGATTGCCTGATACACTTCACCTTTGCTGCTGGTTTCCGGCAGGCCCACGCCGGTCATCGGCGCGTGGAGAGACATATTGATCTCGTTGAAGGTCAGCCAAAGCTTCACCTTCTCTTTGTAGCGCACGAACACGGTACGGGCATAGCGTTCAAAGAAGTCGATAGTCTGGCGGCTGCCCCACCCGCCGTACTGCTTCACCAGCCCCCACGGCATTTCGTAATGCGACAGCGTCACCAGCGGGGTAATGTTGTGCACAGCAAGCTCGTCAAACAGCCGGTCGTAAAACGCCAGCCCCGCCTCGTTAGGCTGCTGCTCATCGCCGTTCGGAAAAATGCGGGTCCAGGCAATGGAGACGCGCAGGCAGCTAAAGCCCATCTCAGCGAACAGTTTGATGTCTTCGGGATAGCGATGATAGAAGTCGATGGCAACATCCTTGATGCCGCTGTCACCCGCCACGCGCTCAACCACCGGGCCAAAGACACCGCGCGGCTGAACGTCTGAGGTGGACAGCCCTTTTCCCTCTTCCAGATACGCGCCCTCTACCTGATTCGCGGCAACCGCGCCGCCCCATAAAAAATCGTCCGGGAAAGTTTTCATCACGTTCTCCTGTTATTGATGGCTTACGCTGAGTAACGGCGCACCGGCACTGACGGACGTTGCCGCCACGGTCACCACGTCGCGATACTCATCGCTGTTACTGATAATAATCGGGGTCGCCAGGTCGAATCCGGCATCGATAATCGCCTGTCGGTCAAACTCCAGCAGTAGATCGCCGGGCTGTACTTTGTCACCCACCTTCACGTGGGCGGTAAACGGCCTGCCGTCGAGCTTCACGGTGTCGATACCCACGTGGATTAACACTTCAATCCCGCTGTCGCTAAGCAGGCCGATGGCGTGTTTGGTCTGGAAAAGAGAGGCCACCACGCCGGCAAACGGGGCAACCACTTTGTTATCGGAGGGAATAATCGCGGCACCGCTGCCCAGCAGGCCGCTGGCAAAGGTGGTATCCGGCACCTGGTCGAGCGCCAGAACGGTGCCGGTCATCGGTGCCAGCACATCGTTTTCACCCGCGGAGACCGCCCCTTCTGTCGCGGTGTTTCCTGGCATACCGGCGACCAGCGTCAGGCCGCAGCTCAGCACCAGCGCCACCACCGTACCGATAATGCCGCCCCACAGCGTGGCGTCCACGCCGCCCGGCGGGATCATCTGGGCGACAGTAAAGATATTGGCGAAGCCGAAAGAGTAAACGTGGGTGTCACTAAAGCCGACAATCGCCCCGCCGATAGCCCCCGCCACGCAGCCGAAAATAAACGGACGGCGCAGCGGCAGGTTTACGCCATACACTGCGGGTTCGGTGATACCGAAAATACCTGCCGTCACGGATGAACCGGCCAGCATTTTCTGACGCGCATCGCGGGTGCGCAGGAAAATACCCAGCGCCGCCCCCACCTGACCAAACACCGCGGGCAAGAGCATGGGCAGCATGGAGTCATGCCCCAGCACCGCCAGGTTGTTAATCATCAGCGGCACCAGCCCCCAGTGCAGGCCAAAAATAACGCAGACCTGCCATAGCGCGCCCATCGCCGCACCCGCCAGCCACGGCGCCAGAACGTAAATACTCTGATAGCCGTTCGCCAGCAGCTGGCTCAGCCAGGTCGCCAGCGGCCCGATCACGAGGAAAGTCAGCGGCACGGTTACGCCCAGACAGATCAGCGGCGCGAAGAAGTTTTTCATCGAGGAAGGCAGCAGCCTGGTGCTCTGTTTTTCAAGCCAGCAGCTCACCCACGCGGCGAGAATAATCGGGATCACCGACGAGCTATAGTTGAACCAGGTGACAGGGATGCCCAAAAAGGCGTCCGACACCGCGCCCGGCTGCTGGCTGGCGTTAAACGCCGCAATCATTACCGGATGGGTGAGCGCCCCACCGATCACCATGGTAATAAACGGGTTGCCGCCGAACTTTTTCCCGGCGGTATAGCCCAGCACCATCGGGAAGAAGAAGAACAGCGCGTCGCTGGCGGCAAACCAGATTTTATACGTGCCGCTCCCGGTCGTGAGCCAGCCGCATACCACGGCCAGCGCCAGCAGCCCTTTCAGAATACCGGACGCGGCCAGAATGCCGATAAACGGGGTGAAGATCCCGGAGACGATGTCGATCAGGCGGCCCAGCAGGTTCCCCTTTTCACCCTTCTCTTCCACAACAGGGGCGTCATCCGTAAGGCCTGCTTCATTACGGACAGCCTGCCAGACGTCGTGAACGTGGTTGCCAATCACCACCTGAAACTGGCCGCCGCTTTCGACCACCATGATTACGCCCGGATTTTTCTTGAGCCCTTCCGCATCCGCCCGTTGATTCTCTTTCAGTTTGAAGCGAAGCCGGGTCGCGCAGTGCACAAGACTGACGATGTTCTCTTTTCCGCCAACGTGGCCGAGAATATCCTTCGCTAAAGCCTGGTATTCCATCTCGATTTCCTTACATCCGATGCCCGCAGGCACCTGTTGACTGAGTACAAAAATAAAAAAACCCGAGAACGGCCTTCTGACGAAGGCCGCGCTCAGGTTTTGCCTGCGTGATGCAGTAACAATCCTGTTTTGAGGCTTAACGCCCCTCTTTTCTCACCCGCTCGATATGAATGGCGAGGAACATAATTTCTTCTGTTGTCAGCTCACGCTGATAGCTTTTGTTCAGGTGCTGGGCGATTTTCTCGGCGCATTTCCACGCTTTCGCGTAGTTGTCTTTTACTGCAGTATGCAGCGAGACATCGTCATCTTCCACCACGGTGCGGGTGAGCATCCGCTGGGCAAAAAACTTCAGGTGGGTGACAAAACGCTGATAGCTGAGCGACTCTTCGTCATACTCAAGCTGCAGCTGATACTTCACCAGCTGGAGGATCTCCTGCATCACCCGCGTCACGTGCATCACCTCCGGCATTTCGCTGTTCAGCTGCGCGGTGACCAGATGCAGCGCGATAAAACCGGCCTCATCCTCCTCCAGTTCGACGTTCAGGCGTCTGGCGATAATGGCCCGCGCCTCCTGCCCTAACTCGAACTCCTTCGGATACAGCCGTTTAATATCCCACAGCAGCACGTTTTTGATGGCCAGCCCGTTCTTCTGCCGCTCAATAGCAAAGTAGCAGTGATCGGTGAGGGTGATATACAAGCTCTCCTGCAGCTTGCCCAGCCGCTGCGTCGCCAGCCCGATGATGCGGTCGCAGGTGGTCATCACCTCCAGCGGAATTTGACTCAGCAGCTCTCCGAGCCGACGCACCAGTTCATCGCTTTGTAACGCAAACACCTTTTCAACCAACGCGGTATCCAGCGCTTCACCGACGCGCTTCTGAAAGGCCAGCCCACGGCCCATCACCACCTGTTCGCGCCCGCGCTCATCCTGAACAACCACCACGTTATTATTGAGTATCTTGGCGATTTTCATCGGAACCCCAGAAACAAAAAAACCTGACCTCCGGCAGATGCCAGAAAATCAGGTTTTGCCTGCCTAAGCAGTAACAATCCAGTTCTGGCACTCTATCAGTTTCATTCGTAGCCTCAATGCGTCACGCGTCAGAAACGTGACGCGGATCGAACTTGCTACGGTGATATCAGAAGGTCACCACCGTTTTCAGCTCGGTGACCCAGGCATCCTGGGTGCGGCTGACCCCACCGGGATGGTGCCAGTACTGAATGCCCGGCTGCAGTTCTAGCCATGACGCCGGACGAAAACGGTAGTAAAACTCACCGTTCAGGGAATGGCCCGGCACCGGGTGATATGCAGGATTGTTGTAATCGCTAACGCCGCTCAGGCTGTTCAGATAACGCTGGTTGCGGGCGTACTGGCTGCTCATATCAATCCAGGTTAAGCCAAAGCCAATCCAGTCTTCCGGTCGCGCATCAAACAGCCCGCGGTAGCGCAGCGAGGCGGCGTATACCTGGTGCATGTAGTTACTGCTCTGATCCGCAAGGCTCATGCTGAACGAGGTACTCAACCCGCGATTCGGATCGTCCTGATGCTGCGTTAGCTGCTGGTTCAGTCCGGCGTACATAAACCAGGTCCGGCTGTGCGTATCGAATCCGTCCGGGTCCGTCGCCCCCGCACCACCCGATTTGCCGCGATAGAGATCGGTTTGCGGCGCGTTGGTAAACACCACGCCCAGGTTGTACGCGCCCGGCAGGCCGTTAATCAGCGGACGCGCTTCGATTTCAACCGGCAGTAAGATCCCTTTGCTGCCCTTCGTCGACCAGCTCCACGCATGGCTGCGGCTGGCGGCCTGCGGATTCTGCTCCATCACGCCGCCTTTTAAGGTCAGCGTCGGCGTGAGTTTATAGGCAAGCGTGGTGCCCCAGGTGTGCACGTTCCAGTTGTTCCAGGTCAGCGAGTTGGCGGACTTTCCGCCGCACTGGGACAGCAGCTGGAAATCACAGGGGATAATTTGATCGAAGGTCTGTACCTTGTTCATCATCCCTATGCGCCAGGTCAGACGCCGGTCGTCAAAGCTGCGGGCAAAGGTCAGCCAGCCCAGACGGGTAATCGACTGCCCGCCCCAGCTCTCCTGGGTCAGATCGTTGAAGTTGACGCGCGGATCCTGCACGCGTTTGGTGGTGAGATCGTCATTGTGGTTGCGGTTAACGATGTTTCCCTCGATACGCGCGTCCGGGATACCGGTCCAGCGCTCCAGGTCCTGGTTGAAGGTCAGCGCGAACTGGTCAATATAGGCCACGTGGGAGTCGTGGTTATAGCCACCGCCGCCGTTCCAGCCGATCTCATTCAAATAGCCGAGATTGTACGTAAAGCCGTTATCGTTGAGAATTTTACGCACACCGAGCATATTGCCGAGAAGCGGCGCCGGTGGAGCCTCAAAACCTAGTACCGTACCGTTCCAGTCTTGCGCCATCGACAGCGGGGATATCGCCAATAAGGCGAACGCATAGAGTTTATTTTTATATGCCATGATAACAACCTGTGATTGAGTATTGAGTGCGTAACCGGCCGCAGGAAATTTTTCTATTTCCTGTCGATAATTCATTTTTTAAAATCATTAAAAAGCGCTAAGCCAAATGTCTCTCCTGCGTAAACGACAGGCAAAAAAAAACCTAAGCGCTCCACAGCGAAAATGCTGTGAAACGCTTAGGTTTTGCCTGTTAACCAGTAACAATCCTGCGTTGAAAACAGTGGCACCTTAACACCGTCGCGCCACGTTGAAAACCTGAACTGTTTTCTGTTTTAAAAAAGTGTGAGCAATTTAACGCTTATTATTTCGACTGAATTACCCGGGCAATATCAGCCGACGTCTGTAAAGTACGAATCTCCTGAAATAACCCCAGCGCTTCATCATACTCTTTGCGTAAATAACTCAGCCACTGTTTAACACGCGCGACGTGATACAAACCGGTATCGCCCTGCTTTTCCAGACGGCTGTATTTTTGCAGCAGCGTGACGACGTCTGCCCACGGCATTCGCGGCTCGTTATATTTCACCACCCGACTGAGGTTGGGCACATTCAGGGCGCCGCGACCGATCATTACCGCATCGCAGCCGGTGGCCTGCAGACAGGCCTGCGCGCTCTCGTAGTCCCAGATTTCGCCGTTAGCGATCACCGGAATAGAGAGGCGTTTGCGGATCTCGCCGATCGCATGCCAGTTTATGCGCTCGGCTTTGTAGCCGTCTTCTTTGGTGCGGCCATGCACCACCAGCTCGGTGGCCCCGGCCTGCTGCACCGCATCGGCGATTTCAAACTGCCGCGCGTCGCTGTCCCACCCCAGACGCACCTTAACCGTCACCGGCAAATGCGCGGGCACTGCCTCACGCATGGCTTTCGCGCCGCGGTAAATCAGCTCAGGATCTTTCAGCAATGTCGCCCCGCCGCCGCTGCCGTTCACCAGCTTCGACGGGCAGCCGCAGTTGAGATCCACACCGTAAGAGCCCAGCTCAACCGCGCGGGCGGCGTTTTCCGCCAGCCATTCGGGGTACTGGCCGAGCAGCTGAATACGCACCAGCGTGCCGGAAGAGGTCCGGCTCTGGTTGAGCAGCTCGGGGCAAAGCCGGTAGAAGGATTTTACCGGCAACAGCATATCGACCACGCGCAGAAATTCCGTCACGCAGAGATCGTAGTCGTTCACCTCGGTCAGAAGCTCGCGCACGAGGGAGTCGAGCACGCCTTCCATTGGGGCCAGTAAAACACGCATAGCAGTACCTGTGAAAAAAGACGCGCTATAGTAGCCGCTCTCTATATCGCTGGGAAGCGCTTCTGTTCAGGGAGAAAGTCAGCCGGCGTTGCCCCGACAACGGCGCGAAACGCCGCCGCAAATGCCGCCTGCCCTGAAAACCCCAGCATCCAGGCCACCTGCTTAACCGGGTATCCGTTGGCGAGCAGGTCCAGCGAGGCACAGATCCTTGCGCGCTGTCGCCAGGCCCGGAAGCTAAAGCCGGTATCTTTGATAAACGCGCGTGAGAATGTGCGTTCAGACATCGCGGCCCGTTCCGCCAGCCTTTCCAGAGAAAGATCCCAGAGATTGTTGGCAATGATGTCACAGGCAACGCGATGTAAGCGCTCATCCACGGGCATCGGTAATTCAGCCGAGATTTGCTGAGCTTCACTGAGAATATCGAGCAGCAAAACGGCCATGCTGCGCTGAGTGGCTGGCCGGTATTCCGCACTGAACAGCCCGGCTATCAGCTCTTTGAACAACGCTGTCGCCATAATGACGTGAACCTCTTCTTTCCGTTTAAAAGATCCGCATTGCGATATCAGCGCAGGGCTAAACCAGACCGCCCGGAGCTCCGTTGCGGATAACACGCTGTAGGTATGCTCCTGAAAGGGAGGGATCCACAGCGCGCGCTGCGGCGGTATGACCCAACGCTTATTGCCGGTTTCGACCAGCATCACCCCTTTGATGGCAAACAAAAGCTGTCCCTGTGAATGCTGGTGAGGCGGATCCACTTCGCCGCGCGTATAGCTAATAGCCCCTCTGGACCATCCGATGTCATCGTCATGAATTGGCGTTTTATCGATAACGGTTGGCATCTCACATTCCTCCCTTCCACTTATGATGCTGCTTGTACACGTAACCGGAGAGAGACGCAATGCACATTCAATTTATCATTCATGAACATTTCGAAGCGCCGGGCGCCTATGAAATCTGGGGGAAAAGCCGCGGCCATACTCTGAGCTACACCAGAGTTTATCAGGGCGATCCTTTACCCGAGGAGCTGGGGAGCACGGACCTGCTTATCATTATGGGAGGCCCGCAGTCCCCCGCTACCACGCCTGAGGAATGCCCCTGGTTCGATGCACAGGCGGAAAAGGCACTCATCAGCCGCGCGATAGAGGCAGGTAAAACGGTGATAGGCGTTTGTCTTGGCTCGCAGCTTATCGGCGAAGCGCTGGGGGCAGCGTTTAGCCATAGCCCGGAAAAAGAGATCGGCAAATTTCCCGTCAGGCTCACCGATGCAGGCAAGGCGAACCCGCTGTTTGCGGATTTTGGCCACGAATTGAACGTCGGTCACTGGCATAACGACATGCCAGGGTTGACGCCGCAGGCTAAAGTGCTGGCTTACAGCGAGGGCTGCCCCCGTCAGATCGTGGAATATGGCGAACGGGTTTACGGTTTTCAGTGCCATATGGAGCTTACGCCAGAGGTTGTAGAGTTGCTGATTGAGCATTCGCAGAATGACCTCAGCCGCGCGGGTGAATTCCGTTTTGTCGAAACGGCGGAAAAACTCCGCTCGCATGATTATCGCGAAATGAACCAGGTGCTGTTTTCTTTTCTGGATAAACTCACCGCCCAACTCGATGCCTGACTCAGAGGCATTTCTCTGACTCGCCACTTCGCCACTGCACATCCTTTCCTCTAAACTGTAGCCTGCCCCTGTGCGGTGATACCAGACGTTCCATTCTGGAATGTCTGGTATGCTCAAATTTCATGATGTGATCCGTGGCACATTTTTGGGTTTAATTGTATGATGAATGCGTTTCAGCAAGGACTATCACCATGAGCAAAACATTGAACATTATCTGGCAATATCTGCGCGCATTCGTCCTGATTTATGCCTGTCTGTATGCCGGGATTTTCATCGCGTCGCTGCTGCCCATCACCATTCCCGGCAGCATTATCGGCATGCTGATCCTCTTCGTGTTGCTGGCGCTGCAAATCCTGCCTGCAAAGTGGGTCAATCCCGGCTGCTTCGTCCTCATTCGCTATATGGCGCTGCTTTTCGTGCCTATCGGCGTCGGGGTCATGCAATATTTTGATTTGCTCAAGGCCCAGTTCGGCCCGATTGTTGTCTCCTGCGCGGTGAGTACGCTGGTGGTTTTCCTGGTCGTGAGCTGGAGTTCGCATCTGGTGCATGGCGAACGTAACGTGATTGGGGAGAAAACAAAAAAATGATGGCCAATATCTGGTGGTCGCTGCCGCTCACCCTCGCAGTATTCTTCGCCGCACGTAAGCTTGCCGCGCGTTTCAAAATGCCGTTGCTGAACCCGCTGCTGGTGGCAATGGTGGTGATTATTCCGTTCCTGCTGCTCACCGGCATTCCTTACGAACGCTACTTTGCCGGCAGCAAAATTTTAAACGACCTGCTGCAGCCCGCAGTTGTGGCGCTCGCCTTTCCTTTATACGAGCAGCTGCACCAGATCCGCGCCCGCTGGAAATCCATCATTACCATCTGCTTTGTCGGCAGCCTGGTGGCGATGATCACCGGTACGTCAGTGGCGCTGTTGATGGGGGCCTCCCCGCAAATTGCCGCCTCTATTCTGCCTAAATCTGTGACCACGCCTATCGCGATGGCGGTTGGGGGTAGCCTCGGCGGTATTCCGGCAATCAGCGCGATGTGCGTTATTTTCGTCGGTATTCTCGGCGCGGTGTTTGGCCACAGCCTGCTGAACGGTATGCGCATTCATACTAAAGCGGCACGAGGACTGTCGATGGGGACAGCTTCCCACGCCCTGGGCACTGCCCGCTGCGCGGAGCTGGATTATCAGGAAGGGGCGTTTAGCTCGCTGGCGCTGGTGATCTGCGGGATTATCACCTCCCTGCTGGCCCCGTTCATTTTCCCGCTTATTCTGGCGGTGATGGGCTAAAATTTGCGATGCGTCGCGCAAATTTCATTTTGCTTTCATAAGTTGCATACATAATGAGAAGTGGATCACATATAAAGCCCTGACGGCTCCGTAAACTACCGATCCATTAACCTTTATGAGGCAAACGCCATGCACCCACGTTTTCAAGCTGCTTTCGCCCAGCTTGCAGAGAATTTGCAGTCAGCCCTGGCTCCCGTTCTGGCAGATGCACACTTCCCCGCCCTGCTGAACGCGGAGCAGGTCACGATGCTGAAACAGGCAACGGGACTGGAAGAAGACGCGCTGGCTTTCGCACTGCTTCCTCTGGCTGCCGCCTGCGCGCGGGCCGATCTCTCCCATTTTAACGTCGGGGCCATTGCGCGCGGCGTCAGCGGAACCTGGTACTTCGGTGGCAATATGGAGTTCCTGGGCGCGACCATGCAGCAAACGGTTCACGCCGAGCAGAGCGCCATCAGCCACGCCTGGCTGCGCGGTGAAAAAGCCCTGAGCGCCATTACCGTTAACTACACTCCGTGCGGCCACTGCCGTCAGTTTATGAACGAGCTGAACAGCGGGCTGCAGCTGCGCATCAACCTGCCGGGTCGCGCGCCGCACACGCTGGGCGATTATCTGCCTGACGCATTTGGTCCGAAAGATCTGGAGATCAAAACGCTGCTGATGGACGATCAGGACCACGGTTACGCCCCGTCCGGCGATGACCTGAGCCAGGCGGCGATTACCGCCGCCAACAAGAGCCACACGCCGTACAGCAAGTCCCCGAGCGGCGTGGCGCTGCGGTGCCGCGATGGCCGAATCTTCACCGGCAGCTATGCGGAAAACGCCGCGTTTAACCCAACGCTGCCGCCGCTGCAGGGCGCACTCAACCTGCTGAGCCTGAACGGCTATGATTATCCTGACATTCAGCGCGCCATTCTGGCTGAAATTGCCGATGCACCGCTGATCCAGTGGGATGCCACCGCCGCAACGCTAAAAGCGCTGGGCTGTACGACGATTGACCGCGTACTGCTGGCGTAATCCTTCCGGCGGGCAAAAATGCCCGCCCGTTTGCTGAAAAACCCCTCAGTTGAGTCGCTGTTTCTTGCGCTAACCAGGCGGGTAAAGTAGCCTGAGTTAAATTTCATCCACGAACGAGCCATCTGCATGTTAAAGCGCGTTTTTTACAGCCTGTCTGTCCTGGTCGGCATACTGCTGTTGATCGTGCTGGGTCTTGACCGCTGGATGAGCTGGAAAACCGCCCCTTACATCTTTGATGACCTGCAGGACCTGCCGTATCGTCAGGTTGGCGTGGTGCTTGGCACCGCCAAGTATTACCGCACCGGCGTAATCAATCAGTATTACCGTTACCGCATTCAGGGCGCGCTGAACGCCTACAACAGCGGCAAGGTGAACTACCTGCTGCTGAGCGGCGATAACGCCCTGCAAAGCTACAATGAACCGGTGACGATGCGTAAGGACCTGATTGCCGCGGGCGTGGATCCGGCCGATATCGTGCTCGACTACGCCGGGTTCCGCACCCTGGACTCCATCGTGCGCACGCGCAAAGTCTTCGACACCAACGACTTCATCATCATCACCCAGCGCTTCCATTGCGAGCGCGCGCTGTTTATCGCCCTGCATATGGGCATTCAGGCGCAGTGCTACGCGGTGCCGTCGCCAAAAGATATGCTGAGCGTGCGCGTGCGCGAGTTCGGCGCCCGCTTTGGTGCCCTGGCCGATCTGTATATCTTTAAGCGCGAACCGCGCTTTTTAGGCCCGCTGGTGCCGATTCCGGCGATGCACGAAGTGCCGGAAGACGCGCAGGGTTACCCGGCCGTCACGCCCGAGCAGCTGCTGGATATGCAGAAAAAAGAGAAATAGCGGGACCGCCTTTATACTTTCTTTACGGCCGGCCTGACGCTTTTTATCTCCCCTTTACGTCTGCTCTTTTAAGCTGAGTTCACTGCCGCTACGGCTTCATTGAAGAATGACTATGAACTCGATAATGAATGCGTTTTTCCTCAAAAGTCTCCGCCCCTACTTTAACTTTCCCGGTTTATCACTCCCTGGCGCACTTAATTCTGGTCTCTGGCTGGATGAAAAAATTGACGCCCTGCAGCACAACGTTGCCGTGGAAGTGGCCGATTACCTGGAACGTTACCCGCAAACGAAACATGTTGACGTTTACCTGAACGATATCAACGGCACGATGCGCGGCAAGCGCCTCTCGGTAGAGAGCATGCTGAATCTGGAAAAAGGCTGTTATTTTCCGCTTTCCGTCTACTCAATGGACCAGAAGGGAAAAATCGCCGCCTCGCTTTATGATGAACCCGACCGGCTGTGCGTCCCGGTCGCCGGCTCTTTGCGCCCCTGTCCGCAGGATCCAGAGCACACGGCGCAGATCCTGCTGACGATGAAAGACAGCGACGGTAACCCCTGCCCGCTTGAACCGCGCGCGATACTGCAGAACGTCGTGGCCCGCTTCCACCAGCACGGCCTTTTCCCGGTCATTGCCCCGGAAATCGAGTTCTATCTGACGGGACAGGGCGAACGCGATCCGCAAAATCAGGGCTGTTTTCACATGGATACCTCGTCGGCGCATGCGGCGCTGTTTGACGAGCTGGAACAGCTGGCCCACCTGCAGCGCATCCCGCTGTCAGGGGTCGTAGCGGAAGCCGAGTCCGGACAGTACGAATTAAACCTGAAGCACAGCCATCGCGTCGTTGAGGTCTGCGATAACGTGCTGGCGCTTCGTCGCCTGACCCGTTACGTTGCTGAAAAGCACGGTCTGCAGGCCAACTTTATGGCTAAGCCTTTCAGCCAGCTTGCCGGCAGCGGCCTGCACTTCCATTTCAGCCTGAACAATCGTCACGGCGAAAACGTCTTTGCTTCCCCGGTGAACGCGCTTAACAGCATGATACGTTTGTGCGTCGCGGGCCAGCTGGCGCTGATGCCCGCCTCCGTCGCCATTCTTGCGCCAGGCGTCAACGCGTTTCGTCGCCTGCGTAAAAGCCTGACGGAACCCGTCTTTAACTCCTGGGGCTATAACACCCGCTCCGCCGCCCTGCGTATTCCCTGCTCGGATGAGAGTAACCGTCGTATCGAATACCGGCTGGCCGGGGCCGATGCGAATCCGTATCTGGTGGCGGCCACTATCCTGACCGGCATGCTGTACGGGCTGGAACATATCGACGAGGGGGATCTCCCTGAACCGCAGCACGACCAACCGGAACTGCCGCTGTTCCAGCAGGAGGCGATTGAGGCCTTTGCCCGCTGTCAGTATCTCACCGACAGCCTGGGCGATGCCTTTTCCGAACAGTGGGTCGCCTGCAAGCTCTCTGAACTCGACTGGTTTGAGCGCATTGTGACCCGAGAGGAGTCCCATCTGGCATAGAGCATAAAAAAAGCCCGCTCGGTGAGCGGGCCGGGTATGGAGAGAGACGATTACTTCTTACGGGCGTACTTCAGTGAATCCAGCGCAACCGCGAAGATAATGATGGCGCCCTTGATGATGTACTGCCAGTACGGGTTCACGCCGATATAGGTCAACCCGTAGTTGATGACGGTGAAAATGATCACACCGGTCACCACGCCCAGTACCGTACCCACACCGCCGCTGAAGGAGACGCCGCCCACCACGCAGGCTGCGATCGCATCCAGCTCATACATGAAGCCGAGGTTGTTGGTTGCAGAGCCGATACGGCCCGCTTCCAGCATCCCACCGAAGGCGTAGAACACGCCGGACAGGGCATAGATGATGAGCAGGTTCAGAGCTACGTTAACGCCGGAGACTTTCGCCGCTTCCGGGTTACCGCCGATGGCGAAGATGTTTTTGCCGAAGCGCGTTTTGTTCCACAGGATCCAGACGAAGGCCACCGCAATCAGCGCATAGAAGGTGATGTACGACAGGCGGAAGCTGCCAAGCGCAATAAACCCTTGCGTAAAGGTCGAGAAGCCGCTGTCAAAGCCCGAGATTGGCGAAGCGCCGACGAAGTCGTAGTACAGGGAGTTGATACCGTAAACGATGATCATCGTACCCAGGGTGGTGATAAACGGCGTCACGTTCAGGTAGGCGATGATAATTCCGTTGATCAGACCAATCACCGCACCGATGGCGCAGACAATCAGGATCACCACGAAAATCGGCATGGTGGCCATTTCCGGGAAGACCTTGTTAGCGTTTTCCATCGACTGCAGCAGAGTTGCCGCGATAACCGCCGCCAGACCCACCTGGCGACCGGCAGAAAGGTCCGTCCCCTGGGTCACGATCAGGCCCGCCACGCCCAGCGCAATGATAATACGCACGGAGGACTGGGTCAGAATGTTACTCAGGTTCAGCAGGCTTAAGAACGTAGGGTCCTGGAAAATGATGATTGCCAGCAAGACTAAAAGAACAACGTAAATACCGCCTTCTTTCAGGTAAGTGAGAAAACTTTTTTTATTTAACGCACTCATGAGGAGCCCCTGATCTTAAAGGTGCAAAGACGCAAGACGCAAAATTTCGTTTTGCGTTGTCGTTTTGGTGTCAACAATACCGGCGACGAGACCATTGCTCATAACCAGAATACGGTCCGTGATCCCTAACAATTCCGGCATTTCGGAAGAAATAATAATGATCCCTTTATTCTTTTTCGCCAGCTCGGCAATCAGCTGATAAATTTCAAACTTCGCGCCGACGTCAATACCGCGGGTAGGTTCATCCAGCATCAGAATTTCTGGCTGGGTTAATAACCAACGGCCGATAATCACTTTCTGCTGGTTACCGCCTGACAGCGAACCAATTTGGGTGCGATGGCCTGGCGTTTTCACGCGCATGGAGTCAATCACCCATTGGGTATCGCTCTTCATGCGGGAGTTATCCAGCAGCCCGACTTTGTTTTTGTAATTGCGAATGTTAGAAATTAACGAGTTAAAGTTAATATCCAGATAAGCATAAATACCGGTCGACCGACGCTCTTCCGTCACCAGCGCGAAACCATTATTAATAGCTTCGTTGGCGTTGTGGTTGTTAATTTTCTTACCGTGCAGCGTAATGGTGCCTTGAGCTTTCTCACGGATACCAAACAGGGTTTCCACAATATCGGTACGTTTTGCCCCGACCAGGCCGGCAATCCCCAGGATTTCACCTTTATGCAGGTCGAAGGAGACATCGCGTATAGACGGCTGACGTAACGAGGTCAGGTTGCGCACTTCCAGAATCACTTCACCCGGCTTGTTTTCTTTGTCAGGGAAGCGCTGGTTCAGGGAACGGCCGACCATCATGGCGATGATCTTGTCCATGTCCAGCCCTTCCAGCGGCTGCGTGGCAATCCACTGACCGTCGCGCAGGATGGTGATCTCATCGCACAGCTGGAAGATCTCTTCCATTTTGTGTGAGATGTACACAATGCCGCAGCCGCGATCTTTTAGCTTACGAATAATGGTAAAAAGGTGGTTAACCTCTTTTTCCGTTAATGACGATGTCGGTTCGTCCATGATGACGATTTTCGCATCATAGGAGAACGCTTTGGCGATTTCGATCATCTGCATCTGGGAGACGGATAATGTTCCCACGCGGGCGCGCGGATCGATATCAATATCCAGCTCGTCGAAAATCGCTTTGGTGTCGCGATACATTTTGTCCTGATCGACAAAGACACCTTTGGTTGGATAACGTCCCAACCACATGTTATCCATAACTGAACGCTGCAGCACCAGGTTTAATTCCTGGTGAACCATCGAGATACCGTTTTCCAGTGCTTCTTTCGCTGAATGGAAATCGATCTCTTTCCCCTGAAAAAGAATGCTGCCAGAATCTTTTTGATAGATCCCAAAAAGACATTTTAATAATGTTGATTTACCCGCACCGTTCTCCCCCATTAAGGCATGAATAGAGTGAGGACGAACTTTTAAATTAACATTATCGAGTGCCTTAACGCCGGGAAATGACTTGTTGATACCGCTCATTTCCAACAGGTATTCACCGGATGACTGAGTTGTTGTGCTGACCATAATTATACCTTGTTGGCCTCGCATATCGCGTTATAAAAGGGCGCAACGAATTGCGCCCAGTGGAGACAGTACCGCTAACTTATTTACCGATAAACTCAGCCAGGTTGGACTGGTCTACGCCCACGTAAGGTACGCGAACGATTTTGTTGTCAATTTTCCAGTTGGTGCCATCTGCCGCGCCTTTGCCATCGGCGAGGTTTTTCGCCAGATCGAAGGTGGCTTTCGCCTGGTTGTTGGCATCGTTCAGCACGGTACCGGCCATCGCACCGGATTTAACCAGCGCCAGCGCTTCTGGCAGTGCATCCACGCCGAATACCGGGATTGAGGATTTGTTGTGTGCTTTCAGCGCTTCTACCGCACCCATTGCCATCGCATCGTTGTTGGCGATAACGACTTCGATTTTGTTGGCATTAGGGCCGGACAGCCATGCGTCCATCTTATCTTTCGCCTGAGCGGTATCCCACATCGCGGTATCTAACGCCAGCTGCTGGGTTTTCAGGCCCTTGTCGTTCAGCTCTTTAATGACGTAGGTAGTACGCGCTTCAGCATCCGGGTGGCCTGGCTCGCCTTTCAGCAGCACGAACTGAATCTGACCGTCTTTATTCAGGTCCCAGTTCGGGTTCGCCGCCCAGTGTTTCGCGATCAAATCGCCCTGAATAATACCGGACTCTTTAGAGTCAGTACCGACGTAATACGCTTTGTCGTAGCTATCCAGCGCCTTACGGGAAGGTTCTTTGTTGAAGAAGACGATCGGCACGTTCTGACCGCGCGCTTTTTCAATGACCGTGCCTGCTGCAGCCGGGTCAACCAGGTTGATGGCCAGGGCTTTCACGCCTTTCGCCAGCAGAACGTCGATCTGGTCGTTCTGTTTGGACTGGTCATTCTGGGAGTCGTTCATCAGCAGCTGAACGTCTGGCGCTGCTTTCGCATCTTTCTCAATCGCTTTACGCACAACAGACATGAAGTTGTCGTCGTATTTATAGATGGTCACACCAATACGGGTATCCGCAGCGTGCGCTGCTGCACCAAAAAGCATGCTTGCCATTACAGCAGACAGGGTCAACACCTTCTTATTCATGGTATCTCCGGTTTTTTTATGCAGGGTAGTTCTTGTGAATAACGATCGGCGGGCAGGTGTTAATAAAACGTTACTGACAGCCGAAGTTCACTTATAAAATTTCTCTCTTCCGTGTTCGGTAACGCTCCAGAAATGCGTTTTATTCGTTGTTTGCGGCACATTGGCTATAGTGAAAGTGAATAATCACTGTTACATAGCGTTTCAGCCCCTAAAACGCTGACATCATAGTCAGCGCCTTGTTAAGATACTGTGAATTTACTCACAGATTGAAAACGGTTACATCACCTGATCTAATCAGTTAGTGATCGGAACCACAATTTGCCGGGCCGCGACGGAGTGGCGACGTACTAAAGTCGGCATGAAACAGTGCGTTGCGCCCGGATCCAGCAGCCCTGCCGCTCCCTGTAATGCCAGCTCAGTCGCCAGTTTCGCCATAGAGGCAATGGGGTAGCGCACCGTTGTCAGCTGCGGGTCGGTGTAACGGGCAATCGGGATATCATCAAAACCAATGAGTGACAAATGCTGTGGCACCGCAATGCCGTTATCCTTCAGCGCCGTCAGGGCGCCAGCCGCCATGCTGTCGTTATAGGCAAACACCGCAGACAGCTGCAGATTGCGGCCCAGCAGCTCCACCATCGCCGCTTCACCGCCCTGCATGTCCGGCGTGCCGGTCCCCACCCAGCTTTCGGATGGCGTAATGCCGTGCTCTTTCAGGGCATTTTGCCAGCCTTCGTGCCGCAGTTCGTCATCTTCAATCTGATGGCTTGAGGCCAGATAACCGATCCGCTGATGCCCGTTGTTGATGAGCATTTTCGTGGCCATCATGGCGCCGCTGACGTTATCGAGCCCGACGCAGCGGTGAGCATAGCCGGGGACGATGCGGTTGATCAGCACCATGCCCGGGATCTGCTCCATTAATCCGGTTAGCTCTTCATCGCTCAAGGCTTTTGAATGGACAATCAGGGCGTTACAGCGCTGACGGATCAGCACTTCAATGGCATGACGCTCTTTTTCCGCCTCATGATAGCTGTTGCCGATCAGGACATATTTCTGATGCTGCTGTGCCACCATGTCGACCGCTTTCACCAGCGCGCCGAAAAAGGCATCCGAGACATCCATCACCACCACGCCGATGGTGTCGCTGACCTGCGTCGCAAGCGCCTGGGCATTGGCATTTGGCCGGTACCCGAGCTGGGTCACGGCTTTCATTACGGTTTCTCGGGTTTCAGGGCTGACCAGCGCGCTATTGTTCAGCACGCGTGAGACGGTAGCCACAGAAACGCCCGCCTGACGGGCGACGTCACGAATGGTGATCATATTCACCATCCTTCAAAGGATTGCAGCAACTCACAGACACCCCCTGTGTTTAGCAAGGTGGCTATTTTGGCAGCGAGAGAAAGGGGACTACGTGAAGAAGCTCACAGTCATGAAAACGCTTACATCCGTTTTGTTAATGATTGTGATCCAGATCGTTATCTGGATGTGTTTTTCAATGATACCCCTGAAGCATATGCGGTTAACTGACGCCACACCCACTCCAGCGGTCCCTGGCGGAAATAGCGTAGCCAGAGAACAGAAAACGCCAGGTTTACCACCCAGACCGGAATAACAAACGCCAGCAGCGTAAGGCGGTCGAATTTCATAAACAGGCCAAAGCGATAGAAAAGCGTGGTGCATATGAGCGTTTGCAGGAGGTAATTGCTCAACGCCATTCGGCCCACGCAGGCGATAGCGCTGACAATCCACAGGCGGGAAAGCGTTGGCCAGAAGCCATAGATCAGCGCCGCGTAGCCGATGGTCTGGAACGGCGCGCTCAGTTCACGCGGCACCTGGAGCAGAAACGCGCACCAGCGGTAATCCCAGTGGATATGCCACTGCACAATCACCGCCGGGAGGTTAATCAGCACGCCGAGCAGCACCAGACCGGCGCCGGTACGACGATAGTGACGCAGGCTGAATTCTCCTTTCAGCCAGCCGGTGCGCATCAATGACGCGCCCATCAGCATCATGCCCGCCAGCTGCCAGCCGTATTGCGCGCCCAGCGCAAGGAGGTTGTCCCCCAGCATATCCGCACGGTTGCTTATCGCTTCCGTACCGCCTTTCAGCTTCCAGAACTGTTCGTACTGCAGGTTAGCGGCATCCGGGATCCATGAACGGTTTGTCGCCTCGCCGGAGATCATCCCCAGCAATAGCAGGACGCCAAGCCCCATCACATACAGCATCACGCCGGTGTTAAACAGGCTTTTTACGCTGTGCGCATCGCGAATGAGGCGCCAGCAGATGAGCCCGACTAACCCATACGCGAGAAGAATATCGCCGTCCCAGAAGAACAGGCCGTGGATAAAGCCGAGGATAACCAGCAGCGTCAGGCGCGACTGGATCCAGCGCGTACCGCGTTTGAGGAGAAGCTGCAGGCCTGCGCCAAACAGCAGGGCAAAGAGCGTGAGGAATTTGACCTGCGCAAAGAGATCGAGGATCGCCCACGTCCAGGCATCACTGCGCGTGATGTCGCCATACCACGCAGGATTGAGATAAGCCGCCTTCGGCAAACCGAAGGCGGCGATATTAAGCAGCAGGATACCGAGAATGGCGACGCCGCGAACAAAATCGAGCGTGACGTTTCGCTCCATGGTCCCTGCCCTGTAAGACTTAGTTGTGATGACGTACGGCGCGCAGGAACTCCTGGCGGGTATTCTGGCTTGACTTAAACAGGCCGCCCAGCGAGGTGGTGGTCGTTGCACTGGTCGCATCACGCACGCCGCGCGCCTTCACGCAGTAGTGAACCGCGTCGATAGAGACGGCCACGTTATTGGTGCCCAGCAGCGTTTGCAGCGCGGTCAGGATCTGCTGCGTCAGACGCTCCTGCACCTGCGGACGCTGGGCAAAGAACTGCACGATGCGGTTGATCTTCGACAGGCCAATCACCGTATCTTTGGGGATATACGCCACGGTCGCTTTACCGTCGATGGTCACGAAATGGTGTTCGCAGGTGCTGGTCAGCGTGATATCACGCACCGTCACCATCTCATCCACTTTCATCTTGTTTTCAATGACGGTGATTTTCGGGAAGTTGGCGTAATCCAGGCCGGAGAAAATTTCGTCGACGTACATTTTCGCGATGCGGTGCGGCGTCTCCATCAGACTGTCGTCACTCAGATCGAGATTCAGCAGCTCCATGATTTCGGTCATATGACCGGCAATCAGACGCTTGCGGGTTTCATTGTCCAAATCCTGTACGGGCGGACGCAGTGGCGTTTCAAGACCGCGCGCAACCAGGGCTTCGTGGACCAGGGCAGCTTCTTTACTGAGTGATGACATTTTGTTCTCCTGCAGGTGTGGCGTCTTTTGCCCTCGTTGTGGCAAAAGTATGCGCTCATTGTGCGTGAGGCGACGCACATAATCCAGTATTCACGACGATAATTATTGCAATTGCTGTTGCCTTTCAGCGTGACGATTCCAGACCAACGCTCCTCCAACGAACAGCGCAATGCCCGCCAGGCCAAGCGCGGGCTCCAGCCGGTGGGTAAGCCAGGTTGATAACGCCGAGGTGACTGGCCCAATCAACTGACCAATCGCATACCCGGTGGTGAGCAGGCCTGCCATATAGCGCGTGTGGTTTGGCGCCAGCTCGCGACCGTATAAAAGAGAGAGCTGCACGGCACACAAAAAGCCGCCGCCCACCAGCAGCCCACCCGTCAGCAATCCGCCAATCCCCGGCAGCAGCCAGGCCGCCAGCACGCCCGCCCCCTGTAACCACAGGACTATAGCCAGCCTGCGGTTAGCCGTTGAGGTATGGCGTAAAAGAATACTGAGCGCTATCCCCACCACGGCGGCGATACCAAAAATCGGCCAGACGAACTGCGCAAACAGGCTGCCGGGAAAACGCACCGCCGCCATTTGCGAAAGGAAGGTCGCCGGGAGGATATATCCAAAGCCAGCCAGACTGTAGCTCCAGACCAGGCGTTTTAAATCCGCCGTCAGCACCAGCGGCTCTGGTGCGGTGCCCGGTCGATGGAGCTGACCGGATCGCGGCAGGTAGCGCGCCACCAGCGCAATCAGCACCAGCGCCAGCACGCCGTAGATTTGCCATGCCGCCCCGGCCGACAGGGACTTCGCCTGGATATAGACGGCGAGCAGCCCGCTCAGGGCAATGCCCGCCCCCGGTCCGGCAAATACGGCAGCGCTCAGGCCCGGTTTACCCAACTGCCCAAGCCGTTCGTTAGTCCAGGCGGCAATCAGTACCATCGACCAGCCGCTCATGCAGCCAATCACAAAACGCAGCAGGCCGTGTACGACGGCGTTATCCGCCGCCGCGGAGAGCAGCGTCAGCGCCACCGCGCCGGTGATGCCAAGCCAGAGGCGCGTTTCCACAAAGCGGTGCGCGCGCATGGCATCCCATGCGCCCACCAGATAGCCCAGATAGTTCATCGCCGCGACCAGACCCGCGCTGGTCAACGTAAGCTGCCCGGCAGCAATCATCAGCGGCACCTGAGGCGTAAAGGCAAAGCGTCCTATCCCCATCGCCACCACCAGAACGACAAACCCACTGAGCGCAATACGCAGCGCCATGACCGCTCCAATTGTTAAAGAAAAGTAAATTTATGATGCAGCATCTGGCCGTCAGGCGAAAGTGAAAGTTGCTCACAGGTCAATGAAAAGGCTGTATTATGGTTTTTATGAATACGCATTCTCATTAAGGAGCCCTGCATGGAACTGCTCGAAGAGCACCGTTGTTTTGAAGGTCGACAGCAGCGCTGGCGGCATGACTCCACCGTCCTGAACTGTGCGATGACGTTCAGCATTTTCCTGCCGCCGACGGAAAATCCGCCGGTTCTGTTCTGGCTTTCCGGCCTGACCTGCAACGACGAAAACTTCACCACCAAAGCGGGGGCGCAGCGTATTGCCGCCGAGCTCGGTATTGCGCTGGTGATGCCTGATACCAGCCCGCGCGGCGATGATGTGGCCGACGATGCGGGATACGATCTGGGCAAAGGCGCCGGATTTTATCTCAATGCCACCGAGCAGCCCTGGGCGCGCCACTATCGCATGTATGATTACCTTCGCGATGAACTTCCTGCGCTGGTGCAGTCGCAGTTTGCGGTTGGCGAGCGCTGCGCGATCAGCGGCCACTCGATGGGCGGACACGGGGCGCTCATCATGGCGCTGAAAAATCCGGGGAAATACGTCAGCGCGTCGGCCTTTGCGCCGATTGTGAACCCAACGCAGGTGCCGTGGGGGCAGAAAGCCTTCACACACTATTTGGGTGAGGATGCGGAAAAATGGCAGGCATGGGACAGCTGCGCGCTGATGCTGGCCAGCAAAGCTGAAGAGGCCATTCCCACCCTTATCGATCAGGGTGATGCGGACCAGTTTCTCGCCGGACAGCTGCAGCCTGCGGTGCTGGCAGAAGCGGCACGCCAGAAAGACTGGCCGCTGACGCTGCGCATTCAGCCGGGATACGATCACAGCTATTACTTCATCGCGTCCTTTATTGAGGATCATCTTCGCTTCCATGCGGAGCATTTGTTTGGCTAAGTGCAGCCGATTGCCGGGTGGCGGCTTCGCCTTACCCGGCCTACATTCGTGGGTTTTGTAGGCCCGGCAAGCGAAGCGCCACCGGGCATCCAGGCTACATCAGAACTTATAATCCACGCCCACAAAGTAGCGACGGCCATCTTCCGTGTAGCTGTAATCGTCACGGCTCAGATCTTTGTCCAGCAGGTTCTGCACGCCCGCGCGTAGCTTAACGGCTTTCGTTACCTGCCACGCGGCGCCGGTATTCCAGATGACATAGCCACCCGGCGTTGGAGCACTGCTGGTCAGCGCGCGTTTCTCACCGGTGTAGTTACCCTGAACATAGAACGACCAGTCCTGCGTTGCCTTCCAGTCAACGGTCCCGTTGGCGGTGTGGAACGGCAGATCGGACAGCGGCTTGTTGCCGCCGTTGCTGATATCACGACCGTCGTTGTAGGTGTAGTTCAGCGTCACCTTCCAGTCTTCAGCAACCGGGAACTTTACCTCTGTTTCCACCCCGCGGATGCGCGCCTTGTTTACGTTGTAATACCGGAAAATCGGTTCACCGTCAGCATTCAGTCCAACATAGTTAGTGTAGCCCTGGGCCTGTTTCGCATTGGCCGTACGGCTGATGCTGATACGGTCATCCACATTATTCTGGAAGGTGGTGACGCTGGCCTGCACGCCCTCTAACCAGCCCTCTTCCCCACTGTAGTACAGACCGAATTCAAAGCTCTCGCTGGTTTCCGGCTTCAGGTCCGGGTTACCAACAATCTCACAGGCACCGCGGCACGAGCCGGTGACCCAGTCCGGGCTCAGCTGCAGCAGAGACGGCGCTTTAAACGCGGTAGCCCAGCCCCCTTTCACCGTTACGGTATCGGTCGCGTTGTAGACCAGATAGGCGCGCGGGCTCCAGTGGTCGCCGTAGGTATCATGGTCGTCCATACGGATGCCGGTGGTCAGCGCCAGAGGTTCAAAAATACGCCACTCGTCCTCCAGGAACAGGGCATACTGGCTTGTCGACGTACTGCTGCTGGAACCGCCCGTCAGGTTGACAGGATCCTTCAGCTTATCGTGACGCCATTCGCCGCCGAAGGTCAGTAGCTGGTTGATTTCGCCCAGCGGCAGCACGTATTTCCCGTCCACCGCGTTGCTCTCGGAGGTGATCGGATTGCTGTTGCCCGGGTTCTTGTTATCTACCTTTTCGCCGTAAACCTTCAGCTCGCTGTTGCCGACGCCCCAGCGGCCGTTGTGGCTGAGCGAGTAGTTCTGCCGCTCAAGGCGGTTTTTGTCGAGGGAATCAGAGTCACGATCCTGACGGTCGAAACCGTAGCCCGCCGTAAAGTCATGATTTTCAGACGGCGTCCAGGCGAACTCCACATTCGCATCGCGGCTGGTAAAGCCTTCAATGCGCGGCGTTTCACCGCTCGCCGTGGTAGAGGACTTCTGTTGACCGTCTTTCTCACGCTTCGCGAGGCTACCGTAGGCTTTCAGCCCCAGCAGACCGTCCACCAGCGGACCGCTGGTATAGAACTGACCGTTATACGTGTCGCCACGGTCGCGATGTTCCTGAATTGTGGAATCGGCGCTCAGAGTGCCCGTCCATTTCTGGCCGATTTTTTTGGTGATAATGTTTACCACGCCGCCCAGCGCATCGGAGCCGTAAAGAGAAGACATCGGTCCGCGCACCACTTCGATTCGTTCGATGGCGTCAACCGGCACCCAGTTGAGGTCGAAATCATTATGGCGGAACACCGCGTTACGGGAATTGACGCGCTTGCCGTCGATCAGGATCAGCGTGTAGCTGCTGTCCAGTCCACGGATACTTACCCCTTTACGGTTGTCCCCTTCGCTCGTGAGCTGAACGCCCGGCACATCCCGTAACACATCTTTCAGGTTCTGAACGGGTTTGCGCTGCAAATCTTCCTGGGTAATCACGCTGATGCTTGCCGGTGCGTCTTTCAGGTTTTGCTCGGTCGCGGAGGCCGTGACAACCATTGTGTCGCCGGATTCCGCTGCGATAACAGGCAGGGCCAGGGACATTGCGGACGCACAAAGTCCTCCCCTGACGAAGGGATTCAACCTAAACATTCCATATCTCCATGAGGTAAATACAACTAAATCAAATCATCATTGCTCACAGCGTCTTCCCTGCCGCCCACATCTGCGGTGGGTCGGTGACACGCTTATTTGTGATAACGATAAAGCAAACGATAATTATTATCAATTAAATTGTTATGAAATATATCTTTGTTTCAGGATACGGGAATAAAAAAACCCGCTCGAATGAGCGGGTTAAAAGAGAGGAAGTGCGGTTATTGTTTAAATCGTTCCGGGAATTCCATTTCACTGTAGCGAACGAATTTTGTTCCTTTCGTCAGCTTGTAGCCAAACCAGATAACGAGGAACAGCGGAATACCAATGTAGGTCGCCGTGACGGCGCCCCAGTCAATGGTGTCCGCCAGGAACGCTTCATAGTTCTGTCCCAGCGTAATGATCAGGCACAGAATGAAGGCGAAAATGGGACCCAGCGGGAAGAACCCTGAGCGATACGGCAGCGAGTTAATATCGTGACCCTGTTTGACGAAGCCACGGCGGAAACGGTAGTGGCTAATGGCAATCCCCAGCCAGGCAATAAAGCCCGTCATCCCGGAGGTGTTAAGCAGCCACAGGTAAACCGTCTGGTTGCCAAACATAGAGGTCAGGAAGCACAGACCGGCGATCACCGTAGTGGCGTACAGCGCGTTACGCGGTACGCCGCCACGGGACAGCTTCGCGAAAATACGCGGCGCTTTACCGTCGCATGCCAGCGTGTAGAGCATACGGGTGGACGCGTACATCCCGGAGTTACCGGCTGAAAGCACAGCGGTCAGGATAACGGCGTTCATCACTGCCGCAGCTGAAAGCAGGCCGGCGTGCTGGAAGACCAGCGTGAACGGACTGACGCTAATGTCTTTAACGTCATTACGCAGCAGGCTTGGATCGGTGTACGGGATGATCAGGCTGATAATCAGGATAGCGAACACATAGAACAGCAAGATACGCCAGAAGACCTGACGAACCGCGCGCGGAATATTCTTCTCCGGGTTCTCTGACTCACCGGCCGCGATGCCAATCAGCTCGGTCCCCTGGAAGGAGAAGCCGACAATCATTGCCACGCCAATCATTGCCGACAGTCCACCGGCAAACGGCGCATCGCCTATCGTCCAGTTACTCCAGCCCGCAGGTTCTGCGCCTTTGAAAATACCAACGATCATCGCCACACCGACGACGATAAAGATGATGACGGTTGCCACTTTGATCAAAGAGAACCAGTATTCCGCTTCGCCGAAACCGCGCACGGAAATGTAGTTCAGCAGGAAAATAACGGCGAGGAACAGGGCGCTCCAGATCCAGCCCGGCGTATCCGGGAACCACCAGTTCATCACCAGCTGTGCGGCAACGAGGTCAACGGCGATAGTGACCGCCCAGTTGTACCAGTAGTTCCAGCCCAGCGCGAAGCCAAAGCCTTCTTCAACGTATTTTTGACCGTAGGTCGAGAACGAACCGGATACCGGCATGTACGCGGCCAGTTCGCCAAGACTGGTCATCAGGAAGTACACCATCAGGCCAATCAGGATATAAGAGAAAAGTGCCCCACCCGGGCCTGCTGCCGAAATCGTTGCGCCAGAGGCAACGAAAAGACCTGTACCGATGGAGCCGCCAATGGCGATCATCGTCAGGTGACGCGCCTTGAGTTCACGACGTAGCGTGGGCGCTTCTGTGGTTTTAATTTCTGAAACCATATGAAAATGCTGTCCATTTATTAAATGAGGCGCGATTGTAGCAGACGATCCGCGTTCCTTCCGGCAGAAATACTCAGTTATAAGAGAGCTTCATGACTGGGCCAAGATTATAAGTAAAGCATAATTTTTCCCTCTCCTCTTTGGGGAGAGGGACGATGTCAGATTTCGCAATAGCGCAGAAAACGCTGCAGCGAGCTGGAAAGGTGTTTCTGACGATGATGAATGCACCACAGCGTGCGCACCAGCTTCGGCAGCGGGATGGGGATTTCAACCAGCGATCCGGTTTCCAGCTGTTCGGCAATAACGCGCCGTGAAAGACAGCTGATGCCGAGCCCGTGGCGCACCGCGTGCTTGATGGCCTCAGAGTTCCCAAGCTCCATCCCTAACTGGAAATGCGGCAGATGAGAAAGCAGCAGATAATCGACAATTTCACGCGTGCCGGAGCCCTGCTCGCGCAGGATCCACTGCGCCTGCGCCAGGCGTTCCAGCGTCACCTCTCCCTGTAGTAAAGACGAGGCCGGGGAGGCAAACACCACCAGCTCATCTTCCAGCCAGGGCTCGGCAATAATATCGACGTTATGGCAGGGTCCTTCGATGAGGCCGATATCCACCCGGAAGTCGATCACCGCGTTGATGACGTCCTGGCTGTTCCCCACGCTCATCTCCAGCGGCAGGGTCGGGAAATCCCGGCGGTAGCGGGCAATCACTTCCGGCAGGATGTAGTTCCCGATGGTGCTGCTGGCGTAGACGCGGATCGCACCGTTGTCTTCGCGGAACAGCTGCTCGATTTCGATAGCCTGCTCCAGCAGCGCCAGCGCGCGCGGATAAAGAAGACGACCGTGCTCGTTGACCACCAGACGCTTCCCTACCCTGTCAAAAAGCTGAACGCCCAGCTGTCCTTCAAGATCGGTTAACGCCGCGCTGACCGCAGACTGCGAGAGCGCCAGCATTTGTGACGCCTGGGTCGTCGAGCCGCTTTTCAGCACCTCGACAAACACTTCCAGCTGACGCAGAGTAATGTGCATGGTTACTTACCACTTATATAGATTGATTATAAGTATATAATCAATTTTATTTTTAAGCCAGAGCGCCGTAACCTTTAGCCAGACAAAGGAGAAGGTTATGTCAGAAATCACCTTACAACATCATCGTACAGTGTGGCACTTCGTGCCGGGTCTTGCGCTCAGCGCCGCAGTGACCGCCGTCGCGCTATGGGGCGGCAGCATCCCGGCCATCGCAGGCGCAGGCTTCAGCGCGCTGACGCTGGCCATTTTGCTGGGCATGGTCGTGGGTAACACCGTTTATCCACATATCTGGAAATCCTGCGACGGCGGCGTGATCTTTGCCAAGCAGCATCTGCTGCGTCTTGGGATCATTCTTTACGGCTTCCGTCTCACCTTTTCGCAGATTGCGGATGTGGGCGTGAGCGGGATCGCCATCGACGTCCTGACCCTGACCAGCACCTTTTTGCTGGCCTGTTTTATCGGCCAGAAAGTCTTTGGCCTGGATAGGCAAACCAGCTGGCTGATCGGTGCCGGGAGCAGTATCTGTGGGGCCGCGGCGGTGCTGGCAACGGAACCCGTTGTTAAAGCCGAAGCCAGTAAGGTGACGGTGGCGGTAGCGACGGTGGTGATCTTCGGTACGCTGGCGATTTTCCTCTACCCGGCCATGTATCCGCTGGTTGCCCACTGGTTTAGCCCGGAAACCTACGGCATCTATATCGGTTCGACCATGCACGAAGTGGCCCAAGTGGTGGCGGCAGGACATGCTATTAACCCTGAAGCCGAAAACGCGGCGGTGATTGCCAAAATGCTGCGCGTGATGATGCTGGCGCCGTTCCTGATTTTCCTTGCTGCACGGGTTAAACAGCTGGCACCGGCGGACAGTAATCAGAAAAGTAAAATCACCATTCCATGGTTTGCGATCCTGTTTATCGTGGTCGCTATCTTTAACTCCTTCCACCTGCTGCCCAAATCGGTAGTGGATATGCTGGTGACGCTGGATACCGTACTGCTGGCGATGGCCATGGCGGCCCTGGGGGTGACTACACACGTCAGCGCACTGAAAAAAGCCGGTGCGAAACCGCTGCTGATGGCGCTGGTACTCTTCATCTGGCTGATTGTCGGCGGCGGCGCGATTAACCTCGCGGTCCATAGCCTGATGGCATAAACCACTACATCCTTCTCCTGTTAACCCGCTATCATAGGCATTTCGGGTTAACAGGAGTCCCTTTATGAAATATGTTGGAGCGCACGTCAGCGCTGCAGGTGGCCTTGCGAATGCCGCCATTCGCGCCGCCGAAATTGAGGCGACCGCTTTCGCCCTGTTCACCAAAAATCAGCGCCAGTGGCGCGCCGCACCGCTCACCGCCGAGGTGATTGACGATTTCAAAGCTGCCTGTGAGAAGTACCACTACGGGCCAGGCCAGATCCTTCCCCACGACAGCTATCTCATTAACCTCGGGCACCCGGTTGAAGAGGCGCTGGAAAAATCCCGCGAGGCGTTTCTTGATGAAGTTCAGCGCTGTGAGCAGCTTGGGCTGACGCTGCTGAACTTCCATCCTGGCAGCCATCTGATGCAGATCGATGAAGATGCCTGTCTCGCGCGCATTGCCGAATCCATCAACATCACGCTGGACAAGACCAAAGGCGTCACCGCGGTGATTGAGAATACCGCCGGTCAGGGCAGCAACCTCGGCTTTAAGTTCGAACATCTGGCGGCGATTATCGACGGCGTGGAGGATAAATCCCGCGTCGGCGTGTGCATTGATACCTGCCACGCGTTTGCCGCCGGTTATGACCTTCGCACCACCGAGGCAACGAAAAACACGTTTGATGAGTTCGAGCGCGTAGTTGGCTTTAAGTACCTGCGCGGAATGCACTTAAACGATGCGAAAAGCGCCTTTGGCAGCCGCGTTGACCGCCACCACAGCCTGGGCGAAGGCAACATTGGCCACGATGCGTTTCGCTTTATCATGCAGGACGCCCGCTTCGACGGTATTCCGATGGTGCTTGAAACCATTAATCCGGACATCTGGGCAGAAGAGATTGCCTGGCTGAAGGCTCAGCAAACTGCTGAACAGGCGGCATAAAAAAAGCCGGGTGCGTAATGCGACCCGGCTTTTTTATTATTTATCGCTTACGCTGCTTTTGCCACAACTTCCGCTTCCGGACGTTTCAGCACCGCGTAAGAGAGACCCGCCACCAGCGTACCGGCGACGATGGCCAGCAGGTAGCCCAGTACCGGCGTGATGGCGCCAGGGATCAGCAGAACAAACAGACCGCCGTGTGGTGCCATCAGCTTCGCGCCAATCGCCATGGAGATCGCCCCGGTCACTGCACCACCTGCAATACAGCACGGCAGTACACGCATTGGGTCACGGGCCGCGAACGGAATCGCGCCTTCGGTGATGAAGCACAGACCCAGCACCAGCGCGGCTTTACCGCCTTCCTGCTGCGCTTTATCGAACTTACGACGGGCAATAATCGTCGCCAGGCCGAGCGCCAGAGGTGGCACCATACCTGCCGCCATGATCGCTGCCATTGGCGCGTAGGTCTGGGTACTCAGCAGGCCAACACCAAAGGCGTACGCCGCTTTGTTTACCGGACCACCCATGTCGGTACACATCATGCCGCCGAGAATTGCCCCCAGCAGAACCGCGTTCGCGGTACCCATGGTTTGCAGCCAGTGGGTCAGACCCGCCAGGATGCCTGCAACCGGCTTACCAATCAGGTAAATCATCGCCAGACCGACCACCAGGCTGGAAATCAGCGGGATGATCAGAATCGGCTTCAGGGCTTCCATACTCTGCGGCAGCTTGAGCTTCGAGCTGATGAGCTTCGCGACGTAACCGGCGAGGAAGCCCGCGATGATACCGCCGATAAAGCCGGAACCGGTGCTTACGGCCAGCATACCGCCGATAAGACCCGGCGTGAGGCCAGGACGATCAGCGATGGAGAAAGCAATAAAGCCTGCCAGAACGGGTACCATCAATGCAAATGCGGAACCGCCACCAATCTGCATTAACGCAGCGGCCAGCGTGCCTTGCTCTTTAAACGCGGTAATACCAAATGCGAACGAGAGCGCGATACACAGACCACCCGCAACCACCATCGGCAGCATGTAAGACACGCCGGTCAGCAGGTGACGATAGGCGCCTGCGGACTCTTTCTTACCTTCCGTCGCGGTCTGGCGCGCGCCAGTTGCCTGATACGGCTTCGCTTCCACCAGCGCTTTATCAAACTCCTGCGCAGTCTTTTTCAGCGCCAGGCCGGTAGACGTGCGGTACATTGGCTTACCGGCAAATTTCGCCAGGTCCACTTCGATATCCGCCGCCACAATCACCAGATCGGCCTCAGCCACTTCTTCAGGGGTGATAGCGTTGCCGGCACCGACGGAGCCGCGCGTTTCAACTTTAACCCACCAGCCGCGTTTTTTCGCTTCGGTTTCAATGGCTTCAGCCGCCATAAAGGTGTGAGCCACACCCGTCGGACAGGCCGTCACCGCAACAATGCGTTTCGGGCCCGTGGCCGCAGCCGGTGCCGTCGCGACGGGCGCGCTGTAAACAGACGCGTGACCTTTCGCTTCGCTCAGGAACAGTTCCGGATGAGCCACCGCGCGATTAATATCGCCCAGCCACACTTTTTTGCCGTTCAGCGCACTGTCAGCCGGGATTTTGTCGCCCAGTACAATGGCCAGTTCGGCATCGCCAGGGTTATCAGTCATCTCGAGATGTGCTTTGTTCGCCGCCGCTCCCAGCAAGGTCTTCGCCATATAGGCGCGAGCCTGTCCGAGACCGGAGTCAATGATCAGCAGCGTTTTCATTATTCCTCTCCTGCTGTTAGTTAAAAGGTTTTAAGTCAACGCGCGCCATCATCGCGGCTAACTGGGTACGATCGGTAATACCGACATTGCTCTGGCTTACGGCCAGGGCAGCAACGGCAGTGGCAAGACGTAAAGTATGTTCACTGGATTCACGCATCAGCAGGCCGTAAATCAGGCCGCCAACCATTGAATCCCCTGCGCCAACGGTACTCACAACCTCCATTGACGGCGGTTTGGCGATCCATTCGCCAGACGCGTTAACCCACAACGCGCCTTCTGCACCAAGCGAGATCACCACGTGAGCGATACCCTGCTCGCGCAGCGCATGGGCAGCGTCAATCACATCTTTTAGTTCTGGCAGCTTACGACCCGCCCAGATTTCCAGCTCGCGGCGATTCGGCTTCACCAGCCACGGCGAGGCTTTCAGACCGGCGACCAGCGCGTCGCGGCTGCTGTCAAAAATAATGCACGGGCACTGGCTGCGCAGGCGCGTCATCCAGTCGGTAAACGCTTCCGGGCTCACGCCGGACGGCAGGCTGCCGCTGACGCAGACCATGTCAAACTGACCCAGCCAGGTCAGAGAATCGTTAACAAAACGCTCCCAGTCTGACGGCGTCACTTCGAAGCCAGAGAAGTTCAGATCGGTCACTTCACCGTCTTTCTCCGTCAGCTTAACGTTGATACGGGTACGCCCCTGAACAACCTGAAAACGGTTGGCAATGCCCAGCTCGCTGAACAGCTGCTGGAAACCATCCTGGTTATCTTTACCGAGGAATCCCCCCACGGTGACGTCGATACCGAGATCCTTGAGCACTTTCGCGACGTTAATCCCTTTGCCCGCAGCATGCAGGCCAGTGGTACGCACGAGGTTGACTTCGCCGCGCTCAATTTCCGGGCAAAATCCTACCAGGTCATAAGCCGGGTTCAGCGTAATAGTCGCAACACGTCTGCTCATTATGCGCCCTCCCCCAGACCCGCCGCGATGGCGTCGCCAATCGCTTTCAGCGCCTGTTCAGCATCAGCACCCTGCGCGGTGAAACGCAGACGGTGACCTTTCTTCACGCCCAGCGCGACAACTTTCATCAGACTACGGCCGTTGGCCGGTTTGCCCGTGCCGTCAAGATTCGCCACGGTGATCTCACTCTCGAATTGTTTAATGGTATTCACCAGCATGGTACCCGGGCGGGCATGCAGGCCGTGTTCGTTACGCACCACGAACTCCGCAGTTTGCACGTCATCCGTCAGCACATCATCACTGGTCAGCAGTGCCAGCACGGTGGAGGCATCAGCGTTCAGCAGTTTTTCAGCTTTGTTGTTCAGCAACAGGTCGCCCAGACGCTTCAGCACGGAAACCGGCTGTTCATCAGCCATCGCTACGGTCACCAGCATGGCCGCGCGTTCGCCTTCTACGTCAAATGCATTGGCCGCGCGGCTCACGGCGATAGCGCTGCGCAGGTTGCCTTCAGCACTGTCGTTCAGCCAGATACCCTGACCCAGATTCAACGGCTTATCGTTAATCACGCGGGTCACAAAGGTGGCATCCGCCGCGCCGGCTTCTTTCAGACGACCGGCGTTTAGCGCCTGCAGCGTCACCAGATCGGAAGCAACCACGTCCAGCGTCAGCGTTTCATTATCCAGTTTCAGCGCTTCGCTCTGTTTTTCTCCCATCAGCAAGGCGCGCAGCTCTTCCGCTGTGGTGGCGGACTTAAGCTGTTCAGCCACCGCGTCATCACTCAGGACATGCGTCAGCTGACGCAGCAGACCTAAGTGTTCATCGCTGCTGGCCGCGATACCGATAGCCACATAGGCCACCTGACCGTCGCCCCAAAGCACGCCCTGCGGGAACTGATAAACCTTAACGCCGGTTTTCAACACCTGATCGCGGGTGTCGGTTGTGCCGTGCGGAATGGCAATGCCATTGCCGAGGAAGGTTGAGGTCTGCTGCTCGCGGGCCAGCATGCCGTTGACATAGCCGTCCGCGACGTTACCCGCCTGCACAAGCGCAGCGGCAACCTTGCGAATAGCCTCTTCTTTATCCCCGGCCTGAGCGCCCGGGTGGATATCCTGAACAGATAACTGGAACATGGTTCTCCACTCCTGCTGAAATTGAATCGTTTCAGCTTTAATGAGAAAAAATGCGCTAGCCTGCTCCGTTTGTTTAAACAAGATAGCGCTGAAACGTTTCAAAAAGTCTTGCGCTTTCTGCAATGTCTTGCAAGTAAACTCGTCTTTCTGATGTCAGAATTTAGAGATACAGCACATTTCTTCTTCGTTCAGCTGAATTTTGCTGAAGTTCAGCAAGTCAGTTTCAGCTAAGGTCAGCCGATGTGGTTGTAAGATGAAATGCCATTTTGATTTTTCGTGGCATCATTGACCGCACCCACTGTTTATTTTTTAGCTGACGGCGTACACTCCGCCCCTCTCTGCTACTTGCTAATTATAAAACATGCATAACACCCCTGCGGCTGCCTCGCCGAAGCCCTTTGATTTAACCTCAGCGGCCTTCCTGATTGTTGCCTTCTTCACGGGCATTGCCGGTGCGTTACAGACGCCGACGCTGAGCCTATTTCTGACAAATGAGGTTCATGTTCGTCCGGCGCTGGTTGGCTTCTTTTTTACCGGAAGCGCCATCATCGGCATCCTGGTCAGCCAGTTTCTGGCGGGACGCTCCGACAGAAAAGGCGATCGTAAAAGCCTGATCGTTTTCTGCTGCCTGCTGGGGGTCATGGCCTGCGTTCTGTTTGCCTGGAACCGCAACTACTTCATTCTGCTCTTCATCGGGGTATTCCTGAGCAGCTTTGGCTCAACGGCGAACCCCCAGCTGTTCGCCCTTGCTCGCGAACACGCGGACCATACCGGACGTGAAGCGGTGATGTTCAGCTCCGTCCTGCGTGCTCAGGTGTCGCTGGCATGGGTGATTGGCCCGCCGCTGGCCTACGCGCTGGCGATGGGTTTTGGCTTTACGGTAATGTACCTGAGTGCCGCCGTCGCGTTTGTGGTATGCGGCGCGCTGGTGTGGTTCTTCCTGCCGTCCATGCGCAAAGAGCCGAAAGTGACAACGGGCGTGCTGGAAGCACCGCGCCGCAACCGCCGCGATGCCCTGCTCCTGTTTGTTGTCTGCACGCTGATGTGGGGCACCAATAGCCTGTATATCATCAATATGCCGCTGTTTATTATTAATGAACTGCACCTGTCGGAGAAGCTGGCGGGAATCATGATGGGCACCGCGGCCGGGCTTGAGATCCCGACGATGCTCATTGCGGGCTATTACGCAAAGCGCTTCGGGAAACGTTTTTTAATGCGTATCGCCGCCGTCGCCGGTCTGCTGTTCTATCTCGGCATGCTGACGGTACATACGCCCGGGCTATTGCTGGCGTTACAGCTGCTGAACGCCATCTATATTGGCATTCTCGCGGGGATAGGCATGCTCTATTTCCAGGATTTGATGCCGGGCCAGGCAGGCTCTGCCACCACCCTTTATACTAATACCACCCGCGTGGGGTGGATTATCGCGGGTTCAATGGCCGGTGTCGTGGCAGAAATCTGGAACTATCACACGGTATTCTGGATTGCGCTGGTGATGTGTACGCTGACGATGGGCTGTCTGGCGAGGATTCAAGACGTTTAAGGTGCGGTGAGCGATTCAAGCTCAAGAAGGTACGTCATCGCCTGCTCGCGCGTGCTGCCGCACATTTCGGCCGTGGGCTGAAGCCCGGAGCAGACCTTCGGACGCAGCGGTGAGCCAAAGATCATGCACAGGTTGGTTTCAGAGAGCTGAACGCAGCGAGTATTGGCAGGCTTGCCCTCGGGCATTCCAGGAATGGGGCTTGAAATGGACGGTGCAGTACAGCACGCGCCACAATCGGGACGGCAATCCATAAATGCTCTCTTTCGCTGACGATGGCCCGCGTAGTCGGGCATCGCGCGCACAGTAACACCTTTTGCGTATTGATAGCAAAAGCCACGAATTCCACTTGCCTGAAAGGCCGCGCGCGAGTAATTTGGCGCGATATTTTTTACCTCCCGTAAACAGGATTACTGCAATGCCAAGAGCGAACGAAATTAAGAAAGGTATGGTGCTGAATTACAACGGCAAACTGCTGATTGTGAAAGATATCGACATTCAGGCACCAAGCGCCCGTGGTGCAGCAACGCTGTATAAAATGCGTTTCGCTGATGTGCGTACCGGCCTCAAAGTGGAAGAACGCTTCAAAGGTGACGATATTGTCGATACCGTGACCCTGACCCGTCGCTATGTTGATTTCTCCTACATCGACGGCAACGAATACGTGTTCATGGACAAAGAAGATTACACCCCGTACATCTTCACCAAAGATCAGATTGAAGAAGAGCTGCTGTTCATTCCTGAAGGCGGTATGCCTGACATGCAGGTTCTGACCTGGGATGGCGTGCTGCTGGCGCTGGAACTGCCTCAGACCGTCGATCTGGAAATCGTTGAAACGGCACCCGGCATCAAAGGCGCATCCGCAAGTGCGCGTAACAAACCTGCTACCCTGACGACCGGCCTAGTTGTGCAGGTGCCGGAATACCTCTCCGCTGGCGAGAAGATCCGCATCCATATCGAAGAAAAACGCTATATGGGCCGCGCTGACTGATTGCGGCATTTGTCGGGTAGCGGCTTCGCCTTACCCGACCTGCAAAAACACAAAAACCGGCTCTCAGGCCGGTTTTTTTTATTGTTGGTCCGGTGGCACTTACAGAAGCTCCGGATACTTCGTCATCTTCAACGCCAGCTCAACGCCACGCACTTCCGCCATCCCTTTAAGACGGCCAATCGCAGAATAGCCTGGGTTGGTTTTCTTACGCAGATCGTCCAGCATCTGGTGGCCGTGGTCAGGACGGAACGGAATAGGACGCACATCGCCAATCTGCTTGCGACGCGCCTCTTCGGCCAGAATGGCGTCTACCACCGCCACCATATTCACATCGCCGCCCAGGTGAGCCGCCTCGTGGAAGGTTTTTGGGTTCTCTTCACGGCAGGTCGCGCGCAGATGCGTAAAATGAATGCGGTCGCCGAAGGTTTCAATCATCCGCACCAGATCGTTATCCGCCCGCACGCCGTAGGAGCCGGTACACATGGTGAAGCCGTTATTGATGCTGTCGACCGTCTCTTTCAGCCACTGCATATCTTCAATTGTGGAAACAATGCGCGGCAGGCCGAGGATTGGACGCGGTGGATCGTCCGGGTGCACGGCCAGGCGAACCCCTACCTCTTCCGCAACCGGCACGATTGCGCGCAGGAAATACGCCATGTTTTCACGCAGCTGATGCTTATCAATATTGCCGTATTCCGCCAGGCGGGCGCGGAACTGATCCAGCGTATACCCTTCCTCAGCCCCAGGCAGGCCCGCAATGATATTACGGGTCAGCTTTTCGATGTCCGCGTCGCTGGTTGCATTGAACCATTCGAGTGCCTGCTGCTGCTCTTCCGCGGTGTAATCCGCTTCGGCGCCAGGCCGTTTCAGGATGTGCAGCTCGAACGCTGCAAAGGCAATCTGATCGAAACGCAGCGCTTTTGAACCGTCCGGCATCTGATATTCGAGGTCGGTTCGCGTCCAGTCGAGGATGGGCATAAAGTTATAGCAAACCGTATCAATTCCGCAGGCCGCGAGGTTACGAATGCTCTGCTGATAGTTAGCAATCCAGGTCTGGTAATCCCCGGAATGGGTTTTGATATCTTCATGAACAGGAATGCTTTCCACCACAGACCAGGTTAATCCCTTCTCCGCCAGCAGCGCCTGACGCGTCTGTATTTCCTCTACCGGCCAGACCTGACCGTTAGGAATATGATGCAGCGCCGTGACGACACCCGTTGCGCCAGCCTGACGCACATCATCAAGAGAAACCGGATCGTTCGGCCCGTACCAACGCCAGGTTTGTTCCATTGCCTCACCCTCTTAAGTTGTTATACCAATATGCGTTACTGCAATGACGACTACCATACATGTTTGCCGTGAAGGGTCAATACACCGCCACACATTGATTGATCAAACTCACATAACGGGGATATTTACGGCTCACCAATTTTATTTGCTGTCATATAACTTTACACTGGCATTGTTAATTAATGGTTAATCAGGTGTGTATCTCATGAAGACAATTGCCTCTACCGTCCTTCCTGCCGGGGTTCAGCAACCTCGCTACGATCGCCAGTCATTACGCTCCCGCATCGTCCACTTTGGCTTTGGCGCGTTTCACCGTGCGCACCAGGCCTTGTTAACAAATAGGGTGCTGAATGAAAAAGGCGGCGACTGGGGGATTTGTGAGATTAGCCTGTTCAGCGGCGACGTGCTGATGAGCCAGCTGCGCGCGCAGGAGCATCTGTTCACCGTGCTGGAGAAAGGGGCTGAAGGAAATGAGGCGATTATCGTCGGCGCCGTCCATGAGTGCCTGAACGCAAAGCTGGACTCCCTGCCCGCCATTATTGAGAAATTTTGCGAGCCTCAGGTCGCGATCGTATCGCTCACCATCACGGAAAAAGGCTATTGCATCGATCCCGCGACCGGAAAACTCGATCTGAATAACCCCCGGATCGTCCACGACCTTGAAAACCCCTCAGAGCCACATTCGGCCCCAGGGATCCTGGTCGAAGCGCTCCACCGCCGCCGCGAGCGCGGCTTGCCTGCGTTTACCGTGCTCTCCTGCGACAACATCCCGGATAACGGGCACGTGGTCAAAAACGCGGTGCTGGGCATGGCGCAAAAGCGTTCCGCGGCGCTGTCTGAATGGATTGATAGCCACGTGAGCTTCCCGGGAACGATGGTTGACAGAATTGTTCCCGCCGCGACGGAAGCATCGCTGGCGGAAATCACAGACGCGCTCGGCGTTGAAGATCCGTGCGCCATCAGCTGCGAACCGTTTATTCAGTGGGTGGTGGAAGATAATTTTGTCGCAGGCCGTCCCGAGTGGGAAGTGGCGGGTGTCCAGATGGTGCAGGATGTTCTGCCGTGGGAGCAGATGAAATTACGCATGCTCAACGGCAGCCACTCTTTCCTGGCGTATCTCGGGTATCTCGCTGGCTACGCGCATATTAATGAATGCATGGAGGACGCGGCGTTCCGTGAAGCCGCCCGTCGGCTGATGCTGAACGAGCAGGCCCCCACGTTACGGATTAAGGATGTCGACCTTACCGCATACGCCGATAGCCTAATTGAACGCTTTGCCAACCCGGCCCTCCAGCATCGGACCTGGCAAATCGCGATGGACGGTAGCCAGAAGCTTCCGCAAAGAATGCTGGACGGGATCCGCGTTCATCTTGAGCGAAATACGCCGTGGTCGCTGCTGGCTCTGGGCGTAGCCGGCTGGATACGCTACGTCAGCGGTATCGACGACCGTGGCAATGCGATTGACGTTCGCGATCCCCTCAGCGATAAAATCCGCGCCATCGTCAACGCCAGCAGCGACGCCGACCGCGTTAACGCGCTGCTGGGGCTGAGTGAGGTCTTTGGTCACGATCTCGCACAAAACAGCGTCTTTGTGGAGACTGTCCGCCAGGCATACCAGCGCATTATCCGCAACGGCGCACGTCAGGCTGTTATCGAAACGTTAAATATTTAACGATTATTGCGCTTAACGCGAACGGATGAGGCCTCCGTTCGCCCTTCCCCTTCTCACAGGTCACGTTTTTCGCCAGGATAGAGAGAATAGTGTTATAGCATCACAATTCTCATCTGGAGCGCACGTGACCAAAACCAACCTCATCACCGGTTTTCTCGGCAGCGGTAAAACCACCTCAATTCTCCACCTGCTGGCGAATAAAGATCCGGCCGAGAAGTGGGCCGTGCTGGTCAATGAATTTGGCGAGGTGGGCATTGACGGCGCGTTGCTGTCATCCAGCGGCGCGATGATTAAAGAGATCCCCGGCGGATGCATGTGCTGCGTCAATGGCCTGCCTATGCAGGTCGGCCTAAATACCCTGCTGCGTCAGGGCAAACCTGACCGCCTGCTGATTGAACCTACCGGGCTGGGTCACCCTAAGCAAATCCTCGATTTACTGACCGCCCCGGTTTACGAGCCGTGGATCGATTTGCGCGCCACCCTGTGCCTGCTCGATCCGCGTCAGCTTCTGGATGACAAGGCGGTGGCAAATGAGAACTTCCGCGATCAGCTCGCCTCCGCTGACGTTATTGTCGCGAATAAAGCAGATCGCGCCACGGCTGAAAGCCAGGCCGCGCTGGATGCGTGGTGGCAACATTTTGGCGGCAATCGCACGCGGGTGCAGACCACCCAGGGGAATATTGATAGCGCCCTGCTTGACCTGCCTCGTCTGAACCGCACCGAGCTGCCCGCCAGCGCGGAGCATTCGCACAGTCATCCGGTTAAGCAGGGTCTGGCAGCCCTGAGTCTGCCGGAACACCAGCGCTGGCGTCGTAATCTGAATAGCGGCCAGGGATATCAGGCCTGCGGATGGATTTTTGATGCTGAAACCGTTTTTGACACCATCGGGATCCTGGAGTGGGCCCGTCTTGCGCCCGTCGATCGCGTGAAAGGGATCATGCGCACCCCGGACGGACTGGTGCGGATCAATCGCCAGGGCGACGATTTCTTTATTGAAACGCAAAACGTGGCGCCGCCTGACAGCCGTATAGAGTTAATTAGTGCGGTTAACGCCGACTGGAATGCCCTCCAGTCCAGTCTGTTGAGGATTCGTTTAAGTTCGGGCGGCTAACGTTGCCCCAGTTTTCACTCTATGCAGAACGTTATGACAACTCGATTTCCCCTGATATTACTGCTTAATGTCGCCGGTCTGGCGCTTTTCTTCTCCTGGTATATCCCGGCAGATCATGGTTTCTGGTTCCCGCTGGATTCTGCCATTTTTCACTTCTTCAATCAGGAGCTGGTGAAGAGCAACGCGTTCCTGTGGCTGGTGGCAATTACCAACAACCGCGCCTTTGACGGCTTCTCGCTGCTGGCGATGGGCTGCCTGATGCTCTCTTTCTGGCTGAAAGAGGACAAAGCCGGGCGTCGGCGTATTCTGATTATCGGTCTGGTGATGCTGCTGTTTGCTGTCGTCATTAACCAGCTGGCCACCGCGATTATTCCGGTTAAGCGTTCCAGCCCAACGCTCTTTTTCACCGATATTTATCGCGTCAGCGAGCTGCTGCATATTCCAACAAAAGATGCGTCGAAGGACAGTTTCCCTGGCGATCACGGCATGATGCTGCTTATTTTTTCCTCAATTATGCTTCGCTATTTCGGCAGAAAAGCGTTTGCCATAGCCCTGATTATTTTTGTGGTTTTTGCCTTCCCGCGCGTAATGATTGGCGCTCACTGGTTCACCGATATTGCCGTCGGTTCGCTCTCCGTTGCGCTGATTGCGCTGCCGTGGTGTTTGATGACCCCACTGAGCGACAGGATAATAGCGCTGTTCGATCGCTATCTTCCCGGCAGAGCGCAACAACAATTAAACAAATAACTAACCTAAATTAACGTGAGCTATCAGGGATCGACATGATCCCTGATAGCCTTTCCGCCACGATCTTTTCCCAGCGTCATATTCTTGTCATCACATTCATGATAAAAATGAAGCAATTGCGCGATAAAGCCTCGGATCTGTCCGCATTTTAAGCAATTACGGATTTTTACTTTCTGTATCACATTTTCTTATAAAAAAAAGGCTTTTTTTTCTCGCAATACCCCAGGCAATCGGTTAATCTCGAACTCGTTTTGCCCCATAGAGATAATTATTTCGCTGGCGAATAATTTTGTGCGCTGTACCACAAATGTGACCAGAAAGAATTGTCTCAATGTGAACAGATAATTAGTCTCGTCACGTTTGGCATTTTTATAACGATATTTGTCGTTAAGGACTTCAAGGGAAAATAAACAAAATGGTCAAATCTCAACCGTTTCTGAGATATATCTTACGGGGGATCCCGGCGATAGCAGTCGCGGTACTGTTGTCTGCATGTAGTACATCGAACACCGCAAAGAATATGCATCCTGAGACGCGTGTTGTGGGAATGGAAGATTCCTCGTCACTGCAAGCCTCTCAGGATGAATTTGAAAATATGGTACGTAATCTGGACGTGAAGTCCCGCATTATGGACCAGTATGCTGACTGGAAAGGCGTGCGTTATCGTCTTGGCGGCAGCACAAAAACAGGTATTGATTGTTCCGGTTTTGTACAGCGTACATTCCGCGAGCAATTTGGGTTAGATCTTCCGCGTTCAACCTATGAACAGCAGGAGATGGGCAAGTCGATTTCACGTACCAAACTGCGCACCGGTGATCTAGTCCTGTTCCGTGCCGGTTCTACAGGTCGACATGTTGGCATCTACATTGGTAATGACCAGTTCGTACATGCCTCCACCAGCAGCGGTGTCACCATTTCCAGCATGAATGAACCGTACTGGAAGAAGCGCTACAACGAAGCACGCCGCGTACTGACCCGCAGTTAATATGACTATCGTATCGTTGGTTATCCCTTGGCTGGCGATATGATGAAAAAAAGCACTGCTTCGGCAGTGTTTTTTTTTGCCCGTTACACTGAATACATCCAGCGGCATTTCAGGAATTACGACGTCTATGTTCACCCGCTATTTCTCCAGCAATCGCAAGATACTGATCCTCAGCATCATCACAGGCCTGATCGCCGCCCTGCTCCTGGGTTCGTTGCAATTTTTCTGGAGCTACCACAAGCGGGAAGTCAAATTCGACACCCTGATCCACGATGTGAGCATCTATATGGAGAGCTATTTCGATGAGTTAAAAAATTCTATCGATGTGCTCCAGCCGCTCACGTTAAACAATTGCCACGACGTAAATCAGGAACTCACTTCGCGCGCTGCCTTTAGCGTTAACGTTCGCGCATTCCTGCTGGTCAGAGACAAAATGGCGTTCTGCTCTTCTGCTACGGGTCCGATGAATTCCCCAATGGAGGAGCTGATACCTGAGCTGCACATCGACAAACAGATTGATATGGCGTTGCTTCCCGGCACTCCGATGTTGCCCAACAAGCCCGCCATTGCCATCTGGTACCGTAACCCGCTAGTGAAGGACGGCGGCGTATTTACCTCAGTGAATCTCAACCTGACGCCTTACCTGCTCTACACGGCTCGCCAGGACGAATTTGCCGGCATCGCCATCATCATTGGCGATCATGCGCTGTCAACGCGGTCCAGCATGCTGGTCAACGCGCACGATCTTCATGAAACGCCGGCCCGTACCGCAACGCTGAAAGACGTTCCCCTGACCATAAATCTGTATGCGGACGCCTGGACCAGCGATGAAATTCTTTACGCCCTGTTCTTCGGGCTGGTATGCGGCATTTGTGCCGGCTCGCTCAACTACTATATCCTCAGCATTCGCCTCAACCCGGGTAAAGAGATTTTGAGCGCGATTAAGCGCGGCCAGTTTTATGTAGTCTATCAGCCCGTCGTCGATGCTAAATCGCTCCAGATGACCGGGCTGGAAGTACTGATGCGCTGGAAACACCCGACAATGGGGGAAATTCCGCCCGACGCGTTTATCAATTTTGCCGAAGCGCAGAAGCTCATTGTCCCGCTGACGCTGCATCTTTTTGACCTTATCATTCACGATGCTCCCGTGTTACAAACGCTGTTACCTCCGGGCGCAAAGGTGGGAATCAACATCGCGCCGGGGCATCTGCATGCGGAGAGCTTCAAGGACGATATGCGCACCTTCAAAGCGTTACTGCCGCCAGATTACTTCCAGATCGTGCTGGAAATTACCGAGCGCGATATGCTTAACCATCGGGAAGCCAACAGCCTCTTCGAATGGCTGCATAACGAAGGGTTTGAAATCGCCATTGATGATTTTGGTACCGGCCACAGCGCGCTGATTTACCTTGAGCATTTCACCATGGACTACCTCAAGATAGACCGCGGATTTGTTAATGCGATAGGGACTGAGACGGTAACGTCGCCGGTGCTGGATGCCGTTCTGACGCTGGCAAGACGACTGAATATGTCGACCGTCGCCGAAGGGGTAGAGACACCGGAACAGGCCGCCTGGCTGCGCGAACACAGCGTTAATTTCCTGCAGGGATACTGGATTAGCCGCCCGATGCCGCTGGCGCAGTTCCGCGAATGGCGGCCTGATATTTCGGCCGAGGGTGATTAATTTCACATTGTCCGTGACGTCACTTATTATTCAGCTTAACCGAGCCGGTCTGTAAAGAGGGAGCTGCCGCGAGATGCTTATGCGCTTTATGTTGCTGATGTTGGCATTCACGAGCCTGTCCAGCCAGGCGCAAGCCATCAAAGAAAATATCGCCTTCGCGGTGATTGGCGAGCCGAAATACGCGGTCAATTTTACGCACTTCGATTACGTCAACCCTGCCGCGCCGAAGGGCGGAAAGGTCACGCTTTCCGCCACGGGAACCTTCGACAACTTCAACCGCTTCGCCCTGCGCGGCGTGGCGGCCGCGCGGACGGAATCGCTTTACGATACGCTCTTTGTCACCTCCGATGACGAGCCCGGCAGCTACTATCCGCTTATTGCCGAGAACGTGCGTTACGCCGATAACTTCGCCTGGGCGGAGATCTCCCTTAACCCTCGAGCTCGTTTTCATGACGGTACGCCGGTTAAGGCCAGCGACGTTGCGTTCACCTTTCATAAATTTATGACCGAAGGCGTTCCCCAGTTCCGCATCGTGTATAAAGGCGCGTCGGTCAGAGCCATTGCGCCGCTTACCGTGCGCATCGAGCTGAGCGAACCAAATAAAGAGAACATGCTCAGCCTGTTCTCGCTGCCGGTGATGCCGGAATCGTTCTGGAAAAACCACAAGCTGAGCGACCCGCTTCCCACGCCTCCTCTGGCTGGCGGCCCCTACCGCATCACCGACTGGCGCATGGGGCAATATGTCGTCTATTCCCGCGTCAAAGACTACTGGGCAGCCAATCTGCCGGTAAACCGCGGACGCTGGAACTTCGACACCCTTCGCTATGATTACTACCTTGACGATAACGTGGCGTTTGAAGCGTTCAAAGCGGGGGCCTTCGATTTGCGGGTCGAGAGCAGCGCCAAAAACTGGGCGACCCGCTATATCGGCAAAAATTTCGCCAAAGGCTATATCGTCAAAGACGAGCATAAAAATGCGTCTGCGCAAGACACCCGCTGGCTGGCGTTTAATATTCAGCGTCCGGTATTTAATGACCGCCGGGTGCGGGAAGCCATCTCCCTGGCCTTTGATTTTGAGTGGATGAACAAAGCGCTGTTTTACGGGGCTTACAGCCGCGCCAACAGCTATTTCCAGAACACGGAATATGCCGCGCGCGATTACCCGAAAGCCGACGAACTGGTTCTGCTGGCACCCCTTAAAGCAGAGGTACCGCCAGAGGTGTTTACAACGGTGTTTCAGCCGCCGGCTTCAAACGGTGACGGTTACGACCGCGACAACCTGCTCAAAGCCAGCAAGCTGCTGGATGACGCGGGCTGGCACCTGAAGAATCAAAAACGTGTTGATGCCAAAACGGGAAAGCCTCTCAGCTTTGAGCTGCTGCTCTCGTCCGGGGGCAACGACCAGTGGGTGCTGCCGTTTAAGCACAATCTTGAGCGGCTGGGCGTGACCATGAACATTCGCCAGGTGGATAACGCGCAGATCACCAGCCGCATGCGCAGCCGTGATTACGACATGATGCAGCGCCTGTGGCCCGCCCAACCGTGGCCCAGCTCGGACCTGCAAATTTCCTGGGCCTCCAGCTACATCGACTCCTCCTACAATGCGCCGGGGGTAAAAAGCCCGGCGATTGACGCGCTGATTGCGAAAATCGTGGCGGCGCAGGGGGATAAAGAAAAGCTCCTGCCGCTCGGGCGCGCCCTCGACAGGGTCTTAACCTGGAACTACTACATGCTGCCGATGTGGTATATGGGCGAAGATCGCCTTGCGCGCTGGGATAAGTTCTCCGTGCCTGCCGTGCGCCCTGTCTACTCCCTGGGCTTTGATACCTGGTGGTATGACGTTAACAAAGCCGCCAGACTTCCCGCTGAGCGGCGATAAGGAATCATCATGGGTGCCTATCTTATCCGTCGTCTCCTGCTGGTCATCCCCACCCTGTGGGCCATCATCACGATTAACTTTTTTATCGTGCAAATTGCTCCCGGCGGCCCGGTCGATCAGGCGATTGCCGCCATTGAATTTGGCAACAGCGGCGGCATGCCCGGCGGCGGCGGTGAAGGCATGGGCGCAAGCCATGCGCGAACCGGCGTAGGGAATATCAGTGAAAGCCATTATCGCGGCGGACGCGGGCTGGATCCGGAAGTGATCGCCGAGATCACCCACCGCTACGGCTTTGACAAACCGATTCACGAGCGCTATTTCAAAATGCTCTGGGATTACATCCGCTTTGATTTTGGCGATAGCCTGTTTCGCAGTGCGTCAGTGTTAACGCTGATCAAGCAAAGCCTGCCGGTTTCGATCACGCTGGGGCTGTGGGGAACGCTGATTATCTATCTGGTCTCTATACCGCTTGGGATCCGCAAAGCGGTGTATAACGGTAGCCGCTTCGATATCTGGAGCAGCACGTTCATTATCATCGGCTATGCCATCCCGGCGTTTCTGTTTGCCGTCCTGCTGATCGTCTTTTTTGCCGGGGGAAGTTATTTTGACCTCTTCCCGCTGCGGGGGCTGGTCTCCGCCGATTTCAGTTCCCTGCCGTGGTATCAGAAAATCACCGACTATCTCTGGCATATCACACTGCCGGTTCTGGCCACGGTCATTGGCGGGTTTGCGGCCCTGACCATGTTGACCAAAAACGCCTTTCTCGATGAAATTCGTAAGCAGTACGTTGTTACTGCCCGCGCCAAGGGCGTGAGCGAGAAGCAGATCATGTGGAAACACGTGTTCCGCAACGCCATGCTGCTGGTAATCGCCGGGTTTCCGGCCACGTTCATCGGCATGTTTTTTACCGGCTCGCTGCTGATAGAGGTCATGTTCTCGCTCAACGGTCTGGGGCTGCTGGGCTATGAGGCTACCGTATCGCGCGATTATCCGGTGATGTTTGGCACACTCTATATTTTCACCCTGATTGGCCTGCTGCTGAATATCATCAGTGATATCAGCTATACGCTGGTCGATCCCCGAATCGATTTTGAGGGCCGCTGATGCCGCGTTTAAGCCCCGTCAATCAGGCCCGCTGGGCCCGTTTTCGCCACAACCGCCGCGGCTACTGGTCGCTGTGGATTTTTGCCGTGCTGTTTGCCTTAAGCATGTGTTCGGAGCTGATCGCCAACGACAAGCCGCTGCTGGTGCATTTTAACGATCGCTGGTACGTGCCGGTCATCGCCAGCTACAGCGAAAGCGACTTTGGCGGCCCGTTTGCGACACGGGCGGAATATCAGGATCCGTGGCTTCGCCAGCAGATTGAGCAGCACGGCTGGGCGCTCTGGGCGCCGGTGCGCTTTGGCGCAAACAGTATAAACTTCGCTACCACGGCCCCCTTCCCTTCCCCGCCCTCCGCGCAAAACTGGCTGGGAACGGATGCTAACGGCGGCGACGTGCTGGCACGCATCCTGTACGGCACGCGAATATCGCTTCTCTTTGGGCTGATGCTGACGCTCTTCTCCAGCGTGATGGGCGTTGTGGCGGGCGCCGTTCAGGGTTACTACGGCGGGAAAATTGACCTGTGGGGCCAGCGTATCATCGAAGTCTGGTCTGGTATGCCAACGCTGTTTCTGATAATCCTGCTTTCCAGCGTCGTACAGCCCAACTTCTGGTGGCTATTAGGCATCACCGTCCTGTTCGGCTGGATGGCGCTGGTCGGCGTGGTGCGGGCGGAGTTTCTGCGCACCCGCAATTTCGACTATATCCGCGCGGCGCAGGCGCTTGGCGTTAGCGACCGGAGTATCATCTTCCGCCATATGCTGCCCAACGCCGTGGTGGCAACGCTCACCTTCCTGCCGTTTATTCTGTGCAGCTCCATCACCACCCTCACCTCGCTGGATTTTCTCGGTTTCGGGCTACCGCTGGGTTCCCCGTCGCTAGGCGAACTGCTGCTGCAGGGTAAGAACAACCTCCAGGCGCCGTGGTTAGGCATCGCCGCCTTTCTTTCCGTGGCCGTGCTGCTGTCGCTGCTGATTTTTATTGGCGAAGCCGTGCGCGATGCCTTTGATCCGAACAAGGCGGTATAAGATGACCCAGCCTCTTCTGAGTATTGATAACCTGTCGATTGCTTTTTCAAAGCAGGGTGAGACGCGCACCGTGGTCAACGATTTATCGCTGCAGATCCAGCCCGGGGAAACGCTGGCTCTGGTCGGCGAATCGGGTTCAGGCAAAAGCGTTTCGGCGCTCTCCATCCTGCGGCTGCTGCCTTCTCCGCCGGTGAGCTATCCGCAAGGGGACATTCTTTTTCATGGCCGTTCGCTGCTGCATGCCGACGAACATGCCCTGCGCGGCATTCGCGGCAACAAAATCGCGATGATCTTCCAGGAGCCGATGGTTTCACTTAACCCTCTGCACAGCCTGGAAAAACAGCTTTATGAAGTGCTCTCCCTGCACCGAGGGATGCGCAAAGAGGCCGCGCGGGGAGAAATTCTGGATTGTCTTGAACGAACGGGCATACGCAATGCGGCCAAACGGCTGAATGATTTTCCGCATCAGCTCTCCGGCGGCGAACGCCAGCGCGTGATGATCGCCATGGCCCTGCTGACGCGCCCCGAACTGCTGATTGCCGACGAGCCTACAACGGCGCTTGACGTGACGGTACAGGCGCAAATACTGACGCTGCTGCGGGAACTGCGTGACGAGCTGAACATGAGCCTGCTGTTTATCACGCACAACCTGAGCATTGTGAGAAAGCTGGCCGACAGCGTCGCGGTGATGCAAAACGGACGCTGTGTTGAACAGGATACGGCGTCCGCGCTGCTGAGTGCCCCACAGCACCCCTATACGCAGCGCCTGCTCGACAGCGAACCCTCCGGCGACCCGGTTCCTCTCGATGCGGACAGCACGCCGCTGCTGCGCGTTGAGGATCTGTCCGTCTCGTTCCCGATCCGTAAAGGTATTCTGCGCCGCATTGTCGATCGCAACCCGGTGCTGAAAAACCTCCGCTTCTCGCTGCGCCCGGGTGAATCCCTGGGTCTGGTGGGCGAATCCGGCTCGGGCAAAAGCACCACCGGTCTGGCGCTGCTGCGCTTAATCGCCTCGCAGGGGGAAATCCTCTTTGACGATATGCCGCTGCACCGCTGGAACCGCCGCCAGATGCTGCCCGTGCGTCCCCGCATGCAGGTGGTGTTTCAGGATCCCAACTCCTCGCTTAACCCGCGGCTCAGCGTGTTACAGATTATCGAAGAGGGTCTGCGCGTCCATCAGCCCGGCCTGAGCGCGCAGCAACGCGAGCAGGAGGTCATGCGGGTCATGACCGAAGTGGGTCTAGATCCCGAGACGCGCCATCGCTACCCTGCGGAATTTTCCGGTGGGCAGCGCCAGCGTATCGCCATTGCCCGCGCGCTGATCCTGAAACCGGAGCTGATTATTCTGGATGAACCGACGTCATCGCTGGACAGGACCGTACAGGCGCAGATCCTGGCGCTGCTGAAAGGGTTACAGGAAAAGCACCGGCTGGCCTATATCTTTATCAGCCATGATTTACAGGTGGTGCGGGCGCTATGCCATCAGGTGATTGTGTTGCGTCAGGGAGAGGTGGTCGAGCAGGGTGATTGCCAGCGCGTATTTAGCGCGCCAACGCAGCGCTACACGCGCCAGCTGTTGTCGTCAGACTAGCGCTCAGAATGGATACTGGCCGGAGAAAGGCTCTGCAATAGCAACGCCAAAATTTTTCAGGCGGCAGGTAGCAGCAAACTCGTCCTGGCTTTTCACAAACAGGCACGGCTCACCTTCGCACTCCAGTACGGAGCTGTCCACTTCGATATCCGTCAGGGCCTGACTGAGACGCTCCATCACCCGCCAGGCATTTTCGTCGCTCGGGCTCAGAAGCTTGAGCGCCACCAGGCAGTTTTCACAGCCCGCGACGTTTTGCGGAATCGGTTCAACTTTCGAACCAGCAAAACCCGCCGACCAGCGATAGCTCTGGGGCAAGCGATGGACAATAGAAAGTTGTAATGTATTCACGTTCGTTCCCCGGAAGCAAAATTTACTTCACAATTTATTTACATTTATAGTAACACATCATCGCCAGCCTGCACTATTCAGCACTTTTTTATCGGTATTCAGGCTCGCGTCGGCGCTATATGTACCCGTTTCTGCGATCTAACTCAACCTTTTTGAATACAATGATGTGACTTTTTACACAAATAGATTTTACATAAAATAAACAAACACGGAATAAACGAACGGGGGTTTGGTTGATATGCATCAACAAAAAAGGCCCTTCCGGGCCTTCTCTGCGTTTTAGTGGGCCGCTTTTCGCGGTCGACTGGCGTAAAGATAGAAGAGTATCGAGCTGGTTGCGCAAAAAGCCATCGCCCACAGCATCGGCCACGCCGTCGTAAAGGTGGCCATCGAAAGCATCGCTCCGACGATAGCGCCGATGCCGAAGCGGAACGTCCCTGCCAGAGATGATGCGGTTCCTGCCATGTGCGGAAACTCATCCAGGATCACCGCCATCGCATTGGACGACACCATCGACACGCAGCCAACAAAGGCCGCCACGCCGACCACCAGCGCCCAGAAGCCCACGCCCAGAAACGCGCTCACCACCAGCCAGATCGCCATCACAAACTGGATCCACAGCCCGGCGCGGAACATGTTCAGCGCCCCCACCCGCCGGACAAAGCGGCTGTTGATGATGGTCATGATGAACAGGAAGACGATGTTAAGCGCAAAGTAATAGCCGAAGTGCTGCGGCGAAACGTGGTTCAGCTCGATATAGACAAACGGCCCGGCGCTCAGGAAGGAGAACATTCCGGCGAAGCTGAACCCGCTCGCCAGCATATAGCTGAGCACGCGCTTGTGGCGAAACAGCGAGGCAAAGTTGCCGATGGTGGTACGGATGTGAAACTTCTGGCGGCGCTCGACGGGAAGCGTTTCATCAATAAAGAAGAAGATCATCGCGGAGGCCAGCAGCGCGGCCAGGGCCAGGATCCAGAAAATCACATGCCAGCTGAACCACACCAGCACCGCACCACCGGCCATTGGGGCCACCAGCGGCGCAATCGTCGTCACTAGCATGACAAACGACATCATGCGGGAGAACTCTTCTTTGGGGTAGATATCGCGCATCAGGGCGTTAATCACCACGCTTGCCGCTGCCGCCGCCAGACCGTGGAAGAAACGCATGATAATCAGATGATCGATAGTCTGCGCCAGCGCGCAGGCAACCGCTGCGGCGGCAAAGACCAGCGTCCCGCCCAGAATGACCGGCTTGCGTCCAAGGCTGTCGGCCATCGGGCCATAAAACAGCTGGCCGAGGGCAAAGCCGAGAATATAGGTGCTGAGCGTCATCTGCGCGCTGCCCGCCGGAACGCCAAACTGCGCGGAAATGACCGGCAGCGCGGGCAGGTACATATCGATAGACAGCGGCATCAGCATGGCCAGCAGGCCAAGAATGAAGACGATTTTGAACGACGAGTGTGGCCTGGTGGTCACAGAGTTCTCCTGAAATTAGTGCGAAGGCAGACCGACGCTGGCGATCTCTTCTTCCGTTAACGGGCGATATTCGCCAGGCGCCAGGTCGGGATCGAGTTCAATCGCACCAATCCGTTCGCGATGCAGGCCAACAACGTGGTTCCCCACCGCGGCAAACATACGTTTCACCTGATGGTAGCGCCCTTCGCTGATGGTCAGGCGGACCTCCGTCGGGGTGATGACTTCGAGCACCGCCGGTTTGGTCAGATCTTTTTCATTATGCAGCTGAACGCCTTTCGCGAAGTGCTCTGCCGTGTCATCCGACACCGGTGACTCCAGCGTCACGAGATAGGTTTTCTCGCAGTGGTGGCGTGGAGAGGTGATGCGGTGCGACCACTGACCGTCGTCGGTCATCAGCACCAGCCCGGTGGTGTCGATATCGAGTCGACCTGCGGCGTGCAGCTTGTGCGCCACCGGCTCGTCGAGGAAATAGAGCACCGTCGGGTGATCCGGATCGTCCGTTGAGCAGACGTAGCCTTCCGGCTTATTGAGCATGAAGTAGCGCGGACCGTGCTGCTGGGTCAGCGGATTGCCGTCATACTCCACCTGATGGTCAGGTTGCAGTTTGAACGCGCTGTCTCTCACAATGTCGCCATCCACGGTAACGCGGCTGGCGCGAATTTCGCGCCCGGCAATAGCGCGGCTTACGCCGAGTTGCTGAGCGATAAACTTATCAAGTCGCATGAAATCTTTTTAGCCTTAATGGTGCAGGAAGTCGGACAACAGGTCCGAAAAAAGAAGCAGTCTGGAACGGTTCAGTATAATGGTCTGGTTGCGCCACTCAAGGGAAAAAGTTTCGTGGCATACTATGTGCGGAATAACGAAACCGAGACCCCATGACTTTTACACTTCGTCCCTATCAGCAGGAAGCCGTTGACGCCACCCTCGCCTGGTTCCGTAAACATCGCGAGCCGGCGGCGATTGTGCTCCCGACCGGTGCAGGCAAAAGCCTGGTCATTGCCGAACTGGCGCGTCTGGCCCGCGGCCGCGTGCTGGTGCTGGCGCACGTTAAAGAGCTCGTCGCGCAAAACCATGCCAAATATTGTGCACTTGGGCTGGAAGCCGATATTTTCGCTGCCGGGCTGAAGCGTAAAGAGAGCCACGGCAAAGTGGTGTTTGGCAGCGTGCAGTCGGTGGCCCGCAATCTGGACCTGTTTCGCAGCGAATTTTCGCTGCTGATTGTCGACGAATGTCACCGCATCAGCGATGACGACGACAGCCAGTATCAGCAAATCCTGTCCCACCTGAAAGAGGTGAATCCTCACCTGCGCCTGTTGGGCCTGACGGCGACCCCGTTTCGTCTGGGGAAAGGCTGGATCTATCGCTACCATTATCACGGCATGGTGCGCGGCGATGACAAGGCCCTGTTTAGCGACTGCATCTACGAGCTTCCGCTGCGCTACATGATTAAACATGGCTACCTGACGCCACCTGAGCGGCTGGATATGCCGGTGGTGCAGTACGATTTCAGCCGCCTGCAGGCGCAGAGCAACGGGTTATTCAGCGAAGCGGATCTTAACCAGGAGCTGAAAAAGCAAAAGCGCATTACGCCGCATATCATCAGCCAGATAGAGGAGTTCGCCGCGACGCGCAAAGGGGTGATGATCTTTGCCGCCACCGTTGAGCACGCGCGAGAAATCACCGGGTTACTGCCCCCCGGCGACGCGGCGCTCATCACCGGCGAGACGCCCGGCCCCGAGCGCGACCGCCTGATTGAGGCCTTTAAAGCCCAGCAGTTCCGCTATCTGGTTAACGTATCGGTATTGACCACCGGCTTTGACGCCCCGCACGTCGACCTGATCGCTATTTTGCGTCCGACCGAATCGGTCAGTCTGTATCAGCAAATTGTTGGCCGCGGCCTGCGTCTGGCGCCGGGGAAAACCGACTGCCTGATTCTGGATTATGCCGGTAACCCGCACGATCTCTATACGCCTGAGGTCGGCGCGCCAAAAGGGAAAAGCGACAACGTGCCCGTGCAGGTCTTTTGCCCTGCCTGCGGGTTTGCCAACACCTTCTGGGGAAAAACCACCGCCGACGGCACGCTGATCGAACATTTTGGCCGCCGCTGTCAGGGCTGGTTTGAAGATGATGACGGGCATCGCGAGCAGTGCGATTTCCGCTTCCGGTTTAAAAACTGCCCGCAGTGCAACGCCGAAAACGACATTGCCGCTCGCCGCTGTCGGGAATGCGACACGGTGCTGGTTGACCCGGACGACATGCTGAAAGCGGCATTAAAGCTGAAAGATGCGCTGGTGCTGCGCTGTTCCGGCATGGCGTTGCAGCCCGGCGCCGATGAAAAAGGCGAATGGCTGAAAATCACCTATTACGATGAAGACGGGGCGGACGTCAGCGAGCGCTTCCGGCTCCAGACGCCTGCCCAGCGAACGGCCTTCGAACAGCTGTTTATTCGCCCGCACACCCGCACCCCGGGGGTGCCCCTGCGCTGGATCACCGTGGCGGATATCGTGCGCCAGCAGGTGCTATTGCGCCATCCGGATTTTGTCGTCGCCCGCAAAAAAGGCCAGTTCTGGCAGGTGCGCGAGAAACTCTTTGACTACGAAGGTCGCTTCCGTCGCGCCAACGAATTGCGCGGTTAGCGGGACTTTTCATTGATGTGGGGGGCATTTGAGTATAAAATGCCGCCCGCTTCACATCCGTGAGGCAGAACACTCACCTGCTGCTGGGTCGCCTGTAGTAGGGTTTTAAATACAGAGAGAAATCAATGTTTACTATCGAAGCAGAAGTACGTAACGTGCAGGGTAAGGGTGCGAGCCGCCGCCTGCGTACCGCTAACAAGTTCCCGGCTATCGTTTACGGTGGCGAAGCTGCTCCAGTTGCAATCGAACTGGATCACGACAAACTGTGGAACCTGCAGACCAAAGCTGAATTCTACAGCGAAGTTCTGACCATCGTTGTTGGCGGTAAAGAAGAAAAAGTGAAAGTTCAGGCTGTTCAGCGTCACGCGTTCAAGCCAAAACTGACTCACATCGACTTCGTTCGCGCGTAATCGCAAACCTGTCGAAAAAAACCCCGCTTCTGCGGGGTTTTTTGTGCCTGCTATTTACCGCCCGAGGTGCGGCGCTGAAGCTGATCGCGCAGATTCGGCGGCGTGCCCTTAATGGTCAGCGTATCGGTGGCCGGATCCCAGAAGATACGTTCACCCAGCAGCATCGCATCAAAGTTAATGGTTAACCCACCGCCGCTGCCGGCAAACTTGGTTAACTGACGCAGCGTGCTGCGATCCGCCGGGAAGCTCTCTTCAAGCTCATAGCCCTTTTCTGCGGTAAATTCCTGGAAGCTGACTTCGCTGACGCCCGCCAGCTCTTTTGACAGCGACTCCAGCTCAATCTCTTCCCCTGCCTGCAGCTGTTCGTTGCAGTAGCTGTAAACCTGCTGACGCACCGTCTGGCGCTCAGATTTATCGAGCTGCGCTTCTGCTGTGAAATCGTCAACCGCCTGGAGCAGCCCTTTGTTCTGCGCTTTGGCGTTAAGCCCTTCACTGGCACCGAGGAAGTCCATAAAGAAATCCGCCACTTTGCGGCCCACGCGTCCCTTCAGGAAAGTCAGGTAGCGGGTCGACTCCGGGTTGGTTTCCCACTCGGTCAAATCAATACGCGCCACGATATCCGCATGGTTAATGTCCAGATAATGCGTCGAGCTGATATCCAGCTGCTCGTTCACGCGCATGCTGCTTAAGTTATTCAGCACGGTAACCAGCAGATACTCGACCGCCAGATAGCGGTAGTGGCAGAACAAGACAATCCCGCCGTCGGCGAACGGATATTTAGCCAGCTCGTCGCGCAGACGCCCGGTTGCCGCACGGCTAAACGCCAGGAAATCCTCTTCACCCTGGCGCTGCAGGCGCAGGCTATCGGCCAGTTCGCTGTCTTCGCTGAAAAGACCATAGGCTTTATTTTTGGCGCTGTAGACGCGATGCAGCTCTGCCATCATCTCCACCACGGTCGCCGTGGGTTCCAGTAACGAATCGCGCAGCACCACTTCAAGGGTTTGCTCATCACGCTTGATAAGCTGGTGCAAGGCAATCTGGTTGATTTCCAGACTCATGATAAACTCTCCTTTTAGACCGGGCGGTATTCAACCACCACCAGGACATGTGTGCAACAACAGATAAAAAAGGGGAAAAAAAGCTGTTGCTACGGTAATATGTTGCCCTTTCATCAACAAACTGATTTTGATTTATGCCACAACATTCCCGCTACAGTGATGAACACGTTGAACAACTGCTCAGTGAGCTGGTCAACGTACTGGAAAAACATAAAACGCCGACCGATCTCTCCCTGATGGTTTTGGGAAATATGGTCACCAACCTGATTAACACCAGCGTTGCTCCGGCTCAGCGTCAGGCGATCGCAAAATCTTTCGCCCAGGCTTTACAGTCGTCCGTCAGCAACGACCCGGCCCATTAAGGGATACGAACAACAGTTTATGGTGACGAATCGTCAGCGCTACCGTGAAAAAGTCTCCCAGATGGTCAGCTGGGGGCACTGGTTTGCCCTGTTCAACATTCTGTTGGCGACGGTCATTGGCTGTCGTTATCTGTTTGTCGCAGACTGGCCAACAACGCTAACCGGGCGTGTCTACTCCTGGATAAGCGTTGTCGGTCACTTTAGCTTTTTGGTTTTCGCCACCTATCTGCTGATCCTGTTCCCCCTGACGTTTATCGTCATGTCGCAGCGTCTGATGCGGTTCTTATCCGCCATCCTCGCGACGGTGGGGATGACGCTGCTGCTTATCGACAGTGAAGTGTTCACCCGCTTCCACCTGCATCTTAACCCCATCGTCTGGGAACTGGTGATTAACCCCGACCAGAACGAAACGGCCCGTGACTGGCAGCTGATGTTTATCAGCGTCCCGGTGATCCTGTTGATTGAGATGCTGTTTGCGACGTGGAGCTGGCAAAAGCTCCGCAGCCTGACCCGGCGACGCCATTACGCGAAGCCCGTCGCCGCGCTCTTTTTCGTCTCCTTTATCAGTTCGCACATCATGTATATCTGGGCGGATGCAAACTTCTATCGCCCTATTACCATGCAGCGCGCGAACCTGCCGCTCTCGTACCCGATGACGGCCCGTCGTTTCCTCGAGAAACACGGCCTGCTTGACGCTCAGGAGTACCAGCGCCGTCTTATCGAGCAGGGTAATCCGGAAGCCGTCAGCGTGCAGTATCCTCTGAGCGATCTACGCTATCGCGATATGGGGCGCGGGCAAAACGTCCTGCTGATCACCGTTGATGGCCTGAACTATTCCCGTTACGAGAAGCAGATGCCTGTGCTGGCCGATTTCGCGAGTCAAAACGTCTCGTTTACTCAGCATATGAGCTCCGGTAACACAACCGACGCGGGCATCTTTGGCCTCTTCTATGGCATTTCAGCCGGATACATGGACGGCGTACTCTCTACCCGCACGCCTGCGGCGCTGATCACCGGGCTGAATCAGCAGGGCTATCAGTTAGGGTTGTTCTCATCCGATGGCTTTAACAGCCCGCTCTACCGCCAGGCGCTGCTGTCCGATTTCTCACTGCCAGCGGCACAAAATCAGTCCGATGCGCAGACCGCCGGCCAATGGATAAACTGGCTTCAGCGCTACGCGCAGGAAGATAACCGCTGGTTCTCATGGGTTGCCTTTAACGGCACAACGCTTGCTAACAGCAATAAGAGTGATTTCGCGCGCCGCTACGGCCGCGCGGCGGGTGATGTTGATGCGCAGATTGGCCGCGTGCTTGACGCGCTACGTGAGTCCGGCAAGCTGGATAACACCGTGGTGATCGTGACCGCAGGCCATGGCGTCCCGTTAGGTGACGAGACGAAGAGCATGAGCTGGTCACGCCCGAACCTGCAGGTTCCGCTGGTGATCCACTGGCCTGGCACCCCGGCACAGCGCATCAATATGCTTACCGAGCATAAAGATGTGATGACTACCCTGATGCAACGCCTGCTGCATGTCAGCACGCCAGCGAACGAGTATTCGCAGGGACAGGATCTCTTCAGCGCCGCGCGCCGCCATAACTGGGTCACGGCTGCCGGGAATGACACGCTGGTGGTGACCACACCGAAGCTGACGCTGGTGCTGAACAGTAACGGGAATTATCAGACGTATAATCTGCAGGGTGAACGGTTGAAAGACCAGAAACCGCAGCTGAGCCTGCTGCTGCAGGTCCTGACGGATGAGAAGCGCTTCATCGCTAACTGATTAATAATAAACCAGTTAGCGACAGATTCCCTTGCATTCAAAACGGAATCGAGTAGTATTCTTTTTATGCGTCGGCACGTAGCGCAGCCTGGTAGCGCACCGTCATGGGGTGTCGGGGGTCGGAGGTTCAAATCCTCTCGTGCCGACCAAAAACATACTGAAAACCAGCCTGATGGCTGGTTTTTTTATTTCGCCTCGTCCGGGGTTTTGCGCAGATACACCAGCGTAGCCAGACAAATCACCGCTCCGGCATAAAACGTATATTCCGCGCCAAACGTTTCCCATATCGCGCCGGCTCCCACGCTGGCGATTAATAATCCCACGCCGCTGACCAGACTAAAAATACCGAAAGCAGTGCCGCGCAGATCGGGCGGTGCGGTTTTAGCGATCATTGCCGCCAGTAATCCCTGGGTCATACCCATATGTACTCCCCAAAACGCGACGCCCAGAAGCATTCCAGCCCAGTGGGTGCTCAGCGCCAGCACAATATCTGCCCCAATCAGCATCACCAGGCCCCACTGCAGTAATCGGGTGTGGCTCATCCCGTCCGACAACTTGCCAAACGGATAGGCAGAGAGGAAATAGAGCAGATTCATGGCCACCATCACCAGCGGGATCAGCGCCAGCGGCACCCCCGACTGCTGTGCGCGCAGCACAAGAAATGCTTCACTGAAACGTGCGAGCGTGAAGATGGCTCCCAGGCCAATGACCCACCAGCAGCCTTTCCCGAGACGCCTGAGGTTCTCTTTTTTGATGGGGTTCGTGCGTTTATGTTCGACGGGCGTTTTCGGCTCATGCAGGCCGAAGAAAAGCAGCGCCACGGCGAGCACGCCGGGGATCACCGCGATCCAGAAAATCGTGCGGAAGTCATCGTTCCACAGCAGCATTAATCCTACGGCCAGCAGCGGCCCGAGAAATGCGCCGACGGTGTCCATCGACTGACGCAGCCCAAAGGCCGCGCCGCGAAGTTCCGGCGGCGTAACATCAGCAACCAGCGCATCGCGCGGCGCTCCCCGTATCCCCTTCCCGACCCGGTCGATTAAGCGCGCCCCAAGGATCATGCCGGAAGAAGAGGCGATAGCGAACAACGGTTTACTCAATGCGCCAAGACCGTAGCCCAGAACCGCCAGTCCTTTACGCTTGCCCAGATAGTCACTGATGGCGCCGGAAAACACCTTGATAAACAGCGCCGTAGCTTCAGCCAGACCTTCAATCAAACCAATGAAAATAACGCTGGCGCCCAGCGTCGTCACCATAAACAGCGGCAGCAGGCTGTGGATAATCTCCGAGGAGATATCCATTAACATACTGACGCCGCCCACCACCCAGACTCCTTTCGGGATCCGGCTGAGCGTTGCAAACCGGGATAACATTGCGCATCTCCTGCTTCATGTTGCACTGTCTTGTTCGAAACAGAATATCCTGGAAATGCGAATAAAAATTATTAGACATAAAAAAGCCACCCCGCAGGATGGCTTCGATATCGCAAATCGGCGTCTAGTGTTTATCACGTCCGCCCAGGAAGAAAATGCCCAGCGGGATGGCCAGCAGAACGGTGAACACCAGGCTGTAGACAAAGATCATCGCCGACTGCAGGACATACATGCTGGTTGTCCAGGCAGAGAGAGGAATGTTGTACTGTTCGATAACGCCTACAATGGTGGCCCGCCCCACGCACGCGGCAGCAATCATAAACACAACCAGCAGCGCCAGGAGGAACTTGCGGCCTTCAGGCGTTTTCAGTTTTGCACGAACCATCTCTCTTCCCTTTTACAGATGAATAACATTATAGAGGGTCTAAAATAACACAAACGCCTGCCGGACTCCACGCCAGTACAAATCTCTACTTAAATGGCAAATATGTGGTTTATTGCGCTATTAATATTGAAAATGTAAGTAAATAACACCAATCATTCATAATTGATATGTTAACCTGTGCAGGATCGTTTTGACATAAAGGAATGACAATGAAAAACGCACCTAAATTTGCCATCGCACTCATCGCCGCCGCATGTGTCAGCACCAGTGCTTTCGCCAGCGAAACCCCTAAAGAGCAGCCGCTGGAAAAAGTCGCCCCGTATCCGAAAGCGGATAAAGGGATGAAGCGTCAGGTGATCCAGCTACCGGCACAGCAGGATGAAGCGAATTTCAAAGTGGAGCTGTTGATTGGCAAGACGCTGGAAGTGGATTGCAACCAGCATCGTCTGGGCGGTCAGCTGGAAAGCAAAACGCTGGAAGGCTGGGGTTATGACTACTACGTCTTTGATAAAGTGACCTCTCCGGTCTCCACCATGATGGCCTGCCCGGACGGCAAGAAAGAGAAGAAATTTGTGACAGCGTATCTGGGCGACAATAGCCTGCTGCGCTACAACAGCAAGTTGCCGATCGTGGTTTATACGCCTGAAAACGTGGAAGTGAAGTATCGCGTGTGGAAGGCTGAAGAGAAGATTGAGCAGGCTGTCGTACGTTGAAATTAAGTCGGGTGGCGGCTTCGCCTTACCCGACCTACAAAACAACACCGAACATAGGCCGGGTAGGCGTCAGCGCCACCCGGCTTTTTTACCTTACAGCGCGATATCCGCAACCGGTTTGTTTTCCGGCTGAGGCTTCAGCTCCGCTTTCGGCGCAGCATCCGCAGCCTGCGGTTTGATGTACTGCAGCTGAAGTACGCGGCTGGTGTATTCCAGCTCCTGCTCCGTCGCGTCCACGTTACCGTTCAGCTTCGTGCCGTAGGATGGAATAATGGTTTTCAGCTTCGCCTGCCATTCCGGACTGGCGACTTTATCTTTAAACACTTTTTCCATCAGGTGCAGCATGATTGGCGCAGCGGTAGACGCACCCGGTGACGCGCCCAGCAGCGCGGCGATTGTGCCATCCTTATCGCTCACCACTTCGGTACCCAGACGCAGCACGCCGCCCTCTTTCGGATCGCGCTTGATAATCTGCACGCGCTGACCCGCCTGCCACAGACGCCAGTCTTCTTTCTTCGCCTGAGGATAGTACTCTTTCAGCGCTTCGAAACGATCGTCGTCAGAGAGCATCACCTGGCTAATCAGGTATTTCACCAGATCGAAGTTATCCAGACCCACGTCCATCATCGGCTTGACGTTAGAGGTGGTGGTTGCGCTCAGCAGATCCCACAGGGAGCCGTTTTTCAGGAATTTAGTGGAGAAGGTCGCGAACGGTCCAAACAGCACCACGCGTTTGCCGTCAAGCATACGGGTATCGATGTGTGGAACGGACATTGGCGGCGCGCCCACGGAAGCCTGACCGTACACTTTTGCCAGATGACGATTCACCACTTCCGGGTTATCGGACACCAGGAACTGACCGCCGACCGGGAAGCCCGCGTAGTCGTCAGCTTCCGGAATACCGGACTCCTGCAGCAGCTTCAGCGCCGCGCCGCCCGCACCGATGAAGACAAACTTCGCCTTGATGACGTGTTCAGCTTCATTGTTTTTCAGATCGGCAACGGTCACGCTCCAGCTATTATCCGCGTTGCGCTTGAAACCGCGCACTTCGGTGCTGAGCTGCAGATTGAAGTTCTCTTTTTTCTTCAGAGACGTCACCAGCTGACGGGTAATTTCACCGTAGTTAACGTCAGTACCAATTTCGGTACGGGTCGCCGCCACTTTCTGGTTCGGGTCACGACCTTCCATGACCAGCGGAGCCCACTCTTTAATCTGCGCGTGGTCTTCAGAGTATTTCATCCCGCGGAACAGCGTGCTCTGCTGCAGAGCGGCGTAGCGCGCGCGCAGGAAGTTGACGTTCTGCTCGCCCCACACAAAGCTCATGTGCGGCACGGTGTTGATGAAGGAGTGCGGGTCGTGCAGCACGCCGCTGTTGACCTGATGAGACCAGAACTGGCGAGAAACCTGGAATGCTTCGTTGATTTCTACTGCCTTCTCGATACTAATGGAACCGTCCTTTTTCTGCGGCGTATAGTTCAGTTCCATGAGTGCCGAATGGCCGGTACCGGCGTTATTCCAGCCGTTCGAACTCTCCTGCGCCACGCCATCAAGGCGCTCGACCATGGTCATAGACCAGTCCGGCTGCAGTTCTTGCAGATAGGTTCCCAGCGTGGCGCTCATGATCCCGCCACCGATTAAAAGGACGTCCGTTTCCTGCTCTTTTGGTGCGTCAGCTTTCGCCGCCATGGAGACGGTGTTAAGCCCCACGGCCAGAGAAAAGAGCATGGCAGTCATTTTTTTCATAATTTATGCCTTAGTGTAAAAGTGCTTGATGCGTGGAAATTGCAGGTGAAAAAAGCTGCGGGGGCACGGTAACAACTTTTAAATATTGTTTAAAGGTTACGAAATTATTGTAATTGTGAAATTTAATGATGGATTGTTTGTGAGGAATTAGCGATGCGTCTGGTAAAGCGCGGTTTTACTGGCTAGTATGTTGCGTTTTGTGATCGCGCGCACGGAAGCCTGCCCTAACCAGCGAACTGTTATGTCCTTACCCCATTCTGCTGTATCCCCCGAAAACCGCGTAGCCAACGTACTGCGTTCCCCTAAGAAGCTGACGCACGAAACGCTGGCAGGCGTGATTACCGCCCTGGCTCTGATCCCCGAAGTCATCTCGTTTTCGGTGGTCGCGGGCGTTGACCCGAAGGTCAGCCTGATCGCTTCCGTAGTGCTGTGTCTCGCCCTGTCCATACTCGGTGGTCGTCCGGCGATGGTCACGGCAGCGGCCGGTTCCGTGGCGCTGGTCATTGGGCCGATGGTGCATCAGCACGGCGTGCAGTACATTCTTCCCGCCGTGCTCATGGCTGGCGTGATTCAGATTCTGTTTGGCGTGCTGGGCATGGCAAGGCTGATGCGCTTTATTCCCCAGTCGGTCATGACCGGGTTTGTTAACGCCCTGGGCATTTTGATCTTCTTAGCTCAGGTGCCGCATTTCTGGAGCCGAAGCCCGCTGATTGTGGGCCTGTTCGTGCTGACGCTGCTGATCGTGCTCTGGGTGCCGCGCTATATCAAAAGCATCCCTTCCCCGCTGATTGCGATTGTGCTGTTAACCTTGTTTACCGTTTCAACCGGGCAAAGCCTGCCGACCGTGGGCGATGAAGGCTCAATGAGCGGCGGTTTGCCGGGACTTAGTGAACTTCTGGTCCCCCTCAATTTACAGACGCTGAGCATTATCTGGCCGTGCGCGTTGAGCATCGCCTTTGTCGGCCTGCTGGAGTCCCTGCTCACGGCAAAGCTGGTGGATGAACTGACCGCGACACCGTCAAGTAAACGCCGCGAAAGCATTGGATTAGGCGTCGGCAATATTCTGGCCGGATTTTACGGTGGTATTGCAGGCTGCGCGATGATAGGACAAACCATCGTTAACGTGGAGATGGGGAAAGGCCGAAGCCGCATTTCAACCTTCGCTGCGGGCATCGTGCTGCTGATCCTGGTGACGGCGCTCAGCGAGGTGATGGCCAACATCCCGATGGCGGTGCTGGCGGGCATTATGGCAATCGTCGCCGTCAAAACCTTCAGCTGGCACAGCCTTCAGCCCGCCACGCTGAAAACGGCCCCGATAGCGGAAACGGTCGTCATGCTGGTCACCGTTGCCGCCACGGTATCAACCGGCAATCTGGCAATTGGCGTGCTGGGCGGGATTATCGTCATGGCACTCCTCCCCGCCCGCATCAAGCGTCGGCTTAAAGAAGAAAAATCGTCGCCAGTCCAAGAAAAATAAAGAAACCGCCGGTATCGGTGATGGCGGTGATCATCACGCTCGACCCCACCGCGGGGTCGCGCCCCAGTTTGGTCATGGTCAACGGGATAATGACGCCCATCATCGATGCCACCAGCAAATTCAGCACCATCGCCAGCATCATCACTCCGCCTAACGCCATATCGTCATACAGCCACCAGGTGATGCCGCCCATAATGCCGCCCCATACCAGGCCGTTGATCAGCGCCACGCCCATCTCTCTGAAGATCAGAAAGGCGAAGTTGCCGGGCTGAATATTTTCCAGCGCCAGCGCGCGGACGATCATGGTGATGGTCTGGTTTCCGGTGTTGCCGCCAATCCCGGCCACAATCGGCATCAGCGAGGCCAGCGCCACCAGCTGCGAAATAGTGTGTTCAAAGCCGTCAATCACGCGGGAGGCGATAAACGCGGTACACAGGTTAATGGCCAGCCACGCCCAGCGCGTTTTCACCGCCTTGCCGACGGAGGCATGGACGTCATCTTCTGCGCTGATCCCTCCGAGCGCACGCAGATCGTTATCGGTTTCTTCGTAGACCACGTCAACGATCTCGTCGATGGTCAGACGCCCCATCAGTTTGCCGACGGAATCCACGACGGCAGCACTCACGAGGTCGTCACGTTCGAAGGTTCGCGCCGCTTTCTCCGCATCGTCTTCCGGGGAGAAGACCATCGGCTCGTTTTCCATCACCTCGCTCACCTTCCGCTGGGTGCTGTTGAGCAGGATGGTTTTCAGCTCCAGCTCGCCGAGCAGGGTTTTGTCCCGGGAGGTGACAAACAGTTTATCGGTGTTATCCGGCATTTTGCCCAGGCGACGCAGATAGCGCTGTACGGTACCGAGCGTCACGTCCGGTCGCACCGTGATAACGCCGAACTCCATGATCGCGCCGACGCTGTTTTTCTCATAGTGCATCACCTGACGCACGCGCGCCCGCTCCTCCGCAGGCAGTGACGCCAGCAGGCGACCGGTCAGGTTTCGCGGCAGGTGCTGAACGAGGTAAATCTGCTCGTCGATATCCAGCGTTTGCAGAGCGTCGAGAATATCCCGGTCGCTCATCTCGTCGATCAGGTCGTCCCAGACGTTTTCGGAGGCCTCAAGCAGCACCTGTCCGCGCTCGTGATCCTGTACCAGACGCCAGAGGGCGTGACGTTCTTCCGAGGGAAGCGCTTCAAGGGTGTCCGCCAGATCCGGCGGGGGTAAGTGAGCAACCAGCGCACCTACCTCAGCAATATCGTCGGCCAGAGTGCCGACATCATATTGCTCAGCCAGGGTGAGTTTGCCTAATAGCGTAGAAGTGACCGCTTTATCGGTCGTGAGGAGCCAGATGAGTCGCGCGCGCTCCTGGTCACGCTGTCTGGCGCTGTTTTTCTTTAATACCGACATCAATCATAAATCCATTAAATGAGTTGGGGTTAAGCATAGCGCGGGGATATGTAAATAAGAATAAACAACGGGCCGGGATGGAGAAAAAAGCGGCATTACGGCCACGATCTCTCCCCTCTCCCTGTGGGAGAGGGTTAGGGTGAAGGCTTCAGGCCGTACGCGCCACCGCGTCACGCGATGCCGCATCGCGCTCTTCACCGGTCAGCTCGCTCAGCCTGCCGTCGCGCATCTCCAGCAGGCGGTCAGCATGAATGAAGTAGTGATCGTCGTGGCTGATGGCGAAAATGGTTTTGCCCATCTCCTGCATCAGCGGCAGCAGCACCTGATAAAATTCGCGGCGGAAATGCGGGTCCTGATCCGCTGCCCACTCGTCGAGCAGGATGATGTCACGCTCTTCCGCCAGCGCCAGCAGCAGCGCCACGCGCTTTTTCTGCCCTTTGGAAAGCTTCAGGTTGAGGATCTTCCCGTCCTGTAACTCCAGCTTGTGCGACATCTGCAGCTGCGCCAGCCATTTTTCCACCAGCGCCGGACTAGCCTGCTGCCCATCCGGCCCCAGCAGCCGATCGAACAGCCAAACGTCGGTGAACACCGCCGAGAAAAGCTTGCGGTAATCTTCAGGTTTCTCCGCGCTCAGCGCCCTGCCATCCAGCAAAATCTCGCCCGACTGCGGCTGATAAAGCCCGGTGAGCAGCATAGCCAGCGTCGATTTACCGCTGCCGTTGCCGCCAATCAGGAACAACAGCTCGCCGCGGCGGATCGTCAGGTTGATCGGCCCCACGGAGAAGGCGCTGTCCTGATAGCGGAACGTGACGTTACGTAGCTCGAGCGTCTGCCAGTTCGGGAAGGCCTGCGGGCGCGGAAATTCTGCCTGGAACGGCGCGAGATCGAATTTTTTGAGCTTATTAAAGGCCACCTGCGCACTCAGTAAGGTGGGCAACGCGCCGACCGCCGAGAGCAGCGGCGTGCGCAAAAACAGCAGCGTCAGCGAGTATGTTGCCGCTACGTTGGTGTCCGCCCAGCCCAGGCTGTTCGCCATCCAGAATACCAGGCCAATGGCACCCAGCATCATAATGTTTGACCAGTTCACCGCGCTCAGGTGGAAGGTATCAGCGCGAATAATGTGATGCCGGTATTCGCGCGCGTCCGGGATATAGAGATTGTTAAAGATATACTCGGCGCGCTCGCGGTTCAGGGTGAGTTCTTTACGCCCTTCCAGTACCGTCTGGTAATCGTTATAGAGCTTATCTTCGGTTTCGCGCAGCACCGCCATATGTTTATAGACGCGCGACACCAGCATAAAACCGCCCCAGATGGTGATGGCGATCCACAGTGCAGTCACCGCCAGCATTTTGGTGGAGAGCCAGGCGAGATAGGCCGCCGAGCCAAAGGTCAGAATGATCCCCTGCACCAGCTCCGGCAGACGAACGAACGCGATGGTAATGGCGCGCACGTCGCTGGTCAGCCCCGCCAGCAGGGAGGCGCTGCCGAGCTGCTCAACGCGCTCTATTTGGGTGTCCAGGATCCGCTTGATAAACTCACTGCGCAAACGAAAAACGAAATGGTGGCCAAGCGCGGTCAGCGCCAGCTGTGAGCCGAGCGTAACCGCCATCAACAGCAGCAGAAGGCCAAGAAACTCCGGCAATACGGAGAGCGAGGTGTCGACCATTTCTATCAACCGCACGTTAATAAACGCGATCAGGCCAATACCCAGCGCGGCGCTGGCAAGGCTTAACGCCATAACGGCGATGAAGGGCCAGCGATACTGACGCCAGACGAGGAGAAGTAGTTGCATGCAGGCAATCCGGACAATAAAAATCAGCCAGCAGTGTAAACTGCCCTGCGCGGACATCAAGAATAATTCTTATTTTAGTTTATTCATCCCCGCCTGACGGAAGGTCAGATTAAAGCGGTACTCACCCGTGAGGGGGTGGACGCCGGGTTTCAACGGCTGAATGCCGTGATAATAAAGCCGCGATTCCCTGCCCCACACCACCACATCGCCATGTTCCAGCATGATGCGTTTGAGCGGATCGTTGCGGCGTAATCCCCCAAACTGGAAGACGGCGGGCAGACCTAACGATACCGAGACGATAGGCGCGCGCAGATCGGGTTCATCCTTATCCTGATGCAGCGAGAGCTTTGCGCCAACGGCATAGCGGTTAATCAGGCAGGCATCCGGCCGAAAGTCAGGATACTCGGCTGCCACGGCGGCCTCACGGCAAAGCGCCTGAAAAACCGCAGGCATCGGAGGCCAGGGCTGGCCGGTCGCAGGATCGTTCGGGGCATACAGATAGCCCCGCTCGTTCGTCGCCCAGCCCAGTTCGCCGCAGTTGGCCATGGCCACCGACATGGTGTAGCCGCCCGGCGTTACCATATGACGAAACGGTGAAACCGCTGTGACCTCTTCAATTCCGGCAAGCAACGCCTCCGCACGGGAGAGAGCAAAGCGACGCAGGATAACCGCCCCCGGCGCAAGCGGCTCCTGCCAGGGTTCAGCATCCGCAAAAAGATCGAGCATTATCCCTCCTGACGTTTCGCCTCACGTTTCAGTAATAGCGCTTTTCGCGCCGTCCCCCAGCGGTAGCCCGACAGCGCACCGTCGTTGCGAACCACGCGATGACAGGGGATCACAATCGCCAGCGTGTTTGCCGCACAGGCTCCGGCAACGGCGCGTACCGCCCTGGGCTGGCCAATCGCCTGCGCCACCTGCTGGTAGCTTGCCGTTTCGCCGCAGGGAATGTTGCGAAGTGCCTGCCAGACGCGCTGCTGGAAAGCAGTTCCACGAATATCCAGCGGCAGCGCAAGCGGTACGTCGCGATTATCAATACTGGCAATGACCTGGTGGATCCGCTGCACAAACGCGTCGTCCAGCGGCGCGTGCGTAGCTTTTGGAAATTGCGTGGCAAGCTCTGCGGTTACTTCAGCATCGGTGTCACCCAGCAGAATCGCGCAGATCCCCCGCTCGCTTTCGGCGACCAGACAGCGTCCCAACGAACAGTCATCGATGGCGTACCGCACGGCCACCTCTCCTTTACGGTACTGCTTCGCCGTCATGCCTAATGCATCGTTGGCTTTACGATAATAGCTGCTGCTGTCGGGAAATCCCGCCGCCAGCACGGCGTCGGTAATTTTGTCTCCCTGCGCAAGCGCGGTGCGCAAACGCTGACCCCGCACCGCCAGCTGCCAGGCTTTTGGCGTCATGCCCGTCACCGACTTAAACAGGCGGTGGAAATGGAAAGGACTCATGGCAACCTGCTCCGCCAGCTTCTCCAGGGTTAACGCAGGATCCTGCTCCAGAAGCCGGCAGGCATGTTCCACTTTTGCCAGCTTCTGCGCCTGCGGATCGCGTTTGTCCGGCATGCAGCGCTTGCACGGGCGAAACCCTGCCTGAGCGGCATGATGGGCATCAGGATAAAAACGGACATTTTTACGCAGCGCGTGGCGGGCGCGACATGACGGACGGCAGAAAATACCCGTTGTCTGCACGGCGAAGACAAACTGATCGTCAGCGAGCGGATCGCGGGCCAGTACGGCCTGCCAGCGATCCTCATCGGTAATTAAGGTTGGGTTTTTCATGATCGGCTCCTCGTATAAGCATACATAGAGCGTGCCTGAGCGCCACCGATAAAAAACCCGCAACCTTGCTTTTTAATTTTTGTCGCTGACCAGGAAACTGTTGAACTGCGGCGAGCTCCAGGTTTTAAACACGTCGCCCTCTTTAACAATCATATAAACCGCCAGCCCTTCCTGACGGACCACCTCTTTAGCTTTTTCCGGGCCGAGAACCATTAACCCGGTATCCCAGGCATCCGCTTCCAGCGCGGTGGGGGCAATGACCGTTACCGAGACCAGGTTATGCGTGATGGGGCGCCCGGTCTGCGGATCGATAACATGTGAAATACGCTTCCCGTCAAGCTCGTAATAGTTACGATAGCTTCCGGATGTACTGATGCCATGTCCGTTGATATCCACTATCGCCTGCACGGCATTTTGCCGATCGGTTGGTTTTTGAATCGCTACGCGCCACGGCTTATCGCTGGCGTTCATGCCCCGACTGACCAACGCGCCGCCAACCGAGACCAGATAACGGGAAATGCCTTCCTGCGCCATCAGTGCAGCAAGATGATCCGCCGCATAGCCTTCCCCGACCGTTGACAGATCGACAAACAGATCGGGAATATCTTTTTGCAGGTACTGCTGCCCGTACTGGTTGATCACCGTCAGATGCTGCAGCCCCGTTCTGGCGCGGGCGTCATCAATGGCCGCCTGTTCGGGCGTCTTCACAGGCTGTTTATTCGGGCCAAATCCCCAGAGGTTCACCAGAGGGCCGACGGTCACATCCATCGCCCCGTTAGTTTTGTAACCCACGCGTATGGATTCAGTCACGATATCGGCCATCGCCTCGCTCACCGGCCACAGAGAGGTACTGGTGGAGAGATTAAAGCGCATCAGCGCCGAGTCATTTTTATAGGTTGAGAGCAGCTGATCGTCGGCGTCCAGCTGCGCCTGAATTTTGCCGCGAAGCTCATCCGTGCGAGTTTTATCGAGGTTCATCACGCTGACGCGCCAGAAGGTTCCCATCGTTTTGCCTTCGAGCACCGTCGCGGCGGGTGCATCGGTTTTCGCCACGGGCGCGGGATCGTCACACGCGGTCAGGAAAAAAAGCATAGCCAGAAAGCTGGCGCGTAAAAAAGTCATGTCCATTCATTATTATCCTCATGCCAGGGCGGCAAGAGTACACCAAAACGGGTAAGTAGTGAGAATCGGGGAAGCACAAAAAAGGGGCCATCAGGCCCCTTACGTCACACGATAAAGCGATTAGAACTGGTAAACCAGGCCCAGCGCTACGATATCGTCAGTACCGATACCCGCCTGACGGGTGAATTCATTTTCATCAACCAGGTTGATTTTGTAATCCACGTAGGTGGACATGTTTTTGTTGAAGTAGTAAGTCGCACCAACGTCAACATATTTCAGCAGATCCTGATCGCCGTAACCTTCGATGTCTTTGCCTTTAGACTGCAGGTAGGCCACGGATGGACGCAGACCGAAGTCGAACTGGTACTGAGCAACCACTTCGAAGTTCTGCGCTTTGTTAGCAAAACCGTAAGCGGTAGTCGGGCTGTCGCCATTAGAGGTACCGAAACGGGTTGCGTTGTAGGTCTGGGAGTACTGCGCTGCCAGATAGATGTTGTTGGCATCGTATTTCAGGCCACCAGAATAGACTTCTGCGTTATCGCCATGACCGTAAACGCTTGCACCGTTCTGATCGGCAGTACGTTTGGAGGAGGACATTGCGCCACCTACGCTGAAGCCTTCGCCCAGGTTATAGGTCACGGAAGCACCGTAGCCGTCGCCGTTCTGTTTCAGCAGGCTGCGTCCACCCACGTTTTCACCGCTTACGCTGCCGTTTTTACCCTGATACTGCAGAGCAAAGTTCAGACCATCCACCAGACCAAAGAAGTCCTGGTTACGATAGGTCGCAACGCCGTTAGCACGGGACTGCAGGAAGTTGTCTGCGCCGTAGGTATCGCCACCAAATTCTGGCAGAACGTCAGTCCAGGAGGTTACGTCGTAGATTACGCCGTAGTTACGACCGTAATCGAAAGACCCCGCGTCACCAAATTTCAGACCCGCAAACGCCACACGCGTCCAGGCATCATTTTCGCTTTCGGAGGTGTTGCCCTGGATCTGGTATTCCCACTGGCCGTAGCCGGTCAGCTGATCGTTAACCTGAGTTTCGCCCTTGAAGCCGAGACGCATGTAGGTCTGGTCGCCGTCGGCACCCTTGTCGTCAGAGAAATAGTGCAGACCATCAACTTTACCGTACAGATCTAATTTGTTGCCATCTTTGTTATAAATTTCGGCCGCATTTGCTGCGCCTGCCACCAGGAGTGCTGGTACCAGGAGGGACAGTACTTTAACTTTCATTTTATTAACCCTCTGTTATATGCCTTATAATTGCCACTGCTTACTGGTTAACCCTCATTAACCAGTCGGCAATTTCATTCTCCGCAAAATTACAGAATAATCCAATGCGAATATGATACGAAAACTTTGAAGATGTTTCATTTATCTATCAACATGTTTCAAAATGTAAATATCAAGGAACTTTTACAAAGCACAAATAGCTTAGAAAATTAGCACTTATAATCAAACGAAAAATACACCACATATAAATCAATAGCTTACAATAAAATCCGTTACAGCACTGAATGACAAAACAAGATCGCACCTAATCTCTAAAATAACTCTCGCTATCATCATTAACTTTATTTATTACCGTCATTCAATTTTGAATGTCTGTTTATCCCTAATTGAGCCGAATGCTTCGCATTCGGTTTTTTTTTACCTTTCTTTACGTAACTTCTCATTTTTTGTGCTACCGATCCGAAATTGTAACGACTATTAACTAATTTCTCACCGGCTATCCTTCTCTGGCACGCAAATGATATAGCGCTTAATTTCTTGTTAATTCGTGCTATTTGCTGGCTTAGCGCACTTATTATTTGTACGCGCACGGCGAGTTTGTACACGTTTATTGCTCCATCCACCGCCGATATTGTCCAGTGAAAAAGTCGCCTCTTCCCGGACAGTGGCGCTGGAAATTCAGTTATTACCCTTTATACTGCCCTATCGCCACAGAGCACGACCACAACGGGTTAAAGATATCAATGAGTCAGACTGAAACCACCGCCCCGAGCAAATTCTCCCTCCTTCCCGGGAGCATCACCCGTTTCTTTCTTCTTTTGATCGTTGTGCTGTTAGTGACCATGGGGGTGATGATACAAAGCGCGGTTAATGCATGGCTGAAGGATAAGAGCTATCAGGTCGTCGATATCACCCACGCCGTCCATAAGCGCATAGATACCTGGCGCTACGCCACATGGCAGATTTACGACAATATCGCGGCCGCACCTGCCTCCTCGTCCGGAGATGGACTTCAGGAGACGCGGCTTAAGCAGGATGTCTATTACCTCGAAAAACCGCAGCGTAAAACCGAGGCGCTTATTTTTGGCTCTCATGACAGCGCGACGCTTGAGATGACGCAGCGTATTTCGACCTATCTGGATACCCTCTGGGGTGCCGAAACGGTGCCATGGTCGATGTATTATCTGAATGGTCAGGACAACAGCATGATCCTTATCTCTACGCTGCCGTTAAAAGATCTCTCTTCCGGTTTTAAAGAGACCACCGTGGGCAGCATCGTCGATTCCCGCCGGGCAGAGATGCTGCAACAGGCGAATGCGCTTGATGAACGTGAGAGCTTCTCTTCTCTGCGCCGTCTGGCATGGCAAAACGGTCATTATTTTACTCTGCGCACCACGTTCAACCAGCCAGGACATCTGGCGACGGTGGTCGCCTTCGATTTACCGATAAATGATTTAATCCCACCGGACATGCCGCTCGATAGTTTCCGTCTGGAGCCCGACAGCAGCACTCAAAACATGCGTGCGGCATCTGACAAAGAGGCCGCAGAGAGCGTATCGATCTCCTTTAACGGCTCGAAAATCGAAATTGCCTCATCCCTGAACTCGACCGGTATGCGTCTGGTGTGGCAGGTGCCGTTTGGCACGCTGCTGCTGGATACCCTGCAAAATATCCTGCTGCCTCTGCTGCTGAATATCGGTCTGCTGGCGCTGGCCCTGTTTGGGTACAGCACCTTCCGTTTCCAGTCGGGGCGTCAAAGCGACGCCTCTGCGGTTCCTGCCGGCACCAGCAATGAGCTGCGCGTATTACGCGCGCTGAATGAAGAGATTGTTTCCGTGCTGCCGCTTGGGGTCTTAGTTCACGACCAGGAAGCGAATCGTACGGTGATGAGCAACAAAATTGCCGACCATCTGCTGCCGCATCTTAACCTGCAGAATATCACCACCATGGCGGATCAGCACCAGGGGGTGATTCAGGCCACCATCAACAATGAACTGTACGAGATCCGCCAGTTCCGCAGCCAGGTGGCTCCACGCACGCAAATCTTCATCATCCGCGATCAGGATCGCGAAGTGCTGGTGAATAAAAAGCTCAAGCAGGCGCAAAGGCTGTATGAGAAAAACCAGCAGGGGCGCGCCGCATTTATGCAGAACATTGGCGATGCCTTCAAGCAGCCGTTAAAAACGCTGGCGACCCAGGCGGCGGCGTTAAATACGTCAGAAAGCCACCAGCTTGCCTGTCAGGCCGACTCGCTGGTCAGAATGGTTGATGAGATCCAGCTGGCGAACATGCTGGAGAATGATTTCTGGAAGGGAACGCCAAGCCTCTTCTCTATTCAGGCTCTGATTGATGAAGTGGTTCCGGAAGTCCTGCCCGTGATTAAGCGCAAAGGGCTGCAGCTGCTGATCAATAACAATCTCCCGGCAAATGACGAACGCCACGGCGATCGTGAAGCGTTGCGCCGCATACTGTTGATGATTATTCAGTACGCGGTGACCACCACGCAGATCGGTAAAATCACCCTTGAAGTCAGTACGGAGGAGTCGGCAGAAGACCGCCTGACGTTCCGCATCCTGGACACCGGGGAAGGCGTCACCACGAGTGAAATTGATAATCTGCACTTCCCGTTCCTGAACGACACGCAAAGCGATCGCTACGGCAAGGCAAATGCCCTTACCTTCTGGCTATGCGATCAGCTGGCGCGTAAGCTCGGCGGCCATCTGAATATCAAGGCCCGTGAATCCCTCGGCACCCGCTATTCTCTGCACGTGAAAATGGCCGCCAATCCGCAGGAAGAAGATGAAGAACGTCTGCTCGATGATGTCGTGGTGATGGTCGACGTTACGTCGAACGAGATCCGCAATATTGTCGTTCGCCAGTTAGAAAACTGGGGTGCGGCCTGCATCACGCCGGATGAAAGACTTGCAAGTCAAGAATTTGATCTGTTTTTAACTGATAATCCGTCTAATCTTACTGCCTCCGGCTTGCTTTTAAGCGATGATGAGTCAGGCGTGCGGAAAATCGGCCCTGGCCAGCTGCGCGTCAACTTTAATATAAGCAATGCGATGCAGGAAGCTGTACTACAACTAATAGAAGAGCAGCTGGCGCAGGAAGAGATAGCGGAATCCCCGCTTGGCGGTAATGAAAATGCCGAGCTTCACGCCAGCGGATACTATTCACTCTTTGTTGATACAGTACCAGATGATGTTAAGCGGTTGTATACTGAGTCCGCTGCGAATGATTTTGCAGCGCTGGCACAGACAGCACACCGGCTTAAAGGGGTGTTTGCCATGCTTAATCTGGTTCCCGGCAAGCAGTTATGTGAAACGCTGGAACATCTAATTCGTGAGAAAGATGCCTCTGGCATTGAAAAATACATCAGCGACATTGACGCCTACGTCAAAAGCTTGCTGTAGCAAGGTAGCCTTATACATGAACAATATGAACGTAATTATTGCCGATGACCATCCGATTGTACTGTTCGGTATTCGCAAATCACTTGAACAGATCGAGTGGGTGAATGTAGTCGGTGAATTTGAAGACTCTACAGCACTGATCAATAACCTCCCAAAGCTTGATGCACACGTGCTCATTACCGACCTCTCCATGCCTGGAGACAAATACGGTGATGGGATCACGCTCATCAAATATATTAAACGCCACTTCCCGGATATCTCGATCATTGTTCTGACCATGAACAACAACCCGGCGATCCTGAGCGCGGTACTGGATCTGGACATCGAAGGGATTGTGCTGAAACAGGGCGCACCGACCGATCTGCCAAAAGCGCTCGCAGCGCTGCAGAAAGGCAAGAAGTTCACGCCTGAAAGCGTTTCTCGTCTGCTGGAAAAAATCAGCGCGGGTGGCTACGGTGACAAACGCCTGTCTCCGAAAGAGAGTGAAGTTCTGCGCCTGTTCGCAGAAGGCTTCCTGGTGACCGAGATTGCCAAGAAGCTGAACCGCAGTATTAAAACCATCAGCAGCCAGAAGAAATCAGCGATGATGAAGCTGGGCGTGGACAACGATATTGCACTGCTGAACTATCTCTCCTCCGTCACGCTGAGCGCAACGGACAAGGATTGATTCCGACGGGTGTGCGGCCTGATGCCCTCACCCCATCCCTCTTCCCCGGGAGAGGGTAAAAAACATAAAAGGCCCTTGCGGGCCTTTTTTATATTCTGGTTTTTCTCACGCGCTCCGCGTAAATCGACAAGGTCTGCTTAAGCACGTCCAGCGTCACCGGTTTCGACAGACAGCTGTCCATGCCTGACTCCAGACAGCGCTGCTTCTCTTCCGCCAGCGCGTTCGCCGTTACGCCCACCACCGGCAACGTCAGGCCAAGCTGCCGGATGCGCTGCGTCAGACGGTAGCCGTCCATGTTAGGCATGTTGACGTCACTCAGCACGATATCAATATGATTCTTACTCAGCACGTTCAGCGCATCCACGCCGTCATTGGCGGTTTTGCACTGATAGCCCAGCGATCCAAGCTGGTCAGCCAGCAGGCGACGGTTAATTGGATGGTCATCCACCACCAGAATCATCATATCGTCATTCACCGACGCCAGAGACTCCGGTGACGGCAATCCGCCCGCGCCCTCGCTCTCTTCCAGTTCTACTTTGTAGATACGCGCCAGCAGGCTCAACAGCTCGTGCGGGGTTGCGACACTGTGTACCCATTCTCCTGGCGCACGCTCAACCGGGATACCGATGTGGCGACGGCAGAAGAGCACTGACCCTCTCCCCTGCCACGGCAGCTCCAGCATCTCGTCGGCGATCAGCACATCGTCCACGTCCGGCGTTTGACCTTCATAACGGCACACCCTCACGCCGCTGTGGGTAAGCAGCGCCGTCAGATAGTCATTCAGCGAGGCGTTATGCACCGCCAGCCAGCAGCGCTTGTCGCTCAGCCCGTCTACCATCGCTTTTGCCGGATATTGCGCCGAATAAAGCGGAATGCGGATGGTGAACTGGCTGCCCATGCCGGGCTCGGTATCCACAGAGATATCGCCGTCCATCATGCTGACGAGCTTCTCACAAATCGCCAGCCCCAGTCCGGTTCCCTGGAAGTTACGCTGCACGCCGGTCCCAACCTGGAAGAACGGGTCGAACAGACGAACCACCTCCTTCGCCGGAATGCCGACCCCCGTGTCGCGCACGCGAATGCTCAGGTAATCCCCCGCCCGGCAGACGTGCAACACAATACAGCCGGTATCGGTGAATTTGATGGCGTTGCTGAGCAGGTTGGAGATGACCTGCTGCAGGCGCATCGGATCGCCGTGCAGCGTCAGCGGCACGTCCGGTTCGATAAAGCAGTAGAGTCCCAGCTGTTTACGCACGACCAGCGGCAGATAGTTGGCGCTGATGTGGTTCATCACCTCGCGCGGTGAGAATTCCCGCGGCTCAATTTTCAGCTGCTCAGACTCAATTTTAGAGAAGTCGAGAATATCGCTAATGATTTTCAGCAGCAGGCTGGAGGAGTTGTTCATCGCCGTCACCAGTCTGTCGACTCCTTTCGGCAATTCCTTCGTCTGCAGCAGATCGAGGTTACCGATAATCCCGTACAGCGGCGTGCGCAGCTCGTGGCTTACGGTCGCAAGGAACATGGATTTCGACTGACTCGCCTGCTCTGCGGCCTGCGCCATCTCCTGTAACGACTCTTCCATTTTCACGCGGGCGGAAACATCCACCAGCACGCAAATCGCCACGTTTTCATTGCGATAGCGGGAGTGCACGAAGCTGATCTGCAGATTGGTGTGCGTACTGGTCAACACGTCGACGAAGTTAACCTGCTGGCCGCAGATAATTTGCGTCAGCCTCTGCCGGTCTTCGTGCGTCAGCATGTTCAGGTAGTTATGCGCCAGTTCATTACTCAGGATGTTGGTTCCGTCCTGGGTACGCAGAATACAGATCCCCACCGGCGCCGAGGCGACAATCTTGCGGTTAAACTGCTCGTGTTCCTCGAGCCGCTGGGCGTCGCTTTCTGCGGGAATAAAGATTTTCCGCTCATACATGCGCGCCAGCGTGAACAGCGCGCCCCCCGCCAGCAGGTTCAGCAGAATCGCATTCATGATAAGAATGCGTATCCGCTCAAGCACCATATCCACCGGCAGCGAATAGACGATACTCAGCGACGAAGGCGGCAGGCTCTTCTTCAGGACCAGCTCGCGGAAACCCGAGGTATAGCCAAACCACGACCGCTCCTGCATCCAGTGCGGTTCGACGTTTAGACGGTTATCGGGCCCGGCAAGGGAGATCAGCTGATGACCATTTTCATCCAGAATGGTCACCCCCATGGGCAGGCTGCCCGGGGTGAAGAAGTTCTCCATGCGAATGGTCTGCTCAATCCCCATCAGCGCCTGCAGGCGATTGCCCAGATAGACCGGCGTCAGGGCGTAAAAATACCCCACGCCCGGGCGCGGGCCCTGGCTCACCCAGAAGATGTTATTCCCGCGCTCGTCCTGTGGCGCATTGCGGTATTTCACAATACGTTCATGCAGGCTTTTCAGCGCATCATCACGCTCAACGGGCACATCGCGCAGGCCAAAGTCAGCCATGCAAAGATTCTCGCTGCCAATCAGGAAGACGCGGTTCAGGTCATAGGCGGCGGAGAAATTGTCGCGCCAGTAGCGCATAAACCAGGCAAGGGATTCCAGCGACCCGCGCCAGGTATTGCTCATGGTGGAGCAATCGGAATCCGGGAACAGCGGCTGGAAGTCCGGGACCTCGGTTTTGTCATCACGCCCGCGAAGCGCAAGGATGCCGTTTTCCGCCGTCAGACGATTTTCGGCAATATACTTCAGCTCCTTCATGACGTCAGACGTTCGCTGAATGTAGCGCTGGGCCTGGTCGGAGCTTAAGTTAAACTCCTGGCGGATCTCCGCTTCTTTCTGGTGCAGGGCGTTAACGATGTAAAACACCGAGAACAGGGCCACCAGCAGCCAAAGCAGGAGCGCCAGCGCCCGAAACAGATAGCGAGAGACTTTCAGCGTAGTACGAAAGGAGACGAGGTATTTCAAGGGGGCGAGGCTCCGCCGTCGGGGTCAAAAGAATGTGGTTAAGGTAGCGGTAAACGCGCCAGGTCGCAACGTTGACTTATCTGCTAATGCAAAAGAAAAGGGCCGGAATCCGGCCCTTTTTTGCATCAGAAGACATTACTCGTCAGCGTCATCCGCTACGTCATCGTCGGTGTCGGCTTCCGGCGCGATATCATCATCGCCTTCCGCAACGCTGCCGTCGATGGAGTCGAGCTCTTCGTCATCCACCGGCTCGGCAACGCGCTGCAGACCCACTACGTTTTCATCTTCCGCTGTACGGATGAGGATCACGCCCTGGGTGTTACGACCCACCACGCTGATCTCAGACACGCGGGTACGCACCAGCGTACCGGCATCGGTGATCATCATGATCTGATCCGCATCGTCCACCTGCACCGCGCCGACAACGGAACCGTTGCGCTCGGTCACCTTGATGGAGATAACGCCCTGCGTACCGCGAGACTTGGTTGGGTATTCCCCTTCCGCCGTACGTTTACCGTAACCATTCTGCGTCACGGTCAGGATAGCCCCTTCACCGCGCGGAATAATCAGAGAAACAACGCTGTCTTCGCCAGCCAGCTTGATACCACGAACTCCCGTCGCGGTACGGCCCATTGCACGGACGGCGTCTTCTTTGAAGCGCACCACTTTACCGGCCGCAGAGAACAGCATGACTTCATCAGATCCCGAGGTCAGATCCACGCCAATCAGCTCGTCGCCTTCGTTCAGGTTCACGGCGATAATACCGGCAGAACGCGGACGGCTGAATTCGGTCAGCGCGGTTTTCTTCACGGTACCGCTGGCGGTCGCCATAAAGACGTTCACGCCCTCTTCGTACTCGCGTACCGGCAGAATAGCGGTGATACGTTCGTTCGCTTCCAGCGGCAGCAGGTTAACGATTGGACGACCACGCGCGCCGCGGCTTGCTTCTGGCAGCTGATAGACTTTCATCCAGTACAGACGACCGCGGCTGGAGAAGCAGAGGATCGTGTCGTGGGTGTTCGCCACCAGCAGTCGGTCAATAAAGTCTTCTTCTTTAATACGTGCTGCAGATTTACCTTTACCGCCACGACGCTGTGCTTCGTAGTCCGTTAACGGCTGATACTTCACGTAGCCCTGGTGAGACAGGGTCACAACAACGTCTTCCTGGTTGATCAGGTCTTCGATGTTGATGTCCGCGCTGTTGGCGGTGATTTCGGTGCGGCGCTCGTCGCCGAACTGATCGCGGACCAGCTCCAGCTCTTCGCGGATCACTTCCATCAGGCGCTCTGCGCTGCCCAGAATGTGCAGCAGCTCAGCAATCTGTTCCAGCAGCTCTTTGTATTCGTCGAGCAGTTTTTCATGCTCAAGGCCGGTCAGTTTCTGCAGACGCAGATCCAGAATCGCCTGGGCCTGCTGTTCCGTCAGGTAGTACTGACCGTCACGCACGCCGAATTCAGGTTCCAGCCACTCAGGACGCGCCGCGTCATCGCCCGCACGTTCCAGCATCGCGGCGACGTTGCCCAGATCCCACGGACGGGAAATCAGCGCAGTTTTCGCTTCTGCCGGGGTTGGCGCACGACGGATCAGTTCGATGATCGGGTCGATGTTGGCCAGCGCAACCGCCAGCGCTTCAAGGATGTGCGCACGATCGCGCGCTTTGCGCAGTTCGAAGATGGTACGACGGGTCACCACTTCACGGCGGTGACGGACGAACGCGCTCAGGATCTCTTTCAGGTTCATGATCTTCGGCTGACCATGGTGCAGCGCAACCATGTTGATACCGAAGGAGACCTGAAGCTGAGTCTGGGAGTACAGGTTGTTCAGCACAACCTCACCCACCGCGTCGCGTTTGATCTCAATCACGATGCGCATACCGTCTTTGTCAGACTCATCACGCAGCGCGCTGATGCCTTCAACACGTTTTTCTTTTACCAGCTCGGCGATTTTTTCAATCAGACGCGCTTTGTTCACCTGATACGGGATCTCGTGAACAATAATGGTTTCACGGCCGGTTTTAGCGTCCGCTTCCACTTCGGCGCGGGCACGGATGTAAATCTTGCCGCGGCCGGTACGGTACGCTTCTTCAATACCGCGACGACCGTTGATGATCGCCGCCGTCGGGAAGTCCGGGCCCGGAATGTGTGTCATCAGCCCTTCAATGCTGATGTCTTCATCGTCGATATAGGCCAGACAGCCGTTGATCACTTCCGTGATGTTGTGCGGCGGAATGTTGGTTGCCATACCGACCGCGATACCGGAAGAACCGTTAACCAACAGGTTCGGGATCTTGGTTGGCATCACATCTGGGATGCGCTCGGTGCCGTCGTAGTTATCGACGAAATCAACGGTCTCTTTTTCCAGGTCGGCCATCAGCTCATGAGCGATTTTCGACATACGGATTTCCGTATAACGCATCGCCGCAGCGGAGTCGCCGTCGACTGAACCAAAGTTACCCTGACCATCTACCAGCATGTAGCGCAAGGAGAATGGCTGCGCCATACGAACGATGGTGTCATAAACGGCGGTATCACCATGCGGGTGATATTTACCGATGACGTCACCGACGACGCGGGCAGATTTTTTATAGGCTTTATTCCAGTCATTGCCCAATACGTTCATGGCGTATAGTACGCGACGGTGTACCGGCTTCAGGCCATCGCGGACGTCCGGCAGCGCACGGCCAACAATGACCGACATCGCATAGTCCAGATAGGAGCTCTTCAGCTCTTCCTCGATGTTAACCGGTGTAATTTCTCTCGCAAGGTCGCTCATCTAACCGCTATCCCTCTACTGTATCCCGGATTCAAAGGTCGCAAATTATAACACAGCCGAGGTGATTGAGGTAAACCTATACGCTTTATTCACGGGGATTGCCTGATATACTCCTTTGTCTTGCTAAATAAGGAGTAAAAGCGCCCATGAATGCCGAAAAATCCCCGGTGGCTCACAACGTTGACCACGAAGAGATTGCCAAATTTGAAGCGGTGGCGTCCCGCTGGTGGGATCTCGAAGGTGAGTTCAAACCGCTGCATCGCATTAATCCGCTGCGTCTGGGCTATATCGCGGAGCGTTCCGGCGGCCTGTTCGGTAAGAAAGTGCTCGACGTCGGCTGCGGCGGCGGCATCCTGGCGGAAAGCATGGCGCGCGAAGGGGCGAACGTCACGGGCCTGGATATGGGCTTTGAACCGCTGCAGGTTGCCCGTCTTCATGCGCTGGAGTCTGGCATACAGGTAGACTACGTGCAGGAAACCGTGGAAGAACACGCGGCAAAACACGCCCATCAGTACGATGTGGTGACCTGCATGGAGATGCTGGAGCACGTACCCGATCCGCAGTCGGTGGTACATGCCTGTGCAAAACTGGTGAAGCCGGGCGGCCAGGTCTTCTTCTCAACCATCAACCGTAACGGTAAAGCGTGGCTGATGGCCGTCGTTGGCGCGGAGTATGTACTGCGCATGGTGCCGAAAGGGACGCACGACGTGAAGAAATTCATCAAGCCTGCAGAGCTGTTAAGCTGGGTTGACCAGACGTGGCTCAAAGAGCAGCACATCACCGGCCTGCACTACAATCCGCTAACCAATAAATTCAAACTCGCACCGGGCGTTGATGTTAACTATATGTTGCACACAACCGCCAAAAACGACTAACGTCATTCGTTATTCTTATAAAGATTGCGCGACATCATGTTGCGCAATTCTGACCTCCCGTTGAAGAAATCAGCACTCGATCAAATTTTGAATTTTTTTTCTTAATTATTGACATGTCTTCCAGGCCTTACGGTACGAGGACTTAGCCTTTTTTACCCTTTCACAACCTCAATTTAACGCCAAAATCAACCCTTGTGCTGAAAAGATTCGATACTAGAATACTCACCATATAGCGTTTCTCTTATCGCAAACCCCCTACATGTAGTATTTATCCACAGAGTTAGTCACAAGACGGATCTGTGGATAAACGGGGGATATTTTTTATTTCACGGACAGGTAAAACCCACATGAATCAGAGTCTGCTGGTGACAAAGCGCGACGGTACTACCGAGCGTATCAATCTGGACAAAATCCATCGAGTTCTCGACTGGGCAGCAGAAGGACTGAACAACGTATCTATCTCCCAGGTTGAACTGCGCTCCCACATTCAGTTCTACGACGGCATCAAAACGTCTGATATCCACGAAACGATCATTAAAGCAGCGGCAGACCTCATCTCCCGCGAAGCACCGGATTATCAGTACCTGGCTGCACGTCTGGCGATTTTCCACCTGCGTAAAAAAGCCTACGGTCAGTTTGAGCCGCCGAAGCTTTACGATCACGTGGTGAAAATGGTTGAGCTGGGCAAATACGACACGCATCTGCTGGAAGACTATACGGAAGAAGAGTTCGAGCAGATGAACGGGTTTATCGATCACTGGCGCGACATGAACTTCTCCTACGCGGCGGTGAAGCAGCTCGAAGGCAAATACCTGGTTCAGAACCGTGTAACCGGCGAGATCTACGAAAGCGCCCAGTTCCTCTACATTCTGGTGGCTGCCTGCCTGTTCTCTAACTACCCGCGTGATACCCGTCTGGATTACGTGAAGCGTTTCTACGATGCGGTCTCCACGTTCAAGATTTCTCTGCCGACGCCGATCATGTCTGGCGTGCGTACCCCAACCCGTCAGTTCAGCTCCTGCGTACTGATCGAGTGTGGTGACAGCCTGGATTCAATCAACGCCACCTCCAGCGCCATCGTGAAATACGTCTCCCAGCGTGCCGGTATCGGCATCAACGCCGGTCGCATTCGTGCGCTGGGCAGCCCGATTCGCGGCGGTGAAGCGTTTCACACCGGCTGTATCCCGTTCTATAAACACTTCCAGACGGCCGTAAAATCCTGCTCTCAGGGCGGCGTGCGCGGCGGTGCTGCGACCCTGTTCTATCCGATGTGGCACCTGGAAGTGGAAAGCCTGCTGGTTCTGAAAAACAACCGTGGCGTGGAAGGCAACCGCGTGCGTCACATGGACTACGGCGTGCAGATCAACAAGCTGATGTACACCCGTCTGCTGAAAGGCGAAGACATCACCCTGTTCAGCCCGTCCGACGTCCCGGGCCTGTATGACGCGTTCTTTGCCGATCAGGACGAGTTCGAGCGTCTGTACACCAAATACGAAAAAGACGACAGCATCCGTAAGCAGCGCGTGAAGGCGGTAGACCTGTTCTCCCTGATGATGCAGGAACGTGCCTCTACCGGCCGTATCTACATCCAGAACGTTGACCACTGCAACACCCACAGCCCGTTCGATCCGGTGGTTGCGCCAGTGCGCCAGTCTAACCTGTGCCTGGAGATCGCCCTGCCGACCAAACCGCTGGAAGACGTGAACGACGAAAACGGCGAAATCGCGCTGTGTACGCTGTCCGCGTTCAACCTGGGCGCGATTAAGAGCCTGGACGAGCTGGAAGAGCTGGCCGTGCTGGCGGTTCGTGCGCTCGACGCCCTTCTGGACTACCAGGATTACCCAATCCCGGCCGCTAAACGCGGTGCGATGGGCCGCCGTACCCTGGGTATCGGCGTGATCAACTTCGCCTACTGGCTGGCGAAAAACGGCAAGCGTTACTCTGACGGCAGCGCCAACAACCTGACGCACCAGACGTTCGAAGCGATTCAGTACTACCTGATGAAAGCGTCCAACGAGCTGGCGAAAGAGCAAGGCGCGTGCCCGTGGTTCAACGAAACCACCTACGCGAAAGGCATTCTGCCAATCGACACCTACAAGAAAGACCTGGATGCGATTGTCAGCGAGCCGCTGCACCTCGACTGGGAAGGCCTGCGCGAGTCCATCAAGACTCACGGCCTGCGTAACTCCACGCTCTCTGCCCTGATGCCGTCTGAGACCTCTTCGCAGATCTCTAACGCCACCAACGGTATTGAGCCACCGCGCGGCCACGTCAGCATTAAAGCGTCGAAAGACGGCGTGCTGCGTCAGGTGGTACCGGATTACGAGACGCTGGGTGACAACTACGAGCTGCTCTGGGAAATGCCAAACAACGACGGCTACCTGCAGCTGGTGGGTATCATGCAGAAGTTTATCGACCAGTCGATCTCTGCCAATACAAACTATGACCCGACGCGCTTCCCGTCAGGCAAGGTCCCGATGCAGCAGCTGCTGAAAGACCTGCTCACCGCCTACAAATTTGGCGTGAAAACCCTGTACTATCACAACACCCGTGATGGTGCGGAAGACGCGCAGGACGACCTGGTACCGTCAATTCAGGACGATGGCTGCGAAAGCGGCGCATGTAAGATCTAATGAAGGGCGGGGATATCCCCGCCTTTATTTCGTAAGACAGGACACACTCATGGCATATACCACCTTTTCACAGACGAAAAACGACCAGCTCAAAGAGCCGATGTTCTTCGGCCAGCCGGTCAACGTGGCACGCTACGATCAGCAAAAATATGACATCTTCGAAAAGCTGATTGAAAAGCAACTCTCCTTCTTCTGGCGTCCGGAAGAAGTGGACGTATCCCGCGACCGTATTGACTACCAGTCGCTGCCGGATCACGAAAAACATATCTTCATCAGCAACCTGAAGTACCAGACGCTGCTGGACTCCATTCAGGGACGTAGCCCTAACGTGGCGCTGCTGCCGCTGATCTCGATTCCTGAGCTGGAGACCTGGGTGGAAACCTGGGCATTCTCCGAGACCATTCACTCCCGCTCTTACACGCACATTATCCGCAACATCGTGAACGATCCGGCGGTTGTGTTTGACGATATCGTCACCAACGAGCAGATCCAGAAGCGCGCGGAAGGCATTGCTCACTACTACGACGAGCTGATCGAGATGACCAGCTACTGGCACCTGCTGGGCGAAGGCACCCACCACGTGGATGGTAAAACCATCACCGTGAACCTGCGAGCGCTGAAAAAGCAGCTGTACCTGTGCCTGATGAGCGTCAACGCACTGGAAGCGATCCGCTTCTATGTCAGCTTCGCCTGCTCCTTCGCCTTTGCCGAGCGCAAGCTGATGGAAGGCAACGCCAAAATCATCCGTCTGATTGCCCGTGATGAAGCCCTGCACCTGACCGGCACCCAGCACATGCTGAACCTGCTGCGCAGCGGTACGGACGATCCGGAGATGGCGGAAATCGCTGAAGAGTGCAAGCAGGAGTGCTACGACCTGTTCGTGCTGGCCGCTCAGCAGGAGAAAGAGTGGGCAGACTACCTGTTCCGCGACGGCTCCATGATTGGCCTGAACAAAGACATCCTGTGCCAGTACGTTGAGTACATCACCAACATCCGCATGCAGGCTGTTGGTCTCGACCTTCCGTTCCAGACGCGCTCTAACCCGATTCCGTGGATCAACACCTGGCTGGTGTCCGATAACGTGCAGGTTGCGCCGCAGGAAGTGGAAGTCAGCTCTTATCTGGTCGGTCAGATTGATTCTGAAGTCAACACCGACGACCTGAGCAACTTCCAGCTCTGATGTCACGCGTCACGTTAAGTCTTTCCGGCACTGAGGTACTGTGTCGGGAGGAGCACCCTTCTCTGCTGGTGGCGCTTGAGGCGCATCAGGTAGAAGTAGAGTACCAGTGTCGTTCCGGCTACTGCGGCTCCTGCCGCTGCCGTCTGGTCGCCGGCCAGGTGGACTGGCTGACCGAGCCGCTGGCCTTTATCAACGAAGGGGAAATTTTGCCCTGCTGCTGCCGGGCAAAAGGCGATATAGAGATCGAGATGTAAAAAAGGGCCTTACGGCCCTTTTTTCTATTTTAAGAACGTCACCGCTTTATCCGGGAAATCCGTAAACAGTCCGTCCACGCCCGCCTGCTTATACAACACTTCATAAAGCTGATTCACGTCCGTGGCATATGGCGGCAGCTGGTCTGCACGCACGGTATATGGGTGCACCTGCATCCTGCTGGCGTGCGCCTCTTTCACCATCGCAGTCAGCTTCACGTGACCTGGCGTTGAGCCTTCCGCCACCAGCATGTGGTAATCCGGCCCGATGCCGTCGGCGTACTGCGCAATCTGCTTCATCGCGCCCGGCTTAAACATCCAGTCGTAATTGTAGTTCACCCACGTTCCGTCCGGCTGCTTCTCCTGGGTTTCATTCCAGTCGGTATAGGCAATCAGCTGCACCAGATTGAGGTTCATGCCCATCTTCGGCTCCAGCTCGGTTTTGATGCGCTTCAGCTCGGCGGCATCAAAACACTGCAGGTAGACCTTGTCCTTCTTGCTGGTGTAGCCGTACTGTTTCAGCACCTCCAGCGTCTTCGCGGCAATGTCCTTCCCTTCCTGATGGTGGAACCACGGCGCTTTGATTTCCGGATAGATGCCGATGTTTTTACCGGTTGAGTGGTTCAGCCCCTGAACAAACTCAATCTCTTCCTGGAAGGTATGGATCCGGAAGTCAGATTTGCCCATCGGGAAACGTCCCGGATAGACCTGTACCTTCTTGCCGTTTTCAATCTCGAAGCCTTCGGTAAACTTCAGGGAACGGATCTCCGCCAGCGTGAAGTCGATGGCATAGAAGCGGCCATCTTTGCGCGCGCGGTCCGGGAAACGATCCGCCACGTCCGTCACGCGGTCAAGATAGTGGTCATGCAGGACGACCAGCTGGTCGTCCTTCGTCATCACCAGATCCTGCTCCAGATAATCCGCGCCCTGGGCATAGGCCATCGCTTTCGCCGGGAGCGTATGCTCCGGCAGATAGCCGCTGGCGCCGCGGTGGGCAATAACAATTTTATCCGCCGCCAGCGCGGAGCCTGTCATCAGGCCCGCCAGCAGCAGGCCGGTTGCAAGTTGGGTAAATTTCACCGCTAAGCTCCTTATTGACGACGCGCCAGCACTTCCGCGTGGTGACGTTTCTCACCGATCATCACAACAATCAGCAGCAGTACCGCCAGCACGCTACCGCCGATCATCACCATAAAGCCGCCGTCCCAGCCGAAGAAGTCAACGGTGTAGCCCACGATGGCGCTCGCCGCGACCGAACCGCCCAGGTAGCCGAACAGGCCGGTAAAGCCCGCCGCCGTGCCCGCCGCTTTTTTCGGCGCCAACTCCAGGGCATGCAGACCGATCAGCATCACCGGACCGTAAATCAGGAAGCCGATGACGATCATGCAGGCCATATCTACTGATGGGTTGCCCGGCGGGTTGAGCCAGTACACCACGGTAGCAATGGTCACCAGGGTCATAAAGAACACGCCCGTCGCGCCGCGGTTACCTTTAAACACCTTGTCCGACATCCAGCCGCAAAGCAGCGTGCCCGGGATCCCAGCATATTCATACAGGAAATAGGCCCAGGAGGATTTATCCAGCGCGAAGTGCTTCACCTCTTTCAGGTAGGTTGGCGACCAGTCGAGGATGCCGTAGCGCAGCAGGTAAACGAACACGTTCGCGACCGCGATGTACCACAGCAGCTTGTTCGGCAGCACGTACTTCATGAAGATCTGTTTCGCGGTCAGCTCTTCTTCGTGCTCCTTGCTGTAATCATCCGGATAGTCGTTTTTGTACTCTTCAATCGGCGGCAGGCCGCAGGACTGCGGCGTGTCGCGCATCAGGGCGAAGGCAATAATCGCCACCAGAATGGCGCCAAAGGCAGGCATATAAAGCGCCGCATGCCAGTCGTTGAACCAGGCCATCCCCAGCAGGAACAGCAGAGGCGGAATACCGCCGCCCACGTTATGCGCGCAGTTCCACACCGACACGATGCCGCCGCGCTCTTTCTGGGACCACCAGTGCACCATGGTACGCCCGCACGGCGGCCACCCCATCCCCTGGAACCAGCCGCAGAGGAACAGCAGCACGAACATGATGGCAATGCTGGAGGTTGCCCACGGCACAAAGCCCATGAACAGCATGACCGCGGCCGCCAGGATCAGACCGGCGGGCAGGAACACGCGCGGATTCGAGCGATCCGACACGGAACCCATGATGAATTTGGAAAAACCGTAGGCGATAGAGATCCCCGACAGCGCGAACCCCAGATCGCCGCGGGAAAAGCCCTGCTCCACCAGATACGGCATGGCGAGCGCGAAGTTTTTACGTACAAGGTAGTACGCCGCGTACCCGAAGAAGATCCCCAGGAAGATTTGCCAACGCAGACGGCGATAGAGCGGATCTATTTCTGCCTCTGGCAGACGCGCCCTGTGCGGCGCAGGTTTGAAGATACTGAGCATAACAGCCTCCGTGGCCTTGAAATGAATGAGCAGGTGGCTCGCACCTGAATTCCAGAGGCGGGGATGTTAAGAAATCACGGTGATTGTTACTGTGAATCAACGCACAGATTGTTACAGAAATATGACAGAATGCGCAAAAAAGCGCATGAAATCACGTTTCACTTTCGAATTCCGCGCGTTTATGTTCGAAATCAAACAAACCACAAAATTAATATGGCTAAATGATAAAAAACGAACATAGAGGGTAAACAATGACCAGTCACGATCCTCGTTATAGTGATGTGATAATCATTGGTGGTGGCGCGACCGGCGCCGGGATCGCGCGCGATTGCGCCCTTCGCGGCTTAAGCGTCACGCTTCTGGAACGCCATGATATCGCCACGGGCGCAACCGGGCGTAACCACGGCCTGCTGCACAGCGGCGCCCGGTATGCGGTCACCGACGCTGAATCCGCGCGCGAATGTATTGCTGAAAACCAGATCCTTAAGCGTATCGCCCGTCACTGCATTGAGCCGACTGACGGCCTGTTTATCACTCTTCCCGAAGATGACCTCACCTTTCAGGACACCTTTATTACCGCCTGCTGTGCAGCGGGCATTAAGGCTGAGGCCATGGATCCGGCTCTGGCGCGGCGGCTGGAACCGTCGGTTAACCCGGCGCTTATCGGCGCGGTTAAAGTGCCTGACGGCACCGTTGACCCCTTCCGCCTGACTGCCGCCAACATGCTGGACGCCCGCGAACATGGCGCTCACATTCTGACCGGACACGAAGTGACCGGGCTTATCCGCGAGGGAAACCGCATCTGCGGCGTACGGATCGTTGATACGCAATATAACGAACACAGCGAGCTGTATGCCGCCGTGGTGGTTAACGCGGCGGGGATATGGGGGCAGCGCATCGCGGAATACGCGGACCTGTCGGTGCGCATGTTCCCGGCGAAAGGCTCGCTGCTGATCCTCGACCACCGCATCAATAACCACGTCATTAACCGCTGCCGCAAACCGTCAGATGCCGATATTCTGGTACCAGGCGACACCATCTCATTAATCGGTACGACCTCAACCCACGTGGACTATAGCGAGATTGACTACAACCGCGTGACCGCTAAAGAGGTCGACATCCTGCTGCGCGAAGGGGAAAAACTGGCCCCGGTGATGGCGCAGACGCGTATTCTGCGCGCCTACGCAGGCGTGCGTCCGCTGGTCGCCAGCGATAACGATCCGAGCGGGCGTAACGTCAGCCGGGGCATTGTGCTGCTCGATCACGCCGGGCGTGACGGCCTGGACGGGTTTATCACCATCACCGGCGGCAAGCTGATGACCTACCGCCTGATGGCCGAGTGGGCGACCGATGCCGTCTGCCGCAAGCTGGGCAATACCGAACGGTGCGTGACGGCAGAACAACCCCTGCCCGGCTCGCGTCAGTCCACCGAAAAAACGCTGCAAAAAATCATCTCCCTGCCCGCGCCGCTGCGCGGATCCGCTATTTACCGCCACGGCGACAGAACGCCGCAGTGGCTCGGTGAAGGGCGCCTGAGCCGCAGCCTGGTGTGCGAGTGCGAAGCCGTCACCGCCGGTGAGGTGCAGTACGCGGTGGAAAATCTGACGGTTAACAGCCTGCTCGATCTTCGCCGCCGCACCCGCGTCGGAATGGGTACCTGTCAGGGCGAGCTGTGCGCCTGTCGTGCCGCCGGACTGCTGCAGCGCTTTCATACCACCACCGCTACCCAGTCGCTCGATCAGCTCAGCGCGTTTTTAAACGAGCGCTGGAAAGGCATCCAGCCTGTCGCCTGGGGCGATGCCCTGCGCGAAAGCGAATTTACCCGCTGGGTCTACCAGGGGCTTTGCGGTCTTGAGAAGGAGCAACGCGATGAAATTTGATACCGTAATCGTCGGCGGCGGGCTGGCAGGCCTGCTCTGCGGCATCAGGCTCACGAAGCAGGGGCTTCGCTGCGCCATTATCACACGGGGCCAGAGCGCCCTGCACTTCTCGTCGGGCTCGCTGGATCTGGTGGACGAAACGTACCGCGATAAGCTGCCGCCGGAGCACCCCTATCACCTGATTGGCGCGCACAACGTTGACCGCTTTGCGCTGGAAACGGAAGCGCTGCTGGCGGACTGCGGCGCGCGTCTGAAGGGGAGCGCCCGGCTCAATCACCAGCGCGTCACGCCGCTCGGTACCTTACGCTCTGCCTGGCTCAGCCCGGAGGAGGTGCCCGTTGCCCCCTTCAATGCCGCGCGCGTTCGGGTCGTGGGTATTAGCGGTTTTCTGGATTTTCAGCCCCATCTCGCGGCGGCGTCGCTTTGCCGCCAGGGCGTTAACGCGGAAACGGCAGAGATAGAGCTACCTGAGCTTGATGTCCTGCGCGATAACCCGAGCGAGTTTCGCGCGGTGAATATCGCCCGATTTCTGGATAACGAGGACAAATGGCCGCTGCTGTATGACGCGCTCAGGCCCCTCAGCGACAGCTGTGACGCCCTGCTGATGCCCGCCTGCTTTGGCTTACGCGACAACCGGCTCTGGCGCTGGCTATCGGATCGTCTGCCCTGCTCGCTCGGCCTGCTGCCAACGCTGCCTCCGTCCGTACCCGGCATTCGTCTGCATACCCAGCTCCAGCGCCAGTTTGTCGCGCAGGGCGGCGTGTGGATGGCGGGTGATGAGGTGAAAAAAATCACCCTGACCGACGGCGCGGTGAGCGAAATCTGGACGCGCAACCACGACGATATTCCGCTTCGTGCGCGCTATACGGTGCTGGCAAGCGGCAGCTTCTTCAGCAACGGGCTGCTGAGCAGCCGGGAGGGTATCCGGGAAGCTATTATGGGACTGGATGTTCGCCAGCATGCCTCCCGCGCGGACTGGTATCAAAGTGATTTCTTCTCGCCGCAGCCCTGGCAGCAGTTCGGCGTGATTGTCGATAACCGGTTACACCCGCAGCTTGCCGGTAGACCTGTCAGTAATCTCTTTGCCATCGGCTCGCTGCTGGGCGGGTACGATCCTATTGCTCAGGGATGCGGTGGCGGCGTCTGCGCAGTCACGGCGCTGTATGTGGCAGAGCAGATTAGCCAGCGCACGGAGGCTGAACAATGAACGATACCCGTTTTGAAAGCTGCATCAAATGCACGGTGTGTACCACCGTCTGCCCGGTCAGCGGCGTGAACCCACGCTATCCCGGACCAAAGCAGGCCGGACCGGACGGCGAGCGTCTGCGCCTGAAGGACGGCAAGCTGTATGATGAAGCGCTGAAATACTGCATCAACTGCAAACGCTGCGAAGTCGCCTGCCCGTCGGATGTGAAAATCGGCGATATTATCCAGCGCGCCCGGGCGCGCTACAGCGCGCAAAAGCCGTCGCTGCGGGACGCGATTCTGAGCCATACCGATCTGATGGGCAGCGTCTCTACGCCGTTTGCCCCGCTGGTGAATGCCGCGACCTCTCTCAAACCGGTGCGCCAGCTGCTGGATGCCACGCTGAAGATAGACCATCACCGCAGCCTGCCGAAATATTCTCACGGAACCTTCCGCCGCTGGTATAAATCCGTCGCGGCGAAACAGGCTCAGTACGCCGAGCAGGTGGCCTTTTTCCACGGCTGCTACGTGAACTACAACCACCCGCAGTTGGGTAAAGATCTGCTGAAGGTGCTGAACGCCATGGGAACGGGCGTTCAGCTACTGAATAAAGAGAAGTGCTGCGGCGTACCGCTGATTGCCAACGGGTTCACCGATAAAGCGCGCAGGCAGGCTCAGAGCAATGTCACCTCCCTGCGCGAAGCGATTGTCGATAAAGGTATTCCGGTGCTGGCGACCTCTTCCACCTGTACCTTTACCCTGCGCGATGAGTACCCGCATCTGCTGGACGTGGACAACACCGGCCTGCGCGAGCACATCGAGCTGGCGACACGTTTCCTGTGGCGCAAGCTGGACAGCGGGCAGACGTTGCCGCTGAGGGAATTACCCCTGAAGGTGGTGTATCACACACCTTGTCATATGGAGAAGATGGGCTGGTCGCTCTATACGCTGGAGCTGCTGCGGTTAATCCCGGGGCTGGAGCTGACGGTGCTGGACTCGCGCTGCTGCGGGATTGCGGGAACCTACGGCTTTAAGCGTGAAAACTACGAAACGTCGCAGGCGATTGGCGCCCCGCTGTTTCGTCAGATTGAGGAGAGCGGCGCGGATATTGTGGTGACGGACTGCGAAACCTGCAAATGGCAGATTGAGATGTCCACCAGCAAGCGCTGCGAACATCCGATTACGCTGCTGGCAAAGGCGCTCGGCTGAACATGGCCGGGGCGAAAGGCCCCGGCACAGGCGTTACTCCACGAACAGCGACTCAACCACGTTAATCCAGCCGTGCTCGCTGGCCACCTCTTTGCCATTCAGCCATCGGCGCAGCATGTTCAGCGCCATCATGGCGCACACCTCCTGACGCACCGCCAGGCTGTGGCGGGTAATGCTCATTTTTACCCGCAGGGCGTGGGTACCCTCGGGCGTCGCCAGCGCGAAGTTGAGGTGTTCTTCATCCAGCCCGCCGACGAACAGCGCCAGACCGGCAAAATGCTTCACCCTTCTCTCGGACGCCCAGCGGGCGGTCTGCGCCAGAGTCTCCTGCTGGAACGGCACCACTTCGCTGGCCAGCAGCGGCGCGTTGACGCGCGACAGCTGAAGTGCCAGCAGGCCACCGGTGAACTGCTCGCTTAAGGTCACGCTGAGCTGACGCGCCTGCAGCTGCTTCGCAATCAGCGCGGGCAACCCTTCCGTACCTTCAAAGATCAGGCTTTCGCCCGCCACGCGCTGCACCTCGGGCCACAACGCCAGCATCGCCTCTTTCTGCTCGGCCGGACCTGTCAGCTTAAGTTCAATGATCGGCATGGAGGAGCGATAGCCCATAGACACGCCCGGCGGCAGCGGAAGGTGATCGAGGCTTTGGGCCAGATCGCTTTCCGAGCGGCCAAAGGTGGTCAGACGCAGACACAGCGGCGGTTCCGGCAGGGTAAAACGATCGCGAAGGCGCGGCAGGATCTGCTGCTCGACCATCACTTTAAATTCTGAGGGCACGCCCGGCGTGAAGAACATCAGGCAGCGGTTCAGCTGCATGGCAAATCCGCACGCGGTACCCACCGGGTTATCAACCAGCTCGGCGCTGGCGGGAATTTCAGCCTGTTTGCGATTGCTGGGGGCCATGACGCGGCCACGTTCGGAGAAAAAGCGCTCCATCTGCGAAAGCCACGCCTCGTGCAGCACAAGCCCTTCGCCTTTTGCGGTCGCGGCGGCCAGCGCGCTGAGATCGTCACTGGTAGGGCCGAGCCCACCGTTCACAATCAGCACGTCACAGTGCTCACTGCGTTCACGCAGAATAGAGACCAGTGACTCAAGATTGTCGCCCACCGTATTGCGGCGCGTTAACGGTAATCCTTGCTCAAAGAAAAGATCGGCAAGCCAGGCTGCATTGGTATCAATAATTTGTCCATGCAGCACTTCGTCGCCGGTGGATAACATCTCCACGTTAATCATTATGTTCTCCCGCTTATTTGGTCAAAACACTATAACGCAAACGCGGGGTGGATAAGAGAGAAACTGGCGCGACAGAATGCCGCGCCGGAGTGATTAAAAGCCTGCGCTGACGCCCACGTACGGGCCGTCGGCCAGCGCGTTGTCGCGGTTGCCGTCTTTACCGGCCAGGTTCAGATAACGATAGCCCGCTTCGATGGTAATCGGACGCATGATGGTCCAGCGCGCGCCGGCGTTAGCCTCTTCATAGCTTTCGATACCGCTTGAGAGGGAGTCCGGCGAATAGTAGTACTCACCAAACAGGCCGAAGCTGTCGCCAATTTTCCACTGCAGGCCGCCGCCCACTGCCGCCGCGTACCCTTCGTCACCGTCATTTGGGTTGGTATAGATACCTTTACCGCCGACGGTCGCCAGGAACGGGCCAAGAGGAACGTTGAGACCCAGGCCGAGGCTGGCCGCGTCGCCGTCATCATCGTTATGCGTCCAGCCGCCGGTCATCGCCAGACCGGATGTCTCGGTACCCATGCCAAAGCCCAGGTGGGTATAATCCTGACCCGCCGAGCCGTTAATGCTAATGGCGTTAGCCGCCGCAGATACAACCATCAGGCCGAAGCCCAGTAATGCCGCTTTTTTCATTGTCGTGATCCCGCACAATTATTATAAAGGAGTCCCAAAACCGCGAGATTTTAACCGGAGTATCCCGGGGATCAAGCACTCTGCGTGCGGCAGAACGGTAGATTGTAACTATTTGAAACGGCTATTATCCCTTCAGCGATGCGTTCACCCACTGCTGCAACGCGCGGCGCGAGACTTTGATACCGCCATTTTTGAGTTCGGTCGGCAACAGCAGCCAGCGGACGGGTTGCTCAAAACGCGCCACCTTATCCCGCACCCAGTCAGGTAAACAGGTGATATCCGTTCCCGGCTCGCACTCCACTACCGCCACCGGACGCTGCCCAAACTCGGCGTCGTCCAGCGGAACGATAAACACCTGGTTAACCTGCGGGTGCGTGGCGATAACGCGCTCAAGGCTTTCCGGCTGAATCCCTTCTCCGCCGCTAAAAAAGAGGTTGTCCATGCGGCCGAGGATCGTCAGGCGGCCGTCATGCCATTCGCCGCGATCGCGTGTAGCGAACCAACCCTGCGCGTTGGTCAGCGGAATCAGTTCGCCATCCCGCCAGTAGCCTGAGGCCATGCTTTGCGCCCTGATCCAGACTTCCCCGTTGACCACCTGAACCTCTCTGCCCGGCAGCGCATAGCCCACGTCCGGCTCGCCGTCCGCCTCTTTCGCGCAGACGGTAGAGGCAAACTCGGTCAGGCCGTAGCCGCAGAAGGTGCGTATATCCTGTTCTCGCGCCTGTTCGGTCAATTCAACAGGGATGGCCGCCCCGCCCAGCAGCACCGCTTTCAGTGCAACATGCTGGTGTGCATTAAGCAGACGCCAGAGCTGGGTTGGCACCAGCGAGGCGTGGGTACAGCCGCACAGCGCCTCCGCCAGCGGCTGTTTCTCGCGCACGGTTAACCGCGCGCCGGCCTGCAGCCAGCGCCATAAAATCCCCTGGCCGGAAACGTGAAACAGCGGCAGCGAAAGCAGCCAGTCGTCGTCTTCACCGTAGGGCATCAGCGACAAAACGCCGCGCGCGCTGGCAAGATGGGCCTCGCAGGTATGGACCGCCACTTTCGGCAGCCCGGTGGAGCCGGAGGTCAGCGTCATGGACGCCAGCCGCGCCGGTTGCCACGCAGCGCAATACGCATCGGCGGTCTCGCGCATGCTCAGGGCAGGAAGAACGTCGTAGCTGCCGTCCAGTACCAGCGCAAAGCGCAGCGTCATCTGCGGGAGCAGCACGCCCAGCAGCGGGCGCGGCAGCTGCGGATTCACGGGAAGAATACGCGCCCCGCACTGGAGCAGCGCCAGCCACGCCAGCAGGGTTTGCGGGTGGTTATAGGCCAGCAGCAGCACGCCGTCGCCCTCCTCCACGCCCTGCTGGTGAAACCCCGCCGCAAGGCTGTCGACGCGCGCGCACAGCTGTTGCCAGGTAAACGTCTCGTCGTTCAGCCTCAGGGCAGGCTTATCGGCAGACAGCGCACACCAGTGCCGCCACGGCCAGTCGGTAAAACTCATTGCAGCGGCTCCAGCGCCGTAAGGTCGAGGCACGGCAGCGCGCTGTCCGGCCACGGGCGGAGAAGCTGAGCCTGCATCAGGTTCAGCGTGTCGAGACCAGGGACCGTATCAGGCGTTAACCAGGCGGCAATGCGCGCCAGCTGGGTTAGCCCAAGGCTGGACTCAATCGACGAGCTGATGACCGCCGTCAGCCCTAAGGCGTGCGCCGCCGCGACCTGCTCGCGCACTTTCGCCAGGCTGCCGGTCAGCGTCGGTTTAATCACCACCGCGCTGACGCCGGGTTCGGCGACAAATTCAAAATCGGCCTCGCGCAGGCTTTCATCCCAGGCGATGGCAATCCCCGTTTCGCGGGCAAACGCGCGCGAATCATCGCGCGTCTTGCACGGTTCTTCGAGGAAGGCAATGCGGCTGCGGTACGCCGGATTGACGTACTTTGCAAACTGCTGCGCCTTAAGCGGCGTCCAGGCGCGGTTGGCGTCCAGACGCAGATGAAGGTCGGGGATCGCCTCCAGCAGCAGGTTGGCGACCATGCCGTCGCGCACCGCTTCATAAAGCCCGACTTTGATTTTCGCGACCTTCTCGCCCGGCATGGCGGAGAGCTGCGCGAACAGCTCGTCCGGATCGCCCGTACAGAGCGGCGCCGCGCGGTAATTCCCCGCTTCCGGCAGGCTGCCTTCCAGCTCGGCCAGCGCGCAGCTGATGCCAAAGGCCGCGGAAGGGACGTCCGGCAGCGCCGGATCCGCCCCCTCGCGCCACGCGTCCGCCCACGCCAGCAAGGCCGCCCGCGCGTCATCCAGCGACTCAAGGCTAAAGCCCGGCAGAGGCGAAATCTCGCCCCAGCCTTCCCGCTCGCCCTGCTGCAGATGCACGAAGAAGCCGTCACGGGTTTTTAACCGCCGTTCACGCAGCACCACCCCCGCGTCCATCGGTATCTGCCAGCGGTAAACCTGCGCGCGACGCATTACGGGTTCCGTTTGTATTTGCTGAAGTCCGGCTGGCGTTTTTCGTTAAACGCGTTGCGCCCTTCCTGACCCTCTTCGGTCATGTAGAACAGCATGGTGGCGTTGCCCGCCAGCTCCTGCAGACCCGCCTGACCGTCACAGTCGGCATTGAGCGCGGCCTTCAGGCAGCGCAGCGCCATCGGGCTGTTTTGCAGCATTTCACGGCACCAGCGCACGGTCTCTTTTTCGAGATCGGCAAGCGGCACCACGGTGTTCACCAGGCCCATATCCAGCGCTTCCTGCGCGTTGTACTGACGGCACAGGAACCAGATTTCGCGGGCCTTTTTCTGACCGACGATGCGCGCCATGTAGGAGGCACCCCAGCCGCCGTCGAAGGATCCCACTTTCGGGCCCGTCTGGCCGAAGATGGCGTTCTCGGCGGCAATAGTCAGGTCACACATCATGTGCAGCACGTGGCCGCCGCCGATGGAGTAGCCCGCCACCATCGCCACCACCGGTTTTGGACAGGTGCGGATCTGACGCTGGAAATCGAGGACGTTCAGGTGGTGCGTACCCGCGTCGTCCTGGTATCCGCCGTAGTCACCGCGCACTTTCTGATCGCCGCCGGAGCAGAACGCTTTATCGCCTTCGCCGGTCAGGACAATCACGCCGATGTTATCGTCGTAGCGCGCATCCGCCAGGGCCTGAATCATCTCTTTCACGGTCAGCGGACGGAAGGCATTACGCACCTGCGGACGGTTAATGGTGATTTTAGCAATGCCGTCGGTGGATTTGTGGTAACGAATGTCGGTGTAGCCTTCGGAGCAGTCTTGCCATTCAACCGGTGCATAGAGCATGTTTTCATCAGGGTAGATCATAGAGTGTCCTTTATGCGAAGACGCAGTATCTGAGCCAGACTCGCGGTAACCGCATCGGGATTTTCCCGGTGGGCGTTGTGTCCGGCGTTGGGAATTGCATGGAGAACAGCGTTCAGCTCGGCGGCCAGGGCCGCAAACTTCTCATCACGTTCGCCAAAGAGATAATCAAAAGTGAAATCGCGTGCGCTAAGCGCGACACGCAAATCGGGCTGCACGGCCAGCGACGTCGCCTCGAGCATCATCGCCAGCGTCGCGCCGCTGTTCTGGCTGCGCAGGGTAATCAGCGCATCGCGCTGGGCGTCCGTAAGGGAGGCGAAAACGGGCTGTTGGTACCAGTCAGCGAACGCTTTCTCCAGCGGTTCGGTACGAAAACGCGTTGCCCAGCGGCGGTCGGATGCCAGCCGCGCATTTCGCGCATCGTCATCCTGCAGGCCCGGATGCCCTCCCTCCACCACCACGCCCTGCAGCCCCTTCGGCTGCTGGCAGGCATGGAACATTGCAATGCGGCCGCCGAGGGAGTACCCGACAAGCCAGAATTTAAGTATGTTGTAACTAAGCAGGGTTCGGGTGAGCAACGCGCTCATCTCGTCAAACCCCTTCACACCCAGATTCCGGGATCCACCGTGCCCCGGCAGATCCAGATATAGCCTGGGATAATCGCTAAGTCCTTCACCGACCCTCTGCCACTCGCGACAGTCACCCGAAAAACCGTGCAAAAAGACCAGCCAGGGATAGCCTGGTTTTCCGGCCTGCAGCACGCCCGAAAGGATCACAGCTGGCTCACCTGCGCCAGCAGGCTTTGCAGGGCCTGCGCACCGTCAGCATCGTTCACCACAAGCTCAATCAGCGTCGCGCCCGGCTGTTTCCATGCGCTGTTTAACGCCGCGTCCAGCTGTTCCCAGCTTTCCGGGCGATGGTATTTCAGGCTAAACATCGCCGCGGCGTGTTCGAACTGCACGTTCTGCGGCATCAGATAGAAACGCTCGCGCTCGCTCTGCGGCGTAGGCAGCAGGGAGAAAATCTGCCCACCGTTGTTGTTGACCACAATCAGCACAAACGGGGCTGACGCCTGACGCAGCAGCGCCAGCGCGTTGAGATCGTAGAGCGCGGAGAGATCGCCCACGATCGCCAGCGTCGATTTCGCGCTGGCGCGCTGCACGCCCGCCGCCGTGGAGATCAGCCCGTCGATGCCGCTGGCGCCACGGTTGCTGTACACCGGGTAGCCCGCGGGCAGCTGCGAAAAGGCGTCAATCAGCCGCACGACCAGGCTGTTGCCGACAAACAGCTGCCCCTGCTCGGGCAGGTACTGGCGAATACGGTGCGCCAGCCCGGCTTCGCTAAACGCTTCACAGTGCGCTTTGGTTAGTTCCCACGCCTGGCGCGAAAGGTCCGGAATGGCCACCGCCCAGGGCTTGAGTTTTTCAGCGGGATGGAGCGCCAGCCAGGCGTCGATAGAGCTGACGAGACGACGACCGCGGTGGTGCGCCGGGTCAAGCCGCCCTTCCAGCGCGTCCACCAGCCAGTACTCGTCCGGTGTGCAGGTCGCCTGCCACTGCAGTAACCGTTTGCCGGTCAAGCTCGATCCAAGCTGGACCACAATCTGCGCCTGCGCCAGTTCGGTGACCGCTTTGGCATTACCCAACCAGAGATCGGTGCACGGCAGCGGCTGACCGGTCTGGGAAAGCACGTCGCCTATCAGCGGCCAGCCCAGGGTTTGCGCCCATTCGGCAACCAGCTTGCCTTCAGACGCGCTCATGCGCCCGGCGATAACCACGCCGCGCTTCTGCCGCCAGAAGAACCAGTCGTGCTGTTTCGCGCTCTCAAGGTGCGTCTGCTCGCGCAGCCACGGTTTTTCACTCTCCCACCAGTCGCCGAGGCTCTGCTGCCAGTCAAGACCCGTGTCGTCCACCTCACCGTACAGCGGCTCGGCAAACGGGCAGTTGATATGCAACGCTCCGCTACGCAACGTCTCCATGGCGTGATCGACGGTGGAGACCAGCCAGCTTGCCGGAATATCCTGGGTGGGACGGGGCAGCGAAATCGTCTGCGAAGGATGCGAAGAAAAGAGTCCCGGCTGGCGAATGGCCTGATTGGCGCCGCAGTCGATAAGCTCAGGAGGACGATCGGCCGTCAGCAGAATCAGTTTTTCACCGGTTAACCCGGCTTCAATCAGCGCCGGATAGAGGTTCGCCACGGCGGTACCGGAAGTGACAATCACCGCCACGGGTTCTTTGCTGACCTTCGCCAGACCCAGCGCAAGATGCCCGAGGCCACGCTCATCAAAGTGGGTGTGGTGAATTAACGCCCGGTTTTCGGCGGCCGCCAGCGTCAGCGGCGTTGAGCGAGAACCCGGTGCAATACACACGTGCCTGACGCCATGGCGCGTCAGGGCTTCAAGGATCACCGCCGCCCAGCGTCGGTTAAAAGAACTTACTGACATGAGATTGTCCGGTATCAAGAATGCGACACAGTATAAATAATAGAAAAAATTGGAATTTTGATATGAATCGGGATTGCGCGAATCTGTATTAATCCCTTAGGAGCAGAGAGCGCAATCCGGCGGCTTTGTTTTCAATCTCCTGCCACTCCTGCTCCGGGTCAGACCCGCTGACGATACCGGCGCCGGCGTAGAGCCGCAGGTAGTCCTCCTGAACGCGCGCGGAGCGCAGCGCCACGCAGAACTCACTCTGCTCGGGGGATAAATACCCGGCCGAACCGGCGTACCATTCGCGGTTAAAGGGTTCAACCTTCTGAATAAACTCGCGCGCAGGCTGTCGGGGTAATCCGGCAACGGCCGCGGTCGGCTGCAACATGAGCAGACACTGCTCGTCATCAGCCTGTTTAAGCTCGGTCCAGATACAGCGGCGCAAATGCTGCACTTTACGCAGGCGTACCACCTGGGGGGGCAGTACCTCGAGCGTCTGCGTGGAGTGCTGAAGACGCTGACAGATATCCTCCACAACCAGCATATTTTCACGCTGGTTTTTATCATCGTTCAGCAGCCACTCGCCGAGACGCTGCGCCTGGCTATCATCGCTATGGCTGGCGACGGTGCCCGCCAGCGCTTCCGTACGCAGCAGCGTGCCGCGCCGCCGCCACAGACGCTCGGGGGTCGAGCCGAGAAACGCGTTGCTGGCGTCGAAAATCATGCAGAAATGGTAGCAATGTAAATTGAGGGCCCGGCTGGCTGCCATCAGCGCGACGGGGTTTACGCGCTGTGTAAAACGAATATCGGTTGCCCGGGCGAGAACCACTTTTTCAAATTCACCGCACGCAATGGTCTCTGTCGCCCTGCGGATAAGCGTCAGCCATTCGGCCTGCTGCGGCAGATGGGTTTCGTGCTCTACCTGAACGGACAGCGGGCGGATAGGCCTTGCAGGACGGAGCTGCTGTAAAAAATCCAGCGCGGCGCGGGCATCTTCCTGAAGAGAATAATTGCTCCACAGCTGCAGGCGCAGCGTGGCGTTGCCGGCGGTACGTCGCCAGAGCAGCCGCGGTAAAAAGAGGCTCCCCTGCTCCGGATTAAAAGCGTTCAGGCCGCAGATACGGGTATCTTGTGCCGCGTTTTGCTCGCGCAAAAACTGCGTGGCTAACGCCAGAGAGGAAAATTGGGTAACCGCCCCCAGCGCAGCCAGCTCTTCATCGCCGTTACGCTGTTGCCAGTAAAACTGCGGATAGCACTGCTGAGCCCCAAGCCAGGCGAGAGGGTCGAAGGCGTCGTTTAACGGGAAAGAGACGTCGAAATGACGTAAGCCGGGTGTTGCGGGTAACGCTTGCGAAAGCTGGGTACGCAATTGCTCCAGCGCGAGGAAAATCGAATTCACGCGAACCTCTCCCTGTTAAAACCTCGTATTATACGGGGTACTGACGATAAATAGCAGTACCCACGTATAGGGAGTGGTTAAGCGGCTTAACGTCGGGCCAGCAGCAGCCCCAGTACCAGCCCTACGGCAGCCCCCACGCCAATACCCTGCCACGGTTTTTCATGCACGTAATCATCGGCACGATACACTGCTTTTTTGGCCCGGTAGTAGTAGGTATCAGACGCATGGCTGACGCGGTTTTTCACTTCATGCAGCGCCTGCTCGGCGCGGGCTTTTAGCTCAATATATTTCTGATCGGCAGGGTCGCCCGAGGAACGTAACACCTCTTCCAGCGTTTCGCTCAGTAAAGCCAGGTCGTCGTCGATACGGGTATCCCAGGATTGAAATGACATATTTTTCTCCATGTTAGTACACCAGTCCGCTAACTATAGCCAACGACTCGCTATTACGCCTGCTTCGCTTCTCGCGCCATGCCGACGTGGGGAATGCCATCTTCATCGTACACATCGGTGACCGGCACGAAACCAAAGTGGCCGTAGAAGGACTGCAGGTGTGCCTGCGCGCCCAGGTATAACGCCTTGTCAGGCCACTGTTTCCGGCACGCCTCCAGCGTTTTTTCCATCAGCTGATAGCCCAGCTTTTCGCCACGCGCCTTACCGCTGATGATGACCCGGCCAATGACGACAGGCTCAAAATCGTCTTCGCTTTTCAGAATCCTCGCATACGCCACCAGCTCGTTATTCCGCCAGCCGAGGATATGGCGGTTCTCGCCGACGAGATCGTCGCCGTCGATGTCCTGATACGGGCAGGTCTGTTCAACCACGAACACTTCGCAGCGCAGTTTCAGCACGGCGTAAAGTGAATGAACGGTGAGGTCACTATGGTGTAAATCTTGCCACTGGATCATGTCAGTCTCCTTCCTGGGGTTCATCACGTTATACTAAACCCCTCCCCGTTCGGCAAAGGGCTGATTGCGTTATGGAACTGATTTTTCTGGGTACGTCCGCGGGCGTGCCAACCCGCTCACGAAATGTGACGGCGATACTGCTGGATCTTAAACACCCCACCCGCGGCGGGCTGTGGCTGTTTGACTGTGGTGAAGGGACGCAGCATCAGCTGTTACACACCGCTTATCACCCCGGCAAGCTGGATAAAATTTTTATCACCCATCTGCATGGTGACCATCTGTTTGGCCTTCCCGGCCTGCTGTGCAGCCGCTCGATGGCCGGTAACGCCAACTCGCTGACGATTTACGGGCCTTCGGGTATTCGTGAATTTGTTGAAACCACGCTGCGCCTTAGCGGGTCATGGACGGATTATCCGCTGGAGGTCGTTGAAATTAGCGAAGCCCTGGTTTTCGATGACGGCGAATATAAGGTGAGCGCTCAGCCGCTCAATCACCCTGTCGAGTGCTATGGATACCGCATTGAAGCGCATGACAAACCCGGCGCGCTGGACGCCGCCGCGCTGATGGCCGATGGCGTCAAACCCGGACCGCTGTTCCAGCGCCTGAAGCACGGTGAGACCGTCACGCTGGAGGACGGACGCGTCATCAACGGCCAGGATTATCTTGCCGCACCGCAGCCCGGCAAAAAGCTGGCAATATTTGGCGACACGGCCCCGTGCCCGGCAGCGCTTCAGCTTGCCCAGGGCGTGGATGTGATGGTGCATGAAGCAACGCTTGAAACAGCGATGGAAGAAAAAGCCAACGGCCGGGGCCATAGCTCTACGCGTCAGGCGGCGCAGCTTGCCCGTGACGCGGGCGTCGGGAGGCTCATCGTCACCCACGTCAGCTCGCGCTACGACGCGCGGGGCTGTGAAAAGCTGCTGGCAGAGTGTCGCGCGCTGTTCCCGGAATGTGAGCTGGCCGAAGATTTCGCTCAGGTCAGCGTTTAGTCCTTCATTTTTCCCTCAGGATGCCGATAACGATTAAAAGGTCAGCATTTCTCTCGAGGGTAGAATGGATAATTTCCAGAAAGATATTGATGACAGGGCGAATCTGACCCTGTCGAACCGTTTTGAACTGTTGCTGTTCCGTCTTGGCACCTCTCTTAACGAAAATAAATCTGAGCTGTTTGGCATTAACGTCTTTAAGCTGCGTGAAATTGTGCCGATGCCGGAGTTCACGAAACCCGCCGGGATGAAATCACCGCTGATGGGAATGGTGAATATTCGCGATCAGGTGATCCCGGTGATCGACCTCGCCGCCGTGGCGGGCTGTAAGCCCACCACCGGGCTGAATATCCTGCTGATCACCGAATACGCGCGCAGCGTGCAGGCGTTTGCCGTGGAGTCGGTTGAGAACATCATGCGTCTGGACTGGAAGCAGGTGCACGCGGCGGAAACTGCCGTCAGCGGTCGCTACATCACCAGCATTGCGTGTCTTGACGAGAAGAGCGATACCAACGATCTGGCGATGGTGCTGGACGTTGAGCAGATCCTGTATGACATCACTCCGGCCAATCACGATCTGCACGCCACCAATCTGAAGACCACCAAATTCCATATTAAGCCTGGCGCAGTCGCCATCGTCGCAGAAGATTCGAAAGTCGCGCGCTCGATGCTGGAGAAAGGTCTGCAGGCGATGGAGATCCCGGCACAGCTGCATATCACCGGCAAAGAGGCGTGGGAGAAAATTGGGGTTCTGGCCGCACAGGCGCAGGCTGAGGGAGTTCCCATCACCGACAAGATCGCGCTTGTGCTGACCGATCTTGAAATGCCGGAGATGGACGGCTTTACGCTGACGCGCAAAATCAAAACCGACCCGGTATTAAAGGACATTCCGGTGGTGATCCACTCTTCCCTTTCCGGCAACGCCAACGAAGATCATATTCGTAAGGTGAAAGCGGACGGGTATGTGGCGAAGTTTGAGCTAAACGAGCTGTCGTCGGTGATTGAGGAAGTGCTGGACCGCTCGATGAAGAAGATTGACGGGCCGTTGATTAGCCGGAAGCAGCTGGCTTAGTCGGGTGGTGCTACGCTTACCCGACCTACAAAACCCGTAGGCCCTGCAAGCGTAGCGCCGCTGGGCAAACCATAAAAAAACCCGCCGAGGCGGGTTTTTTGTTTTTACATCAGCGGCATCGCTCGCTGCACGATATCAATCAGCGGCTGCGGATAGATACCGAAGATCAGCACCAGCAGCGCCGAGATAAGCACGACGATACCACCGGCGCTGTACTGCCAGTTGGTTGGGGCATCACGGTTGAGCTGCTGAGGCGCACTCAGGTACAGGCTCACGGCCACGCGCAGGTAGTAGTAGAGACCAATCGCGGAACCGATCACCACGCCCGCAGTCAGCCACCACAGGTGCGCCTGCACACCGACGGCCAGCACGTAGAATTTACCGATAAAGCCAAGCGTCATCGGGATACCTGCCAGAGAGAGCATCATCACGGTCATCACCGCAGACAGGATCGGACGGTGCCAGAACAGCCCACGGTAGGAGAACAGTGAATCGGCATCCGGACCACGGTACGGGCTGGACATCAGGCTCACCACGCCGAAGGCGCCGAGACTGCTGAACAGGTAACCGGCCAGATACACGCCCACGGTTTCCATCGACATCTCGCCGCTCTGCAGCGCAATCAGCGCCACCATCAGGTAGCCCAGATGAGAGATAGACGAGTAGCCCAGCAGACGCTTGATGTTGGTCTGGCTCAGCGCCATCAGGTTACCGAAGATGATGGAGACGAACGCGATAATGCCCAGCACCACGCGAACCGCTTCGCTGTCACCTACCGGCGCGTACAGGAACAGACGCATGACCACACCGAAGATAGCGATTTTGCTCGCCGTCGCCAGGAAGGTCGACACCGGAGCCGGAGCGCCCTGGTATACGTCTGGCGTCCACAGGTGGAACGGCACCAGAGAGAGTTTGAAGCCAAGGCCAACAATCATCATGCCCAGACCCGCCAGCAGCAGCGGCTCATGCAGCATGCCGTCGCCGAGGCTCTTGCCGAGCGCCATGAAGGAGAGATTACCGGACTGTGCGTACAGCAGCGCAATACCAAACAGCAGGAACGAGGATGCAGCAGCAGACAGAATAGTGTACTTGATGCTTGCTTCCAGGGAGCGCTTCTGACGGAAGGCGTAACCAATCAGGCCGAACAGCGGCAGAGATATCAGCTCAATGCCGAGGAACAGCGCGGCCAGGTGGTTCGCATTCGCCAGCAGAATGCCGCCCAGCGCGGCAATCAGAACCAGCAGGTAAAACTCTTCTTTATTGTCGTTGTAGCCTTCGAGCCACGGGTACGCAAAGGTACAGGTTGCCAGGCTTGCCAGCAGCACCAGTCCGGTATACAGCATGGCGTAACCGTCAACGCGCATCAGCGGGGTGACGTCCATCGCCCCACCCTGACCAACAAACCAGAGAGAGACTAACGCGGCGTTCAGGCCGATGACCGACAGCGTGGCATTCAGGAAGTGATTGCGTCGCCACGCAATGGAGAGCATCACAACCACCACCGTCAATCCGACGATCAGCAGCGGTAGCAGCGCGATCAGTTGTTGTGGAGTTATTGTCATGGCGAATTACGGCCTTGTAGTAGAAGCAGAATTAACAAACCACTGCTGGATGTTACCCATCGCGCTATGCGAGGTATCCAGAATCGGCTGCGGGAAGAAGCCCAGCAGCACCAGCAGTACGACCAGCAGCAGGATGATGAACAGCTCACGCAGCGACATCCCCGGCAGTTCTTGTGCAGCAATTTCGCTCTTCGCTTTACCGAAGTAAGCGCGGTGCAGCATCGCCAGCGAGTATACGGAAGCGAACACCAGACCAAACGTGGAGATCACGGTAATCACCGGTACCACTTTGAAGCTGCCGAACAGAATCATAAATTCGCCGACGAAGTTACCGGTACCCGGCATCCCCAGGGTAGCCACCGCGAAGAACATGGAAAGCGCTGGCAGCCACTTAATTTTGCTCCACAGACCGCCCATCATACGCATGTCGCGGGTATGCAGACGTTCGTACAGCTGACCGCACAGGATGAAGAGGCCGGCTGCAGACAGACCGTGCGCAATCATCTGGATCACCGCGCCCTGGTACGCCAGCTGGCTGCCGGTGTAGATAGCAATCAGCACGAAGCCCATGTGGGAAACGGAGGTGTAGGCAATCAGTCGCTTGATGTCGTACTGGGTGAAAGCCATCCAGGCACCGTAGAAGATACCGATCACACCAAGCCACATGGCAATCGGTGCGAACTCTGCGGAGGCGTTCGGGAACAGCGGCAGAGCGAAACGCAGCAGGCCGTAGGCCGCCGTTTTCAGCAAGATGCCCGCCAGGTCAACGGAACCCGCCGTTGGTGCCTGAGAGTGCGCGTCTGGCAGCCAGCCGTGCAGCGGAACGACCGGCATTTTCACCGCGAACGCGATGAAGAAGCCCAGCATCAGCAGATATTCCACGCCGTGCGACATTGGGGTCTTCAGCAGGTCTTCGTAGTTGAAGGTCCAGGTGCCGGTCGCATTGTGGTGAACAAACACCAGCGCCAGAATGGCAATCAACATCACCAGACCACTCGCCTGGGTATAGATGAAGAACTTGGTTGCCGCCGTGATACGCGTTTTACCGTCGGACGCCTTGTGGCCCCACAGCGCGATCAGGAAGTACATCGGCACCAGCATCATCTCCCAGAAGAAGAAGAACAGGAACATGTCGATGGCAAGGAACACGCCGATTACGCCGCCCAGGATCCACATCAGGTTCAGGTGGAAGAAGCCCTGGTATTTTTCGATTTCTCGCCAGGAGCAAAGTACCGCCAGAACGCCGAGCAGGCCGGTCAACACCACCATCAGGAGAGACAGACCGTCAATCGCCAGGTGGATCGTAATGCCGAAACGTGGGATCCACGGCAGGATGAACTCAGACTGCCACTGCGGAATGCCCGCAGACTGGGTCAGTGAGTAACCGCCCTGCAACCACAGTTGCAGGCCAAGCGCGAGCGTCAATCCCATGGTGATCAGCGCGATCCAGCGCGGCATCTTCACGCCAAAGCGTTCAGTCTGCCAGCACAGGAAGCCGCCGATGAAGGGAATTAATATTAGCCAGGGTAGTAACATGGCGATTTACATTCCTTTTTAAGGCCCCCAGCAGGGGCCTGATTTTCAACGAATTCGAATAAAATTCACTTAACGATCAACGCAACACCATCAGCAGCGCCAGCACGACAACCGCACCGATGCTCATGGACGCCACATACCAGCGCAGGTAACCGTTCTCGCTGTACAGCAGGCCTTTACCTGCAAAGCGGGAAAGGATCGCCGGGATGTTCATCAGGCTGTTCAGCGGGTCGCGCTTCAGCAGCCACGCGATGCCCAGGAACGGCTTAACGAAGATCATGTCGTACAGCCAGTCGAAGCCCCACGCGTTGTACCACCAGGTGCCCAGCAGGCGGCCCGGCGCACTGTTGGCCACGGCAGTGACCAGCGTACGTTTGCCCAGCCACAGCCATGCTGCGATCAGGATGCCCGCGATAGCGACCACACCGGAGGTGATTTCAAGCGTCAGAACGCGACCGTGCTCAAGCTCGGTGGTGTCCGGCAGTACGCCCTGCAGCGGTGGCACAATCATCGCGCCAACGAAGGTGGACAGTACCAGCAGCACAATCAGCGGCAGGTGATGGGTAATCCCCTTCCCTGCGTGAGCGTGAATTTGTTCTTTACCGTGGAATACGATGAAAATCATACGGAAGGTATACAGGGAGGTCATGAACGCGCCGACCAGACCCGCAACCATCAGATTGATATGACCATTCGCCATGGCACCCGCAAGGATTTCGTCCTTACTGAAGAAGCCCGCGGTGATCAGCGGCAGTGCCGCCAGCGCCGCGCCGCCCACCAGGAAGCAGACATAAACCAGCGGAATGGACTTACGCAGTCCGCCCATCTTGAAGATGTTCTGCTCGTGGTGGCAGGCCAGAATCACGGAACCGGATGAGAGGAACAGCAGCGCTTTAAAGAACGCGTGCGTCATCAGGTGGAAAATGGCCGCGTCCCACGCCTGAACGCCCAGCGCCAGGAACATGTAACCAATCTGGCTCATGGTGGAATACGCGAGAACGCGTTTGATGTCGGTCTGCACCAGCGCGGCAAAGCCTGCCAGCACCAGCGTGACCGCACCGACGATACCCACCAGATGCAGAATTTCCGGGGTCATCAGGAACAGGCCATGGGTACGCGCAATCAGGTAAACACCGGCGGTAACCATGGTCGCAGCGTGGATCAGCGCGGAGACAGGGGTTGGACCCGCCATCGCGTCGGCCAGCCACGTCTGCAACGGCAGCTGCGCGGATTTACCCACGGCACCACCCAGCAGCATCAGCGTTGCCCACCACAGCATGTTGTTGCCTGCCGCGAAGTGCGCCGGCGCTAGTTCCACCATTTCGCGGAAGTTCAGCGTGCCCAGTTCGTTGTAAAGAATGAACAGCGCGAAAGCGAGGAAGACGTCACCCACGCGGGTCACGACGAATGCTTTCATGGCCGCTGCGCCATTCTTCGGATCGGTATAGTAGAAACCGATCAGCAGGTAAGAACACAGACCTACGCCTTCCCAGCCCAGATACATCAGCAGCAGGTTATCGGCCAGCACCAGAACCACCATGCTGGCGATAAACAGGTTGGTGTAGGCGAAGAAGCGGGAGTACCCCTCTTCACCGCGCATATACCAGGAGGCGAACATGTGGATCAGGAAGCCGACGCCGGTGACCACGGAGAGCATGGTCAGCGAGAGGCCGTCCAGCACCAGGTTGAAGCCGATGTTGAAATCACCGACCGACATCCAGGTCCACAGCGGTACGCTGAAAGGCTGACGCCCGTTGTTAAAGAAGTCGATACCCGCATACGCTGTCACCAGCGCGGCCAGGCCAACAGAGCCCATGCCGACGGTCGCAGACAGATTCTCAGACCAGCGGCCGCGAGAAAACGCCAGCAGCACGAAGCCAATCAGCGGAAAAATAATGGTTAAGGCAAGCATGTTCATCCACGCAACTCACTTACTGAATCGATGTTCAGATTCTGGCGGCGACGATGGAGCTGCAGCAACAGCGCCAGGCCAATACTCGCTTCGGCAGCCGCGAGGCTGATGGCGAGAATGTACATCACCTGACCATCGGTCTGGCCCCAGTAGCTTCCGGCGACCACGAAGGCCAGCGCGGAGGCGTTAATCATGATTTCCAGCCCGATCAGCATAAACAGCAGATTGCGGCGGATAACCAGACCGGTCAGACCCAGAACGAATAAAATCGCAGCGAGGATCAGTCCATGTGTTAAGGGGATCATGCGCGCTCCTCCGTTTTTCTTTTCGCGCGGTCGTCAGTGCGGTTGCTCAGCACCTCGCCAGCACGCTCTTCGCGGCCAACGTGGAAAGCAACAACCAGACCTGCCAGCAGTAGCATTGAGGCCAGTTCAACCGCCAGAACGTATGGGCCAAAGAGCGTGATACCTACCTCTTTCGCGCCAATCGGCGTGCCGTCGATGCCCTGATCGTTAACACCCAGAATGGCGTACACAATCACCACCAGCATGATGGCCGACAAAAATGCCGGGCCGATCCACACCTGCGGCTTTAACCACTGACGTTCCTGCTCAATTTCAGAGCCGCCCAGGTTCAGCATCATCACGACGAACACGAAGAGCACCATGATGGCCCCGGCGTAGACGATGATTTCCAGCGCACCGGCGAAGTGCGCGCCCAGTGCGAAGAACACCCCGGAAATGGCCAGCAGCGAGATGATTAAGTACAGCAGCGCATGCACCGGGTTGGTGTGCGTGATCACTCGCAGCGTAGCCAGGATGGCGATAAGGCCACAGATATAAAAAGCGAATTCCATTGCCCTCTCCTTACGGTAACAGGCTCTTGACGTCGATAGGCTTAGCTTCGTTCTCTGCTTCACCCTTATCTTTGCCGTCGATTGCCATACCCGCCATCCGGTAGAAGTTATATTCCGGGTATTTGCCCGGACCGGAAATCAGCAGATCCTCTTTCTCGTACACCAGGTCCTGACGCTTGTACTCACCCAGCTCGAAGTCTGGAGTCAGCTGAATCGCCGTGGTTGGGCACGCTTCTTCACACAGACCGCAGAAAATGCAGCGTGAGAAGTTGATGCGGAAGAACTCAGGGTACCAGCGGCCGTCTACCGTCTCTGCTTTCTGCAGAGAGATACAGCCTACCGGACACGCTACCGCACACAGGTTACAGGCAACGCAGCGCTCGGAACCGTCCGGGTCGCGCGTCAGCACGATACGGCCACGGTAGCGCGGCGGCAGATATACCGGCTCTTCCGGGTACATCCGGGTTTCGCGTTTGGCAAACGCGTGCAGGCCGATCATCCAGATACTGCGTACCTGGGTACCAAAGCCTACCAGTAATTCTTTTAAGGTCATGGTCTATAGCCCCTTATGGCTGCTGCCAGAGAATGACAGCCGCCGTTACCAACAAGTTGACGAGCGTCAGCGGCAGGCACACTTTCCAGCCGAAGGACATTACCTGGTCATAACGCGGACGCGGTAACGCTGCGCGAATCAAAATGAACATCATCATGAAGAACGCGGTTTTCAGCGCGAACCAGATGAACGGCGGTAAGAACGGGCCATGCCAGCCACCGAAGAACAGCGTTACCATCAACGCGGAAATGGTGACGATACCGATGTACTCGCCCACGAAGAACAGACCGAATTTCATACCGGAATATTCGATGTGGTAACCGTCGGCCAGTTCCTGTTCGGCTTCTGGCTGGTCAAACGGGTGACGGTGACACACTGCCACGCCCGCGATGGCAAAGGTAATAAACCCAAAGAACTGCGGAATAACGTTCCAGATGTCGGCCTGGTTGTTGACGATGTCGGTCATGTTGAATGAACCGGCCTGCGCCACCACGCCCATCAGGGAAAGACCCAGGAACACTTCGTAGCTCAGGGTCTGCGCGGAAGCACGCATCGCACCCAGCAGCGAGTACTTGTTGTTACTGGACCAGCCTGCGAACAGGACCGCGTAAACCGCGAGGCCTGCCATCATCAGGAAGAACAGAATGCCGATGTTCAGGTCAGCGACCACCCAGGTCGGGCTAACCGGAACGATAGCAAACGCCAGCAGCAGCGAGGTGAAGGCGATCATCGGTGCCAGAGTAAAGATCACGCGATCCGAGAAGCGCGGGATCCAGTCCTCTTTAAAGAACATCTTGATCATATCCGCGACCAGCTGGAGTGAACCACCCCAGCCCACGCGGTTCGGTCCGTAACGGTTCTGGAACAGACCGAGCAGACGACGTTCACCAAAGCTCATGAACGCGCCGCAGGTGACCACCACCAGCAGGATTACAATCGCTTTCAGAATGCTCAGCAGGATGTCGATAAGATCCGGCGTTAACCAACTCATGCTTTTGCCTCCTGCAGATTATCAAGACGCGCACCCGCCAGAACCGGCGCGATGCCAGGCATACCCATCGGCAGACCCACCTGCCCTGCTGTCAGACTTTCAGAAATAATCAGCGGCAGGCTGATGGTCTGGCCGTCATAGCTAAAGGCGATGTTTGCACCCGCGTTAACGCCAAGCTTCGCGGCGTCAGCCGGGTTAAGCTTGATGTACGGCTGCGGCATACGGGTCTGGAAGACCGGTGAACGCTGGGACAGCTCGTCGCTACCGAACAGGTGGTAGTACGGGGCAATACGCCAGCTACCGTCCTGCGCCTGGAAACTCGCCGGTACGGTGGTGAAGAAGTCCAGACCGGTTTCGGAGGCTTCAATCAGACGCACGCCCGGATCGCCGTGGCGCAGGGAGCCGCCCACTTCAGCCTGGAACTTGTTCCATGCCTGCGGGGAGTTCCAGCCCGGTGCCCATGCGAACGGGATTTGCGAACGCGGCGCAGACGGCTGGTTGTTCCCTTCCATCGAGAAGGCGAACATGGTGTCTTTATCCTGCGGCTGGCGCGGTTCGTGCACGCTGATGTTGGCACGCATCGCAGTACGGCCACTGTAACGGTGCGGTTCACGCGCCAGTTTCTGGCCGCGAATGCGGAAGCTTGCTTCAGGCGCGGCATCTTTAATGCCTGCCAGCTGAGGCAGTTTTTCGACTACCGCGTCGATAACGTGGTCGAGCTGCGTCCAGTCCACTTCACGGCTCTGCACGGTGCTGTGCAGGGAGTGCAGCCAGCGCCAGCTTTCCAGCATCACGGTGTTGCTGTCGTAGTACGCCGGGTCGTAAACCTGGAAGAAACGCTGCGCGCGGCCTTCGTTGTTGATAACGGTACCGTCGCTTTCTGCGAAGCTTGCCGCAGAGAGCACCAGGTGCGCTTTGTCCATAATCGCGGTGCGCTGATGGTCAATGACCATCACCAGCGGGGCTTTGGAGAGCGCGGCGTCTACGCGAGCGGCAGAAGCATGACGATGCAGGTCGTTTTCCAGCACCACCACGGCGTCAGCGGCACCGGATTCCAGTTCGCTTAACGCTTCTTCCAGCGAGCCGCCGCCAATCATGCCCAGTCCAATGCTGTTCACCGCACGGGCAATCATGGTCACACCGACGTCAGCACCGCGGCCTTTCAGAGCTTTGGCCACGTTGGCTGCTGCCTGAATGATCTCTGCGCTACCGGCGTTGGTACCGGAAATAATCAGCGGCTTCTTCGCACCTGCCAGGGCCTGAACAATCACGTCGACCTTGTTTTGCAGGTCCCGATCCAGCTCAACGGCCGGTGAGCTGTTGTCCAGCGCGTGGGCAATCGCAAAGCCGAGGCGCGCCTGATCTTCAACCGGTGCGCAGTAGGTCCACGCCGCGATATCGTCCAGACGGGTATTGTCGACGTTGGTCACAAACAGAGGATGCTTCGCGCGCTGGCCGATGTTCAGGATCGCCGCAATCTGCCAGTCAGCCACTTTCTGCGCCGCTGCCATTTCACGTGCTTTACCCTTCACCGCCTGGCGAACCGCCAGAGCCGCGCGTGCGCCGGTCTGCGTCAGGTCTTCACCCAGCACCAGGACCGCATCATAGGATTCGATTTCGCGCAGCGCCGGGGTATGGATACCGCCTTCACGCAGCACTTTCAGTACCAGCTGCAGACGTTCCTGCTCGCCCTGGGCGATACCGGTATAGAAGTTTTCCGCCCCGACCAGCTCGCGCAGCGCGAAGTTGCTTTCGATGCTGGCACGCGGGGAGCCAATACCAATCACTTTCTTCGACTGGCGCAGAATGTCTGCCGCACCCTGCATCGCCTGTTCAGCGTTTAGGGTAATGAAGTCGTCGCCACGGCGCTGAACCGGCTGACGCGGACGGTCCTTCAGATTCACATAGCCATAGCCGAAACGACCGCGGTCGCACAGGAAGTAGTGGTTAACGGTACCGTTGTAACGGTTTTCGATACGACGCAGTTCGCCGTAGCGCTCACCCGGGCTGGTGTTACAGCCGAGAGAACACTGCTGGCAGATGCTTGGCGCAAACTGCATGTCCCATTTACGGTTGTAACGCTCGGAGTGGGTTTTATCCGTGAAGACGCCGGTCGGGCAGATTTCTACCAGGTTACCGGAGAATTCGCTTTCCAGTACGCCGTCTTCCGGACGACCGAAGTAGACGTTGTCATGTGCGCCATACACGCCCAGATCCTGACCGTCTGCATAGTCTTTGTAGTAACGCACGCAGCGGTAGCAGGCAATGCAGCGGTTCATTTCGTGAGAGATGAACGGCCCCAGATCCTGATTACGGTGGGTACGCTTGGTAAAGCGATAGCGACGGAAGCTGTGACCGGTCATCACGGTCATATCCTGAAGGTGGCAGTTACCGCCCTCTTCACAGACCGGACAGTCGTGCGGGTGGTTGGTCATCAACCATTCCACAACGCTTTCACGGAACTGTTTCGCTTCTTCGTCATCAATCGAAATAAAGGTGCCTTCGGTGGCTGGCGTCATACAGGACATCACCAGGCGACCACGCGTGTCTTCCGCGTTTTGATATTGCTTCACCGCACACTGGCGGCAAGCACCGACGCTGCCCAGCGCCGGATGCCAGCAAAAGTACGGAATATCGAGGCCAAGAGACAGACAAGCTTCCAGCAGGTTGTCCGCCCCGTTGACTTCGTATTCTTTGCCGTCTACATGAATCGTAGCCATTAGCATGCTTCCAGTTGGCTCGGTCGAAACCGAGCGTTAATCAAAATTCTTGTCGTTACCAGCGCGCTTTAAGCAGGTTCGGCTGAATCCCATTGATGGCATGGGTATTGCTGAACGGCTGCTTGATGCCTGCTTCGAACTCGTCGCGGAAATATTTGATCGCGCTCTGCAGAGGTTCGACGGCACCCGGTGCGTGGGCACAGAAGGTTTTACCCGGGCCCAAGAATCGACACAGTTGCTCAAGCGTTTCGATATCGCCAGGCTGGCCTTCGCCACGTTCGATTGCACGCAGGATCTTCACGCTCCACGGCAGACCATCACGGCACGGTGTACACCAGCCGCAGGACTCACGGGCGAAGAACTCTTCCAGGTTACGGACCAGCGAGACCATGCCGATCTCGTGGTCGACGGCCATCGCCAGCGCCGTACCCAGACGGCTGCCTGCTTTACCAATGCTTTCGAACTCCATCGGCAGGTCAAGGTGGGCTTCGGTCAGGAAGTCTGTCCCTGCCCCACCCGGCTGCCAGGCTTTGAATTTCAGGCCATCACGCATGCCGCCAGCGTAGTCTTCAAGAATTTCACGTGCGGTGGTACCGAACGGCAGCTCCCATACGCCAGGGTTTTTAACGCGACCGGAGAAGCCCATCAGCTTGGTACCGGCATCTTTGCTTGAGGAGATGCCCTGATACCACTCCACGCCGTTGGCGAGGATAGCCGGAACGTTACACAGGGTTTCGACGTTGTTTACGCAGGTCGGTTTACCCCACACGCCGGAGCTTGCCGGGAACGGTGGCTTAGAACGCGGGTTCGCGCGGCGGCCTTCCAGGGAGTTAATCAGCGCAGTTTCTTCACCGCAGATGTAACGCCCGGCGCCGGTGTGCACGAACAGTTCGAAGTCAAACCCGGTGCCCAGGATGTTTTTACCCAACAGGCCCGCTTCGGTGGCTTCTGCAATCGCGCGACGCAGGTTTTCCGCCGCTTCGATGTACTCACCGCGCAGGAAGATGTAGCCACGGTACGCTTTCAACGCGAACGCGGAAATCAGCATGCCTTCCACCAGCAGGTGCGGCAGCTGCTCCATCAGCAGACGGTCTTTATAGGTACCCGGCTCCATTTCATCGGCGTTACACAGCAGGTAACGGATGTTCATGGATTCGTCTTTTGGCATCAGGCTCCACTTCAGACCGGTGGAGAAGCCCGCGCCGCCGCGGCCTTTCAGGCCAGACTCTTTTACCGCGTTAACGATGTCGTCCGGCGCCATGCCGCCAAGGGCTTTACGCGCACCGGCATAGCCGTTTTTGCTCTGATATTCGTCGAGCCATACCGGCTGTTTGTCATCACGCAGACGCCAGGTCAGCGGATGCGTCTCAGCAGTACGAATTACAGTTTTCATTTGTACTGCTCCAGCAGGTCAGGAATCGCTTCCGGCGTCAGATGGCTGTGAGTGTCCTCATCAATCATCATGGTCGGCCCCTTGTCGCAGTTACCCAGGCAGCAGGTTGGCAGCAGAGTAAAGCGTCCATCGAACGTGGTCTGGCCCGGCTTGATATTGAGCTTCTTCTCAATCGCAGCCTGGATGCCCTGATAACCGGTGATATGGCAGACAACGCTGTCACAGTAGCGGATCACATGGCGGCCAACCGGCTGACGGAAGATCTGGCTGTAGAACGTGGCTACGCCTTCTACGTCGCTTGCCGGAATACCCAGCACTTTCGCGATCTCATAGATCGCCCCATCCGGCACCCAACCACGCTGTTTCTGTACGATTTTCAGCGCTTCAATGGACGCCGCACGCGGGTCTTCGTAGTGGTGCATCTCGTGCTCAATGGCGGCACGTTCTGCTTCACTCAGCTCAAAAGCCTCGGTTTGTGGTTGTTGATTCTCGTGCATAATTAGCGATCCACATCTGACATAACAAAATCGATACTACCCAGATACACAATCAGGTCAGAGACCAGACTGCCGCGGATGGCGGACGGGATCTGCTGCAGGTGCGCAAAGCTCGGCGTACGCACGCGGGTACGGTAGCTCATGGTGCTGCCGTCACTGGTCAGGTAGTAACTGTTAATACCCTTGGTCGCTTCAATCATCTGGAAGGATTCTTGCGCCGGCATGACCGGACCCCAGGAAACCTGCAGGAAGTGGGTGATCAGGGTTTCGATATGTTGCAGCGTGCGCTCTTTCGGCGGTGGCGTCGTCAGCGGGTGATCCGCCTTGAACGGGCCTTCCGGCATGTTGTTGAGGCACTGCTCAAGGATGCGCAGACTCTGGCGCAGCTCTTCCACTTTAAGCATCACGCGGGTGTAGCAGTCGGAAACACCGCCGCCCACCGGGACTTCAAAGTCGAAGTTCTCGTAGCCAGAGTAAGGACGGGCTTTACGCACGTCGAAATCAATACCGGTCGCACGCAGACCTGCACCTGTTGTCCCCCACTCCAGCGCTTCTTTCGCGCCGTAGGCAGCAACGCCCTGGGAACGGCCTTTCAGGATGGTGTTACGCAGCGCGGCTTTCTCGTAAGACGCCAGACGTTTTGGCATCCAGTCGAGGAATTCACGCAGCAAACGGTCCCAGCCGCGCGGCAGATCGTGTGCCACACCGCCGATACGGAACCAGGCCGGGTGCATACGGAAACCGGTAATCGCTTCCACCAGATCGTAGATTTTCTGACGGTCGGTAAAGGCGAAGAAGACCGGGGTCATCGCGCCGACGTCCTGAATGAACGTGGAGATGTACAGCAGGTGGCTGTTGATACGGAACAGTTCTGACAGCATAACGCGAATCACGTTAACGCGATCCGGCGTAACGATACCCGCCAGTTTCTCAACGGCCAGCACGTATGGCATCTCGTTGACGCAGCCGCCGAGGTACTCGATACGGTCGGTATACGGAATGTAGCTGTGCCAGGACTGACGCTCGCCCATCTTCTCAGCACCACGGTGGTGGTAGCCGATGTCCGGAACGCAGTCGACAATCTCTTCGCCATCAAGCTGAAGAATAATACGGAATGCACCGTGCGCAGACGGATGGTTTGGACCGAGGTTGAGGAACATGAAGTCCTCGTTGTCGGTACCGCGCTTCATGCCCCAGTCTTCCGGTTTGAAGGTCAGCGCTTCCATCTCCAGGTCCTGCTTGGCTTTGGTCAGCTCAAACGGATCGAATTCGGTAGCACGTGCCGGGTAGTCTTTACGCAGCGGGTGGCCGGTCCAGGTCTGCGGCATCATGATGCGCGTCAGGTGCGGGTGGCCGTCAAAGGTCATGCCGAACATTTCCCAGGTTTCACGCTCGTACCAGTTGGCGTTCGGGAAAAGTTTGGTGATCGTCGGCAGATGCATGTCGTTTTCAGACAATGCCACCTTGAGCATGATATCCGTATTACGGTCTATTGAGATCAGGTGGTAGAAAACGGAAAAATCCGCAGCAGGGAGACCCTGGCGGTGCGTTCTGAGACGTTCATCCATGCCGTGTAAGTCAAACAGCATGACGTACGGTTTTGGCAATTTCTTGAGGAAATCGACAACTTCCAGCAATTGTTCACGCTTCACCCAAACAACGGGTACCCCGGTGCGGGTAGCCTGAACAGTAAAGGCATCCGGCCCAAAACGGTTGCGCAGTTCGCCAATGACTGGGTCGTCCAGATGATCTCGGGTCTGCCAGGCGGCTTCTTGCGCGGTTAAGTCGGTCATATTGTTCACCATTGCAAATGGTCCGTGGTGACTGTTGAGCCTGGCTTCGCGCTATTTGAGTAGTGATATGCGAAGGTGTTCTCCAGGCCTACAGGCGCAATTTAAATTTCGTCAGGCGTACGCAGATTGGTGACGGCAATACGTTCACCACGTTTACGCTCGCGCTCAGACTGCATGTTCGCGCGATACACACCCTGATCGCCAACAACCCACGACAGTGGGCGACGTTCTTTACCGATAGACTCCTGCAGCAGCATCAATGCCTGCATGTAAGCTTCCGGACGTGGCGGGCAACCCGGGATGTACACATCCACTGGGATAAATTTATCTACGCCCTGTACGACGGAATAGATGTCGTACATACCGCCAGAGTTAGCACATGCCCCCATGGAGATAACCCATTTAGGCTCCAGCATCTGGTCATAAAGACGCTGAATAACAGGTGCCATTTTGGTAAAGCACGTACCGGCTACCACCATCAGGTCAGCCTGACGTGGGGAAGCACGCAGTACCTCTGCCCCAAAACGCGCAACGTCATGCACCGCAGTGAATGACGTCACCATTTCAACGTAGCAGCAAGAAAGGCCAAAGTTGTAAGGCCAGATGGAGTTCTTACGACCCCAGTTGACCATATCGTGCATGGCATGTTCGAGTTTGCCCATGTACACGCTTTTATTGACTTCTTGCTCCAGGGGGTCGGTTACGATCTCCTGTTTTTGCAGGGGGTAACGGTCATTCTCACCGTTAGGATCTATGCGGGTGAGCGTATAATCCATCTTATTGCCTCGCTGTTACTGCTGACGATTAGAGATACTGTTTTCCGGGTTGATGTGTTCACGACGTGAACGCGCAGGCGTCCAGTCAAGCGCGCCAATACGCACCAGATAAACCAGACCGGCCAGTAGCACTAAAATGAAAATTGCGGCCTCGACAAAGCCTACCCAACCACTTTCGCGGATGGACGTTGACCATGCGAAAAGGTAAAGCGCTTCCACGTCGAAGATGACGAAGAACATGGCTACCAGATAGAACTTGGCAGACAGGCGTAAGCGAGCGGAACCTACTGAATCAATACCTGATTCGAAAGGTGTGTTTTTGTGCCTTGCACGGGCGCGACCGCCCAGGAACCAGCCGCCGACTAACATCAGGCAGCACAGGCCAATGGCTACAATAAGAAAGATTGCGAATGCCCAGTGATGAGCGATGACTTCTGTGGATGTTGACATACTCATTGCTTACTCATCAAAAGTGATACCAACGACACTGCTCTTGCTGGCAGATGGGCATCACATCGATTCATGGGGAGGAACAAATAACCTTACACTAACTGTCAGAAATGAGACGTAGACAGCAAAATGATGGGGTTTTTTACTCCTTTCTATAACCTATTGTCAACTTTAACAAAGGTTTCTTCACATTAAATTACATCGAGCGATTCTCATTAACATTTGGTGCCCTTTAACCCTGGTGGGTGCATGACTTTCCGTCAAATGTATGTTGTTGAATCGTGTCCGTTTCGGAAGTAAAAAAAATAACCCTCCTATTTTGACAGGATTTGCCAACGATTCCTCCCCCCAAATAGGAGTATTTTCTTGATCTGTGACACGCTTTTGTTAATTCAACCAGGAAAACGGCAACATATTTCCTGTTTTTTTAACATGAGAGGGATATGGATGAAGTTAGAACGGAAAACGGACAATATGTAAGCAAAATCATTTAGCTTATTGATAAATATAGAGTATCCTGAAAATCCATATGCTATAAGCGGATATTATTGCAAAAAAAAAGCCACTGCATGCGAAAATCACACGAGTGGCCTTTTTTTACACTTACATTTTGTTACCAGAATTTTGAGCAGGCGATCACTCAAAATCCCCTTCAACGATCAGGGAATCATCCCCCCCTTCGGAGGTAACGCGCTCGAACTGCCACGGGTTATGGTAGTTTTCCATCGCGTCGAACACCACCTTTGCCAGCTCGTTATGGCTGGACGAATTGTGGCAGAGCAGATATTCCGTATCCGGCAGCGCAGGCAGGCCATCGGATTTTCCCAGAACGCGCAGATCGGGGCTCATCATCTCTACCGGACGCGCCGTTACACCCAGACCGGCCTTCACGGCTGCACGGACCGCTGGCAACGTGGAAGCCACATACGCCAGACGCCACGGAATGTTGGCCTCATTCAGCGCCGTGAGCACCATATCACGGAACGGGCTCGGGTCATCCAGTAAGACCAGTGGCACCGGTTCCCCTTTTTGCAGCACGTATTCGGCTGCGCAATACCAGTGCGTAGGCGATGTACGCAGCGTCAGGCAATCAAACTGCCCGGGACGATGCGTAGTCACCACCAGGTCGACTTTATTCTCATTTAACATCTCAACCATAAAAGCATTACGCTTTACGCTAACGTCCAGTGCAAGCTTCGGATAAACCGAACTGATACGATTGAGAAGAAACGGCAATATTGTATCCGCTGACTCATCAGATGCGCCTAACGTTAGCACCCCTTGTAGGTTGCTAAACATTAATGACATACATGCTTCATCATTAAAGCGAAGAATTTTCCTGGCATAACCCAGAAGCTGAATACCGTGTTCCGTTAAGAGCTTATTACGCCCATGACGCGCAAAAAGCTCTTTACCAACCAGTTGCTCCAGCCGCTGCATTTGCTGGCTGACGGCGGACTGAGTTCGGCAAACGGCGGCAGCAGCTGCTGCAAAAGTGTTGAGATCGGCGACCGCAACAAACGTTCTCAGCAGATCGAGGTCGAGATTCATTATCGGACGATTTGCATTTATCATATCTATTCACTTTCAGGTTGCTCGTGCGGAGCTGCCCGGGTTGAAGCTGTGTGTAACAGTTAAGCAATTCCCTCTGAAGGTTTTCCCTCGCATCCCGGCCCGGCAGACTGCCTGACAGATAGTTATTGTGCTGCTTTATATCAACAGTCAGAAAGCACGTTTCATGACGTTATTTTTATTCTCTTAAACGTTCAGGATATTTAGATGTTCGCAGGTTTATGTAAATTACATTAAAGGTATAACACCTTTTCTGCCATCTTTATCGCAGCGCTGTCAACGTAGCAGGAGATGTTCGACACATTCCAGCCAGAGATAACTCCAACAATAACAATCAATTAATTCGGAAAATCAGTTACAGATATACAAAAACCGTGTATCTGCCCCCTGCTTTCCTGTAAGACATCTTAACCCAAATCCACTTTATTTATAAGTCTTATTGCAATATTGAGGATTAAAGAAGAATGTTAAGCTTCTAAACTAATTTTATTAAAATTAACTAAAGTTGCATTTTATAGGTTAATAATAAATAAATTTTAATTTAGATTAAGACCATTCATTAATGGCACTTAACATTAATTTCACATGAGTAACTTTTAGCCACATTATGCTTTTACAGGAACATTCCTCAAGCATTCAGGATTTACGAAAAGTCACTCAGGGTGATTGCTACCGTCGTCCGGCTCACCACTTATTTTATTCAGCACAATATACAGTATTTTGACAAATTAATAGCACATTCGCCCCATCCTGGTACCGTAAGTGCAACTTTAAGCCAGTATAAAAGCGAATGTGCAGCGAAAAAGATTTATCAATTTTTTGCTGCCGGCACAAAATCTTCTACTGCACACCCTTCAAAACGAAGCGAGGGGGGAGTACATTATTCCGTGCTGACTTCCACGGCAGGGAGTGGCAATAATAGCGAAAAGGTTAAAGGTTCATGTCCCCTATCGAAAAATCCAGCAAGCTAGATAACGTCTGTTATGACATCCGCGGCCCGGTTCTGAAAGAGGCAAAACGCCTTGAAGAGGAAGGCAATAAGGTTCTTAAACTCAACATTGGTAACCCTGCGCCATTTGGTTTTGAAGCGCCGGATGAAATTCTGGTTGATGTGATCCGCAACCTTCCTACTGCACAAGGCTATTGCGATTCAAAAGGACTTTACTCCGCACGTAAAGCTATCATGCAACACTACCAGGCACGCGGCATGCGTGATGTTACCGTTGAAGATATTTATATTGGCAACGGCGTCTCCGAACTGATCGTGCAGGCGATGCAGGCGCTGCTGAACAGCGGTGACGAAATGCTGGTTCCCGCACCGGACTATCCGCTGTGGACGGCTGCAGTATCCTTGTCCAGCGGTAAGGCCGTGCACTATCTTTGCGACGAGTCCTCCGACTGGTTCCCGGACCTCGATGATATTCGCGCAAAAATCACGCCCCGCACGCGCGGCATCGTGATCATTAACCCGAACAATCCAACGGGTGCGGTATACTCAAAAGAGCTGCTGATGGAGATCGTCGAGCTCGCCCGCCAGCACAACCTGATCATCTTTGCCGACGAAATTTACGACAAGATCCTGTACGACGCGGCACAGCACCACTCAATCGCAGCGCTGGCCCCGGATCTGCTGACCGTCACCTTTAACGGCCTGTCTAAAACCTACCGCGTGGCCGGTTTCCGTCAGGGCTGGATGGTATTAAACGGTCCGAAAAAGCACGCCAAAGGCTATATTGAAGGGCTGGAGATGCTGGCCTCCATGCGTTTATGTGCCAACGTTCCGGCGCAGCACGCAATCCAGACGGCGCTGGGTGGTTATCAGAGCATTAGCGAGTTCATCGTGCCCGGTGGACGCCTGTACGAACAGCGTAACCGCGCGTGGGAGCTGATCAACGATATTCCGGGGGTTTCCTGCGTGAAGCCGAATGGGGCGCTCTATATGTTCCCGAAAATTGACGCGAAGCGCTTCAATATTCACGATGATCAGAAAATGGTGCTTGATTTCCTGCTGCAGGAAAAAGTGCTGCTGGTCCAGGGCACGGCGTTTAACTGGCCGTGGCCGGATCATGTGCGTATCGTGACGCTGCCGCGCGAAGATGACCTCGAAATGGCCATCAGCCGCTTTGGTCGCTTCCTCTCTGGATACCATCAGTAATCTTAAAATCAGGCTACTTCGGTAGCCTGATTTGCATCTTCCCTCCCCTCCCCGCACAATGAACGCCTGTCGCAGTGAAGACAAAAGGTATCCTATGAGTCAGAGTCATTTCTTTGCCCACCTCTCCCGCCTGAAACTCATCAACCGCTGGCCGCTGATGCGCAACGTGCGCACAGAGAACGTGTCAGAGCACAGCCTGCAGGTTGCCATGGTCGCTCACGCGCTGGCCGCCATTAAAAACCGCAAATTCAACGGTCAGGTCAATGCAGAGCGCATTGCCCTGCTGGCGATGTACCACGATGCGTCAGAAGTGCTGACCGGCGACCTGCCTACGCCGGTGAAATATTTCAACTCGCAAATTGCGCAGGAATATAAGGCCATCGAGAAGATTGCCCAGCAGAAGCTGATCGACATGGTGCCGGATGAGTTGCGCGACATCTTTGAGCCGCTCATCGATGAGCATCAGTACACGGAAGATGAAAAGTCGCTGGTCAAACAGGCCGACGCGCTCTGCGCCTATCTGAAGTGTCTCGAAGAGCTGTCTGCAGGGAATAACGAATTTTTACTGGCAAAAACGCGCCTGGAAAAAACGCTGGAATCCCGCCGCAGCGAAGAGATGGATTATTTTATGCAGGTGTTCGTACCGAGCTTCCATTTATCGTTGGATGAGATCAGTCAGGATTCGCCGTTGTAATTTTTCGCCGGGTGGCGGCTTCGCCTTACCCGGCCTACGTTTCTGCGCTCACGCTTAAAACGGGAACAGGACCGGTATCAATACCACGCACACCACCATCACCAGCACGGTGAACGGCACGCCCAGCTTCACGAAATCGCTGAACTTATAATTCCCGGGCCCCAGCACCAGCGTGTTCACCGGTGAAGAGACCGGCGTCATAAATGCCGCGGAAGCGGCCATCGCCACCATCATCGCAAACGGGTACGGCGATACGCCCATGGACTTTGCCATCGCCAGCGCGATAGGCGCCATCAGTACCGCCGTCGCGGTGTTGGAGATAAACAGACCGATGGTGGCGCACATGATAAACAGGCAGACCATCATCATGTACGGCCCATACCCGCCGCCGACGTCCATTAAGCCTTTAACGATCAGATCCACGCCACCGGTTTTTTGCAACGCCAGGGCGAAAGGCATCATCCCGACGATGAGAATAATGCTCGGCCAGTGAACGGCTTTATAGGCGCTTTCGGCGTCAATACAGCGGAATTTACCCATCAACAGGCAGGCGATGATTGCCGCGACCGGATTGGGAATTTCATCGGTCAGCATCAGCGCCACCATCAGCACCAGACAAAAAATAGCGTGAGGCGCCTGGCTGTGCGCAGGCGACGCGTCGCTCTCCTCAACAGGCATGTTGAGCACCACAAAATCACGCCCTTTTTGCCCGAGCTGGCTTATCAGCTTCCAGTTACCGACAACCAGGAAGATGTCGCCCAGCAGGATCGGCTCATCAACTACCGCCCCTTCCATCGCCACGCCATCACGCTTCAGCCCCACGACGTTCAGGCCATAGCGGGTACGGAATCCCATTTCCCGCACGGTTTTACCCAACAGTTCTGACTCCGGGATCAGCGACACCTCGGCCATGCCGACATCCAGCGCCTGATCGGAGAAATACTCCCCGCGAAGCACCATAGGTTCCAGCAGCTGTTCGCTGCAAAAATCGCGCAGATCCACGTCCGCGGTGGACATATCAATCAGCAGTACGTCACGCGCGCGGAATTCCGACACCCCGTTGACGTTAACAATCACTCGACGAAAACGTCGCCAGCGCTCTACGCCAATCACATTCGCGCCATAGCGCTCACGCAGTTTCAGATCATCAAGCCGCTGCCCAACCATCGGCGAGCCAGGGCGAATAGCCAGACGGCGCGCGCGCCCGGTAAGGCGGTACTCTTTAATCAAATCGCGGAAGGTGCGTCGCTTCCATCCTTCTTTATTTTTGTCCTGTTTTTCACCGTTAAGGGCAAAACGGGTCATCAGCATGTAGACCACGCCCATTACAAGAATAACCAGCCCAAGCGGGGTGACGCTGAAAAAACTGAAGCCCTCAAATCCTTCCCGGATCAGCTCGCTGTTGACGACCAGGTTCGGCGGCGTTGCCACCAGCGTCATCATTCCGCTGATCAAACCGGCGAAACTCAGGGGCATCATCAGGCGCGACGGCGAGCTCTGCATCCGCATGGAAACGCTCAACACCACTGGGATGAAGATGGCGACCACGCCCGTGGAGCTCATAAACGCCCCCAGTCCGGCGACGGTCACCATCAGGTAGATCAGCATTTTGGTTTCGCTGCTGCCCGCCACTTTCACTAGCCACGACCCCACAATGGTCGCCACGCCGGTGCGCACCAGCCCATCACCAATAATAAACAGGGCTGCAATCAGGATAACGTTGGGATCGCTAAACCCGGAGAAGGCTTCCGGCAGCGTGAGCGTACCGCTCAGCACAAACGCGACGATGACAAACAAGGCGACGGCGTCCATGCGTACCTTGCCCGTTGCAAAAAGAAGGATGGCGATTAAAAGCAGGCTCAGGACCCAAATCAGTTCACCGTTCACAACATGTCCTTGTCAGTGGGAGATGAGAAATTTTGCCATAAAAAAGCCCCATCAGCGTGGGGCTATATCATGGGTTTACATTTTTAGCGAGACGGTTACAACGCCATCAGAGGCTTTCGAAACAGCCAGTGCCGTCAGGGAATCGAGCACCAAATCTGCCTCCTCCAGGCGGGGAGATCCCGCCGGAACGTTAACGGCGATGACGTGGCTCCCTGCGTTCAGCCCGGCCAGTACGCCAGCCGCCGCATCTTCCACCACCACGCACTCTGCCGGGTCGAGGCCCAGCAGTTCAGCGCCCAGTAAAAATGCATCAGGCTCCGGTTTACCCCGCTTCACGCGCTCCGCCGTAATAAACACGTCAGGCGTCGGCAACCCTGCCGCCTTGTGTCGGGCGTGGGCAACCGGTACGGAACCGGAGGTGACGATAGCCCACGGGATCTGCGCCTCGTTCAAATGCTCAAGCAGTTCGCGCGCGCCCGGTAATGCGGTGATGCCGTCAGTATCGGTGGCTTCAATATGCTCCAGGTATTTGAACTCCGCCTGAATTTCGTCCTCAGTGCGTCCGGCCAGGAAGTGCCGTAGCGAGGTAATGGCCTGTTTGCCATGGATAAAATTCAGCACGTCCTGATGGTCGATGCCATGTCTGTCAGCCCAATGGCACCATGAACGCTCAACAACCGGCAGCGAGTCCACCAGCGTACCGTCCAGATCAAACAGAAAACCTCTACACTGCACACGCACCTCCGTCAGGCATTAATGATTTGTTGAATTTCGTTGCTGCTTAAATGGTACTGACGCGGACAGGCATGCCACGCGCTCAGCATGCGCTGATACTTATCCCACATCGGGGTCTGCGCGTTGAAGCCGTGGGTGCCCGCGTCAAAGTGGGTATAACGCCCTTCAGTATTCACCATAAAACGAACATAGCTCAGATAACGCGCTTCCGTTGCGGCATCAAAGCCTAAGAAAGTGACGCGACGCTCGTCAATGGACTGCCGATCTTTGAGATTCGTCCATGACACGTGCAGAGCGTGATACATCTCCATAATATCGATCACGATGCGGCAGGTTTCTTCTTTCAGCTCGCCAAACTCGCGGTCCAGTTCACGCATTTGCAAACCAAAGCCGCGTTCGACGATGGTTTGCAGGCGGCTGTAGCGCGCAGCGTTATCGGGATCAAGCATAGTCATCATCTTGTACTGGTTAGACAAAATCAGACGTTGAGCATGGGTCATTTCCATCTTTCGACTCCTGTAGCGCATTGCACTTAAAAAAAAGACACGGTAACTGATTGTTACTGTGCCCTCTTTTCGTCGTCGTTTCGATGATCAATCACAAATCATCGAGGAATGTTTTATCCAGTTGCTTAAAAGCACGCTTTAACGTGTCCGCCAGCGCCTGGTAATCCGGCTTGCCTTCAACCGGGGCGAGCGCCTGCCCGGCCTCTTCCAGCTTACCGCGCACTTCATAAAACCAGTGTAAAATAGAAGGTGGAAGTGGCGTGATGGACCGTTTACCTAACCACCACAGGCCCTGCATAGGCAGGCTTAATGCGAAGAGCGCCGTGGCGACGGCAGGTCCAAGCTGCCCACCCAGCGCAATCTGCCAGCACAGCGTAAAGACAGCGACAGGCGGCATAAAGCGAATCGCATAGCGCGTGGCGCGGATGGTGCGATTCTCAATAAACATCGGCGCAAGGCGCTTTTCCATTGGCCACGTCTTTGCGTAATGCTGTCCCCGACGAAACAGACTGAAGAAATTTACGGACGGGTTCTCTGGTGTCGACATGGCTGTACCTCAACTTCACATATAAAAATTAAAATTTTCGTGCAAAACCACAACAAGCTATGACAACGTTCAAAATATTTTGTCATCTCTACCCCGTATCGGGTATCCTGTGCCAGCCTGATAGGGCCATAGACGAGAATCATTAGCTCGTCAAATTATTGCATATTATGCCATTGGCTGAAAATTGTGCAAAATGGCATAAAATCATAGTTATTTCTTCCATCATGCCACAATGTTCGTTTGGCATGATGTTAATCATAAATGTCCGAGTCATCATGCGTTACGCTGTTAGACTCACTGACGTTTTTTTAGCCACGTATCAATAATAGGTACTTCCATGTCGAGTAAGTTAGTACTGGTTCTGAACTGCGGTAGCTCCTCACTGAAATTCGCCATCATCGATGCGCTCAACGGTGACGAATACCTCTCTGGTTTGGCCGAATGTTTCCATCTGCCTGAAGCACGTATCAAGTGGAAGATGGACGGCAGCAAACAAGAAGCGGCTTTAGGTGCAGGCGCCGCTCACAGTGAAGCGCTGAACTTTATCGTTAACACTATTCTGGCACAAAAACCAGAACTGTCTGCTCAGCTGACTGCGATTGGTCACCGTATCGTCCACGGCGGCGAAAAATACACCAGCTCCGTTGTCATCGACGAATCTGTGATCCAGGGCATCAAGGACTCTGCGTCCTTCGCACCGCTGCACAACCCGGCTCACCTGATCGGTATCGCTGAAGCACTGAAATCCTTCCCGAATCTGAAAGACAAAAACGTGGCCGTATTCGATACCGCGTTCCATCAGACCATGCCGGAAGAGTCTTACCTCTATGCCCTGCCATACAGCCTGTACAAAGAACATGGCGTACGTCGTTACGGCGCGCACGGCACCAGCCACTTCTATGTGACTCAGGAAGCCGCAAAAGTCCTGAACAAGCCGGTTGAAGAACTGAACATCATCACCTGCCACCTGGGCAACGGTGGTTCTGTTTCGGCTATCCGCAACGGTAAATGTGTTGATACCTCCATGGGTCTGACCCCGCTGGAAGGTCTGGTGATGGGTACCCGTTCCGGTGACATCGACCCGGCGATCATCTTCCACCTGCACGACACCCTGGGCATGAGCGTTGACCAGATCAACAAAATGCTGACGAAAGAGTCTGGCCTGCTGGGTCTGACCGAAGTCACCAGCGACTGCCGTTACGTTGAAGACAACTACGCAGAGAAAGAAGACGCTAAACGTGCAATGGACGTTTACTGCCACCGTCTGGCGAAGTACATCGGCTCTTACACTGCGCTGATGGACGGTCGTCTGGACGCGGTTATCTTCACCGGTGGTATCGGTGAGAACGCGGCAATGGTTCGTGAACTGTCCCTGGGCAAACTGGGCGTTCTGGGCTTCGACGTTGATCACGAGCGTAACCTGGCTGCCCGCTTCGGCAAGTCTGGCTTCATCAACAAAGAAGGCACCCGCCCTGCTCTCGTTATCCCAACTAACGAAGAGCTGGTCATCGCGCAAGACGCGCACCGCCTGACTGCCTGATTCCACACCGCCAGCAATGCTGGCGGTGCTGTTTTGTAACCCGCCCAATTGCGGCGGTAACGAAAGAGGATAAACCGTGTCCCGTACTATTATGCTGATCCCTACCGGAACCAGCGTCGGCCTGACCAGCGTCAGCCTTGGTGTGATCCGTGCTATGGAACGCAAAGGCGTTCGTCTGAGCGTCTTTAAGCCAATCGCCCAGCCACGTGCCGGGGGCGATGCGCCAGACCAGACAACCACCATCGTGCGCAAAAACTCCAATCTGCCAGCGGCCGAACCGCTGAAGATGAGCCACGTTGAATCTCTCCTCTCCAGCAACCAGAAAGACGTGCTGATGGAAGAGATCATCGCCAACTACCATGCTAACGCGCAAGACGCGGAAGTGGTGCTGGTAGAAGGTCTGGTTCCAACCCGCAAACATCAGTTTGCTCAGTCTCTGAACTTTGAAATCGCGAAAACCCTGAACGCAGAGATCGTTTTCGTGATGTCTCAGGGCACCGACACCCCAGAGCAGCTGAACGAGCGTATCGAGCTGACACGCAGCAGCTTCGGCGGCGCGAAAAACACCAACATCACCGGCGTGATCGTCAACAAGCTGAACGCGCCAGTGGATGAGCAGGGCCGTACTCGCCCTGACCTGTCCGAGATCTTCGACGACTCTTCCAAAGCGAAAGTCATCAAAGTTGACCCGGCTAAGCTGCAGGAATCCAGCCCGCTTCCGGTTCTGGGCGCGGTGCCATGGAGCTTCGATCTGATTGCCACCCGTGCAATCGATATGGCGCGCCACCTTAACGCCACCATCGTTAACGAAGGTGACATCAACACTCGCCGCGTGAAGTCAGTAACCTTCTGTGCGCGCAGCATTCCGCACATGCTGGAACACTTCCGCGCAGGTTCCCTGCTGGTGACCTCCGCAGATCGTCCAGACGTGCTGGTTGCAGCGTGCCTGGCCGCGATGAACGGTGTAGAAATCGGTGCGATCCTGCTGACCGGTGCCTACGAGATGGACCCGCGCGTGAGCAAGCTGTGCGAACGCGCGTTCGCCACCGGCCTGCCGGTCTTCATGGTGAACACCAACACCTGGCAGACCTCCCTGAGCCTGCAGAGCTTCAACCTGGAAGTGCCGGTTGATGACCACGAGCGTATCGAGAAAGTTCAGGAATACGTTGCGGGCTACATCAACGCAGACTGGATCGAATCCCTGACTGCGACCTCCGAGCGCAGCCGTCGTCTGTCTCCTCCAGCATTCCGTTACCAGCTGACCGAGCTGGCGCGCAAAGCGGGCAAACGCGTTGTTCTGCCAGAAGGCGATGAACCACGTACCGTTAAAGCAGCGGCTATCTGTGCAGAGCGCGGCATCGCGACCTGTGTGCTGCTGGGTAACCCGGATGAGATCAACCGCGTAGCGGCATCTCAGGGCGTTGAGCTGGGCGCTGGCATCGAAATCGTTGACCCAGAAGTGGTTCGCGAAAGCTACGTTGCCCGTCTGGTTGAGCTGCGTAAGAGCAAGGGCATGACCGAAGCCGTTGCGCGCGAGCAGCTGGAAGACAACGTAGTGCTGGGCACGCTGATGCTGGAGCAGGACGAAGTTGACGGTCTGGTTTCCGGTGCGGTTCACACCACAGCGAACACCATCCGTCCACCGCTGCAGCTGATCAAAACCGCGCCAGGCAGCTCTCTGGTTTCTTCCGTGTTCTTCATGCTGCTGCCTGAACAGGTTTACGTTTACGGCGACTGCGCGATCAACCCGGATCCAACCGCAGAACAGCTGGCCGAAATCGCTATCCAGTCCGCGGACTCTGCGATTGCCTTCGGTATCGAACCGCGCGTAGCGATGCTCTCCTACTCCACCGGTACCTCAGGTGCAGGTAGCGACGTAGAAAAAGTGCGTGAAGCGACCCGTATTGCGCAGGAAAAACGTCCTGATCTGATGATCGACGGCCCGCTGCAGTACGACGCCGCGGTTATGGCTGACGTTGCGAAATCTAAAGCGCCGAACTCGCCGGTTGCAGGCCGCGCTACCGTGTTCATCTTCCCGGATCTGAACACCGGTAACACCACCTACAAAGCGGTGCAGCGTTCTGCCGACCTGATCTCCATCGGGCCGATGCTGCAGGGCATGCGCAAACCTGTGAACGACCTGTCTCGTGGCGCACTGGTAGACGATATCGTTTACACCATCGCGCTGACGGCTATCCAGTCTTCGCAGCAGCAGTAATGTTAAAAAGCCCGGTGGCGCTAGCGCTTACCGGGCAAGAAAGGCGACCACTTAACCGGTCGCCTTTTTTATTTACAGCAGCTCGCGCGCCGCCGATACAATGTCATGTGCCGTCAGGCCATACTCTTTCTGCAGAAAATCCTGCGTCCCCACCTGGCCATAACGCTCCTTAACGCCCACCCGCCGCATCGGCACCGGGCAGGTTTCCACCAGCACTTCCGCCACCGCCGACCCGAGGCCGTTGTGAATGCTGTGGTTTTCACAGGTGACGATGCGCCCGGTCTTCTCGGCGTAGTTTTTCACCAGCATCCGGTCGATAGGCTTCAGGGTAAACATGTCGATGACCGCCGCGCTGATGCCCTCCTGCTCAAGGTGGCGCGCGGCTTCCAGCGCTTCCGACACCATGATGCCGTTGGCAATCAGGGTAATATCGGTTCCTTCGCGCAGCACGTTGCCTTTGCCGATTGTGAAGGTTGAGCCAGGCGCATACACGCTCGGTGCCTGCTTACGGATGGTCCGCACCCAGTAGAAGCCGTCGAGATCGATAAGCTGTCGCAGCACGTCCTCGAACATCACCGCGTCGGTGACCTCCAGCACCACCGAATGCGCCAGCCCGCGCACGATGCCCATATCCTCAAACGACATATGCGTTCCGCCGTTGTGGCAGGCCGTCACGCCCGCGTCTGAAGCAATCACCTTCACGTTGTTTCGCTGATAGTCCAGAGACATAAACAGCTGGTCAAAACAGCGGCGGCTGGCAAAGGCGGTGAAGGTGTGAACGAACGGCTTGCGTCCGGTAAGCGACAGCCCCGCCGCCGTGCCGATGACGTTGGCCTCCATAATGCCGCAGTTAATCACGTGCTGCGGATAATCTCGCGCTACGCCGTCCATCGCCATCGAGCTCATCAGGTCTGCTTCGAGCGCAATGATGTCACTTCCGGCCTCAATCTGTTTTGCCACGAAGCCAGCGTAGACCTTACGCATCTCAACGGCGTCTTTCTGTCCTGCCGGTGCAACCTTAATCATGTGAAGCCTCCAGTTGGCGAATCGTCTCGTTGAGGGCCGCTTTGCTCTCCGCGGTCAATCGCAGGTGGTGCGAGTTGCTGAGCTGCTCCAGATACGGCACCCCCTGGCCTTTGATGCTGTCGAGGATGACGACTAACGGACGCGAATCGGCTGCCCGGATCCGCGACGTCACTGCCAGCAGACCCGGAATGTCGTCCCCCTTCACCGTCGCCACGTCAAAGCCAAAGGCGCGGAATTTCCCCTCCAGGTCGAACGCGCTGATGATCTCGTCCAGCTCGCCGTCGAGCTGCTGTTTGTTCCAGTCGACAAATACCGTCAGGTTGTTCAGGCGATGGTGGGCAATAAACTGGAATGCTTCCCAGCACTGCCCCTCGTTCAGCTCGCCGTCGCCGACGATGCAGAAGACCCGATTCGGTCGCCCGACCAGCCTGTGCGACAGCGCCATACCGCCGGCGATGGAAATCCCCTGTCCCAGCGAACCGGTGGTAGCATCTACGCCGCGCGTTTTCAGGCGGTCCGGGTGGCTCGGCAGGCGCGTGCCGTTCTGGTTCAGCGTGCTCAGCTCTTCCACCGGGAAGTAGCCCTTGATCGCCAGCGTGCTGTAGAGCGCCGGGCCCGCATGGCCTTTCGACAGAACAAAATAGTCTCGCTCCGGCCAGTCCGGATCCGCCGGGTCGATTTTCATCACCGCGCCGTAGAGCACGGCCAGCGTTTCAACCACCGACATGCTGCCGCCGTAGTGTCCAAAGCCCAGCTGCGTCAGCGACTTCAGCGTCTCAAGACGGATCTGACGCGCGAGTTCGGTTATCTCTTTCTCATTCATGATTTGGCTCCGGTGTTTTCCTGCGCGTTACCGCCTGCAGGTTTGTTTTTCGCGAAGATGTTGTACGCCACCAGCAGCGCAAACAGCGCCACGACCAGCCCGGTGATGGCCAGCGGCGACAGGAAGCGCGCCAGGTTGCCGAGCACAATCCCGACCGCGCCGAAGTCGGCGTCCGAGAAGGTGGTGTTGGCAAAACCAATGGCGCCCAGTACCGGCAGCAACAGGACCGGCAGGAAGGTAATCAGCAGGCCGTTGGCAAACGCACCGATCATCGCCCCGCGACGTCCACCGGTGGCGTTACCGAACACTCCCGCCGTTGCGCCGGTGAAGAAGTGCGGCACGACGCCCGGGAGGATCAGCACCCAGCTAAACTGACCGCAGATGAACAACCCCACAATCCCGCCGAGGAAGCTGAACAGGAAGCCAATCAGCACCGCGTTTGGCGCATAGGGGTACACCACCGGGCAGTCCAGCGCAGGACGCGCGTTCGGCACCAGTTTCTCCGAGAAGCCGGTAAAGGCCGGGACGATTTCTGCCAGAATCAGGCGTACGCCCTGCAGGATAATGAACACCCCCGCCGCAAAGGTGATTGCCATGATGATGGCGTAGACGAGGTAGTTCTGGCCGGCGCTGAAGGTAGCCTCGACGTACTCGCGCCCGGCGCTCACCGCCATGATCAGGTAGATAATCATCATGGTCAGGGAAATGGAGATCGAGCTGTCGCGCAGGAAGCTCAGATTCTTCGGCAGGTTCATCTCTTCGGTTGAGCGGGAGCCTTTGCCGACCTTGCTGCCAATCCAGCCCGACAGCACGTAGCCCAGCGTGCCAAAGTGGCCGAAGGCAATCTCATCGTTGCCGGTAATGCGCTTCATGTAGCGCTGCGCAATCGCCGGGAAGAAAGCCATGATCAGGCCGAGGATCAGCGAGCCGGTAAAGACCAGACCCACGCCCTCAAAGCCTGCTACCGTCAGGATCACGCCAATCATGCACGCCATGTAAAACGTGTGGTGCCCGGTCAGGAAGATGTACTTCAGGCGAGTAAAGCGCGCGACGATAATATTCGCCACCATGCCGAAGGCCATAATCAGCGCGGTCGCTGCACCGTATTTTTCCAGCGCAATGGAGACAATCGCTTCATTGTTTGGAATAATGCCCTGAATCGTAAAGGCGTGTTCGAACATACCGCCTAACGGATTTAATGACCCGACCAGCACAGTGGCGCCGCCGCCCAGCACAATAAAGCCCAGAATAGTTTTAATGGTTCCTTTCACCACGTCCGAAAACGCTTTTTTCTGCGCAACCAGACCAATAAGCGCAATTAAACCGACCAGCACCGAAGGGACTTTTAAAATATCAACAACGAAATTCAGCGTTTCAAGGATAAACATATCCACCTCGCCTTATCAGGGTTATTGTGTTTCGAACCAGGCGCGCAGCTGCGCTTCAAGTTCGTTGATGTCGATGATGTTGTTGATCACCACCAGCTGGCTTTCCGGCACGCTGGCGCTGGCCGCAATGTCTTTTGCCATCACGAACAGATCGGCCGCGCCCGGCGTGGCCGAGGAGAGATCGGAATGTTCAACCTCAGCCTCAATCTCCAGCTTTTTGAGCACCTTTTTTATATTCATTTCGACCATAAAACTGCTGCCCAGGCCAGAACCGCAAATAGCCATGATTTTCATTGTTGTCCCCTTATTTTGAGTAGAGTACGCCCCATCACGCTGACGCGTAATGTTGTGAAAAACCGGATTAAAGAATTAAATCAGAAGCGGTTAATAATCGTTTTAATTTCCTCCCGCGTATTCACCTGATGCAGTTCGGCCATATCGGTATCGCTGGAAAATAACTCTGCCAGCGACGAGATCATCTCGATATGGCTATTTTTGTCGGGTGCCGCGAGCATAATAATGACGTCGACAGGGTCAAACTCACCGGCACCAAACGAGACGCCCTGTTTTAGTTTTAATAACGACAACCCCAGTCCTTTGGCGCCTTCCTCCGGCCGCGCATGCGGCATCGCCAGCCCTGGTGCCAGCACATAATAAGGTCCTAACGTGTGGTGCTGCTGGATGATGGCCGTGACGTATTCAGGCTCAATCACCTGCAAATCCAGCAGCGGCTTCGCGCACAGCTCCAGCGCCTGCGGCCAGTTTTCCACGCTCTCCTGCAGCGTGATGGTTGTATCATATATCCATTTTTTGAGCACTTTTCACTCCCGCGACACGCTTAAGATGAGCAAACTTTATTCAACGCATCACTGATTGACTGCGATCGCGATCACAAAGATAGCGCTACCAATCGTTATCATGCAGAAATGTGATAGCGCTATCAAATTGCAATCACGTTGCTAAATCACAGCAAAAAAAGGGATTTAAGGCGTATACTGCCTGTCACGTGAAACGAAGGAAAATAAGAACGCGTCTGGTCAGCAGGAAGGTGTATGTCTCTAACCCGAAAACGGCGCAGTACTGGTAAAGTGACACTCGCCGATGTCGCACAGCTTGCCGGTGTGGGCACGATGACCGTGTCCCGTGCGCTTCGCACGCCCGAGCAGGTTTCCGATAAACTACGAGAAAAAATTGAAGCTGCCGTGCAGGAGCTGGGTTATATGCCTAATCTTGCCGCCAGTGCCCTGGCCTCGGCGTCGTCATGGACGATAGCCATGGTGGTGCCCAACCTCTCCGAAGCAGGCTGCTCGGAGATGTTCGCCGGGCTACAGCAGGTGCTGCAGCCTGCCGGGTATCAGATCATGCTGGCTGAGTCCCAGCATCGTCTTGAGCAGGAGGAGAAACTGCTGGAGACGCTGCTGGCGTCGAACATTGCCGCCGCTATCCTGCTCAGCGTTGAACATACCGATACCGTTCGCCACTGGCTGAAAAACGCCTCCATTCCGGTGATGGAGATGGGTGCCATGCGCGCCGACCCGATTGATATGAATATCGGGATTGATAACGTAGCGGCCATGTATGAGCTCACGGAAATGGTGATTAAGCGCGGCTACCAAAATATTGGCCTCCTGTGCGCCAACCAGGAGCAGTGGATTTTCCAGCAGCATCTGCAGGGCTGGTACAAGGCCATGCTTCGCCACCATATGTCGCCGAACCGGGTCATTAACGCGGCGATGCCGCCGAGCTTCTCGACCGGCGCGGCGCAGCTGCCTGAATTCCTGCTGGCGTGGCCGGAGCTGGATGCGTTGGTGTGCGTCTCTGACGAGCTGGCCTGCGGCGCGCTATACGAGTGCCAGCGCAGGCGAATCAAAGTGCCGGACGATCTGGCAGTGGTAGGGTTTGGCGATAGCGACGTGAGCCGCGTCTGTCAGCCGCCGCTGACGACGATGGCGGTGCCGCATCGTAAGATTGGAGTTGAAGCCGGGAAAGCACTACTGGAGCGACTGAATGGCGGCGACTGGCGCGATCAAAAGCCCATCGCGTCCAGTCTGTGTCTGAGAGAGAGTTGCTGAAGCTTACTCAGCCTCTTCCTCTTTCTCTGATTTGGTCGATTCGTTTTTGGCGTTGCGGGTCATCCACAGCGCCAGCGCTTTTAATGAATCCGGCGTAAACTCGTCGCAACGCGCGGTAATTTCTTCCGGCGTCATCCAGCAGACTTCACTCACCTCTTCTTCCTGCAGGGCAAACGGGCCGTGAGAAACGCAGCTAAACAGCCCGCCCCAGACGCGACAGTTTTCGTCTTCGAAATAGAACTGACCGTGCTCGGCAAACGGCACACCGGCGATACCTAGCTCTTCTTCTGCTTCTCGACGCGCGGAATCCAGCAGCACTTCATCTGCCTGGACAACCCCGCCTGCGGTGGCATCCAGCATACCCGGGAGAAAATCTTTGGTGTCCGTACGGCGCTGGACCAGAATTTTGCCCATACCGTCATGCACAACGATGTACGTTGCACGGTGACGCAGACGCTCCGCACGCATTTGTTCGCGGCTGGCCTGCGCGATCACTTCATTCTCTTCGCTGACAATGTCAACCCACTCTGTACTTGCCAAATGACTCTGCTCCACCATCGGGAAACCTTCTCTTCTAAGCGCTCTTTCGGCGCGTTTGCAGTTGAGGTGTAACTTACGGATTAATCGCTACCTGCGCAATAACTTGCTGATCATTAAGTGCGATAACGCTCAGGGTATTTCCTTCCAGCATGCCGTAGCTCGCAGGATATCCGCCTTTTGGGAGGCTAACCGAGCCCGGATTAAAGTGATAAATCTCACCGCGTTTTTCCGCAACCGGAATATGAGTATGACCGTAAACCAGGACATCGCCAGCCGCGAGCGCCGGGAGATTATCCGGGCTAAAAAGATGCCCGTGCGTCAGGAACAGGCGGCTTTGTTCCAGCAGCACCTGCTGCCACGGCGCGGTAAGGGGAAAATGCAGCAGCATCTGGTCCACTTCGCTGTCGCAGTTGCCGCGAACGGCGATGATGCGCGAGGCGTACGGGTTGAGCTTTTCCGCGACCTGCGCAGGGTCATAGCCTTCCGGCAGCGCGTTGCGCGGGCCGTGATTCAGCACGTCGCCCAAAATAATCAGCCACTGCGCACCGCTTTGTGCAAACAGGGAAAGGACACGCTCGGTTGCGGGCAGCGATCCATGGATATCCGACGCAAACATCAGTTTCATCAGTCACTCCTCGGTAAAACAGACTGCCCCCATCATACCTTAAGCGTCCGGGCTTATCAGCCCGCGCGCTTAGCCGAGAGTGCCACATAGCGCTGCACGGAGGCACGCTGCCACTGAAACGCAGCATAATCCACCAGCAGCTGCGGCACCTCATCACCGTTGAGGATCAGGCGGTTTAGCATCAACGCCAGATCGGCGTCGGCAATGCACCACTCGCCAAAAAGATTCGGGTTGCCATGGGCAAGCAGCGAGGTGGCGGTTTCAATCAGTTTCTTCGCGCTTTCTACACCTTCTGCGCTCAGCGCCGGCTTTTTCACCCCGGCAAACACAACGTCCGTCGAGCGTTCGACGCGAATCGGCACCAGATCGCTACGCAGCCACGCCTGGATCTGCCGCGCCCGCGCGCGCTTTTGCAGATCGTGAGGATAGATACGTTCCCACTCCGGGGGGGCGAACCGATCTTCCAGATACTCATCGATCGCCGACGATTCGCTCAGGGCAAAACCGTCAATCTCCAGCACCGGCACGCGTCGGGTCAGGTCGTAACCCTGCCACTGTGGTTTGAGATGTTCACCGCCGTCGAGATCAACGGTCTTCAGCGTAAAGGTGAGCCCTTTTTCGGCCAGCGCAACGTATACGCTCATAACATAGGGAGAAAAGAAATTCGCATCGGACCACAACGTGATGACGGGCTGGTTCATAACATCCTCATAGGCTGATCGGTTTTTACTCAACATATAATCTCTTTGCCTCGCTGTCACTTGATGAAAACTCACGATTTACAACAACCACCTATACTCATTTGTCATGGCACCACTATTCGCATGGACAGGAGTTGAGAATGATCGACCTTTATTACGCCCCTACCCCAAACGGCCATAAGATCACCCTCTTTCTTGAAGAAGCCGAGCTGGATTACAGGATCATTCGCGTGGATATCAGCAAAGGCGAACAGTTCAGCCCTCTCTTTCTGGCTATCTCGCCGAATAATAAAATCCCGGCCATTATTGATAACCAGCCGGCGGACGGGGGCAGACCATTGAGCCTGTTTGAATCCGGTGAAATTTTGCTCTATCTGGCGGAGAAAACCGGCAAGCTGCTGAGCGGCGAACTGCGCGAGCGTCACCATACCCTGCAATGGCTTTTCTGGCAGGCAAGCGGGCTGGGCCCCATGCTGGGACAAAATCATCATTTTACCGCTTACGCCCCGCAGCCTATTCCTTACGCGATAGAACGCTATCAGGTTGAGACTCAACGACTCTATGACGTTCTGAACCGTCGGCTGAAGAAAACGCCGTGGCTCGGGGGCGATCATTACAGTATTGCCGATATCGCCTGCTGGCCGTGGGTGAATACGCATGAAAAACACCGCATTGACCTGGCCGCTTTCCCGGCGGTGAACAACTGGTTTGAGCGCATCCGGACCCGCCCGGCGACCGAGCGGGCGATGCAAAAAATCCAGCAAATTTAACCCGGTATGAGGCTGGGTGCCTGTGAAGCTCTCATGTATTATGGGCAGGAAATACTGACACGGAGAAGACCTGCAATGTCACAGCCAGACGCTATTATTCGCATAAAAAATTTACGCCTGCGTACCTTCATCGGCATCAAAGAGGAAGAGATCGCCAACCGTCAGGATATTGTCATTAACGTGGTAATTCACTACCCCGCAGACAAAGCGCGGGCCAGCGAAGACATCAACGACGCGCTGAACTACCGCACAATCACCAAAAACATCATCCAGTACGTTGAGAATAACCGCTTTTCTCTGCTGGAAAAATTAACTCAGGATGTGCTCGATATCGCACGCGAACATCACTGGGTCACTTATGCTGAAGTTGAGATCGATAAACTTCACGCCCTGCGCTATGCCGACTCCGTCTCCATGACGTTAAGCTGGCGGCGCCAGGCGTAAACCTGGAGGTTGTATGAAGATTTTGCTGACCGGCGGTACAGGCCTGATTGGTCGTCACCTCATTGCGCGTCTGCAGGCCATGCACCATGACATCACTGTAGTCACGCGCAGCCCGGAGAAAGCGCGCCAGGTGCTGGGGGCAGGCGTTGATATCTGGAAAAATCTGGCCGAGCAGCAAAATCTGGACGGCTTCGACGCCGTCATTAACCTCGCGGGTGAACCCATCGCCGATAAGCGCTGGACGGAAGAGCAAAAACAGCTGTTGTGCAGCAGCCGGTGGAATATTACCGAAAAGCTGGTCGAGCTGATCCGCAATAGCCCCACGCCACCTTCAGTGCTGATTTCGGGTTCCGCAGTGGGCTATTACGGCGATCTTGGCGAGGTGGTTGTAACCGAGGAAGAGCCGCCCCATAATGAGTTTACCCATAAGCTCTGCGCCCAGTGGGAGCGTATCGCCTGCGCGGCGCAGAGCGATCGGACCCGCGTCTGCCTGCTGCGGACCGGTGTCGTTCTCGCGCCGAAAGGCGGCATTCTGGCGAAGATGCTTCCCCCTTTCCGGCTCGGACTCGGTGGCCCCATCGGTAATGGTCGTCAGTACCTGGCCTGGATCCATATCGACGATATGGTCAACGGGATTCTCTGGCTGCTGGATAACGATCTGCGCGGGCCGTTCAATATGGTTGCGCCGTATCCGGTGCGCAATGAACAGTTTGCCCACGCGCTGGGGCATGCCCTGCACCGTCCGGCAATTTTGCGCGTGCCTGCGACGGTTATTCGCCTGATGATGGGTGAAGCGTCTGTTCTGGTATTAGGCGGGCAGCGGGCACTGCCCAAACGGCTGGAAGCGGCCGGGTTTGCGTTCCGCTGGTATGAATTAGAAGAGGCGCTGGGGGATGTGGTGCGGTGAATATGGTACAGTGACAGGCCGTGTTCCGAAGATATGGCGTAACAATGGCAACCATCACCACACCCCGGCTTTACCTCACCCCTTTCGAACCCACTGACTGGGCCTTCTTCCGCTCGCTACGAGAAGATCGCAGTATCATGCGCTACATGGCCGCCATCGCCCCGGAAAAAGAGACCCGACGCGTGTTTGCCGCGCGACTCGCTGCTGCTCATGTGTTTGTTATTCGCGCGCGGGATGATGATACGCCGCTGGGCGATATCGGCCTGCAAATCAGCGCAGAGAATCGTGAAGAGGCGGATATCGGCTATACGGTTGTGCCTGCCGCGCAGGGCAAAGGTATCGCCAGCGAAGCGCTGCGCGCGGTGTGTGATTATGCGTTCAACCAGACCGGCGTGAAAGCGATTAACGCGTATGTCCTGGCGGACAACGGCGGGTCGGTGCGGGTGCTGGAGAAAGTCGGGTTCGTGCGTACGCAGGTGCTGGAAAAGGCGTATGAGATTGACGGCGTGCGCTATGACGACTGGGTGTACAGGTTGGAGTGCGGTGCGGCCTGATGCCCTCAACTCGCCCCTCTCCCATAGGGAGAGGGGAAAGACAAAATCTACTTCAACGACCCCTTCAGGAACTGTTGCAAACGCGGGCTTTGCGGGTTCGCCAGCACTTCGTCCGGGTGCCCCTGCTCTTCAATTTTCCCCTGATGCAGGAAGATAACGTGGTTCGAGACGTTACGGGCGAAGCCCATCTCGTGCGTCACCACCACCATCGTTTTGCCCTCTTCGGCTAGCTTCTGCATGATGCGCAACACTTCGCCAACGAGTTCGGGGTCCAGCGCGGAGGTCGGTTCGTCGAACAGCAGCACCTCGGGTTCCATCGCCAGCGCGCGTGCGATGGAGACACGCTGCTGCTGACCGCCGGAGAGATGCACCGGGTATTTCATCTGCTGGCGCTCGTCGATGCCCACTTTCGCCAGGTATTTCACCGCGCGCTCGCGAGCTTCATGCTTGCTCAGGCCCAGCACCTGAACCGGCGCTTCCATCACGTTCTCCAGCACCGTCATGTGGCTCCAGAGGTTGAAGTGCTGGAAAACCATCGTCAGGCGGGTACGCAGCAGGCGTAGCTGATTTTTATCCGCAACCTTCAGCTGTCCGTCTTTGTCACGGACCAGGTTAATATTCTGCCCGCTCACCACAATCGAGCCTTCGCTCGGTTTTTCGAGGAAGTTAATGCAGCGCAGGAAGGTACTTTTCCCCGAGCCGGATGAGCCGATGATACTGATTACGTCGCCAGCATTTGCCTGCAGCGACACCCCTTTCAGCACTTCATGTTCGCCGTAGCGTTTGTGCAAATCAATAACGTTTAATTTGTTCTCAGCCATCATCTTTCTCAGTGCGTCGAAGAAGGTTTTATATGCTGCAACCAGCGTTTTTCAGCCTTACGGAACAGGCTAATCAGAACATAAGAGATAATTAAATAGAGCACCGCCGCAATGCCAAACGCGGTAAACGGCTGATAGGTCGCGGAGTTAATATCGCGCGCGATTTTGAGCAGATCCGGCACCGTCGCGGTAAAAGCGAGCGCGGTGGAGTGCAGCATCAAAATCACTTCGTTACTGTACGCCGGTAACGCAATACGCAGGGCCGACGGCAGAATGATGCAGCGGTAGAGTTTCACCGACGAGAAGCCGTAGGCTCGCGCAGCTTCTATCTCACCGTATGGAACCGAACGAATCGCCCCCGCGAAAATCTCGGTGGTGTAGGCGCAGGTGTTGAGCGTCAACGCCAGCACCGTACAGTTCAGACCGCTGCGGAAGAACGCATTCAGCATCTCAGTGCCTTTTACGATCTCAAGCGTATACATCCCCGAATAGAACACCAGCAGCTGCACGTACAGCGGCGTACCGCGAAATACGTAGGTGAACAGCCAGATCGGGAACTGGATGAATTTATTGTTCGACACGCGGCCAATGGCGAGAAACACCGCCAGAATACCGCCCATCACCACGGAGGAGATCAGCAGCCAGAGGGTAATCGCCACGCCGGTAAAGCGGTAGCCATCTGTCCACAGCAGCGATTTCCAGTATTCCTGAATAATCTCAATCACAGGTCAGCCCTCTTCACACCCACGGAGTAGCGACGCTCGAGAAGAAGCAGCACACCATTGGAGACGGTCGTAAAGACCAGATAGATCACGCCGCAGACCACCGCAAAGTAGAACGGCTCCCAGGTGCTCTTGCCCGCCAGCTGAGTCGCTTTCACGACGTCTTCCAGACCGAGCAGCGAGACCAGCGCCGTGGCTTTAAGGATAACCTGCCAGTTGTTGCCGATGCCCGGAAGCGCATAGCGCATCATGGCCGGGAACATAATCCGACGAAACGTTTGTGAAGAGGTAAAACCAAATGCGGTTGCCGCCTCAATGTGGCCTTTCGGCACGGCCATGTAGGCGCCGCGGAAGGTTTCGGTGAAGTAGGCGCCGTAGATAAAACCGAGGGTAATAATACCGGCCACCATCGGGTCGATATCAATTTGTCCCATGCCCATCGCGTCCGTTAAGCTGTTCAGCGCAATCTGCAGACCGTAAAAGATAAGCAGCATCAGCACCAGATCGGGAACGCCGCGAATAAGCGTGGTGTAGCCTTCAAAAATCAGCGCCAGCGGTTTGTTCGCCGAAAGCTTCGCACCTGCGCCTGCCAGACCTATCAGCACCGCCAGCACCACGGAGCTGATAGCCAGCTCAAGGGTGACAAGCGCGCCCTGTAAAATAACGCCAGAAAATCCGTACAGCATACCGCGAGCCCTGTCGTATCGTGAGTGGTGGAACCGTGTCTTTTCCCCTCCCGCAGCGGGAGGGGCCGCACGTTATTTGACGGGGCGATTAGCCGCCGTAAACATTAAAATCAAAGTACTTTTTCGCCAGCTTGTCGTAGGTACCGTCAGCACGCATTTCAGCGAACGCTTTGTTCAGCGCCTCACGCAGCTCGTTGTCTTCTTTGCGCAGGCCCATACCGGTGCCCACACCAAACAACTTCACGTCCTTAATGGACGGGCCGCCAAACTTGTAATCTTTACCCACCGGCGTTTTCAGGAAGCCTTCGCTTGCCGCGACTTCATCCTGGAATGCCGCATCAATTCGGCCTGCCGTCAGGTCAGCGTAGATATTTTCCTGGCCCTGATAGGAGACGATTTCAATCCCCTTCGGCGCCCAGTGTTCGTTGCCGTAGGTTTCCTGCGTGGTGCCCTGCAGCACGCCGACGCGTTTGCCTTTTAGCGACTCCAGCGTTGGCTGAATGTCAGAAGCTTTAGCTACCACCAGACGTGAATCGGCCGCATAGAGTTTGTCGGTGAAGGCAATCTCCTGCTGGCGTTTTTCGGTGATGGAGAGCGAGGACATGATTACGTCGATTTTTTTCGCTTTCAGGGACGGGATCAGCGCATCCAGCGGGTTCTCAACGTAGGTACACTGTGCTTTGATGCGTTTGCACAGCTCGTTGGCCAGATCGATGTCAAAACCGACCAGTTCACCCTTTGAATTCTTCGATTCGAACGGCGCATAGGTTGGATCGGTACCAATTCGGATTTTCTGCGGAATGGCTGCGAATGCCGCGGTGGCGCTGGAAAAGGCCAGTACCAGAGATAGTGATAACACGAGTTTTTTCATATTTATCCTCAACAAACTGTCTTCATACGGGATTTTTACGACGACGGGGTGGTGCTAATGTGCCATTAATCCCCTCTGCCAGGCAAAGACTAATGCCCTTCAGGCGGGAATTTTTGCATTATAAATGCGTAAGTATGCACAAAGCGATCCAATACAGTGCATTTAATGCACTGTATTGGGTCAACCGCTCCCGCAACGCACCTCTCCGGTGCGTTACCGTCAGGTGTTATTCACCGTATACGTTGAAGTCGAAGTATTTCTTCGCCAGTTTGTCGTAAGTACCGTCTTTACGCAGCTCCGCAAAGGCTTTGTCGAAGGCGGCTTTCAGCTCGGTATCATCCTTACGCAGGCCAATCCCGGTGCCGTCACCAAAGTACTTTTTGTCTTTTACAGACGGGCCAGCAAACGCGAATTCTTTGCCCGCAGGCTGCTTCAGGAAGCCTTCGCTCGCGGCGACTTCATCCTGGAATGCAGCATCCAGACGGCCTGCCGCCAGGTCAGAGTAAATCAGATCCTGGTTCTGGTAAGCCACCACGTCTACGCCCTTCTCACGCCAGTTAGCATTGGCATAGCCTTCCTGCGTCGAGCCCTGAAGCACGCCGACGTGTTTGCCCTTCAGAGAGTCGATGGTGGGCTTAATCGGGGAGCCTTTCGGCGCAATCAGGCGAGAATCCGCGGCGTAGAGCTTGTCAGAGAAGGCAATCTCCTGCTGACGTTTTTCGGTGATGGAGAGAGAAGAGATAATGGCGTCAATTTTCTTGGCTTTCAGCGACGGGATTAACGCGTCAAAGTCGCTGCCCACCCATGTGCATTTCACCGCAATGCGCTTGCACATTTCATTACCCAGATCGATATCAAACCCTACGAAATCACCTTTCGCATCCTTGGAAGAGAATGGCGCGTAGGTTGCGTCTGTACCGATACGAACCGTCTGTGGAAGCGCTGCGTAGCTACCTGCTGCCGCACTTAACCCCACGAGCAAAGACAGAGCCAGAACCGTCTTCTTCATACATTTACCCTCAAGTACCGTGATTTTATTATGTATTGTGTTGTGTGTTGTGTTGCAGGCTTCATCTTGCAGGTCTTATGCCACATTGCCGTCTGGTCAAAACTTCGACGTTAAATATGTTAATAAAACGTTGCGATATTGCCTTAATGGTGAAAGATAGCAGGTCTGCCGAACGAACCGGAAAGAGAAAAAGGGAAAAAACGAATTAAATGTCGAGGATATGATCACCGTTGCATAATTGCCCTGAAACAGGGCAACTTGTCTTTTCATGCACCTGTTTTGTGCACAGATTCAGGCTCCCTGCCAGCGGGTGAAGAGATCGTCGGGCAGGTCGATGTCAAACTGATCCAGCACGCGGTTAACGGTCTGATTAATCACGTCATTCAGCGAGGTCGGGCGATGATAGAACGCGGGTACCGGCGGCATGATGACAGCCCCCAGCTCCGCAGCCTGCGTCATTAAGCGCAGATGGCCCAGGTGCAGCGGCGTTTCCCGCACGCACAGCACCAGGGGACGCCGCTCCTTCAGCACCACATCCGCCGCGCGCGTCACCAGGGTGTCCGTATAGCTGTTCACAATGCCGGAGAGCGTTTTAATCGAACAGGGCAGGATAACCATGCCGGTCGTTTTAAACGAGCCTGAGGAGATGCTGGCGGCGATATCACGGGCATCGTGAACCACGTCCGCCAGTGCCTGAACATCGCGCAGGGAGAGATCGGTTTCCAGAGAGAGGGTCTGCCGCGCCGCCTGGCTCATCACCAGATGGGTTTCGACGTCCGTCACGCTACGCAGAACCTGTAACAAACGTACGCCGTAAATCGCGCCGCTGGCGCCGCTGAGCCCAACAATGAGTCGTTTCATGATTTTCGCCCTTACTGATTTCAGGGCAGACTGTGCAGGATTTTGCGGGGAGTTGCAAGTGAGGGCATTCGCCCTCACCTGCCGGAGCATCAACCTTCGTTGTGCATCTCTAAGCTTTCGAGATCGTTCTGCAGCTGGACGGCTTTGGCGTCGTCGTTGCGCAGTGAATCAAGATAGTCGAGGTACTGCTGGTCAACGTCTTTGGTCACGTAAATACCGTTAAACACGGAGCATTCAAACTGCTGAATTTCCGGATTCTCGGCACGCACCGCGTCGATAAGATCGTTCAGATCCTGGAAAATCAGGCCGTCGGCACCGATGATCTGACGAATTTCATCCACTTCACGACCGTGAGCGATCAGCTCGTTGGCGGTTGGCATATCAATACCATACACGTTCGGGAAGCGAATCTCCGGCGCAGCAGAGGCCAGGTAGACTTTCTTCGCACCCGCTTCACGCGCCATCTCGATAATCTGCTCAGAGGTGGTGCCGCGAACGATGGAGTCATCCACCAGCAGAACGTTCTTGTCGCGGAACTCCGCGCGGTTGGCGTTCAGCTTGCGGCGCACGGACTTACGGCGCAGATGCTGCCCCGGCATGATAAACGTGCGGCCAACGTAGCGGTTCTTCACGAAGCCCTGACGGTATGGCTTATCCAGAATGCGGGCGATCTCCAGCGCGATATCGCAGGAGGTTTCCGGGATAGGAATAACCACGTCGATGTCGAGATCATCCCACTCGCGGGCAATCTTCTCGCCCAGCTTGGTGCCCATGTTGACGCGCGCGCTGTAGACGGAAATCTTGTCGATGAAGGAATCCGGACGGGCAAAGTAAACGTATTCAAACAGGCACGGGTTACTGACCGGGTTATCGGCACACTGGCGGGTAAACAGCTGCCCCTTCTCGGTGATGTAGACCGCTTCGCCCGGCGCAACGTCGCGCAGGAATTCGAAGCCCAGGGTATCCAGCGCCACGCTTTCAGAGGCAACCATATATTCAGTACGGCCGTCGCCAAGGTCGCGCTTACCGAGCACCAGCGGACGAATGCCGTTTGGATCGCGGAAGGCGACCATACCGTGACCGATGATCATCGCAACGCAGGCGTACGCGCCGCGGATCTGACGGTTTGTCGCGGCAATCGCGGCAAAGATGTTGTCTGCTTCCAGCGGATAGTGACGGAAGTTATCCAGCTCGCTGGCGAACACATTGAGCAGGATTTCAGAATCAGAGGTGGTGTTAATGTGGCGACGTTTCTCTTCGAACAGCTTTTTACGCAGCTCATGCGCGTTGGTCAGGTTGCCGTTATGAGCAAGGGTGATGCCATACGGTGAGTTGACGTAGAAAGGCTGTGCCTCAGAGGCGCTGGAACTGCCAGCAGTAGGATAACGAACGTGACCGATCCCCATATTACCTTGCAGACGCTGCATATGGCGGGCTTCAAACACATCGTTTACCAGGCCATTCGCCTTGCGTAAACGGAAGCAGTTGTTTGCATCAATGGTGATGATACCCGCAGCATCCTGCCCACGGTGCTGAAGCACCGTTAACGCGTCATAAATCGACTGGTTTACCGGCATGAAACCGGCGATACCGACAATACCGCACATTCGTCTTTTCCTCGTTAAGCCACATCTCAGGGTTTATGCCCTGGGCAAAAAACTCGACGAGCTTTGCAGATAGTCAAAGAACCATCTGATGATGAAGCTGAACTCTGGAATGAGCTGCGATTTCTGCCAGTCTTCGCTTTTGGAGAACCCGGTGAAGGTATCCAGGAAGAACAGGATCGCGGCCACAATCAGCACGCCTCGCAACGCTCCGAAACAGATCCCGAGCACCCTGTCCGTTCCTGACAGACCGGTTTTCTCGACCAGCTGACCTATCACGTAATTCACGATAGCGCCGACAATCAGCGTTGCGATAAACAGCACCGCGATGGCAATTCCGTTTCGGACCAGTTCATCTTCAAAGCCCGTGAACCAGACAGACAGGTAAGTGTAGTAATGACTGGCGACAAAGAAAGCACAACCCCAAGTCACCAGCGATAACGCTTCACGAACAAAGCCACGGATCAGGCTAACCAGACAGGAAAAACCAATCACCGCAATGATGGCGTAATCAATCCAGACCATATGTGTCCCACGATTAAACGCCCTGTCATCCAGTTCGGGGCGAATTCTAACAGAAAAAGAAAACGTTTGCGTAGGGATTTCCTTCCCGCGCGTAAATAAAAAAGGCGCTGAAAAAATGTTCAACGCCGTGGCTTATCGCCTCTCTCTTAAAGGAGCAGGTCGTACTTAGTTTGCGCTGTAACCCATCACCACACCGCTCAGGCCGGAGATCTGCTTCAGCTCACCCAGCGACCCTTTCAGTTTGTCTTTAGACGCTTCTGGCCCCACGAGGATACGGGTAATTTTACCCTGCACCGGCGTGGAAGGTGAAGTGTAAACACGGTATCCCGCACTTCTCAGTTTGCTCACGACCTCGTTGACTTTGTCGGCGTTTTTCAGCGCACCGAGCTGCACCACGTAGGCTTTACCCGTTGGGGCAGCAGCGTCCTGCTGCGCCGGTTTTGCTGGCGGTGGGGTTTCTGACGCCGCGGCGAGCTGTTCTGCCGTTTTATCGCGCTGCGGTTTCGGCTGCGGCTTCTCAACCGGCTTCGGTTTTTCAACCGGTTTAGGCTGCTCTACCGGCACCGGATCGATATCGCTGCTGCTCGCTGCCGCCAGGCGAGACGGATCGAGCGACGGTGCTGCGGCATCGCCCGCGCGCACCTCTTCCGCCGCGCCTTCCGGTGGCTGAGCAGGCAGCGCCTGCGTCGCCGCGGGCAGCATATCCGGCTCATCGCGGTCACCCGGTTTCGGCACCAGCGGAATAGCGGCAAACTCATCCTGATAATGCTTTTTCTGCCCGTCGAGCAGCCCGGGAAGAATAATCACCCCGAGCGCGACCAGCACAATGGTTCCTGTTAAACGGTTCTGAAACTTACTCGCCACCGGTTCTCCCCGCGTCCATCACTTCCATGACATGTGCCACCGTGTGGAATGAACCACACACCAGCACGGTATCTTCTGGTTTAGCATCCGCCATCGCGGCATGCCAGGCCTGAGCCACGCTACTGTAGATTGCGCCTTTGCCGAGATGTTCCATCAACTGCTCGGCCGTCGCGCCGCGCGGCCCTTCCAGAGGAGCACAATACCAGCTATCGACCACACTCTCCATGCAGGCCAGCGTCCCGCCGATATCTTTATCATGAAGCATACCGATAACCGCCAGCACGCGCCCGGTTTTTGGTAACGATTTGAGACGTCCCGCGAGATACGCCGCCGCATGCGGGTTATGCGCCACGTCCAGAATCAGGCGCGGTGACTCGCTGACAATCTGGAAACGCCCGGGCAGAATTGCGCTCTGAATGCCGTTGCGGATTGCCTGCTCGCTCACCACCAATCCGCTGGCGCGCAGTGCCGCCAGCGCGGTGGCCGCGTTCGGCTGCGGAACCTGCGGCAACGGCAAGTTATCCAGTGCCCCCTGCGCGTCGCTAAAGCGCCAGCCGTTGTTCTGAACCTCATACTGCCAGTCAACGCCGCGGCGCAGCAGACGCGCGCCCTTCTCGTTTGCTACGTCAGCAATGGTGTGTGGCATATCCGGCTCGCCGACCACGGCGGGTTTATTTGCGCGGAAAATACCGGCCTTCTCGCGGCCAATGCTTTCACGATCCGGACCCAGCCAGTCGATATGATCCAGCGCGATGCTGGTGACCACCGCCACATCTGCATCCACGATATTGGTTGCATCAAGACGTCCTCCGAGGCCAACCTCAAGGATCACCACATCCATCTGCGCCTGTTTAAACAGCCACAGGGCCGACAGGGTGCCGTATTCAAAATAGGTTAATGAGATCTCGCCGCGCGCGGCTTCAATTTCCGCGAACGACGCCGTATGCGCGGATTCCGGCAGTTCGCGATTTTGCACGCGAACCCGCTCGGTGTAGCGGACCAGGTGTGGAGAGCTATAAACGCCTACCCTGTAACCGGCCGACATCAGGACGGACTCCAGCGTGCGGCAGGTCGTGCCTTTACCGTTTGTCCCTGCGACGGTGAACACGAAAGGTGCCGGTTTGAGCACATCAAGACGCGCGGCAACCTGGCTCACCCGTTCAAGCCCCATATCGATGGTTTTACTGTGCAGGTTTTCCAGATAAGAAAGCCACGCGGCCAGGGGCGACGTGGCTTGGGGAATGCTTTTATTTTCCATAATGCCCGGTTGTCATTAACAGATTAGAAAGCAAAAGGGCAGCGCCAACCGGCCCTGCCCTTTTCAGTTATCAGGCCTCGGGTTCCTGATCCGGTACCACCACGCCTTCGCGCGGCTCATCCGGGTTTGGCGCTGGCAGATTCATCAGCTTCGCCAGGATGCTCGCCAGCTTCAGGCGCATTTCCGGACGGCGGACGATCATGTCGATGGCGCCTTTCTCGATGAGGAACTCACTGCGCTGGAAGCCCGGCGGCAGTTTTTCACGAACGGTCTGCTCGATAACGCGAGGACCCGCAAAGCCGATCAGCGCTTTTGGCTCAGCGACGTTCAGGTCGCCCAGCATCGCGAAGCTCGCGGAGACGCCGCCCATGGTTGGGTCGGTCAGCACGGAGATGTACGGCAGACCGCGCTCCTGCATCTTCGCCAGCGCTGCAGAGGTTTTAGCCATCTGCATCAGGGACATCAGCGCTTCCTGCATACGTGCTCCGCCGGAGGCAGAGAAACAGATCAGCGGACAGTTGTCTTCCAGCGCCTGCTCAACGGCACGCACGAAGCGCGCACCGACCACGGAGCCCATTGAGCCGCCCATAAAGGAGAACTCAAACGCAGCGGCAACAACCGGCATCCCATGCAGGGTGCCTTTCATGACGACCAGCGCGTCTTTCTCGCCGGTCTCTTTCTGTGCGGAGGCCAGACGATCTTTATATTTCTTGGAATCGCGGAACTTCAGCACGTCTTTTGGCTCAAGCTCGCTGCCCAGTTCTACCAGAGAACCTTCGTCCAGCAGGCTATGCAGGCGGTTGCGCGCCGACATACGCATATGGTGGTCACACTTCGGACACACCTCAAGGTTGCGTTCCAGCTCTGCGCGATACAGAACCTGACCGCAGCTATCACACTTCGTCCATACCCCTTCAGGAATGCTCGCTTTGCGCGTTGGGGTAATGTTGCTTTTAATTCGTTCAATCCAGCTCATTGATAACCTTTCTGCCTGAACCTGGTCGTATGCCAGTTTTGCTATAAGAGGCGAATAATGCCATTTTTGCCTCCAACAGACCATGAATGTTGCACATTAAAACATAACAGCCCGAAACTTTGGATAAAAAAGTGGTCGAACCGCCAGCGTGCATTTACTTCGCTTGTTTTGCCGCCGCACGTTTGTGACGAATAATTTCGATAACGCCAGGCAGTACGGAAAGCACAATAATCGCTACAATCAGTAACTTAAGGTTTTCCTGAACCACAGGGAGATCGCCAAACAGGTAGCCTGCGTAGGTAAACAGCAGTACCCACAGCAGCGCCCCCACGACGTTATACATGGCAAAATGACGATAGGACATATGTCCCATTCCCGCCACAAACGGTGCAAATGTGCGCACAATAGGCACAAAACGCGCAAGGATAATGGTTTTACCGCCATGGCGTTCATAAAACGCATGGGTTTTATCTAAATAGCTGCGACGGAAAATTTTCGAATCCGGATTGCTGAAAAGCCGCTCACCGAATACGCGACCAATCGTATAGTTGACCGCATCACCGACAATGGCGGCAATTACCATCAGCACAACCATAAGATGCACGTTCAGGTCATTGGTGGGTAACGCCGATAACGCCCCGGCAACGAACAGCAGTGAATCCCCTGGCAGGAATGGGGTAACGACCAGACCGGTTTCACAAAACAGAATGAGGAACAGAATGGCGTAAACCCAGACGCCGTACTGCGCGACCAGCTCCGCCAGGTGAACATCAATATGCAGAATGAAATCAATCAGAAAACGTATTACGTCCATATTGTCTAAGCCCTTATTGCACCTTTGTTTAGTCCGCTAAAAACAGCGGGCCCATTGGCGGTTTCGGCAGGTCAAATCGTTCCGGATAGTCTACTGAGACCAGATACAATCCTTCCGCTTTCGCCGTGGCTGCCGCAAGCGTTCTGTCCTTCGCTGCCAGCAGGTCTGCAATCCAGCTCTCCGGCTGGTGTCCGGCACCTACTTCCATCAGGCTGCCCACAATATTCCGAACCATATGATGTACAAAGGCATTGGCTTTGATATCCACCACCACATACGCGCCAAAACGGCTGACGTTGATGTGCATGACGTTGCGCCACGGCGTACGGGATTGACACTGCACCGCACGAAACGACGTAAAGTCATTTTCACCAATCAGACACTGCGCCGCGCGATGCATACGTTCTGCGTCGAGCGGTTCATAAAAATGCGTCACGCCCTGGCTCAACACAGCCGGACGCAGGCGCTGGTTGTAGATGACGTAGCGGTAACGGCGCGCCGTGGCGCTGAAGCGCGCGTGAAAATCATCCGGCACAGCTTTCACCCAGCGCACCGCAATGTCACCAGGCAAATTCGCATTTACACCCAGCGTCCAGGCGGCATCCTTACGCACGGCGGTGGTTTCAAAGTGAACCACCTGCCCCGTGCCGTGAACGCCGGCATCCGTACGGCCTGCGCACAGGACGTTAATCGGCTCGTTTGCCACCTGAGAGAGCGCTTTCTCCAGCTTCTCCTGAACGCTGCGCACCTCATTCTGACGCTGCCAGCCATAATATTTACTGCCATCGTACTCAATACCGAGGGCAATTTTATGAACCGGCTTTTGTTCCACGTCTGACATCAGTACAGGTACTCCTGCACCAGTTTTTCAGCGATCTTGACCGCCATCAGCGCGCCGCCGAAGCGAACGTTGTCGGCAACGGACCAGAACTGGACCTGCTCCGGCATACCGTAGTCGTTCCGCACGCAGCCAACGGAAAGATGCGCGCTGCCGGTGGCATCGCCCACCTGCGTCGGGAACTCGCTCTCTTCGGAGAGGACGATGTCTTCCCCGCGGCCAAACGCATCGCGCGCCTCTTCTGCCGCCAGGGGACGCAGCGCTTCAAAGCCGACCATCTGCGCGTGACCGTAGAAGACCGGGGACTGCACGACGTTTGCGGAGATCATCAGGCCATCATCCTGCAGAATTTTACGCACCTCATCGACGATACGACGCTCTTCGCGCACGGAGCCCTCGCGGTCCGGCAGCAGCGGCAGCATGTTGAACGCCAGCTGGCGGCCAAAGAAATCATCTTCATCAATCGGAATGCCGTTCAGCAGCTTCGCGCTCTGCCCGGCCAGCGCGTCAACGGCCTTTTTGCCGTTTGCGGACGCGGACAGCAGGCTGGTGACGGTAATGCGCGACAGGCCGCCGTCGTCGATCAGCGGTTTCAGTGCAGTCAGCAGCTGGCTGGTCAGGCTGTTCGGCACCGCAATGACGTTACGGTTGCGGTAGTCAGCCAGCACAAACGGGTTCACGTCCGGCACCACCAGCGGCACATCCGGCTCCATGGAGAACAGGCCGCTCAGGTCGATGACCAGGCAGCCTGCGTTGGTCGCCTCTTCAACGTACGCCGCAGTGGCTTCAGCACCTGCAGCGAAAAACGCCAGCTGCGCCTGCGTCCAGTCGAACGCCGCCGCATCCTGAACCATGACGGATTTACTGTTAAAACGCAGATGCTCACCCGCGCTATCGGTACGCGCCAGCGCATAGATATCGCCCACCGGGAACTGACGCTCAGCAAGCGTTTCGAGCAGGGCTTCGCCCACGGCACCCGTGGCACCTAAAATGGCAATGTTCCAGCCTTCAGACATGGTGGTTTACTCCAGAAATAAAAAAGCGTCCCTGTCGGAGTATCCGACAGGGAGCATTAAGAAGACATTAATGCGCCGGGTGATGAACGGCGTTAAACCCCAGCTTGTGCAGCAGCGTCGCCGCCAGGGCGTCGTCGCACATCACATACAGGGAAGACCACTCGCGGCGCTCAACGTAGTTCTTGCGCAGCTTATCAAACTCGCCCGGGATCCCCGCCACTTTACGCAGCAGCGCATCATCGCGGCGCACATCATACACCAAATGCACCAGCCTTTTCAGCGTTGCCTGATCGAGCGGGCCGCGGAGAGTAATGCGGCCAAATTCAGGTGCGGGGAGTAAGGTATCCAGCGCCACCTGCTGCGGATGGCCGATAAACGCGCTGTAGGCCTCGAAGACCTGCGTCGTGCCGCGGGCTTTCCCTTCGAGGGTATAACCGGCGATATGCGCGGTGCCCACGTCCACCTTGTTAAGCAGCTCAACGTTGAGGTCCGGCTCCGGCTCCCAGACGTCCAGCACCACGCTGAGATCTTGTCCTTCGTTCAGACACGTCAGCAAGGCGGCGTTATCGACTACCGGACCACGACATGCATTTATCAGAATAGTGCCAGCCTTCAGACGGCGAATGAGCGCCTCATCGGCAAGATGCAGCGACTTATACGGACCCTCTTTAAACAGCGGCGTGTGGAACGTCAGCACGTCACACTGTTCAACCAGCTCGTCCAGCGAGCGGAAATCCCCGTCCTCGCCGTTGTCTTTGCGCGGCGGATCGCACAGCAGCGTGCGGATCCCTAACGCTTCCAGGCGCTTTTGCAGGCGCCCGCCGACGTTACCCACGCCGACAATCCCCACGGTGCGGTCTTTCAGCGCAAAACCGTCGCGCTCGGTCAGCATCAGCAGCGAGGAGAAAACGTATTCCACGACTGCAATGGCGTTGCAGCCCGGTGCGGCGGAAAAACCGATTCCGGCCTGCTTCAGCCATTTATCATCCACATGATCGGTCCCTGCCGTTGCGGTCCCAACGAACTTAATCGCCTTACCGGCGAGCAACGCCTCATTTACTTTGGTCACCGAGCGCACCATCAGGGCGTCGGCATCGTCCAGTTCGTTGACCGGGATCGGGCGACCAGGAACAGCCTTTACGTTACCCAGGCGGCTAAACAGCTCACGGGCGTAAGGCATATTTTCATCAACGAGGATTTTCACGTCTGAGTACCTGTTTGAGAGGAAGAAAACCTGCCAAGTGTGCCATAATCTGGCCGCCAGGCATATACGTCTGCCAGGTTTACGCTGAGTTTTGACTTTAAGGATTTTTGACGATGCAGCCCATTTCAGGTACGCCGCCACGCCCTCCAGGTGAAGGCCCGGTCACGCCAAACGTTGCCGGTGAACAACCGCTATCCACGCAACAGCGCACCGTGCTGGAGCGACTGATCACGCGCCTGATTGCGCTGACTTCGCAGCAGAACGCGGAAGTCTGGGCCGGGGTAAAGCATGATTTAGGCGTGAGAAACGACGCACCGCTGCAGTCGCGCCATTTCCCGGCGGCCGAACAAAATCTGAACCAGCGTATTACGACCGCGCAGCAGAACCACACCACCCGCCAGATTGTTTCTCAGCTGACGGAGCTGCTGGGTCAGGGAAATAACCGCCAGGCGGTAAGTGATTTTATTCGCCAGCAGTATGGTCAGACCGCGCTGGGCCAGCTGACGCCCGACCAGCTCAAAACCGTGCTGACCCTGCTGCAGAATAACGAGCTGTCTATTCCGCAGCCACAGGTGCGCCCGGCGACCGAGCGTCCGCTGCTGCCCGCGGAGCACAATACGCTCAAGCAGATGGTGACGAAGCTGGCAGCGGCCACCGGCGAGCCGACGAAGCTTATCTGGCAATCCATGCTGGAGCTGTCCGGCGTGAAGGCGGGTGAGTTAATCCCGGCCAAACAGTTTACTCATCTGGTGACCTGGCTTCAGGCGCGCCAGACGCTCAGCACCCAGAGCGCCCCTACCCTGCATACCGTCCAGGCCGCGCTGAAACAGCCGCTTGAGCCGCACGAGTTCGAGGTGATTCGGGATTACGCCCAGCAAAACTGGCAGGCCACGCCGCAGACGGTACTGACCACCGCGCAGGTGCAGGATCTGCTCAACCAGATCTTCGTTCGCCGCGCAGAGCGTGAAGGCGGCGTGCCGGAGGTAAGAAACATTCAGCCGATCTACAGCCCGCTGTTTGCGCCGGTCGTGGAAACCTTCAGAACGCTCTCCGCGCGTCCGGGGTTGATGTTTATTGCGCTACTGATTGCACTGGCGATTTTCTGGCTGGTTGTCTGAGGTTTGGCCCGGTGGCGCTGCGCTTACCGGGCCTACAACGGCTCAAGTCCTGCGAAACGCCACCAGCGTCACCACAATCCCAACCACCGCGGAAACCGCACCTGCCAGGAAGACGGACGGATAGCCAAACGAGGTGGCTAACACCCCGGCCAGCGGTCCGGTTACCCCGTATGAGATATCCTGAAACGCCGCATAGCCGCCCAGCGCCGTACCGCGCACCTGCGGGGCCACGCGCTTCACCACTTCAACACCCAGCGCCGGGAAGATCAGTGAACAGCCGCAGCCGGTCAGCGCCGCACCAAGCAACGCAACGGAAGCCACGGGAGCATTCCACAGCAGCAGCAGACCGATGGTCTCAATCACCAGCGACGCCACCGCCACCTTCACGCCGCCAAAGCGATCCGGCATCCAGCCGAAGAAGACGCGCATTAGCACAAACGCGCCGCCAAAAGCGGTGAGCGTAAAACCGGCCATCGCCCAGCCACGGCTCATAAAATAGAGCGAAACGAACGTCCCAATCACCGCAAAACCCACGCCCTGCAGCGCCAGGCCAAGACCCGGCTGCCAGATTTGGCCTACCACGCTCCACAGGGAAGGTCGCTCGCCTTTGTGCGCGGGCACCTTACGCACCGAGCCGTTAAACGCCCACGCCAGCAGAGGTAAAACCATGGTGGTTGCGGCCAATGCCGCAAATCCAAACTGGCTATTGATAAGCAGCCCAAGCGGCGCACCGGCAGCCAGCGCGCCATAGATGGCCATACCGTTCCAGGACATCACCTTACCGGAACGAGCAGGCCCCACCAGCCCCATTCCCCAGGTCAGGGTGCCGGTCAGCAGCTGGCTTTCACCGAAGCCAAGAATTAAACGGCCCAGTACAAGCAGCGCAAATTTATACGCAGCATCGACCGGCAGTAGAGCCGCCAGCAGCCAGGCGCCGCCCGCTAGCCCGCAGGCAAACATGCCCTGCAGCGCCGAGCGCTTGGCACCGTGCTGATCCGCCAGACGTCCGGCGTAACCGCGGGTTAATACCGTGGCTAAAAACTGAATGCCCACAGCAATGCCGACCATGGTGTTGCCATAGCCCAGTTCCTGATGAACGAAAAGCGGGATCACCGGCAGCGGCAGGCCAACGGTCATATAGGTCAGGAATACCGCAAAGGCGATACGGAACAGCGAGACGTTCGCTGAAGGGGTTGTTTCTGTTTGAGTTACTGCAGTCATGCTTTACTCCGAAATGAAGAGTAAGGCGGGAAAATCCCACGCCCCCTCTACCTGATTATCAGGATTAAGGCGCGTTGGTTGACGTTAAACGCTTACGCATTATCGTGAGGATAATGTTGAGGGGTGAAGTTTGCCTGTGAGATCAGCCGCTTGTCAATGCATAAAAAAGGGAGCCTTATGGCTCCCTTTCGGAATCAAACTTAAAACTTATGCTTTCAGCTTACGCATAACCAGCGTGGCGTTGGTACCACCGAAGCCGAAGCTGTTTGACATGACGGTAGTCAGCGTCGCTTCCGTTGGTTTGGTCACGATGTTCAGGCCGGCAGCCTGCTCGTCCATCTCTTCAATGTTGATGCTTGGCGCGATAAAGCCGTTTTCCAGCATCAGCAGAGAGTAGATCGCTTCCTGCACGCCAGCCGCACCCAGAGAGTGACCGGTCATGGCTTTAGTCGCGGAGATCGCCGGGCTGTTGTCGCCGAAGACTTCACGGATCGCACCCAGCTCTTTCACGTCGCCTACCGGAGTAGAGGTACCGTGGGAGTTCAGGTAGTCGATTGGGGTGTCAACGCCGTGCATCGCCATCTTCATGCAGCGCACCGCGCCTTCGCCGGATGGCGCAACCATGTCGGCACCGTCAGACGTCGCACCGTAGCCCACGATCTCAGCGTAGATGTGCGCGCCACGTGCCAGGGCATGCTCCAGCTCTTCAACCACAACCATACCGCCGCCGCCCGCGATAACGAAACCGTCACGGTGCGCATCATAGGTACGGGAGGCTTTATCCGGGGTTTCATTGTACTTGGTGGACAGTGCGCCCATCGCGTCGAATTCACAGGCCATTTCCCAGCCCAGCTCTTCGCCGCCGCCAGCAAATACGATGTCCTGTTTACCCAGCTGGATCTGCTCAACAGCGTTACCGATACAGTGTGCGGAGGTCGCACACGCGGAGCTGATGGAGTAGTTCACACCGTGGATTTTGAACGGGGTCGCCAGGCACGCGGAAACCGCAGAACCCATGGCTTTAGTAACCACGTACGGACCTACCGCTTTCAGACCACGCGGGCTACGCATTGCGTCAGCACCGAATACCTGCGCTTTAGATGAGCCGCCGGAACCGGCAATCAGACCCACGCGCGGGTTGTTCTGATAAACCTCTTCGCTCAGGCCGGAATCTTTGATCGCTTCCTGCATGGAGAGATAAGCATAAATAGAGGCATCGTTCATGAAACGAACCACTTTGCGGTCGATCAAACCGGTGGTGTCCAGTTTGACGTTACCCCATACGTGGCTACGCATACCTGAATCTTTAAACTCTTCAGAGAAAGTGATCCCGGAGCGTCCTTCACGCAGAGATGCCAGGACTTCCTGCTGGTTATTACCGATGCTGGAAACAATGCCCAGGCCAGTAATCACTGCACGTTTCATTCAATACCTCTGTAAGTCGCACTATAGTAAGTTTCGAGTCGCACAATAGCGTACACTTGTACGCCGAACAAGTCCGATCAGACATTTTCTGCGGAAATTTGCACCGATGGACTCACATCGTTAAGATCGTGCCACTGCCTGTCAGACGAGTAACTTACGTGAAACAAAACGCTATACAACCCGCCAACCTCGAATTCAACGCTGAGGGTACACCTGTTTCCCGAGATTTTGATGACGTCTATTTTTCTAATGATAACGGACTCGAAGAAACTCGCTATGTTTTCCTCGACGGAAATCAGCTCAGCACCCGCTTCCCGGCGCACCCGCGGAGCCTGTTTGTGGTCGCGGAAAGTGGATTCGGCACCGGGCTGAATTTTTTAACCCTCTGGCAGGCGTTTAACCAGTTCCACGCTGCTCACCCCGAGGCTACGCTACAAAGATTACATTTCATCAGTTTCGAAAAATTCCCGCTCACCGCGCACGATCTGCGGCTTGCCCACCAGCGCTGGCCGGAGCTTGCGCCCTGGGCAGAACAGCTTCAGGCGCAGTGGCCGGCCCACACCGGCGGCTGTCACCGTCTGATTCTGGACGGCGGACGCGTCACGCTGGACTTATGGCTCGGCGACATCAACGACCTGACCGACAGGCTCGATGATTCGATGAATCAGAAGGTCGACGCGTGGTTCCTGGACGGTTTTGCCCCTGCCAAAAACCCGGACATGTGGAGCCAGCATCTGTTTAACGCGATGGCGCGGCTGGCTCGTCCTGACGCGACGCTTGCCACCTTCACCTCGGCAGGTTTTGTCCGCCGCGGACTGCAGGAGGCGGGCTTTACCATGCAGAAGACCAAAGGCTTTGGCCGCAAACGCGACATGCTGGTCGGCAGGATGGAGCAGACGCTGGACATCCCCGCTCAGACGCCCTGGTTTGCGCGCCGCGCGAGCGCATCGCGCGACGTAGCGATCGTTGGCGGCGGGATCGCCAGCGCCCTGCTCTCGCTCGCCCTTCTCCAGCGCGGCTGGCAGGTCACGCTCTACTGTGCTGACGACGCGCCCGCCAGCGGCGCGTCCGGCAATCGTCAGGGGGCGCTCTATCCGCTTTTAAGCGCGCACGACCCGGCTCTGTTCCAGTTTTTCCCGGCAGCGTTTACCTTCGCTCGTCGCCTTTATGACGCGCTTCCGGTGGCCTTCGACCATGACTGGTGCGGCGTCACGCAGCTCGGCTGGGATGAGAAGAGCCAGCAGAAGATCGCGCAGATGCTGTCTCTGGGCCTGCCCGAAGAGATTGCCCGCGCGGTAAGTGCGCAAGAGGTGGAAGACACCGCTGGCGTGGAAACCGGGTGTGGGGGCATTCAGTATCCGCTCGGCGGCTGGCTGTGCCCGGCTGAACTGACCGCGGCGGTCATTACCCTGGCGCAGTCGCGCGGGCTGACTGTGCAGTATGCCTACAAGGTTGAATCGCTGAGCCGGACAGAATGCTGGGATCTGCGTTTTGCTAATGGCAAAGAGGCACGCCATGCCAGCGTTGTGCTGGCAAACGGACATCACATCAGCCAGTTTGCCCAGACGGAGTCGTTGCCGGTTTATCCTGTTGGCGGCCAGGTAAGCCATATTCCCACCGCGCCTGAGCTCGGCAAACTGCGCCAGGTGCTGTGCTATGACGGCTATCTGACGCCGCAAAATCCGTCTAACGGCCATCACTGCATCGGGGCCAGCTATCATCGTGGCGAAACGGATATGCGCTACAGCGAAGTGGATCAGGCGCAGAACCGCCAGCGTCTGATTGACTGCTTCCCGGATGCGGCGTGGGCGAAAGAAGTCGACGTCAGCGCCGGAGACGCGCGCTGCGGCGTGCGCTGCGCCACCCGCGATCATCTGCCGATGGCGGGCAATGTGCCGGACTATCAGGCAACGCTTGAGGTTTATCAGGACCTTGCTAATAACCGGGATAAAGCGGTGAGCGCTCCGGTTTATCCGGAACTGTATATACTCGGCGGGCTGGGTTCTCGCGGGCTGTGTTCTGCGCCGCTGCTGGCCGAAGTCTTAGCCGCGCAAATGAGCGGAGAGCCGATTCCGCTGGACAGAATTACGCTTGCGGGCCTGAATCCGAATCGATTGTGGGTGCGGAAACTGCTGAAGGGGAAGAAGATTAAATAGGGTGCGTTCCGGGGCCCTCACCCCGCCCCTCTCCCACTGGGAGAGGGTGGTGAAACACTTACTTCGCTTTTGCCTGCTGGAACAGGTTGTCCCACATGCCCAGCACCAGAGACTGGTCGCGCGGAGAGAGTTCCCCGGCCTGAATGGCTTTCTCCAGACTGCGGGTCACTTCTTCGTGAACGGCGTCGGCAGAGTGATCGTCCCCCGCTTCAAGCTCGGCTACCGCGAGCGTCAGGTGACCACGCAGATAACCGCTGGCGAACAGCTCATCATCGCTGGCGTGTTCCACCATGTCATCAATTAACGCCAGAATGCGTGATTCAAATTCTGCGATCATCTTCTTTCCTCTGTTAAAGATCTTCCGGCCAAGGGAAGCATTCCGCCGCGATCGCCGGCGTGTGGTAATAATTCTGTAAGGCCTCGATCAGGCGCGCCGGACGTTCCGGGATGCCTTTCTCAAGATATTCCATCACCTGCGCATGCACGCGGCGCTGGAAGACGATACGGTCTGGCTCGAAGTCGCCTTCGAGGTTATCGCAGCTGACGTTGAACGGGAAACCCGCCGCGACGCAGAACAGCCATTCCAGCGCCTGCGGTTTGACTTCCACATCTTCAAACTGCCCCTGCGTCGCGGCGTCACGTCCGTCCGGGCAGTACCAGTAACCAAAGTCTACCAGCTCGCGCCGCGCTTTTCCGGCGATGCACCAGTGCGAAATCTCGTGCAAGCCGCTGGCGTAAAAGCCGTGGGCAAAGACGATGCGGTTATACGGAACCTCGTCATCTGCAGGAAGATAGATCGGTTCGTCGTCGCCTTTAATCAGACGGGTATTAAAATCGTCAGCAAAACAGCCGTCGAAAATCTCAATCAGCTGTTCGTATTTATGCGTACTGTTCATTAGTGCATCCCCAACCAGGTGAGGATCTCCTGTCCATGGCTGTCATAAAGTAGTTTGGCGCTCATCACGGCCGAGACGATGACGATCATCGGGCGAATCAGTTTTTGCCCTTTGCTTAATACCAGGCGCGAGCCCGCGCGCGCGCCCAGGAACTGCCCTGCCATCATCACAAACCCGGTTGCCCAGATAACCTTGCCGCCAATGATAAACAGCAGCAGGCCGCCGACGTTCGAGGTGGCGTTGAGCACTTTGGCATGGGCGGTCGACTTGGCGAGGTTAAACCCGGCCAGCGTCACGAACGCCAGCGCGTAAAACGAGCCTGCCCCCGGGCCGAAGAAACCGTCGTAAAAACCGACGCAGCCCCCGGCAATCAGGGCAAACGGCAGGCCGTGCAGACGACGCTGGCGGTCTTCCTCGCCGAGTTTTGGCATCAGCAGGAAGTAGAGACCGATGCAGATAACCAGCACCGGCAGGATCTGGCGCAAAATATCCGACTGCACGTGCTGCACCAGCAGCGCGCCCGACGTTGAGCCGATAAAGGTCATCAGGATATTGAGCTTCTGATCGGCCAGGCTCACCACCTTGCGGCGAATAAAATAGAGCGACGCCGAGAGCGAGCCGCCGCAGGCCTGCAGCTTATTGGTGGCAAGCGCCTGCGCCGGGCTCATGCCCGCCGCCAGCAGCGCGGGTACGGTTAATAACCCGCCGCCGCCCGCAAGGGCATCAATGAAACCTGCCAGCATGGCCACGAAGAACAGCACCACCAGCAGCAGCGGTGACACCATAAACAGATCGACGAAATTATCCATTAAAGTACATGCTCATCCAGTAGCGCCTGGCAGGAAGGCGGCAGCGGAGGCGGTGTCTTCTTCTCAGGCTTAGAGGTTCCAGGTTTTGCCGGTTCAAACCAGCTTTGCAGTTCCGCACCGCAGCCATCGCCCGGCGGAGGTAGCGGCTGATCTTCACATTCCAGGCTATTCGCCGGGCAGCGCAGACGAACGTGCATGTGCGCTCGATGCTGGAACCACGGCCGCACTTTGCGCAGCCAGTCACGATCGGTTCCGGCATCCAGGCAGAGCTGCTGCTTGATGGCAGGGTTAACGAAAATCCGCGTGACGTCGTTATCTTCTGCCGCCAGCTTGATCATGCTGGAGACCTCTCGCGTCCACAGGGACGGCACAACGCGCTTGCCGTCGCTCGCCACCAGATCCAGCGCCTGCGGTTTCAGCAGTTGGGCGGCGGTCCAGCGGGCTTTCGGCAGCTGCAGGAAGATATCAACATCCAGTCCGGTCTGGTGACTGGCGTGTCCACCGTTAAAACGACCGCCGGCAGGCATCCCCATATCGCCGATCAGCATCGTGCCAAGCCCCAGGTTATGCACCTGGTTTCCCAGCCGCTGAATGAACAGCACCAGATCCGGGTGGCCGAAGTAACGACGCTGGTCGGTACGCATCACCTGATAGGTCTCCGATTGCAGCGGAAGTTCCTGCGCGCCCAGGATACAGCCGTTGGAAAAAGCGCCGATCGACTGCGCGCTCCCCGCCACCGGATGGGTGATTTTTTGCCACGGTGTGGCGGCCAGACTGGCTCCACTGGCAAGCAGCGCAAGCAGAGCAATTGCGGTTTTTTTCATGTTTACCAGCGTGGAATGGTGGTCGTCACATCCGCATTCTGCGCGCGCTGGCGCAGGAAGTGATCCATCAGCACGATCGCCAGCATCGCTTCTGCGATCGGCACCGCGCGGATCCCCACGCACGGATCGTGACGTCCTTTGGTGATCATCTCAACTTCTTCGCCATCGCGGTTAATCGTGTGGCCCGGCACGGTAATGCTGGAGGTTGGCTTCAGCGCGATGTTGGCAACAATCTGCTGCCCGCTGCTGATCCCGCCCAGGATGCCGCCCGCGTGGTTGCTCTGGAAGCCCGCTTTCGTGATTTCGTCGCGGTTCTGGCTGCCGCGCAGGGATACCACGTCAAAACCGTCGCCAATCTCAACGCCCTTCACCGCGTTGATGCTCATCAGCGCGTGGGCGATGTCGGCGTCGAGACGGTCAAATACCGGCTCGCCCCAGCCTGGCGGGACGCCATCGGCCACCACGGTCACTTTCGCCCCGATGGAGTCGCCCTCTTTTTTCAGGCCGCGCATCAGTTCGTCCAGCGCGTCCAGCTTGTCGGCATCGGCACAGAAGAACGGGTTTTGCTCGACCAGATCCCAGTCTTTGATCGCCAGCGGAATGTCGCCCATCTGGGTCAGACAGCCGCGGATAACGATACCAAATTTCTGCTGCAGGTATTTTTTGGCAATGGCGCCAGCCGCCACGCGCATTGCGGTTTCACGGGCGGAAGAGCGTCCGCCGCCGCGATAGTCGCGGAACCCGTACTTTTGTTCGTAGGTATAGTCGGCATGGCCCGGACGGAACACGTCTTTGATGGCGCCGTAGTCCTGGGAGCGCTGATCGGTGTTTTCAATCAGCAGACCAATGCTGGTGCCGGTGGTTCGGCCTTCAAAGACGCCGGAGAGAATTTTGACCTGGTCCGGCTCGCGACGCTGCGTGGTGTAGCGAGAGGTGCCCGGACGACGACGGTCGAGGTCGTGCTGTAAATCGGCTTCGGTCAGTTCGATGCCTGGCGGTACGCCATCAACGATACAGCCCAGCGCCAGCCCGTGTGACTCGCCAAAGGTGGTCACGCGGAATAACTGTCCAATAGTGTTTCCTGCCATCACGGCTCCGATGTTGTTGTTTGTGTTTGAGCGTTGTGAAACGGGCCGAAGCCCGCTGGATTAATCTTTATAGATGCTGAAGTGTTCGCGCGCGTCGAGCAGCTGCGCTTTGGTCAGCATAAAGACGCCGTCACCGCCGTTGTCGAACTCAAGCCAGGTGAACGGCACATCCGGGTACTGCTCTATCAGATGTACCATGCTGTTGCCCACTTCACAAATCAGAACGCCGTCGTCGGTCAGATAATCCGGCGCGCAGGCCAGAATGCGGCGGGTCAGCTTCAGGCCGTCAGAGCCAGAAGCCAAACCCAGCTCCGGCTCGTGGCGGTATTCGTTCGGCAGATCGGACATATCTTCCGCATCGACGTACGGCGGGTTGGTGACGATCAGATCGTACTGCAGCGTCGGCAGATCGCGGAACAGATCGGAGCGAATTGGCGTAACGTGATGGATCAGGCCGTGCTCTTCAATATTGTGTTCGGTCACGGCCAGCGCGTCGGTGGAGATATCGACGGCGTCCACTTCCGCTTCAGGGAAGGCGTACGCGCAGGCAATCGCGATGCAGCCGCTGCCGGTACACATATCGAGAATGTGCTGCGGCTGATGGCCGATCAGGCCTTCAAAGTGGTTGTTAATCAGCTCACCAATCGGCGAGCGCGGCACCAGCACGCGTTCATCGACATAGAACTCGTGGCCGCAGAACCAGGCTTTGTTGGTCAGATAGGCGACAGGAATACGCTCGTTCACGCGGCGGATCACGCGCTCAACGATGCGGTGTTTTTCGCTGGAGGTCAGGCGCGCGGTGCGCATGTCTTCCGGGATATCCAGCGGCAGGTAGAGTGACGGCAGCACCAGCTGCACGGCTTCATCCCATGGGTTATCGGTACCGTGACCGTACCAGATATTGGCGGCGCTGAAGCGGCTAACCGACCAGCGCAACATGTCCTGTATGGTATGCAGCTCGTTTACTGCTTCATCGACAAATATTTTATCCACTCTTTCCTCCAGGGCATGCTCGCATAATTTTCGGCGGCTAGTTTGCCATGAAGACGGCGATAAATCAGCAATGACGCGTCGCGCTTGAGGTTAAAAAATGCGTTTAGTCGGGTACACTATCGGAAATACGAGATGAGAATGACGAATGAAAAAGAAAACATCGCTCAGCGAGGAGGATCAGGCGCTCTTCCGACAGCTGATGACCGGGACGCGTAAGATCGCGCAGGACACCATCGTTCATCGCCCGCAGCGTAAAAAAATCAGCGAAGTCCCGGTCAAACGCCTGCTGCAGGAGCAGGCCGATAACAGCCACTATTTTTCAGATGAATTTCAGCCGCTGCTTAATACGCAAGGGGCTGTTAAGTATGTACGCGAAGACGTCAGCCATTTTGAGCTGAAAAAATTACGCCGCGGGGATTATTCGCCGGAGCTGTTTCTCGATCTCCACGGCTTAACGCAGATGCAGGCCAAACAGGAGTTGGGGGCATTGATCGCCGCCTGCCGTCGCGAACATGTTTTTTGCGCCTGCGTAATGCATGGCCACGGTAAACATATTCTCAAGCAACAGACGCCCCTGTGGCTGGCGCAGCACCCGCACGTGATGGCTTTTCATCAGGCACCGAAAGAGTACGGCGGAGATGCCGCGTTGCTGGTGTTGATTGAAGTGGAAGAGTGGCAACCGCCAGAGTTGCCCTGACAGAATGGCGGGAAGCACATTGCACCCCGCCATATCGCACGTCACGTCAGATCGCTTTTGCCATCTTCAGGTTGCACGGACTCATTTGCCAGTTGAAGACACCTTTGCCCGTTTCGTCGAGAGAAACATTGGCAATAGCGGATGTCGTGAACATAGGCGGGGTCTCGCCAGGGCAAAGCTCAGATACCAGATAGCCAACCAGTGGCAGGTGGGAAATGACCAGCGCGGAAGCGACACCTTCATTGCACAGCGCCTGAAGATAAGCGCTGACAAGGCCTACATCGCCACACGGGGTGAGTTCAGGGAGAACATCCACGCTGGATGGTAGGTTCATACACTCCCCTACCACGTCCAGCGTCTGTTCTGCACGCAGGAACGGACTCACCAGAACGCGTTCGATGTCCACTTTTTGACCGTTAAGCCAGGTCGCCATCAGACGAGATTCGTCGCAGCCACAGACGGTCAAAGGACGTACTGAGTCACTGGCGGCATCGAGTGCCGCGTCGCCGTGACGCATGATAAAAACTTGCATATTGCACCGCTTTTGTTAACCAGAATCACCGGCGTTAACTACCCGCGATAAATGCTGAGAGGTAGAAAACCCGATGGCCGGGCATTGTGCCTGATCCATTCGGTGAATGAAACGCTGTTTTTTACCTCAATGGCGTAAGTATAGTCAATCTCTGTTTACAAAATCGCCAGAACAGGTTCCTTCACCTCAGGATTTACCCTTCTTTGACCTCAGCTTACGAGGACAGTTTCCCTTGCTGGCCAAAATGTCTGGCCCCGTTCCGCCATCTGCAATAATTGGTCACACGGTGTAAACCGTGGACCATACTGCGAAGCCAGACGTTGCAGGATTGCAACCACTTCACCCGCGCCGAGCGTATCCATGTAACGGAACGGGCCGCCAAGGAACGGCGGGAAACCAATGCCAAATACCGCACCAATGTCTCCATCGCGCGCGCTCTTGATCGCCTGCTCACCAAAGCAGCGCGCCGCTTCATTGAGCATCATCATCACGCAGCGCTCAGCGCACTGAACGGCGGAGAGTTTTCCCTGACCAGAAGTCGTAATAAGTCCATAAACCGAAGGGTCGACCTGTTTCCTGCTTTTACGCCCTTTCGCGCCGTAAAGATAGAAACCGCGTTCATTTTTTCTGCCTTTGCGATCGTCCTTCAAAATCGCAGAAACAATATTTGCAGGTGGGCTGAAACGATCGCCATATGCGGCTTCCAGCACTGGTATAATTTTAGTGCCGGTGTCTATTCCCACCTCATCCAAAAGTTGGATTGGACCTACGGGGAAACCAAACTTTACCAGCGCCTCGTCGACGTGCTCGATCTTCTCTCCCTCCGTCAGCAATCGCATGGCTTCATTAATATAGGGAGCCAGAATGCGGTTAACGTAGAAGCCGGCCTTATCTGCTACTACGATCGGCGTTTTCCCCTGCTTCTTCGCAAGTTTGACTACCGTGGCGATGGTTTGCGGACTGGTCGTCGCGTGTGGAATGACTTCCACCAGCGGCATTTTTTCGACCGGGCTAAAGAAGTGCAGCCCAATCACCTGCTCCGGACGCGCGGCTTTCGCCGCGATATCGCCAATCGGTAATGACGACGTATTGGAAGCAAAAATGGTATGCGGAGCACAATGTTGCTCAACGTCTGCCACCATCTGCTGCTTAAGCGCCAGATCTTCAAACACGGCTTCAATCACCAGATCGCGGCGCGCAAAACCGCTGTAATCCGTCGTACCGGAGATCATCGCCAGGGTTTTATCACGCTCGCTTGCTTTGATATGGCGGCGTTTCACCTTTTGATCAAGGTTCTGCCAGCTGTACTGCAGCGCGTGGTTGATACCCTTCGGATTGATGTCTTTGATACGTACAGGTAATTTGCCTTTGCTGGCGGTAACAAAAGAGATACCGCCGCCCATGAGCCCCCCACCCAGTACGCCAATGGCACGCAGCGGTGCAGGCTCAGCCTCGCTGCCGGGATCTTTTTTCACGTCCGTGCTGGCGAAGAAGATGCTGCGCAGCGCCTGTGACTGCGGCGTCATCGCCAGTTCGCCAAAGGCTTTGGCCTCCGCGGCATAGCCGCTGCTGCTGCCCCGCGACAGCCCGGTTTCGATCACTTCCAGGATCCGCTTTGCCGCCGGGTAGTTGCCTTTGGTTTTTTGTTCAGTCTTTTTGCCCACCATGTTGAACAGAAGCGTTCTTCCCAGCGGGCCAGCCAGCACGCGCTCGCGTACCGGCAAAGGACGTTTTGCCTGACGCCCTTTCAGCGCAAGCTCGACGGCGGCTTCCAGTAAAATAGACTGCGGCACGACGTCATCGACCAGACCGGCTTTTAGCGCCTGACGGGCGCGCAGCTGTTTACCGGTTAAGATCATCTCCAGCGCCGTGCTGACGCCCACGAGGCGCGGCAATCGCTGCGTTCCACCAGAACCAGGCAGCAGACCCAGCTGCACTTCCGGCAGGCCCAGAATGGTTTTTGCATCGTCAGTACAAATCCGGCTGTGACATGCCAGCGCCAGCTCAAGCCCACCGCCCAGACAGGCGCCGTGGATCGCTGCGATAACCGGGATCGGCAGGCTGTTGATCTCCGACATTACCTGCTGGCCCTGACGCGCCAGCTCTTCGGCTTCCAGTGCGTTTTGCGCCCGGTCGATCATGTTGATATCCGCCCCGGCGATAAAGTTGTCGGGTTTGGCAGAGATAAACACCAGGCCGCGAATGGCTTTGTTTTCGCGGATCTGCTTTAGCATCGCGCGCACCTGAACACCAAATTCGGCCTTCAGGGTATTCATCTTTTCATCAGGCACATCAATAGTGATAACGGCCACGTTATCGAGGCGAACCGTCAGATTAAATGCAGATGGCATATCCATTATTCAGCCTCCAGAACCATTGCTGCGCCAAGGCCACCCGCCGCACAGGCGGTTACGAGGCCAAACCCGCCGCCGCGGCGACGGAGTTCATGTAATGTTTGCGTGATCATTCGCGCACCGGTGGCGGCAAACGGGTGACCGTAGGCGATAGAACCACCCAGCACGTTGAACTTACTCTGATCCACTTCGCCTGTGGCATGGGCGCGGCCCAGCACATCGCGCGCGAAACGCTCGCTTGCCAGTAGCTGAACGTTTGCCAGAGTCTGCGCGGCAAACGCTTCATGCATATCAATCAGGGTTAAATCAGCCATCGTCAGCCCCGCGCGCTCCAGCGCCAGCGGCGTGGACCATGCCGGACCTAACAACATGTCCTTCCAGACATCAATGGCGGTGAAGGCATAGCTGCGTAAATAGCCCAGGGGAGTGATGCCCAGCTCTTTCGCGCGGGATTCGGTCATAAGGATCACGGCGGCGGCCCCGTCCGTCAGCGGCGTACTGTTCGCCGCCGTCACCGTGCCGTGCTTGCGGTCAAACGCCGGGCGCAGCTTTGCGTAATCCGCCAGCGTCGAGGTGCCGCGAATATTGTTATCTTCCGCAAGCGGTTCGCGATAGGGTGGAATGTAGGCGGTCATGACCTCATCGGTCAGCTTGCCTTCCGACCAGGCTTTTGCCGCAAGCTGATGTGAGCGATGCGCCAGCGCATCCTGCTGTTCACGGGTAATGCCGTAGGTTTTCGCCATCTGCTCGGCGGTATCGCCCATGCGCAGGCCGGTGGAGTATTCCGCTACGGCAGGTGGCACGGGCATCAGATCGCGCAGACGTAAACGCGAGAAGAGTTTGAGTTTTTGACCCGTTGTACGGGCTTTGTTGGCATCGACCAGGATACGCGCCAGCTTTTTACTGACCCCAATCGGCAGTACCGAAGAGGAGTCAGCCCCACCCGCAATTCCGGCGCGAATAGTGCCCGCCATCAGGCTTTCGGCGACGTTAGCCACGGCCTGGAAACTGGTTGCGCAGGCGCGGCTGACGCTGTAGGCATCGGTATGCACGTTCATCCCGGTACCGAGTACGATTTCCCGCGCAATATTGGGAGCTTCAGGCATCTGCACGACCTGACCGAACACCAGCTGCTCGATGACCTCAGGCGGAATTTCGCTGCGAGCCAGCATCTCCCCCACTACCATTTTCCCCAGGTCAACGGCCGGTATGCCATGAAACGTCGTTGCCTGACGCGCAAATGGCGTTCGCAATCCACTGACTATGGCAATGCGATCGCCCTGACGGGTAATTAGCGGTAATGCCTGACTCATAACACTCCCCTGTAAAAAATTTTTCGCAAACATAAAGTGGTCTGACCTGATAATAGTCTTAACCATTTTTTTACATTCAGCCAATCGGGGAAACGAAAAAATGCGAGCTAAAACACAGAGAAGAAAAAGAAAATGCCCCTGCATGGCAGGGGCATTTGTGCGGTTTGTTGCCGGGTGGCGGCGTTGCCTTACTCGGCCTACACGATCGTAGGCCCATGCAAGCGAAGCGCCGCCGGGCAAAAAGGATTAACGCAGACCCAGCTGGAAAATCAGCGTTTCTGCTTCGCAGGCGAAAACAAAGTCGATGTCCAGCTTCACGCCGCCTTCCACTTCGGTGAAGGTCGACTTGATTTCACACGGATCGGATTCAACATCACGCGCACGCTTGCTCAGCGCGGCCAGGGTCTCTTCCGCTTCGGCACGGTTAGTGAACACACGGCTGTAAGACGCGGTGCAATCGGAGTTGTCCATGATGGTCCCAACATCCATACAGCAGCAAACCGGGGTTTCATCAGCACTGCATTTACTCATAGCTCAATTTCCTCTGTATTCGCGCAGCGCGCGAGATAAACACGATGCTGATATTTTACGCCCCGGCGCGGGCTCTCTCCAGCCGTTAATGGCGCAAAAACGGATAAGTGACCAATATCACACTAAAAAATGATCCAGAACAAAAACCACCCTTTTGGGTGAGTCGCGATGGTCACAATTTTGCCAACCAGATCTCGTTTCGCGAAACATGTTTGAAAATATTAATAAACAAACTTGCAACATTCTGGCTGGTCAGACCTATACTCTGGCCACTGGTCTGATTTGTCTGTCATACCTCAGACCCTACACTTCGCGCTCCTGTTACGGTATGTAACAATTATTGAATAAAAATAACTCAATGAGGTTATGGTCATGAGCCAGAAAACCCTGTTCAACAAGACTGCGCTGGCAGTCGCAGTGGCACTCGTCTCCACTTCCGCCTGGTCAGCGGGCTTTCAGTTAAACGAATTTTCTTCCTCTGGCCTTGGCCGTGCGTATTCCGGGGAAGGCGCTATTGCTGATGATGCGGGTAACGCGAGTCGTAACCCCGCGTTGATCATGATGTTCGATCGTCCGACTTTCTCTGCCGGTGCAATTTTTGTCGATCCAGGTGTTGATATCTCGGGCCGTTCTCCGACAGGTGCAGATCTGAAATCGGATAACATTGCCCCAACGGCATGGGTTCCAAACATGCACTTCGTGGCGCCGATTAACGACCAGTTCGGCTGGGGCGCATCCGTGACCTCTAACTACGGTTTAGCAACCGAGTTCAATAACGACTATGCAGCTGGAGCGTTTGGCGGTAAAACCGACCTGGAAACCCTGAACCTGAACCTGAGCGGTGCTTACCGTCTGGATAATCACTGGAGTTTCGGCGTTGGCTTTGACGCTGTTTATGCTAAAGCGAAGATCGAACGTTACGCAGGTGACCTGGGCAAAGTCGTCGCTGGCTCAGGCGCACTTCCACCAGCCCTGGCACAGCGTGTGGCTGGTATCCCAGCGGATACTCAGATCGCTTATCTGAAGGGCGATGAGTGGGGCTTTGGCTGGAACGCCGGTATCCTTTATGAACTCGATAAAAACAACCGTTACGGCTTTACCTACCGTTCAGAAGTAAAAATCGATTTTGATGGAGATTACAAAAGCAGCCTCCCTTCTGCTTATAACCAGATCCTCGGCAACTTCGGTCTGCCAATGGGAACCAATGGCCAAACCACTGGCGGCTCTCTGAGCCTGCACTTACCAGAAATGTGGGAATTGTCAGGTTATAACAAAGTGGCGCCACAGTGGGCAGTTCACTATAGCCTAACCTACACCAGCTGGAGCCAGTTCCAGGAGCTGAAGGCGACCAATAGCAACGGCGACACGCTCTTCTATAAAGATGAGAGCTTCCGTGATGCTTACCGCATCGCGCTGGGTACAACCTATTATATGGATGACAACTGGACATTCCGCACCGGTATTGCCTTCGATGATAGTCCGGTACCAGCAGACAAACGCTCTATCTCGATTCCGGATCAGGACCGCTTCTGGCTGAGCGCTGGCGCGACCTATGCATTTAACAAGGATGCTTCTATTGATGCGGGCATATCTTATATGCACGGTCAAAAAGTTAACTTCAAGGAAGGTCCGTATGAGTTCTCTTCCGAAGGTAAAGCCTGGCTGTACGGCATGAACTTCAACTACGCGTTCTAACCGCGACAGAATCAAAAAAGGTGAGCATTGCTCACCTTTTTTATTTACTCAGAATCGATATCTTTTAGTTCGTTCTCGATCGCCTTCGCGTTTGGATTCTCTTCCGGCTTCAGCTTACCGCCGTTGGCAATAAAGTCATGATTCTGGAAGTACGCTTCACGTACCATAATGTACGGGTCAGAAGACTGGCGCAGCAGGCCATCAGAGTCAAGCAATTGCGCGCGGGTTTCAATCCCTTCCACCGTCCATTTACCCACCGACAGCGGCCAGGTCAGCCATGACAGAACCGGATACAGCGTATCGACCATATCACCGCCGTCATCACGCACGGTGAAGCTGCCATAGAACGGCAGATGAACGTAAGGGCCGTAACCGACACCATAATGCCCCAGCGTACTACCAAAACGGTGCGGCTGTTCACGCTGCAGTTTCGGGTTCGCCATGCCTGCGACGTCAATAAAGCCGCCCATCCCCAGAATGGAGTTCAGGAAGAAGCGGGTAAAGTGGACCATCCCCTGGTAGGGGTCGCCCTGCAGGAAGTAGTTCACCATTACCGCAGGCTCTTCGAGGTTGCTGGTAAAGTTACTTAACCCGTTACGCGCGGGCTGTGGAACATAATCGCGCCATGCCACTGCCACCGGGCGAACCACATACGGGTCCAGCACGTTGTAGTTTAAGCTATACATGGAGCGGTTAAATCCTTCGAGAGGATCGGAGCGGCCCGTTTGCTCCCCAGAGCTGGCGCAGCCCACAAGCATCGTCGCGCCCAGCGCAAGCGCCGACAGCCGAAGTTTCATAAAAATCTCCCTGTTCAGTATGGCTATCGTTGATTGCCATCCGTAACGGAGCCTGATGCTCCGTCTGTAAACGTGCAAGCGATTGTAACAGCACGTTTACCGATGTCTATGAGCACAATTACGGGCAGTAACCACCGTGACTCTGATCTCAGCATAGCCTGGCTTTTAGAATTCGTTTCGCTGGCAATTTTATAATGCCTTTGAAAGAGATGTATCACCTTTGTTGTCATTGCTGCCAATTTAAGAGCATCCCCACAGGCATCCCGACAAAAGCCGCTACGCTTAACAGAAAGATCAATCTCCGGGAGCATATATGAAAGAAGTGGGCGAAGAAAAAATTGGCGAGAGCAATGAGGAACTTGAAATTGAAAGCGAGGAGAAAGCGCGCGGCGAGAAAATAGAAATTGACGAAGATCGACTCCCTTCCCGCGCGATGGCCATTCACGAGCATATCCGCCAGGACGGTGAAAAAGAGATGGAGCGCGACGCGATGGCTCTCTTCTGGTCAGCCATCGCTGCAGGGCTCTCAATGGGAGCATCTCTGCTTGCGAAAGGGATATTTCATGTGCAGCTGGAGGGCGTACCCGGCGGTTTTTTACTCGAGAACCTCGGTTATACCTTCGGCTTTATTATCGTCATCATGGCCCGCCAGCAGCTATTTACTGAAAACACGGTGACCGCGGTTCTGCCGGTGATGCAAAACCCCACACTCGGGAATTTCGGTTTATTGATGCGGCTCTGGGGCGTGGTCCTGCTGGGAAATATCATCGGCACGGGCATCGCGGCCTGGGCGTTTGAATATATGCCGATATTTGATGAACCCACACGGGATGCGTTTGTAAAAATCGGCATGGATGTAATGAAAAACACGCCGGTCGAGATGTTCTCGAATGCCATCATCTCCGGCTGGATTATCGCCACGATGGTGTGGATGTTCCCTTCAGCAGGCAGCGCCAAAATTGTCGTGATCATACTGATGACCTGGCTGATTGCGCTGGCGGACACCACGCATATTGTGGTCGGGACCGTTGAAATCCTCTATCTGGTCTTTAACGGTACGCTTCACTGGAGCGATTTCTTCTGGCCGTTTGCCCTTCCGACGCTGGCGGGAAACATCTGCGGTGGAACGTTTATCTTCGCGCTGTTAAGCCACGCCCAAATCCGTAACGACATGTCAAACAAACGCAAAGCTGAGCTTAAGGCACGGGAAGATGATGATAAATCGACAAAAAAAACGACCTGAATGGTGACTCTTTGAGCAGTCAGGCGGCGATGCGCTTAACGCAAAGTGTAAATAAGGCTATACTCATGCCGCCTCGTCCCCTTAGTTAAATGGATATAACGAGCCCCTCCTAAGGGCTAGTTGCAGGTTCGATTCCTGCAGGGGACACTTTACCCTCCCGCTTATTTCTGCACATCGTTTCTCCACACCCGCATTCACTGAGCAGAAAAATCCTGTTTGATTTGAGCATAACGCGTTGCCAGCTGTCTTAGACGCAACTCCAGCTGGGTTTTTTCGGCTTCAGGAAGCGCACTTTCAGCACTATGCTCTGACAGGCGCCGGAGTTGTTCTTCAGCCGGTATGGTTTGGTTAAAGGACTGTATTGTCGAAAAAACCACCGATTTAAGCTCACTTACCGTGATATATTTTCCTTTTTGCTCATCCAGACTACTCAGCCTATGGCTCAGTTGCTGAAGCTTCATCATTCCCTGATACCAGCTGTTCATGGAATCGACAGGTAACGCTGCCGCGTTAATTTTTTGCTTCCACTGCACGGTGAGCGACTTCGCTTCCTCCGGCTGCAATGTCTGGAGTTGCGCTAACAACTGAAGGCTGTAGGAAATATTCCAGTCAGGTGGCAGCTTATCCAGTCGGGCAAGCTGCTGCTGCGTTTCGGTGATAAACGTGGACGGAATGGTGCCTCGCTGCGCTAACGCGTCTTGCTGAACAGGAGTAAGCACTTCAGGTAACGGCGCCAGCGAGGCAATGGCCTGAGTCGTTAAGGGATCCGGTCTCGACAGAAAGCCCCCTCCCCACGCCACGGCGAGGCTGACCACCAGCACAGAACACATCCCGGCAACAAAGGGTTTCCATGGTCTGACAGACCCGTGCGCAGTCGGACGATCCTTTGTATCCGGTTGATTTTCCTGCTGCACAACGTAGACCCATTTCACTTCGTCAATCGGTTCAGCCCTCTCTTGAGGTAACTCGCGACCGGGCATTATGATCGCATTCAAATCTGATGCGTCATTACCGCTTTCCAGCCGTTCAGCACTTGAACGTATCAACGTTCGTAACGTATCGAACTGGCTAAGGTGTTTGAGTTCGAGACGCTGGAACACCGCGCTCAGGCTGGTAAGCAACGCTTCAGCACTATAAAGCTCACGTAGATGGCTGTTGTTCAATGCAAGCATGCGCATGCGCTGCTGCAGGCGCTGGCTCAGGCCACTAAGGATTTCCAGACGAGCGTGTAGCGTCTTCGGCCAGAATACGTCCCACTGGCGGCTAATCAGGGCCTCCAGAATTGCCAACCCTTCGTTCAGGCCAGCTAATCCAGACAGGTGAGTACGGGCAAGGGTGTACCAGGCCGCAGTCTGCAACTCCACACCGTTTTGTTCAAACAGAGAGAGACCGAGTTTTTCGACATATTGCCAGTTCACATCCGGGCGAGCAGGATGCGTAAGCTTACTGAGTTCATCGCGAAGGGCGGCGTAATCTGGCAGCGTACGCGGGTCGCCGCCGGTTTTTAACGTTATATGTGTGGTCATCCTGAAGGGCCTGCATATCCGTGTAGTTAATTTCGTCAGTTGAGATGTAAGGCTATTTTGCGATTAAAAATGCAGTGACTAATAAAAGGAATGAATGTTATCGCTATGGCAGCAGCGCTAAAATCAGGCTGTAAAAAATGCCTTCATCAAATAGTTGTCCTGAACGGGATGAGATATCAGGGGGCGTAAAGATCCAGCCATTTACGCTCCCCACACGCATGAACAGGCGTCCCTGAGAAATCACCTTATCCCCGGAACATAAAGTCACCTCGACACAACCAGCTACGCCCTGTCCATACAGAAAGATCGGCATAAATCTGACCGCTCGGCTGCCATAATGCAGAACGATACCGGAAATCTCAAAAGCCCCGCCCTCCACCAGCAGATCCGGAACGGATACCGTCAGTGGCTCCACATTCAGTCCCGTATCTGTCAGCCACGCGTTCATCTCATCCTGAAGCTCAGCCATTCGCTGGCGAAACTCTGCAATATCAGCCTGACTCCTGCTGATTGCAGGAACAGGTGCAGGTTGTCTTGCCTGCAACTTCTTCAGGAACTGTGATTTTACGGACATGATGTTATCGGACCTTATATACGGAGAGTGGTGTCGAGATACTGCTGTTGCCTGAGATGCCTTAACAGGACCCGCCCTTCGGGCATAAATTCAGTCCCGTAGCGCACCAGGCCAATCCCTTTAAGTTCAGCGTCAATGGCATAGCGCAGTTCACCGGGGACATTCTGTTCCAGCAGGACAACGGTTATTTTTTTCAGGCGTGGTTCATATTTGAGCAGGACAGCAGACAATGTTCCCATAAGCTCATGGGCCGTTCCCGGCATGCCCTGCAGGATTTTGGTCATGTCCGGAAGGCCGTAGTCAGGCAGATGCGCCAGCGTGCCGGCGCGGCAGTTAAGGATACGCTGCATGTTATCAAGTACCGAGAGGATGACCTGATTTTCCTCACTGACCTGGTTGAGGTTGAGGCCGCCTGTAAAATTTCCGGTCAGCATTTCATACAGCGAAGGCGTGTTATGTCCGTAGGGCATCAGTCGTCCTTAAGCGGTTGCAGCGTCAGAGAGTTATCGCCTGCTTCCAGAATTCGCGGTTTATCCGGATCCAGGTCACTGCGTTTAATAACCTGCTTCCAGCCGTTGTTGTCCATATCCGGATGGCGGAACAGCCCTACCACCGCGACAAACTGCGTCTCTTCTTCCATTGGCATATCAAGGTTTGCATCGCCACCCGGTTTCACCACAACATCACGACTGGCCAGCATGTCGTCTTTCAGAATGGTGCTATCATCCTGAAGCAACTGCTGATATACCGTCTTATCGAAGGTTTTGCGGTCTTTGAGCTGGTAAACCCTTACCACCACCGGCTGAGACAGCGAGTTACTTTCACGGGAGTCGGTGTTCAGCGCCTCACGCGCGGTGAAATCCAGATGCAGGATTTTAATTTTTTTATAGAACACAGAATTGAACGCCGATTTGGTTCCGTCGGTGACGCTCTGCGTTACCCCACAGCCAGTTAGAGAGAGTGCTATCAGCGGCATCAGCCAGCGCGTAGTCTTAATTAAACTTGTACGTAACACGTCGGTTTCCTTGTTGTGATTTTGCAGGCTCCAGACCGCTGTAATAACCCAGCTCTGTGGTAAAGGTCTCAGGAATATCATCCGGTAGGCTATCACTGTCAGCGCCCAGCACGCCGTTCAACCCCAGCCAGAAAGGATTTTCTCCAAGCGGTGGAACGGCCAGCAGACGTACGGAAGTGGTCAGGGTAATTCTGGCCTTAAACCGCCAGCCCAGATACACCCGTAGCATTACCAGGAAATCCAGGTACAACTGACCATCCGGTTTCCAGCCCTGCGCTTCCTGTTCGTTGTCCGTCGCGAGAGCAACCAGCAGTTGGCTGCCGGCATCCATCGCTTCGTCACCCAGCGGAGTATTGCCATCAAGCAGAAAATCTTCGTCACCGTAAAAACCCAGCGGCCTGTCTATTACTACAGGCCGGAGACAATACGGACTCACCTGCACCGTCGTCTCGGGGGCCAGCAGGCTCACCAGTGCCTGCATCCCTTCCTGAGTTTTGCCCGGCTGCTGCAAAACCCCCAGCAGAGCCAGAAAGCGCGACACCGGCGTGGCAATATGATTTGCCGTGCCTGGTATCCCCAGACCAACCAGACCCAGTAACGACTGCGAAATGCTGTCGGTGCCTCCAGGCTCAAATGTCGCCGGGTACGAGTATTTACGCCAGACGCGATAAAACTGCGTCAGGATGCGATGACTGAAAATATCCAGAAAGCCCTGCAGCGCCTCATGCCCTTCCCGGCGCTGGGTGATGTCATCGAGATAGGCGGTCGGCAGCGGTGAATCAACGCCATACATCCCCATAAAGGTTGTACGGATGATCGGTGGCTTGCTGTCATCATCCTCGTCATACTCGACAGCCTTCAATTCACTTACAGGGAACCCCATTCCAGAGTGCGGTGCAAAGCGTACCGGGTCATCCGCCGGATGGCTGGTAGAGCCCATCAGCGGTCTGTCCGGATGGCGCTTCTCCAGTAGCTGGCATAAACGATAAAAGTTGATGCGGTGAAGATCGGCCTCCAGCCGCGGGGTCAGCCGGGAATGCGGCGGTTGTGCTTCTCTTCCCATTCCAGGCGCTCTCCGGTCGGTTGCAGAATAATAATCAGGCGGTTAAAAAGATAGATATCGGTGTACAGTGCAAAGAAGCGGCTCAGCATCTCGCCGAACAGACAGATATCGCCGCGCCCGGCAAAGCCGTTGCTCTCAAGCGTCACCTCAATCTGCACCCCGCGCACCAGATATCCCTGCTCAAAGCGTTCCGTTTCACTGTGCTTCACATCGATAATCGCCTCCAGACGACGGCGGTTCATCTCGCTGTCAGTCCACTCGTACAGCGCCAGCGTGCCGCGCAGCACGTCGGCATTGTCCATCATCGACAGGAAGCCGCTGCCGAGATGGCTCAGCACACGCCAGTGAAAGCGATCCTGTGCCGGGGGATAACAAGGCAGCGTCGGCGCACACAGGTTACGCACGGCGATACGGGCTGAAGTGGTTTTCATCACTGTATCGAGCACGGTACTTTGCAACGCTCTGCGAGGTAGCTGGCCATTGGTGCCGGTTAGCGTCAGCGACAGGCTTTCATCCTCCGGCACCGTGTGGTTATCAAACGCTTCCCCGCCGAGGATAAGCCAGGTGTTATGCAGTCCGGAGGGACCTCGGCGCACGCGGGTGTGGTAGTAATATTCCGGGGCTTCATGGCGCATCATTCCGCCCTTGTGGCGGAAGCTGGAGAACGGCACGTAGGTATGCTGGCTCGATGACATCACAGAATCGACAGCGTATATCTCGGTATGGCCATCCTGCACGCGCATCGGGCGCAGCATGTATTCGGTCTGCAGGGAGTTGAGCGTCAGCGGGTCAGATTCCAGCGGGAATAGGTTGATCACCGGCACACAGTTCAGACGCAGATGCTTTTCGGTAAAGCTGAAATCATGCTCCCAACGCTCTGCCAGCACCACGTCGATTTCAAACCATGGGAGCTCAGCCGGAAAGAGTACGGTCTCCAGCCCACGCAGGCCGGTAAACATGAATTTCTCACGGAAGGTGAAATACTCGAGCAGCAGCTGATAGCCGCTAAAGCTGCTGCTGCCTTTCGGCCACAGGACGTCATCATCGCCAAAGCCCAGCGCGGTGAAATACCCGTCGAGCGGTCTTCTGTCCATGTCGCCCGGTATCCGCAGCCAGAGGCGCGCTGCGTTCATGGTAAAGGCTTTATGCATGGCGCAGGCCAGCGGTGCATCAGCGTTGAAGTAGAGCGGGATCTGGCCGAGATCGATACGACTCCAGTCGGCAAGATGGCTGCAGTTAAAGCGCAGGCTGATAACCGAACGCCCGTCAGGATCAGTCGACAGGCGGGCTTGCTCCAGCGATAACGGCAGGAGGGTGATCTCTTTGGTAGTGGTGTACCGACAGCGCGTGCCCTTCTCACCGATCGGCCTTGAGTTCACCTCAAAGCCTTTGGCGATACGCATCGGCTCTTTCATTTCGCGCCAGTCAGGCGTGAACTCCACCACCGACATCGACGGAATGGTACGCAGGTAATGCGGCCACAGCAGGCTGACCAGCCCTTCAGTCAGTTCAGGCAGGTCGTCATCGAGCTTTTCACGCAAGCGCCCCATCAGGAAGGCAAAGCCCTCGAACAGGCGTTCAACATACGGGTCGCGCGCACCGGCTTTATCGAGGTTGAGCATTGCTGCCTGCTCGGGGTGAGCACGGGCAAACTCTTCACCGGCTTCCAGCAGATAGCGCATTTCGGCGTCGTAATAACGCAGGGTTAAGTCGTCCATAAAAAACCTGAATATAGGAATGTTAAAGGTAGCCAGGCGTTTTATCCGCAAAGCACCGCACTGCTTGCCGGGTCGAGCGCAATCAGACCGGCCAGAAGCTGGTCCATCTCAGGCTGAAGGCGTGACTTATCAGTTTCACTGCGTGTAGCTTTCATGCGTAGCAGTCTGAGGCGACGGGATTTCACTTCAAATAACAGCGCCGGTGTCCATTGCGTGAGGGTGATTGACCGTGCGGCGCTATCGAGTTCACCTAACAAATGCAGGGCCAGCTCATTTTTACCCTTTTGCTCGGCTATGCGGGCCATCAGCAGGCGCAGCAGCCATTTGTCTTTTGTAGAGTCGTTACCCGGACGTGTCTGCAGCCAGTGAAGTGTGGCATCCAGACCGTCAGTGTCCGCTTTATCCAGCGCTTCCGGCTCGAGGAGCAGGATATCGTTATCTGTCTCACCAGCAGCACTGACCGGCTCATCCCGCCAGTTGGACATATCGTCGAGCACGCTCTGATTTATCCAGTTGAGCGTGACCTCATCGGCAAACGGCGTACCGTCGTTAAAGGCCAGCGTTTCAAGTCCTGTGAGACGGCTCAGCAGCCCTTTCAGGTCAGCGATGATGATATCGGCCAGCACATCGTGCCCCAATTTCACCAGAGCCTGGTGGATATACCACTGCAAATCCAGCCAGAGGTGATTAGCGCCACGCGAGAAGGTGCTGTCCGCCTGCTCCAGCATCTCCAGCCAGCTCTGCTGCAGATACAACCGTTTGAGCATGGCCCGCTGGTCAGCCCGCGGTGGTTCGATACGTGTTTTCCCTTCGGCATCCGGTGCAGGGATCGCTCTCAGCGTGTCATGGCGCAAGCTTTTCATCAGCCGATGTGCGGCTAGCCAGCCATCAGGCTGCTCGCGCAGATATCCCGTCAGGGTACGGGCCTGGGCCAGCAAATCCTGACCGGAGGTGATGCGGTTCAGAACCGGCGCATCTGACTCGGTCGCATGCGTAAAGGGCTGTGACTGCGCCTTATTCCCTGCGTTCTGCGGTACCACGGCATCCACACCACCGGCCTTCATCAGGCGAGACTCCAGCCCGCTGTACAGGGCATTCAGCTCTGGCCGCGATGCTTCCGGCTCTGTCTCCAGACGGGTACTGATGAGCAGCAAGGCCCCGGCTGTACGCTGTGCATCCTCGCGTATGACCTCCGGGAACAGTGACAGACTGTCCAGGACACGGCTACCGGCAAGCCATTCCAGTGCAGCCTTGCGGCTTCGATCCCGCTGCGGGTGAAGCTGCATGCCGTAGCGCTGCAGTAATCCCGCCAGCAGTTCAAGCCCTTCAGCAAAGCCGGCTTCGCCATCCTGGTGAAGCCGCGCCCAGCAGTAATAGGTCGCAATACGGATGTCTTTGGCCGTGGTGGTCAGTAACTTTTCAGCAAGCGTGCATATCAGTTCGGTATCAATCCCTGAGAGCTTATTAACCTCTTCGCGGATACGCTGAAAATCATCGTCATATCCCGGGTCTTCCCCTGTCGGACTGGCAACGCTTAACGGAGCAAGCCAGGGCTGCCAGTTATCCGTGCGCGCCTGCGCCTGTTCACGCAGTTGAGCATCGTCAGCCTGACAGGCGGTAACCAAATTCTGCAATGTGCTCATTATTCGACGCCCTCCATGTCATTGTTCTCCGTATTAGCCATCAGCGCCTGAGCGGTGGCCGCGCTGTCGACACTGAATATGTGATCCGGCAGCTTGAAACCACGCAGATCCAACAGCGCCAGCGGGCCTTTTCCAAATTGTGAGCGCAGCACCCACTGCAGGGTGCGACCGTCCGGTGCGGTAAAGCTCATCATCCACTGGCTGCGGTCAAGCTGCTGACGCTTGCTCAAGTCCAGCCAGCGGATAAAGCCCCAGGTTCCGCTGTAATCCCCGAACAGACGCGCACCGGCGTTGACCGTGGTCCATGTCAGCATTGTTCCTGGCTTGTAACTTTCTCCCGGCCAGCGAAAGCTCTGCCAGTCGGCCATCTGGTTGAAGTAGTGCAGCTTTTGTCCATCTATGGTTAGCTGCGTCTCCACTACCTGCGGCACAGGACGCGCCTGCAGCTCAAAGCTAATGCCCTGGCTACCATCGGTGAACAGAATGTCTGACAGCTGGCTCAGCTGGTTAATGGCCCGCAGGAAGGCTGGGTTAAAGTTGAGTCCCTGGCTGTTGACCTTATCCGGTACCCACTGGCTGCCCTCTTTGTGCAGCACGCCGTTGAGCTCTGTCGACAGGAAGCGCTCTATCCGTCCGCTGTCCTTACGCACAAATTCAGCCAGCATCGGTAAAGAGGCATCACTTTTGCTGGCAGCAAACGGGAAACAACCGTCAAAGGCAGTTTGCCAGTTCGCGACAACCGAACGGCTCCATTTGTCATTCAGACTGGCTGCCGACGGCTGAAGCACGGTCTCCCAGGCCTGGGTCAGCGGCTGCACAAACATTGTGCTGCCAAATCCGCTCCACTCCTCGCCAAGACTTGCCGAAATCAGGCTACCGTATTGCTGAGTGTCGGTGAGGTCCACGCTTTTGCCCTGGAATACGGTCTGCGCCAGGGTCTGCATCATTGCCTGCGGGTCAGAAGCGCTGGCCACCTGCTGCAGCCGCAGACGCACGCGGGTGATGCGGGTCAGATACGTCTGCAGACTCAGGGAGTTATCCGCCGACATGACGTTGCTGCCCGTGTTTTTACCCAAAAGCTGAAGCAGCGGACCGAAAGTTTCATCCAGTGGTCCCTGGGGACCTGTCGCTGACTGGTCAATTGCGGGTTTGTCTTTTCCACCAACCAGCTCTTTGGCCGATTTGATGATGGAGTCCGAAAGACCTTCGCTTTGCTGGCCTGTCTGTCCCTGCCAGGCGAGGGTATTCATTAGGGCAATCAGTGGCGACTGGCGGACATCGCTCATCAGCGTCAGCTGATCGGTAACGTCCGCAATATTGTTTGCCGGATTAAGTCGCAGGCTGTTAAGGAAGCTCAGCCAGCTGCTGGCAAAGTCGGTGAAGTAGCGTTGCGTCAAGCGCGCTTTCAGGGCTTCCGGCGACAGGTCAGAGGAAACGGCTTTCCGGCTGTCACTCAGCACCCAGTCAATTTCATCGCGGCGCGACGTTGCCGCCTTCTCAATGGCCTGATGAATGCCCCCTTCCCAGGCCTGGCGGGTAAACATGCCCGGCACCACTTCGTCGGTAGTGAACAGACGACGCGCATCGGTACCGCTGGTCATATCCTCCAGGGAGACATCGGCGAAGTTACGACGCACTGACTTGAGCATATTTTCATACAGTGTGCTTTCAGCGTTACGACGCCCGATTTGCTGCAGCAGCACCTGTCGACTCTGGCTGACCAGCTGCGCATCCGGTGTGATTTTCCACTGGGGCTGCTTAGGCAGTTCGGTGATGTAGAAGGCCCACAAATCCGGCGCCAGGCTTTGCCACAGACCGGTAGAAATACCCATTCGTGTCGGCTGCACGGTTTTCAGGGTCTGCGCGTAGAATGCCCCATCAACCTTATCCGGGCGGGCCATCATCAGCCAGGCTTTAAGCTGGTCATAACCCGGCTTCGCCAGCTGTGCACGCTGGTCGCTGTTGGGGGCAGAGTTTGCCAAAGCGTTGAGTTTCTGTGTCAGCGCCTGATTCGCCGGGTCGCGTATCAGGCGGTTGTTTGCGACGCCGTACCAGGGCAGCAACGCATCGAGCAACTGCTGGTTATGGTCCAGACCGAAGCGCTGGTACCAGGGCGCTCCATCCTGAATACGGTGCTGCAGGCGGCCGGCGTCATTACGCAGGGTATGCAGAGCCGTGAGCTGGTAATCCGATACGGAAGGATGCTCCACCAGCGCATGCGCCTGCTCGGCAACAGAGATTATCTGCATGCGGTTGACCGCGAACGACAGCAGTGTACCCGCTCCCCAGATACCGATGATGGTCATCAGCGTCCAGGCCAGCGTCTGTTCCCAGGCCATACCGACCCGGCGGCCACGTACGCGGATGCAGTCATCAACGATACCCTGCCATGTTGCGGGCAGGGCAAGGGCATGGCGTTGTGATTCGGGGATATATTTCTCAGGTTCGGCTGTCCCCTCAGTAGTATGAACAAGGTAACTGTCCGGCAGGCTGAACATCAGACCACGCAGCGGAACACACTGCTGAGAGGCAGCCAACCATGGCACCAGTTGTTGAGTCCAGCGGACGATACCGCCGTCTTTGAGGTACTGGCCCAGACGCAGCAGGAAATCGTGGCCGTTGTTCTCAGCGACCTGACTCATCCCCTGCGTCCGCAATGCAGGCAGCATCAGCTCAAGCTGACGGGTAATATCGTCAGCGTTGGCACGCAGCGGGAAACGGGCTCCTACCGCCTGTTCAGTACGTTTTGCCTGTGACCATTTGCTGTCACACAGTTGCCACAGCCAGACCGGCGCGGAATAACGGAGCAATTCGCTGATTTTTTCCAGCCCGCGTAAATCGTTGTCACTAATTTGTGGGCTCAGATTAAGCGACGCAGGCATGACGCGGACAATACCGTCCAGTGGGCGGCCGCGCCGCAGTTTTCGCAGCGCGGTGTATTTTTCCTTATCAGGCTCAGCGGTCAGGCCACCACCGTAAATCAGAACGGTACGGTTACCTTCGAACCACTGGCTTTCCTGTAGACCAGGAACCAACTGTTCGATTGCCGTCTCATCACCGGTGACAAGCAGCAGGCGGGTTCTACGACACCAGAAGAGCGAGTAACGTCTCCTGAGGTGCTTGCTCAGTGCTGCAAAATAATATTGATCCGACGTTATTTCTTCGTTGTGATAGTTTTCACCATCAGGCGTAACGGGAGAGAGATTTTGTTGCCTGGACAACGTAAAAAAGACCAGGGTGCATAATGTGGCAGTCAGGATGATGAAACCTGCCAGTACATACCAGAAATTATCATCACCACTCTCAGAGGGCAACTGCGTTGTCTGTGCAAAAACAAAGAGTATCATCAGCAGGACTGCCACGATGAGTAGCCCAGCGCCCAGTGGCTTTGAAACCTTTTTCATGCCGGTTATTCCTTTCCGGTGTGTCGCGCAACCCTGATAAATTCCGGGCGTTGAAGACGGGCTGTCATTCGTCTCAGCAAAATGGCCAGCCCGGGCAATGTCACTATCAGTGACAGCAGAAGAAGAGTGATCCCTGACCAGGAGAATGCCGTTGAAGGGAAGTAGCGGACCATCAGGCTGTACAGCCCGGCATTGAGCAGTAATGCCATCAGAACAGACCCTCCGGGGAAGGGGGGCTGAATAACGAAATGATCATACTCGACTTCGGGGGCGTTGTTTCCTAGCGTCACTGCCCAGGCATCATCTTCACCTTCGAGAAGAAGCCACTGGCTGGCTGGGCCATAAGCAGCCATTTCAGCCGCAGCGCCAATCATTGCCCAGCCAGCAAGACCGCCATACCGGACATATGCTGTGTCATAGTCAATGACACCGCCAATGCCAATGCTATCGTAGAGAGGAACCGACAGATCATTCAGCACCCTGCTCACTGACTGCCGTGGCGCATCTGACAGTCCACTGTGCCAGATAAGGTATTTCTTGCTGGCAGGCGTGAGGGCCATATCCCATAATTCACTGAGTTCTGTTGCAAGCGTACGGGTGTTGAGCGGCATCGCTCGGAAAAGCCGTAACGCATTTTTTCCTTCAACTTCACTTACAATCGACGGATGCACCATAAACAACGCGCTGGCAAATTCAGGCAGAACATCATCGGGTAGCCGATAGTGCATCGCCAATATGAGTACGGGGAGCTTTACTGTCCCCATAAACTGATTCCAGTCACCAAAGGATGAGTTTGCATCCTGAAAATGAATCTCAGCTTTCCAGGGAGGAGAACCTGCAGACCAGATACGCTGAAATGACTGAGATTCACGTTCTTTGTCGCTACCGTTGGTCTGAACAATAATCTGAAGCGGGCCGGAAGGATATCGCCGCCGAACCGAAGGCGTTATCTGAGCAATTAGATGACACAGTAACTGCTCAAAACGTGAAATACCGGGTGTAAGGGGGTCGTCCGGCAACAGCGTCAAAGGCGGTGTGTCCGGACTGTCCCCTTCTTGTGTATCTATATGTGCAATACGAGACAGCAACCCAGTATCTGCAGCGATGAAAACATGACTGAGAATGACAAGATGCTGATGTGCGCGTAAACGCCATTTCAGACGCATATTTCGGCACCACTCATTCCAGTTCCAGACACGGATTGCCAACGCTTCCCACCAGAGACTATAAACCGCGATGGCTGCCGAAATGCCCGCAACTATCTGTGCCGTCAGTGGCAACCAGGCCCCACTTCTCAATGAAGGTAACCCTGTCGTCGGTGATTTCAGTACAGCAACAAGCAGCCCAGTGAAAAGTCCGAGAAAAATAATCAACAGACAGATCCACGGTGACCAGGCAGGTGCCTGCTTTTTTTCTGGCACCTCCGGCAGAGACCATCCCATCAGCCAACCTCCATATCCTGCAAGCTTGCAATAACGCTCGCACCGCACTGTGTTTTACAGCCATGCAATACAATTCCACGCCCGTTTTCTTCATAGGCAGAAACATCACATTCAATAATTTTGTTTGTGCCGTGCTTCGGACAACTGACGGTATCATTCAAAAGTGCGGCATTTTTACCGGATATATCGAAACTCGATGAGGCAGATGTGACTTTGCCACCATGTGAAGTGGCATCCCCTAAAACGACGGCTAATTTCCCCATATTTCACTCCTTAAAATTAAAGTGCATGCCTCGTTAACTGTTGATGTTATTTTTTAAGTTGAAGCCGTTCCATTTCGTGAGTTCTCTTTTCTGTGGCATCGCTTGCCACATCTCTTCTTATAATTGCAGGCATAGCAGGGATCGTGAGTTTTCCCGTCCAGTAATAATCATCACTTTCCAGCCAGTCAGCCTGATAACGCAATTCAGCAAGACTTTCTCTGTCCCAGGAGTGCCAGCAATAACCAACTGGCAAATCATAGGCAACAACCCGGCTCATAAAATATTCATTCATTGGCAATGTGCTGTGATCTGTTGGTCGCTGAACATAGGTACGAACATCTTCCAACATTTCTTCTCTGGATTGTTTTTCATATCTGTTACGATCCTCTTTTTCTCCCGGCCCAGGCAAATTAATCCCAGAGGGTTCTTTGAGTTTCATTTTTTGATCAAAATAACCATAAAGGGAAATGTAGTAGCGATAGTCATAATCAACAGGTTTGCCAGAATAAATATCTCCGTTGTGGATCGTATCAGCATCGATCTGGCCGTACCCAAATCCTACTTTACCGGTTTGCTTTTCTTTACTCCGGTAATCCTTATCAAAATCTTTTAATTCATCCGCTGTCAGGGGTTCAGGAACCAACGGGCCATTGATGGTCAATTTCTGCCCGCTAACCGGTTCAGGCCATGTCAATTTTTCCATTATTGTGGTCGTGCTATCCCAAAATTCATTACCGTCACCAAGATTGCTGAAATGAGTATGAGCATCAGGTACATCACCACAAGGGGTATTTCTCCCGAGCATGCGCACATATAATGTTTCACCTGCGGTGTTAAACAGAGCGTGAGACTCTGTAAAATTACTACTTTTGGTATTTGGCAATCCCTGCCAGCCGATACTACGAAGTGGTGAAGAGCCCATTACGCGATCATGAGGGTTACAGTAGATCCACGTGGTTCCATGGTTATCCCGCTCCGGAACACCACCATGGGTTTTCCCTTCCGGCGTCCAGCTTTCACCATCACTGCATACCCCTGCCAATAAACGTTCACTCCCCTGTAGCTTCAGACGGTTTTTATTCTCAGCCACTTTCTTAACAATATCGGCAAATGTCGCTTCTCTGGCTTCTTTACTGATGATTTCATTTATGGGATATGAAATATAGGTTGTCATTTCATTATCCAGCGCATAGGGCGAATTCATCACAAACAATGCATCCGGGGCTTCGATTGCAGCCGCGGCCAGGGCAACCATGGTTCCCTGACTGTGTGACAGCACCGTCACTGTATCTTCAGGATGTTTATCACGAATAGTTTTAATGAGCTTTGCCAGACGACCTGCTGCATGAGCATAATAGTGACGCGGTGGGGCTGCTGTAAGAAGTCTGTCGCGTTCACCGTTCAGTAATTGTGTACTAAATGGAATGGGCACTCCCAACGCGGAAGGCCAGTTATCAAACCCTTTGTCGCTCCATAAACTGACTAACTGATTACAACCATTCTGGAACGGACCACCGCCCCAGTAAAAAGGTCCTTTACTTTTTCGTTGTTCAGGCGTCAGGTCGTAATAATTATCACCCTGCTTATTTTTAAGCGGGATTGCATATTTATCGCTTTCATTACCGGCAGAACGATAGCCCCAATAGAAACGAATGACAGGAGAGCGACCTTCTTCTTTTATCTTTCGAGGCGGTACAATCCACTCGCTTTTATCATCATTCCAATGAGGACTATAATACTTGTTTGGTTTTAAACCATGACCGCCGCTCTCAAGCAAACCAAGTCGAACATTTAAACCTTCACATAAGGAATTTTCTGCATGATCATACCATTCGCCTTCAGAGTTAACACCATGGACAAAAATAATCAGACCAGGTAGTTGTAATGGGGGTTGCACCTCTGCGTTTATTTTAATATTTTTATGCGTGGTTATTGAATGTGCGAACGGGGTACCATTATCCGTTATATGAACATTGACTTTCCGAGTAGATGCAGATTGTTCATTAATCATGTCATTCCCCTTAACGATTGGCAGGCTCAAGTGTTCTGTTACATTGAATTGTTTCCTGAATTACATTAGAAACGTCCATGTCAAATTCTTTAAAATACACAGGGCCTGTTACTCCTGGATAGGCTGGGTTTGAATCCTTGGTTGCTGGATTAAATGTCCACTTATCTACAGAGCCATTTGTTGGTGTTCTTCTGCCATCCCAGTAATTAATCATATAAAACCCATCATCAGTTACCAGCATGTCGTAGTCTTTTGTATCACCATTCGGATCTTGTGTATTTGAACCATACGTCACTGAGCGTACTGTTTTCCCCCCATCTGTTGTTACTGCAACAATGTTCAAACATCCTTTATCCGACCCCATGCAAGCAGCTTTATTATTATTCCTCGTCATTGGAAAAGCTAAATAATCATCACGGTTTGACAACCAGAACAGCCGTCCTTTAAATAAATAACCTGACGAAGGTGATATTTGTGTATGAATCCCTTTCGCTTTGTTGTTATAGAAGGTTTTCCCATTTTCGCATCGGGTATACTCTTCAAGCGTAAAGTAACGATCTTTATCAATGCGATATATTATCTGTGGCGGTCCATAAACCACTGGTTGCTGCTTTTCCTTTTCCGGTTCTTTCTGCGTATTACTCATTGCAGAAAAAGGGTTCACTAAGGCAACTCCGCCTCCATACGGACCCGCTACACAACCACTCAGAACAAACACAACATATATCAAGCAGAACCGCATAATCAGATTTATCATATCTTTGTTCCTTTCTTTATTTCTTCAATACGATCTTCAGTCCATCAATCGATTTTGACATTATTAATGATGAGTTTCCTGAACTATCTGTGACACCAGACAGAATTTTTCCATCCGGCATATGAATATCATAATTCTGATTTGCCAGCGGCTTACCTGAAACAGGATGTGTAATAACAAATTTCTCATCAAACGTTGAGGGTTCAAACGACTTCATCACCCCCTGCAGACTGCCTGTACCGGCTTTCTTAATTCCGGCATTCTTGACCAGCAGTTTTCCCGGCCCGCCTATTTCAACGTTTCCACCTTTTATTTTGATATAGCCGCCACCGCATATCAGCGCCAGTTCATCCTGTGCTGTGATCACCAGTTTTTTTCCGCTTGATATATAGGTATCCTGCGTGGACCACGTGGTGATGTTTCCGCCCTGTGCCTGAATATCAATATCGTTTTGCGAACTGAACAGTCTTGCCCCTTCACGACTGTACAGGCTGAGTTGCTTACCGGCCGCCAGCGTGAAGCGCCTGATTATTCGACCACTTCACTTTACTACCATGCGTAGTGGCGTCACCTAAAACGACGGCACATTTCCCCACTTGCTAATCCTTTAATTAGAAGAAAACAACTGATTATATAGCGTTGAAATTTAGCAAACTCACTGAACAACAACCTACCGAAGTGTGTTTATGCTTTATTTACAGCCCTATATGCTGGCAGCTTACTTTGCTCTTTATAAAATTCATCAACAACAGTTTCCCTACTAATTAAATCAGGCTCAGGCACTTTGTCTGGTATTCCACTGAAGAGATAAGGATCCTCACCCTGCGTCCAATCCGCTTTTCGCCGCAAATCAGCCATGAACGCTTTATCCCAGGTTGAATCGCAATACCCAATCGGCAAATCATAAGCCACTACATGTGACATAAAATCGGCATGCATTGGCAGAGTGCTATGATCCGTGGGCTGAGAAACATATGTTCGTAGGCGAAGATCTTTTTCTTCAAACGTTTCCTTACGGGTCACTGGCACCAGTCGGGGCTCAGATTCAGTACCCACATTTTTAAATCCAATCACAATATCCTGATTAGGATAAAGATTAATGTAGTTATCATAGGTATTGTCGTTTTTTTGTTTTTTATCCGGATTAATTTCCCCCCAACCATCTATCTGTCTATTATCATGTTCAGCTCCAACGCGTGATACATCAAAATCAGCTAATTTTGCAGCATCTATAGGTTCAGGTACCTTTTCAGCATTAATAAAAACTGTTTGCCATTCTGGAGGATCCGGATAGGTGAAACGACTACTTTGATACTTGTCGCCTTTATCATCCCAGAAAGGTTTTCCATCCGGCAGTTTTGCAAAAGGCGTCACGGGATTTGGAGCTTCTCCACATGAAGTACTGCGAGCCAGCATGCGTTGAAATAAATATCCCTGATGCTTTTTCAGCAGAGGATGGGGCCGCCGCTGAGAATCATTGGGTAATCCCTGCCAGCCAATAGAGCGTAACGGGCGTGACCCCATAACACGATCATGAGGGCAAAAGTAGATGTAGGTGCGCCCGTGGTTATCTCGTTCGGCAAGACCGGTGCCACCTTCACCAGCAAGAGTGACATCAGGTCGCCAGTTCTTTTTATCTGCCGTCTGTCCGACACAAAGCCCTTCATAGCCCAGTGTTGATAAATGATTTTTTCTGGAAGCCACCTTATCAATGATGGCAGATAACGTATTCAGCCGTCCTTCTGGCGAAATGCATTCATCTGTCGGAAGTGACGCCCCATTAAGATCGTTATGATCCAATGCGTAGGGAGAATTAAGTACAAATAATGCGTCAGGTGCATTCCTGGCTATCGCTACCGCAGCCATGGCAACCATAGTTCCCTGGCTATGAGAAATAATGGTTACTGTATCTTTTGGATATTTATTACGAATACTGTCAACCAGGTCTGCAAGGCGTTTTGCAGCATGCGCGTAGTATTTTCGCGGTGGTGCATTGGTTAACAAACGATCTTTGTCTTCATTAAACCACTGGACTTTGATACCTGCGACTCTCTCTTTAAACCCTTTCTCACTCCATAAAGAGTGCAGATTATTTGTACCATTCTGGAATGGACCGCCGCCCCAAAAAAATGGCCCTTGAGCCAGAATATTTTCATGAGAAACACCTTGCATTTTCAACTGATGATAATCAACGCCTTTCCTATTGGCTAACGGTATAACATATTTATCTTCATTACCTTTAAGCGAGGAATACCCCCAGTAAAAGCGAATGACAGGGGATTTATTTCTATCAACTTCAGGTAAGTCTCGGGGCACCAGAGGTTCAGAATCTATTTTATCGTCAGAAAGGTATTTATTGGCCACTAGTTTATAATCTGTCCCATTTAATCCGAGCCTCTTATTCAAACCTTCACAAAGTTTATTCTCCGCAATTGAATACCACTCTCCTGTCGAGTTAACACCGTGTACAAGTATAATAATACCAGGCAAATGTGGTGGTAAATCACACCCGCCTCTGATTTGGCAATTTTTATGAGACGGGAATGAGTTCCAGGAGGGATGCCCATTATCATCGAACGTACACTCAAGTACACGAATTGGCTCTTTTTTATTGCTCATTTTTCACCACTTCCTTCTTCCCGCTTGATTCGAGTGTATACGTAGTAGTTTTAGCTTTAATATTTTTATCGCATGAATATTTAGCATTAATACTTTTCGTTACAACTTTCGGGAATTCAATCCTGTTACTATAAACCTCATCCTCAATCCTGATTCGAATCTCTGACAATTCATCTGCCATCAAATTGCTTTCCTCATGAGTTTTAGGTGGCGTTAAGGTTCTTATATAGTCGAATATATGAAACCTTGGTCCATACTCATTCGCATAGGGCATTTTTTTTCTTATCAGTTCTTCTTTTACTAATTCATAATATTTTTCCTGCCAGTCGTCATAAACACTAATTAAAGTACCGTCAGAAAACCTTAATTTATTCACTGCATGAAGATCGCGAAGACCTATAGGATGAGAATACACACTCTCTGTCTGAGACTCATCCCTTAGATAAACCCCATCATTTGCCACCACAACTTTAAGTTGACTAAAACGCTCCGGAGTTCTGTATTCTTCGGCTATGATTTTATAGATAAAGGATTTTCCATAATCTGCTGAAAAGAAGAAAAACACAGGACAACCTCGCTCTGACCTTCCGCTACCACAATACTGTCTGGTAGATGCACCAGGAAATGCCAGATACCCATTGTCCGCACCATTAACAATGGTGCCCTGGTATGCTGCCACGCTATTCCCAAGTCGATATGAGAAGTCATTGAAATCGATATCCCATCCCAGGTGTGTTTTTATTCCCCGCTGAGTGTCATTGTAATAAACCTGTCCACCCTTATCGCAAGATATGTAGTTTTCCAGCGTCAGGTATCGATATTTATCTATGCGATAAATAATTTGAACCGGTGCATCTGTTTCAACTGTTCGTGACTCCTCTACCTTCTGAGAGCCGCTCATCCCCCCCAGACCCACCCCAAAACTGGCCCCCATACTTGCTCCTGCCAGGAACTGTAAGCCTTTATAAATGACATACAGGAGTACACCAATAATTGCTATAATTGTAAGGACTTTCCTGTCTGACTGATTCCATCTCATCTTAATTCGCCTTAACTAAGCTGATAATCATATTGTCGATAACATCAGAAGAATTGAGTGACGTTGCTCCAGAAGCATCTGTAATACCGGAAAGAACAGAACCATCTGGCATAGTAATTTTGTACGCTTTACCTGGTAATGGTTCTTTTGTCAGCGCATTTCTGATGACGAATTTCTCATCAAACGTTGAGGGTTCAAACGACTTCATCATCCCCTGCATACTGCCTGAGCCCGCCTTCCTGATGCCCGTGTTCTTAATCAGCAGTTTGCCCGGTCCGCCAATTTCAACGTTTCCACCTTTTATTTTGATATAGCCGCCACCGCATATCAGTGTCAGCTCGTCCTGTGCCGTGACAACCATTTTCTTGCCACTCGAAATATGCGTGTCCTGCGTGGACCAGGTGGTGAGGTTTCCGCCCTGAGCCTGAATATCTATATCGTTTTGCGAGCTGAACAATTTCGCCCCTTCACGACTGTACAGACTGAGTTGTTTACCGGCCGCCAGCGTGAAGTTCTTCTGCACGCCCACATCCAGTTGTTCACCCGCCGTCAGCGTCAGATTATCACTGGCTGATAGCTGCATATCCTCACCGCTCACCAGTGCCATTCCTTTCGGGGCACTGCCCAGGATAACTTCCTCATGTAATTGCTCAATTTTTTGTTTCAGAAGTTTTTGCTGGCGGCCGACGTCGGCAGCCAGTGCCTGTGCCTGCTGTGCGCTGGCCGCAAGAGACTCCATTTCAACTAATGCTGCTGAAAGCCGTGCGAGCGCTGGCTCCATATCAAGAACCTGCCCCTGCGCCGCGCTCTGCCCGTCAGCACTGATAAATATCCCTTTCTGCGCCCGTATCGCCCCCCAGCTGTCCGTCCTGAGCTCAAACCCCTCGCCCCGCTTCTGCTTCTCACTGTCGACCAGATGCCCGAGATTGAGCTGACTCTTCCCACCGTACTCCGTGCTGACCTTGATGTGCTCTTTTCCGCGCTCGTCATCGAGGCGGATTTTGTTGTTCGCCGGGGTACGCAGGACGTTACGTTTGTAGTTCCGGATGGTGACGTGGTCGCCGTGCGCCGAGTCGTGCAGCACGCCGGCAATGTACGGCCGGTCCGGGTTACCGTCCTCAAAGCCAATCGCCACTTCGGTGCCCGCCAGCAGCGGCAGGTGCAGGCCGTAGGTGTCGCCGGCGTACGGGCGCGACTGGCGTACCCACAGGCTCTCGAAGCCGGTTTCCCAGTTATCACGGTCAAACATCATGCTGACGCGGTAACGACCGTCTTTATCGATATGCCCGTAGGTGTCATTTTCGGTGGTGCTGGTGACGCGGGCCGGGAGCGTACCGGCCATCACCGGGCGTGAGCCAGGTTCCGGGCGGAAACCAAAATCGGTGCTGTCCGGAATGCCGTCAAAATCAACCGCAAAGTCCTTATCACGGCGGGCATACGTATGCATCACCGTGATGACCACGCCCTGCGCAAACACGTCGGCCACTTCATATCCGCCGGTGACTTTCAGTACCTGACCCGGCGAGAGGGTCGGACAGCTGGTGATGCCCTGCGCCCGGGTCTGACCATTCAGGTAGCGTTCGTGACGAAGGCGGGCATAAAACGCCCCGGACTCCGGGGCCGGATTGCGGTCATGCGCGCTGCCCGGCGTCAGGTAGTTATCCGCCCAGTGATAGGCATCACCGTACGTGGTGACATCCCCGCGGGTCGCATCCACCAGGGTGTTCATGTCCTGCGTGGCCTGACGGTAGTTGTAGTCCCGGGTGCTGACCTGCTTCTGCACCACGTTGTGATGGCATTCCATTCCCCAGACTGAATCCACGCCTTTTGAATGCTGGCCCGATGGCGGTACCGACGGCAGCGTCAGACCTTTTTCATACCCCTGCTGGCAGTCGTAAAACTCCACCACGTCAATGTTGAGGCGCGTGTCGGTGGTGAAGCGAAACCAGATACCGACCTCACCCAGCAGGCGGGTGATAAAGTGCAGGTCGTCCTCACCGTACTGCATCACCTGTTCACGACGCGGGTATTCTTTTGACAGCGAGAACAGAAAATCCTGGCCGCGCATGCCGTGGCGCTCGCGCAGGATTTTTTCCACGATTTGCGGAACCGACATGTCCTGGTAAATAGCGTTCTGGTGCGAGCGGTCGAGCAGCGCCAGACGTGGCCGGAGCGTCAGGGCGTAGCGGGTTTCATCTTTTGACGTGCTGAGGCGTTCAAAATCGGTCACCACGCCCTGAAGGGTGCGCACCGGCTGCTGCACTTTAATGCCGTAACCCTGGTCTACCGGGGCCTGCAGCGTCAGCGTACCGGGCTTCATCAGCATCATCTCTTTGCTGATGGCGTGGTCACTGCTGGTGAATTCAATACGGTAGCGGAACGGCGTGCTCAGGGCTTCATCGCCTTCAAACGCCAGCACGTCGAGCGCGGACTCACAGCCTTTCACCGCCAGCAGGTGGTGGTTATGGCTGTATCTTAATGGAGGATTATTACTCATGCGTCCACTCCCTGTTTCACATCAAATTCCAGCCCGATCCCCTCTTCCTCACTCCAGCTAAAACGTAATGACTGTGGTTTCAGTTTTGCGGCCATGTGGGTCAGCAACTGCTGACTCAGCACCGGCAGAATTTGCTGATTGAGCAGGCTGTCGACGTTACGCGCACCGGTATCTGGCAGCAGGCAGGCTGAAGTCAGCGCGTCATAAAGACTTTCATCAATGTGCGTGCTCAGGCCGTAGTGTCGATGCAGGCGCTTGCTGACCTGTGAGAGTTTCATTTCCACGATGGTACGCATGGCTGCTTCCGAGAGGGGGCGGTAAATCACGGTCTGGAAGCGGGCCAGCAGCGCCGGCTGGAAGTGGTCGCGCAGTATCGGACGCAGCAGCTCGTGAAGATCGCCTTCGCTGGCCTCCGGCTGTTCGTCAAGCAGCTGCATCAGGTGGTCGCTGCCGAGATTCGAGGTCATCAGAATAACGGTGTTGCGGAAGTCGATTTCACGCCCTTCGCCGTCGCGCATAAAGCCGCGTTCAAAGACCTGATAGAACAGGTTCATCACGTCGCGGTGGGCTTTTTCGACTTCATCGAGCAAAACCACACTATACGGACGCTTGCGCACGGCTTCGGTCAGGATCCCTCCCTGGCCATAACCGACGTAACCCGGAGGGGAGCCCTTCAGTTGGGAAACCGTATGCGGCTCCTGGTATTCTGAGAGATTAATCGTAATGAGTGACTTCTCACCGCCGTACATGACATCGGCCAGCGCAAGCGCGGTTTCGGTTTTCCCCACCCCGCTCGGTCCCACCAGCAGGAATACGCCCTGCGGGCCATTCTCGGAGGTGAGACCCGTTTTTGCCGCACGCAGACGCTGGGCGATGGCCTCAAGCGCCACATCCTGCCCGACCACACGTTTACCCATTTCATTTTCGAGGGTCAGCAGTTCGGTCTGCTCATCTTTCATCAGCGATGACAGCGGCACGCCTGTCCAGTCAGCAATCACGTTTGCTACCGTGCGTACATCCACATCCACGGAGAGCAGCGGGTTGCTGTGCTGCATGCCGTTCAGTTCCTGCTGCAGCGCGCGCGTCTCGCTTTGACGGGAAATGTCCTGGCGGCTTTCCAGCAGTTGTTCGGTGAGTTTCAGCTCCTGCCCGTACTGCGTTTCAAGCTCATCGAGAGCAACGATAAGAGCGTTCTCTTCCTGCTCAATGACGGTCAGGCGTTCACCATGGCTCTGATTGCCGACAGCAATATCTTCCAGCAGCGCCTGCTTCTCCATTTCAAGAGAGGTAATCTGCGAGCGAATGCAGGTCAGCTGTTCCGGTACCGTGTCGAGGCTCATCCGGACGCGCGCTGCGGCGGTGTCGAGCAGATCAACCGCCTTGTCCGGCAGCTGGCGGCCCGTGAGGTAGCGGCGGGAAAGCGTAACAGCAGCGCGCACCGCATCGTCGGTAATGTGCACGTTATGGTGTTCGGCATAGCGGGATTTCAAACCACGGAGCATCAGGCAGGCGGTGTCGTCGTCAGGCTCATCGACTTTTACCATCTGGAAACGACGCTCCAGGGCCGCGTCGCGCTCGAAGTATTGTTTGTATTCAGACCAGGTGGTGGCCGCAATGGTGCGTAGTTCGCCACGCGCCAGCGCCGGTTTCAGCAGGTTCGCTGCATCGGCGCCCCCTGCCTGGTTGCCCGCGCCGATGATGGTATGCGCTTCATCAATAAATAGGAGGACCGGGGACGGGGATTGCTGCACCGCATCGATGACGTTTTTCAGCCGCTGTTCGAACTCGCCTTTCACGCCTGCACCGGCCTGCAGCAGGCCCAGATCAAGGGTACGCAGAGTGACCGCTTTCAGGGATTCAGGCACATTACCCTCTGCAATACGCAATGCCAGACCTTCAACCAGTGCGGTTTTCCCCACGCCCGGCTCGCCGACCAGAATCGGGTTGTTTTTGCGGCGACGAGAGAGGATATCCACCATCTGACGGATTTCTGTGTCGCGGCCAAACACCGGATCGATCTTCCCTTCCTTCGCTTTGGCGGTGACATCGAGGGTGAATTTATCAAGCGTGTTCTGCAGCGCAGGGCTCAGCTCCCCCTCTTTCATTTCCACGCCAGCCGGACGCCCGACAAACTCCACCTCACCACCGTGGTTCTGTGCCAGCTCGGCTTCGCGCTGCATTTCCGGACGCTCATCCGATTGCGCATCCAGCAACGGTCGCAGGCGCTCCAGCTGGCTTTGAGCAAGCGTTAACAACGGCCAAAGGCCGTCACAACGTGCCAGTTTCGGTTTTTCCACCAGGGCCATCAGCAGATGGACGCTGCGAATGTGCTCTTCACCATTGAGTGAGGCCAGTAGCCAGGCTTGCTGCATCAGAGTCTGGATGTCATCAGAGAGCTGGGGCCGATGGCGCACGGAGCGAGGTTGTCTGTCGAGCCAGCCGAGCAGATCCTGCCAGATGCCATCCATATCCCACTCGTAGCGGCGTGCCAGCACCGTCAGGTCACCTTCCCCCTGCTCCAGCAGCTTCAGCAGCCAGTGCTCCGGCAGAATTTCGGCATGGGCACGGGTCTGACAGAGCGAAGCTGCGCCTTCCATCGCTCGGGCACAGTAAGGGTTCAGACGACGTAACAGGATGGCTGGATTTTCCATGAGATTCTCTCTTTGTCGGTTCCTGGACACGCTACCGCCCCTCGCTGTTCACCAAAGCGCATAAGGTCAGGCAGGCAGATTTTTTCTTTGCTGAGTGCCCGCATCTCAGGCACTCAGCAAAAAACTGCGGACAGGAAAACCTGCCCGCATCAGGATTACGCCGTGGCGCGTTCGTTCCAGGAATCGGAATGAATGATGTTGCCGTCTTTGTAGGTCCAGGTGATTTTTTCGTAACGCAGTTCAACGCGTTCAAGGTGGTTGTGCTTCTCTTTAGAAGGATCCTTGATGTCATACATTTCAGGATTCACTTTCACTACCTTCACGTTTTCCAGTTTGGTGTTGAAGTACTCCACTTCCTGGCCCGCGTCGTTGATTTTGTACCACTTGAATTCAGCGGATTTCAGGGTCTGACCGGTGGTCACCGCCTTGTACAAGTACGGGCTGGAGGAATCGATTTCCTTGGTAAACAGGAACGGGGTATGGATACGGGTACCGGTCAGCTTGCCGGTGTTGTTGTCGGTCGGGATGTACAGATTATGTTCCTGAGCGACCACTTCGATGCTGCCTTCACGATCCTGAACGTCAACAGACCCTTTGATGTCCGCGCCGCCGTCGTCCTTCAGCCAAAGATAAACAGGAATTGCCATGGAATTACTCTCCATTGTGTAGTGAAGCGCCATCATCCTGCGATGACGCCGGGTGTTTGCTGGGTATCTGACAGGCGTTCGCCTGCGGTACCAGACTAATTTCGACACGGCGGTTAAGCGCACGCCCTTCCGGGGTGTCGTTGGTTGCGACAGGGCGGCTTTCGCCATAGCCCTGCACCGCAAAACAGCTTTCGGGTACGTCGCCGGTATCCCGCATCCAGTCGCGTACCGCTTCGGCGCGCTTCAGAGACAGCGTCTGGTTCAACTGCGGATTGCCGGTGTTATCGGTATGCCCTGACACGACAATCAGCCAGCCTGGCTTCGCTTTAATGCCAACCAGTGAATTCACCAGCATTTTGGTAGAGCCGGCTTTCAGCACGAACTTGCCGGTATCGAACAGCGACATGCTGTCCAGCCTTACTATTTTCGGAACCGGTTTTGGGGCTGGCTGCGGTTTAGGGGGCGGCGGCACATACGAGCGGATCGCTTCCAGAAGGGGCATCCGTAGACGTTCTCCCTGATAAAGCCCCAGACCCAACCGGGCCGGTACACCGTTACGTGCATAGTCATCCAGCAGCGCCGCATTCTCGCGAAGGACCGAAACGGCGGTAGCCTTCGGGCCATAATCATCGATGGAGAGGCTGTCGTAACGGGCTATATCGAAGCTCACGCGATGCAGCAGCTGGCGATTGTTCCAGCCACTGCTGAGCACCGCGGCGATGGCCGCCAGGGTGAAAAGACCAAGGGCGCAGCGCCAGGTGCGGGTCCGGGGAGTAAGTCCACTTCCTTCCGGTAACAGCGGCAGGATGAAATCCGGGAAGGGTGATATCACCGTACTGTCCGTCCCTACCGGTTGCCAGCCGGCTACCTGCTGCATGGCAGTATGACGTGATAACCACGCCGTCCAGGCAGAGGACGCAAGGCTTCCGGCAAGAATCGGCCCCATTCCCCACAGCAACGCTGCAGGCGCAATGGCCGGAACATCAGGATTCTCATCGATGAATACCGCCTGGACATGCTGATGGAACCAGCTCATCAGGCTATTCATCAGCACCTGCTGCTGCATCACAGGCGCACCACCAGTGGTGACCCACGCGGCGATCGAACAAGGCGCATTCGACTCACGCCAGACAGTGCACCCTTCACCCGGAATAGCGGCCTGCCAGAGCATGTCATCCGTCATCGCACTGCCGATCTGGCCATTCAGAATCAATGGCACAGAATGTCCCGTTTCTTTACGCAACTGGCTGATTTGCCAGCGCAAAGCCAGCAGACGACTTGTCAGGGCTTCGCTGTCGACGTGTTTCTGCGGGCAGACACTGACCATCACCGACAGCTGACGCCCCCAGTCCGGACTTTGCCACAGAATCTGACGGGCTACATGTTCCAGATCCTGATGGTCCTCAACGCGGATCCAGCATCCCTGCGTGACCATCAGTACCGGTGACTGTTGCGGCCAGGTCAGAGGCATATCGCCACAAACCAGCACCACGGGTTGACGGTAAGTGGTTTCAGGAAGGTCATCCAGATGCAGGGTGACGTCATGCTCCCTACGAAATCTGGCGATATACCAGAACGCGACGATAACCCCGAACATCGCCAGCAAAACGAGCACTGAAGCCAGCCGGGATACCGGCAGAAAAGCCAGACAGACCAAGGCACTCAGCAGGGCGGCCCACAGCGCAAGAACGCGCTGTTGTACAGGACTCATTTTGCGACTCCCGGCAACAGGGTCAGCAGCATCTGATCGAGCCAGCGATCCAGTCCCCACCAGAGTGCAGCAAGAACAATCACGCTCAGACCTATGCGCGCGGGCCATGACGCCAGCCAGCCACCCGCCCCGCGCCCCGTGCGGCTTTCTGCCAGAACAGGGTGAGTCTGCGGATAGCTGAACGGCATAACACGTTCATTGAGGGCGCTGACCAGCTTCTGGCGTTCTGGATCGTTCAGCGAGCGAAAGTTTCCCAGAAATCCGAGCATCATTACACGCTGGAAACAGGTCAGTACGGCATTGTCTGGTGCAGGTTCACGCAGCATATCGCGCATCCTGTCACACAAAGTGTCACCCGCGTCCATTGTGCCGAGGAAGTGTCCCTGCAGAGGAATGTCATACCACTGCACACAAGCATCATCCTCTACACCGCGCCCTTTGACTGCCTCATCAAGCAATGCACATTGTGCAGTGAGGATATGCTTACAGCTGGCTTCATCGAGTTCACTCGCTTTCAGTTCACGCTGAACGCGTTCCACATCAGCGATACAGCGTTCCCACAAGACCCGACCTTCTCCTTCCTGAAACTGCGGGCCATAGCGAAGGCTGATGACCTGAAGCCAGGTATCCTGCAGCAGTGCGTCAATATCAACAGACACGACCGCGCCGTGTTTACGTTCACTCATGTTCTCAATACCGCAAAGAGTTCAAGTTCAGGCTCGCCGAGCATTCCCGGGACGTAAAACATACATGTCCCACTCTGGAGCATGTCAGTCGCCAGAGGATGGGAGAGATCGAGACTGAAATACTGATTTTCCAGGCGCAGTGGAATGGCGGCTGGCACATGGCGCAGCGGCGTCAGCGGCACGCCCACGCGGGAAGAGTTGACGATCCCCCGCACATGGTCAGGGCTGCCCACCTTACACTGGCGAGGAAACTGCTCCTGCAGTTGCGCCACCGGAATCGGTGAGCGCACAGAAAGATAGTAGTCAGCCCCCTCGCGCAGACGCGGGTCATGCAGGCGAGCCTGCCAGAAGTGCAGCCGTGGGTCATAGTCGAGTGCCAGGGCCACCACGCGTGACGGCAGGCTGGCTTCAAGCAGATCGCCCAGTAAATCAAACAGCGGCGGGAAGACATTATTCAGTTGCTCATGTTGCCAGACCGGAATAGCACTCACCTGATGCTCAAGCGAGAAGGTCAGCAGGCTGCCCGCCAGGCGGGCCAGCTCCGGGTACAGTCGCTCCGGTGGGCTTTGCGGGTATCGCTGAAACTGTCCGAGCACGGGATCGGCGCTGTTCAGCGCATTTAGCAGCCAGAACAGTGATACATCAGCCACGGCGAAGTCTGCCATACGCTCATTGCTTTCACGCCGCATTGCCATCAGACGGCACAGTCGGGCCCGCAGTTGGGTCATCAGCTGTTCCAGCTGAGTTACCAGCCAACGGCTGCCCTGGAGGGTCAACAGCGGAGGCAGAAACGTCTCATCCAGTAACCACATCCCCTGTGAGTCCTGCTGCAGGCGGGCGACCGGACAAGTCAGATAATCGCTGTTGTTCTGATGCGCAAAACGCAGCGTCAGTTCCGGCTGCATCACGGCAATCTGACGAGTGTCTTCCCCAAAGGTATTGCGTACATCCCGCCAGCGCTGACGATATCGCACCGGACGCTCGGCCACCTCATCGGATTTCAGGCAGTTGCCGCCGTTTGCCCGCAGTAGCGGGAGCGCTAGTACCACCGTCACCTCCTGCGATTCGCTTTCAAGCGACAGTACCGGTGGCAGCGAATCAGCATTGTCTGTATCAATCAGCGTACCGTCCTGAAAACGGATATGCAGATGACGGGCCTGCAGACGTCCAAGCCTGAGAGCTTTCGGCTCGAAGGTAGCATTTATAACCCCCCACGGGCAGGAGAGGCCCAGCCGGGCAATACACTCGGCAGACCAGGCCGCATAAGCGACCTGTTGCTGAAAATGCTGGGGAGCGACCATAATGCCCCTACCCCATAACGGTTGTTCCGTTTTCATCGGCTTCCTGCCTGTTATTACGATTTCGCTTTCGGCATCTGGGAAACCAGCGACAGGTTGACGTCCATCCCTTCCACCTGGAAGTGTGGAATCGCATACAATTTCACGCGGAAGAAGCCTGGGTTATCTTCAATATCTTCCACCACCACTTTTGCATCACGCAGTGGATGAGACGCCTGCAGCTCGTCGCCCGGGTCGGTCATTTCGGTCACCAGACTGCGGACCCAGGTGTTCAGTTCCAGCTCCAGTAGTCGACGATCCTTGGTGGTACCGATGTTCTCGCGCTGAATTAGCTTCAGGTAGTGGGCAATACGCGACAGCAGGAAGATGTACGGCAGACGCGCATTAATACGGCTGTTGGCCGTTGCATCAGCGGTGTCATACAGCGCCGGTTTCTGAGTGGAGTTTGCTGAGAAGAAGCAGGCGTAGTCGCGGTTTTTGTAGTAGGACAACGGAATAAAGCCCAGATTCGCGAATTCGAATTCACGCGTTTCAGGGATCATCACTTCGCTCGGTATTTTTACCTGATTGCCTGTCCCCAGATCATAAAGATGGATAGGCAGATCCTGAACCGCACCGCCGGCCTGCGGGCCACGGATTTGGACACACCAGCCGTTATTAATAAAGCTACGCACCATGTTGGAAGCGAAGGCAAACGATGCATTCGTCCACAGGTATTTGTCGTGATCCGGACCTTTGACTTCTTCTACATAGTTGAAACTGCGAACCGGAGCGGTATCCGGGCCATACGGTAAACGTCCCAGTACGCGCGGCATCACCAGACCGATGTAGCGAGCGTCGTCCGTATCGCGGAACGATTTCCACTTGATATACTCGGCGCGATCAAAATAGTTACCAATATCTTTAATCGCAGCGACGTCTTCCATTGATTCTTTGAGGAAGAATTTCGGGCCTGCCGAGCCGATAAATGGCATATGTGCAGCCGCAGATACTTTTGAGATGTTGCGCAGCAGAGCGACATCCTGCGCTGAAGCATCGAACTCATAAGCGGAAACCAACGCCGCAATCGGCTCGCCGCCCGGGGTATCGTATTCATCAATGTAGGTGTGTTTATACAAACCACTCTGGATGACTTCCGGGCTGTCTTCAAAGTCCTGGCGCAGCTCTTCTTTAGACATGCTCAGAAGCTCGATTTTTACGTTCTGGCGAAAATCTGTTTTATCAATCAGCGACTTCACTCCGCGCCACAGGCTCTCAACCGACTGAAACTCTTCATGGTGCATAACGGCGTCCAGCTGGCGGCTTATCTGGTAGTCGAGCTCAGCGATATGGTGATCGATCAGGCTTTTATCCAGTTTTTCGACCTTCGAGCCAGCCTTGGTCAAGCATTCCAGAAAGACCTGCATACCTGCGGTCAGACGCTCGTCAGCGGTCGCATCCGACATCGCCTGCGCATCTTGCCAGATGTCCAGCGCGCTCAGCTCAGAGACTGGGTTCAGATTGATTTTCTCAAACAGTGAGGCGTACACCCCACCCACAGCAGGGCGTTCCAGCACCACGCTTTCCCCGCCAGCAGTATTATTTTGTACAGACATGAGCATTCCTTGATTAATCCGTTAAAACAGCATGATGATTAAGGTTTTTTTGAAGCCAGCGCGGATAACTCATTTCGCAACTCAGCACTAAGCGTCTGGTCAAGAACGATTTTCTCCAGTTCTTTTCGGAAAGTCTGGTTATCCAGCAGGTTGGCCTTCAGATCGCGGAGCAAATTGCGCATTGCCAGCATCGCCTTCAGCTGTGGAATTTGGGCCGCCACCTGCTCTGGCGTGAAATCTTTCATGCTCTGGAAAGTCAGCTGAATGTTGTCCTCACCGCCATCTTCAGACAGCGTATTTTTAACGGCCAGATTAACTTTTGGGGAATATTCGGAAAGAACGCTATCAAAATTATTTTTGTTGATATTAACTTTTTCACGCTCTGATATTGGTGCAGATTCCTGTCCATTACTGAAATCACCTGTAACAAGCAATTTCAACGGTAATTCCATTTTCTTGCTTGCTCCGCCAGTATGCAGGTCAAGCTTCAGGTTAATACGTGCCTTAGGCACCTCATTCTGAAAACTGTCAGCCATTTAATCATCCCTCTTTGTTTAGCTATGCCAACTTCACGGTGTCGTTCTTGATGCGCAATAATAGAATAATGATCGAAACAAAATCAAATACACAGATCATTTATCCACGACAAGAATTTTCTTAAGAATTTTCCTCTAATACATTATCGCAAATTGCCTAATTAACTCAGAAAAAGAAACTGCTCTTTTCGCACAAATCGAATATTTGTATCGCAGAAGGGATTGCAGCCAGAGAGATGTTAATAAAAACATCTTGTTTTGATTTGCATCACAGCACCACGCCAAAAAACGCTAAAGAACTGCAATAACTTATTGCGGCACGATTAAAAGGGGAACGTAATCGAGGAAAGAAGGCGACCACTCCATTGACAGCATGAATAATACTTAAGAATTTTCATAAAGAAAATTCTTAAGTATTATATGAAGGGATAAATAAACGCGTAAATATTTAATTTGGCGAAAATCAACGACGCATTTTTTTCGTTACGCTTTCTTTCTGAACGCTAACGCTACTGCGTTCCGCTGGGGGAGGAAAGGCGCTTTCTATGTGAAAGTCGATAAAATCTGTAAAATCAAACACCTCCTTAGCTGCCGCTTTTTTAATCAAAAACGAGTAATAGCACATATCGTATAACGGTGCTACATTACGCCGCCCGCCCAAATCAGCAGTGGCCAGGCAACGCCGTAAAGTTCGGTAAAGCCTGCAACCATCACCTTGAAGAACGGTCTTATCGGCACGTCGTATCGCAAACTCTGCGCTACCTTTACAGGCTTCATATAGGTTCTACTATTTTGTCTCAATCCAAATTTCAACGCGCGTTTTTACACCCGCGTTACTGGTTTACATGGTTTGGTCTTGGCGTACTCTGGCTGCTGGTTCAACTTCCATACCCTGTCCTGCGCTTGCTGGGGTCGAAACTGGGCAGCGCTTCCCGCGTTTTCCTGAAACGACGCGAATCCATCGCGCGTAAAAATATTGAGCTTTGTTTTCCGCAGTACAATGCCGAAGAGCGCGAGAAACTCATTGCTGAAAACTTCAAGTCTATCGGCATGGCGCTGCTTGAAACGGGCATGGCCTGGTTCTGGCCGGATGAGCGTGTCCGCAAGTGGTTTGACGTGGAAGGACTGGATAATCTGAAACGCGCGCAGATGCAAAAACGCGGCGTGATGGTCGTCGGCGTTCACTTTATGTCGCTGGAGTTGGGTGGCCGCGTGATGGGGCTTTGTCAGCCAATGATGGCAACTTACAGACCGCACAACAGCGCTCTGATGGAGTGGGTCCAGACGCGTGGCCGCATGCGTTCCAATAAGGCGATGATCAGCCGTAACAATCTGCGCGGTATGGTCGGCGCTCTCAAGAAAGGAGAGGCCGTCTGGTTTGCACCCGATCAGGATTATGGACGTAAAGGCAGCAGCTTTGCCCCCTTCTTTGCGGTGAAAGACGTTGCGACGACTAACGGTACCTTTGTCATTTCTCGATTATCGGGCGCCTCCATGCTGACCGTGACGATGGTGAGAAAAGCAGATAAATCAGGCTACCGTCTGCACATCTCCCCTGAAATGGCTAACTATCCGGAAAACGAGTGCGAAGCCGCAGCGTTTATCAATAAAGTCATCGAAACTGAAATCATGCGTGCTCCAGAGCAGTATCTGTGGATGCATCGTCGTTTCAAAACACGCCCTCTTGGCGAAGCCTCGCTCTATATTTAAGCTCTTCATGAAGGTTAGTTTCGCTAAGAAACTAACCTTTTCAATCACCTGTCTTCCCGCTGAAAACCCGTCACTCATTGCGTCGCTCAAAGTGAATTTATTGCGTTGTGAAATCAAACTGTCGCCGTTCCACGACACTCGTAAGTAGCGGAAATTATTTAAAAAAATCCCTCTTGTCACCCTTCATTTTTAGGCGTACATTAGCGCCGTCTGGCAACAGGAAAGCACAGAATTCTGAGCTGGAGTCAGCGGCGTAACGGGAAAATTCTCATTTTCGTTTTGACCGGATTTCAGCTCTCTATAATCAGGTGGACTCTGTTTTTATATGCGTACCACAAGATACGCGGAGCGATGAAACGTGAAATATTTCTTTATGGGCATTTCGGTGATTGTTTTAGTCTGGGCCGGAACCTTTGCCCTGATGATTTAGTGAAGAACATGCAGTCAAAAAAACAGGAGCCATCGGCTCCTGTTTTTTTATGTCATGACGATGCGGGATGTTCTGCGACGCTCTTTGAGGTGAGAAGACCATCGGCCCGGAACATACTCTTGATGCCCCTCACCGCCTGACGAATACGGTCGCTGTTTTCAATCAGGGCAAATCGCACATGGGTGTCGCCATAATCACCGAATCCAATGCCAGGCGAGACACACACTTTTGCATCCTGGAGCAGTTTTTTGGCAAACTCCAGCGATCCCATCGCCGCGTACGGTTCCGGAATTTTTGCCCAGACGTACATAGACGCCTTCGGCATTTCCACCATCCAGCCCGCTTCATGCAAGCCTTTTACCAGCACGTCACGGCGGCGCTTATACTGGGCGGCAATCTCGTGAACGCACTGCTGGTCGCCCTCCAGGGCAGCGATAGCCGCGACCTGCAGCGGCGTGAAGGTGCCGTAATCGTGGTAACTCTTAATGCGCGCCAGTGCGCTCACCAGCGTTTTGTTACCCACCATAAAGCCAATACGCCAGCCCGCCATGTTGTAGCTTTTCGACAGTGTAAAGAACTCTACCGCCACGTCACGCGCGCCCGGGACCTGCATAATCGACGGGGCTTTCCAGCCGTCATAGACGATGTCAGCATAGGCTAAATCGTGAACCACCAGCACGTCATAACGCTTAGCCAGCGCAACAACTTTCTCGAAGAAATCAAGCTCCACGCACTGCGCCGTTGGGTTCGACGGGAAGCCGAGGATCATCATCTTCGGTTTCGGATAACTTTCGCGAATCGCACGTTCCAGTTCATTAAAGAAATCTACACCTTCCACCAGCGGCACAGAGCGGACCTGGGCGCCGGCAATCACCGCGCCGTAGATATGGATAGGATAGCTTGGATTAGGCACCAGCACCGTATCGCCATGATCCAGCGTGGCCAGCATCAGGTGTGCCAGCCCCTCTTTCGAGCCGATGGTGACAATCGCTTCACTTTCCGGATCGATATCAACCTGATAGCGATCCTGATACCAGCGCGAGATCGCGCGACGTAACCTGGGAATACCGCGAGAGGTTGAGTAGCCGTGCGTATCCGGGCGCTGGGCAACCGTGCAGAGCTTTTCAACGATATGCGGTGGCGTTGGGCCGTCAGGGTTACCCATGCTGAAATCGATAATATCTTCGCCGCGCCGACGCGCAGCCATTTTCAGTTCAGCAGTGATATTGAAAACATAAGGGGGGAGACGATCGATACGCGTAAAACGGCGTTCAGGACTGAATTCAGCCATAGATTCCTCAGATTAACGTTAGCGCCCGGACCGTCCGAGCGACGCTGCCACCGATGTGGCATGCTTAGAAAATAACCTGAAAAAAATGATGCTGTCGAGAGGGAAGTGAAAAAAAAGCGAACGCCTGAAAACCGGAACCCTCCTGTGCCGAAAAGCGGAAGCCCCTGTTTCAGGGTTGGCTTTCTGATAGCCGTTATTTAACAGGATGATATCAAAACAGTTACCTGACGATACGCAGGCTATAAAAAATCAGGACGTGTCCGTTACCGACAGACAATCCCCTTTAGAAATTATGGTTTTTCCTCATTTGATAAACCTGTCGGATAGCTGGTCAATACGCGTCAGGTTTTTTATCATGGCTCTTTCCCGTTTTCCCAGGTCTACTCGTGCACGAAATATTTACTATGCTGCTGGCGGTTTTTGACCGTGCGGCATTAATGCTGATTTGCCTGTTCTTCCTCATTCGTATTCGCCTGTTTCGCGAGCTGTTGCACAAATCCGCACACTCGCCAAAAGAGCTGCTGGCCGTTACCGCTATCTTTTCCCTGTTCGCCCTGTTCAGCACCTGGTCAGGCGTGCCGGTAGAGGGTTCGCTGGTTAACGTGCGCATTATAGCCGTGATGTCCGGCGGAATTTTGTTTGGCCCGTGGGTGGGCGTCATCACCGGCGTGATTGCCGGAACCCATCGCTATCTGATTGATATCGGCGGCGTGACGGCGGTGCCCTGCTTTATCACCAGCATTATCGCCGGGGTGCTATCCGGCTGGATCAGCCGCAAAATCCCGAAAAAACAGCGCTGGCGCGCCGGGATCGTGGCGGGCATGGTGTGCGAAACGCTGACCATGATCCTGGTCGTTATCTGGGCCCCCACCACCGCGCTGGGGCTGGATATCGTCTCGAAAATCGGTATTCCGATGATTCTGGGCAGCGTGTGCATCGGCTTTATCGTGCTGCTGGTGCAAAGCGTTGAAGGCGAAAAAGAAGCAAGCGCCGCACGTCAGGCCAAGCTGGCGCTGGATATCGCCAACAAAACGCTACCGCTCTTCCGTCACGTTAACGCGGAATCATTGCGTCAGGTCTGCGAGATCATTCGCCACGACATTCATGCTGACGCTGTCGCCATCACCAATATTGACCACGTGCTGGCCTACGTCGGCGTGGGGGAACACAACTATCGCGACAACGATGACACCATTAGCCCGACCACCAGACAGGCGATTAACTACGGTAAAATCATTATTAAAAACAATGATGAAGCCCACCGAACGCCGGAAATCCACTCCATGCTGGTGATCCCGCTGTGGGAGAAAGGCGTCGTGACGGGTACGCTGAAAATTTATTACTGCCACGCGCATCAGATCACCTCGACGCTGCAGGAGATGGCCATCGGCCTGTCGCAGATTATCTCGACTCAGCTGGAGGTTTCGCGGGCAGAACAGCTGCGTGAGATGGCAAATAAGGCAGAGCTTCGCGCGCTGCAGAGCAAAATCAATCCCCATTTCCTGTTTAACGCGCTGAACGCCATCTCCTCGTCCATTCGTCTTAATCCGGACACCGCGCGCCAGCTGATTTTTAATCTGTCGCGCTATCTGCGCTACAACATCGAGCTGAAAGATGACGAGCAGATCGACATCAAAAAAGAGCTGTATCAGATAAAAGACTACATCGCGATTGAGCAGGCGCGCTTTGGCGACAAGCTCACGGTCATTTACGATATTGATGAAGAGGTCAACTGCGTGATCCCGAGCCTGCTTATCCAGCCGCTGGTCGAAAACGCGATTGTTCACGGCATTCAACCCTGTAAAGGCAAAGGGGTGGTCACCATCAGCATCACCGAAAGCGGAAACCGGGTGAGGATTGCCGTGCGCGATACCGGCCACGGAATTGATCCTAAAGTCATTGAGCGCGTCGAGTCTAACGAGATGCCCGGAAATAAAATCGGCCTGCTGAACGTGCACCACCGGGTCAAGCTGCTTTACGGCGATGGACTGCACATTCAGCGTCTTGAACCGGGCACCGAAATTGCTTTTTACGTCCCGAATGAGCGCTCTCCGGTCCATTCGACAACATCACTGTTGCCCCAGGTGGAGTAACCCATGAAAGTTATTATTGTCGAAGATGAAATTCTGGCTCAACAGGAGCTAACCTGGCTTATCAACACCCACAGCCAGATGGACATTGTGGGTACGTTTGATGACGGTCTGGACGTGTTGAAGTTTTTGCAGCATAACCGGGTCGACGCCATTTTTCTGGATATCAATATTCCGTCGCTGGATGGCGTATTACTGGCGCAAAACATCAATCAGTTTGCCCATAAGCCGTTTATTGTGTTCGTTACCGCCTGGAAAGAGCACGCCGTAGAGGCCTTCGAGCTGGAGGCGTTTGACTATATCCTTAAGCCTTACCAGGAATCGCGGATTGTGAGCATGCTGCAAAAGCTGGAGGCCGCATGGCAGCAGCAGACAGCCCCTGCTAACGCCAGCCCAACGATAAGGGACAACGACACCATCAATCTGGTCAAAGATGAGCGCATCATCGTGACGCCGGTCAATGATATCTACTATGCCGAAGCCCATGAAAAGATGACATTTGTCTATACGCGGCGGGAATCTTACGTGATGGCGATGAACATCACCGAGTTTTGCAGCAAGCTGCCTGCGTCGCACTTTTTCCGCTGCCACCGCTCGTTCTGCGTGAATTTAAACAAGATCCGCGAGATCGAACCGTGGTTTAACAATACCTATATATTGCGTCTGAAGGATCTGGATTTTCAGGTGCCGGTGAGCCGCAGCAAGGTGAAAGAGTTCCGCCAGCTCATGCACCTGTAACGAAAAAGCCCTCTCCCGCGGGAGAGGGCCAAGCATCAGAGAATCTGACCGAGAACCTGACGCAGGTGGGCACCCGACCCCAGCAGGCCTGGGTTATCATGCACGATCAGATAAACCGGGATGTCCTGCACGTAGCTTCTGAAGCGCCCTTTATCCTCGAACCCGCCGCGGAAGCCGGAGGCTTTGAAGAACTCCAGGAAGCGCGGCACAATGCCGCCCGCGATATAAACGCCCCCGAAGGTGCCCAGCGTCAGCGCCAGGTTGCCGCCGAAGCGTCCCATAATCACGCAGAACAGCGACAGGGCACGACGGCAGTCAATGCAGCTGTCCGCCAGCGCGCGTTCGGTAACGTCTTTTGGCTGCAGATTTTCCGGCAGACGACCGTCTGATTTCACAATCGCCCGGTACAGGTTCACCAGTCCCGGACCTGAAAGGACGCGCTCGGCGGAGACGTGGCCGATCTCAGCGCGCAATTCTTCGAGGATAATGCCCTCTTCTTCGCTGTTAGGCGCAAAGTCCACGTGACCACCTTCACCCGGCAGGCTCACCCAGCGCTGAGCGACATGCACCAGATGTGAAACGCCCAGGCCGGTACCGGCCCCGTAGACCGCAATCGGCTTACCCTCGACCGGTTCAGCGCCGCCAAACTGGATCAGATGCTCCGGCTTCAGCATCGGGATCGCCATGGACACCGCGGTGAAGTCATTGATGATTTCAAGATGCGCAAAGCCGAGGTTTTTTTTCATTTCGGCGATGGAGAATGCCCAGGTATGGTTGGTCATGGCGACCCAGTCGCCGGTTATCGGGCAGGCAATGGCGATGCAGCCATCTTCAACGCTCACCTGATGTTCTTCCAGATAGACGCGGACAACGGCCTCAAGGCTTGGATAATCCAGCCCGGAATAGGTTTTCGCCCGGGAAATTTCACCACTACTTACATCGCATAATGCGAGGCGCGCGTTCGTGCCGCCCACATCACCTACCAACGCATACTTTGTCATTCTTCAACTGCTCCGCTAAAGTCAAAATAAATCTTTGGGACACTGTAAATTCAAGGCGTGATAACAACAACGACCGGAAGGTGAATGCCCGTGGATTATCGATCTTCGTCACAGAATAACTTTACCGTTTCAGCACCTTTTGCACTATTGCCATAAGGCTTAATGTGCAAAGTAACGTAATACCGTTTTGTACAAGGAAATCATCATGCTCCACCCGCGAGCCAGAACCATGCTGTTGCTGGCCATTCCGGCGCTCATCATCGGCGTGGTTTCAAGTCTGGTGCTCATTGTCGTGATGAAAGTCGCGTCGGTGCTGCAAACGCTATTATGGAACGCGCTTCCTGCAGGACTGGGCGTCCCCGCTGATTCTCCTGCCTGGATCGTTGGAATGCTGACGTTAACCGGTATAGCGGTGGGTCTGGTGATCCGTTTCAGTCCCGGCCATGCCGGCCCCGATCCGGCACAGGAACCGTTGATTGGTGCCCCGGTTGCGCCCTCGGCGTTGCCAGGGCTAATCATTGCGTTGATTCTGGGCCTTGCCGGCGGCGTCAGCCTGGGGCCAGAGCATCCGATTATGGCCGTGAATATTGGCCTGGCGGTTTTTCTCGGTTCACGCATTTTGCCTCGTGTCGGCGCGCTGGACTGGACCATTCTCGCCTCCGCAGGCACCATCGGGGCGCTTTTCGGCACGCCCGTTGCGGCAGCACTGATCTTTTCACAGACGCTCAGTAGTAATAACGATGTCCCGCTGTGGGATAAGCTGTTTGCGCCGCTGATGGCCGCCGCAGCCGGGGCGTTGACCACCAGCCTGTTTTTCCATCCCCATTTTTCACTCTCCCTGCCACACTACGGCCAGATGCAAATCGCCGATATCTTCAGCGGCGCCATCGTCGTCGCCATCGCCATTGCGCTGGGCATGGTGGCAGTGTGGTGCCTTCCACGTCTGCATCGGCTGATGCATAGACTTAAACACCCGGTGTTGATTCTGGGAGCCGGCGGTTTGATCCTCGGTATTTTAGGGGCAATCGGCGGGACGGTGACATTGTTCAAAGGTCTGGACGAGATGCAGCAGTTGGCCTTCAGCCAGGTGTTTAGCGTCTCCGACTATCTGCTTTTTGCCGTGATCAAGCTGGCAGCGCTGGTGGTGGCCGCCGCCTGTGGTTTCCGCGGTGGACGCATCTTCCCGGCGGTCTTTGTCGGCGTTGCGCTGGGGCTGATGCTGCACGAGCATGTCGATGCGGTCCCTGCGGCCATTACCGTCTCTTGTTCTATTCTGGGATTGGTTCTGGTGGTCACGCGCGACGCCTGGCTAAGCCTGTTTATGGCGGCGGTAGTCGTACCGGATTCAACGCTTTTCCCGCTGCTTTGTATCGTGATGTTGCCCGCCTGGCTCCTGCTGGCGGGCAAACCGATGATGATGGCATGGCGAAACGACAAATAATCAGGCGCTATTACGCGCTTCCAGCGCTTTGGTAATCGCCCCCAGCAGCGGCGGGATATCCGCTTTCGGCAGCATCACCTCAATCAGCGAGAGCCGCTCGTGGTGCGCCACTTTTTCAAGGACGTCCGCCAGCTGCTCCGCTTCACTGACCCGCCAGCACTGGGCCTGGGGATCAAGGCTCAGAGCCTGCGGGATTTGCGTCCAGTTCCATAGCGCAATGTCGTTATAGCGCTGCTCAGGCCCATGGATCGCTCTTTCCACCGTATACCCTTCGTTGTTAAGGACCAGAATGATGGGGTGTTGTTTATCCCGCAGCATCGAGCCGAGCTCCTGGATGGTGAGCTGCGCCGCGCCATCCCCCGTCAGAACAATCACGCGCCGGTTCGGGCAGGCCGTCTGTGCGCCAAATGCCGCAGCCAGCGTATAGCCAATCGATCCCCACAGCGGCTGGACGATAAAATTCACGTCCGCCGGCAGACGAAGGTCGATCGCACCGAAGGCCGAGGTGCCCTGATCCGCAAGAATGATGTCTCCCGGACGAATAAACGTCTGCAGCGTTTGCCAGAAATTCGCCTGCGTCAGCGAGCCATCCGGCTGCGGATAGGCCATCGAGCTTTGAGAGGACGGCACGGGCGTACCGTGCACGTGCTGTTTACACAGCTCCACCAGCGTTTCGATTGCCTGAAGCATGGGGATGCCGGTAAACCAGATATCACCAACGCGTGAAGCATGAGGCTGAACTTCTATCGTTTGTGCCGGGGTGAGCTGATGCGTGAAGCCGGCGGTAAGGGTATCGGTAAATCGCGTCCCGATGCACAGCACGGTATCCGCCCCTTCAATCGCCTCTTTTACCGCGCCGGCGCTCGCCGAACCGCTGTAGGTGCCGTAAAAACCAGCGTGACGTTCGTCAAATATTCCTTTACCCATCAGCATGGTGGCGTGTGCCATCGGCACGTCTTTGACCCATTTCTGTAGCGCATGCTTCAGGCCATGGCGCAGGACAAGGAAATCGGCCAGCAGCGCAGTACGCTTGCTTCTGGCAAGCTTGTTCTCAGCGGCTTCCCGGAACGCTTTCAGGCAGGCGCTATCGGCATGCGCATGGCGGAGCGTGAGAGCGCTTACAGGAGGCGTGGCGGCCTTTTTTGCCACGTCGGCAGGCAACATCAGATAGCCGGGGCGACGCTCCCGGAGCATAGTGGTTAACACCCGGTCGATTTCATAGCAGGCGTTTTGTTCGGTCAGGATCGCCTGTGCAGCAGTAATCGGCTCGCTCATATGATAAAAATGACGAAACTCACCGTCGCCCAGCGTGTGGTGCAGTAGCTCCCCTCTTTGCTGTGACGCCATACCCGGCGCCCCCACAATATGCAGTACCGGAACATGTTCGGCATAGCTGCCCGCAATGCCGTTCATGGCGCTTAACTCTCCTACGCCAAATGTCGTCAGCAGCGCGGCGAAGCCCTTACATCGGGCATATCCGTCCGCGGCATAAGAGGCGTTTAACTCGTTGGCACAGCCCACCCAGCAGATATCGGGGCTGTCTATCACGTGGTCGAGAAACTGCAGGTTATAGTCGCCCGGCACGCCAAACAGATGATCGGCTCCACAATCTGTAAGACGGTCCAGCAGGTAATCGGCGACGCAGTATGGGGTACGCATGAACAGGTATCCTTCTAATGTTGACCTCACCTTGAGTATTAAATAAGCGTGATGGCTGTCCAGAATTGGCGATAAGAAGGGCATGGAAAGAATGCTTTACAAAAAAGGCTGCGCTATGCTGCTTTTTTTCACGTAAATGTAAACGCATACACTGATTTTACACTTCAGCGCCAGAGGTCACGAAAATGGGTTATCAGCCGGACAAAAATCGTTACGGGACAATGGAGTATCGCCCCTGTGGGCAAAGCGGGCTCAGGTTGCCCGCCATCTCGCTCGGGCTGTGGCATAACTTCGGTGACACCACCCTTATCGAAAACAGCCGTCAACTTTTACAGCGAGCGTTCGATCTGGGCATTACGCATTTCGACCTTGCCAACAACTATGGCCCGCCACCGGGATCGGCCGAACGTAATTTCGGCCGTATTTTACAGGAGGACTTCCAGCCCTGGCGCGACGAGCTAATCATCTCTACCAAAGCGGGCTATACCATGTGGGAGGGTCCTTACGGCGACTGGGGGTCACGCAAATACCTGCTGGCAAGCCTCGATCAAAGCCTGAAGAGGATGGGGCTGGAGTATGTGGATATCTTCTATCATCACCGTCCTGACCCGCAGACGCCGCTGCTGGAAACCATGAAAGCGCTTGACCATGCGGTGCGTCAGGGGAAGGCTCTGTATGTTGGATTATCCAACTACCCCGCTGAACTGGCCCGCAAGGCGATTGATATCCTTGACGATCTCGGGACGCCCTGCCTGATCCACCAGCCGAAATATTCCCTGTTTGAGCGTGCGCCGGAAGAGGGACTGCTGGACGTGCTGCAGGAAAAAGGGGTCGGCTGTATTCCCTTCTCGCCGCTGGCCGGTGGGCAACTGACCAACCGCTATCTGAATGGCATTCCCACAGACTCACGCGCGGCAAGCGGCAGTCAGTTCCTTAACCCCGACCAGCTCACCGAAGAGAAGCTGGAGAAGATTAGAAAGCTGAACGCCATGGCGGAAGAGCGCGGCCAGAAGCTGTCCCAGATGGCGCTGGCCTGGGTATCGCGTCATGAGAGTGTGACCTCAGTGCTGATAGGGGCGAGTAAAGCGGCTCAAATTGATGACGCCGTGGGGATGCTGGCAAACCGCCATTTCTCTGTGGATGACTTGGCCCGTATAGACGCGATCCTGAGCAGTTCAATATAAAACCGTTTTTAGCAAAAAGTGCTCTCCCCCAGGAATTCGGAGTTGAGGCGATGATACGAAGCTTTACCAACTCGTAAAATTGCGTTAACAGGCCCACCAAAGGCCCCGATCGTGAAGGAGAAAGAGTATGTTCAGGTCACTGATTCTTGCAGCGGTATTACTGGCTTCGGCGCCGCTGATCGCCACTGCGGGCGAAATCACCCTGTTGCCATCAGTAAAATTACAAATTGGCGATCGTGACGACTACGGCAGATACTGGGACGGCGGCTACTGGCGCGACCGTGACTACTGGCACCGTCATTATGAATGGCGCGGCGATCGCTGGTGGAAACATGATAACGGCAGACACCGCGGCTGGTATAAAGACAACGCGTATGAGCGCGGCTACCGTGAAGGCTGGAACGATCGTGACGACCGTCGCGGCGGCTGGGGTCGCGGGAAAGGTCATGGTCACGGCCATCACCACTAATAAAAAAGGAGCCATGGAGGCTCCTTTTTTTGTTAAAGACCCAGTGCGGTTCCCACCAACAACCACAGGTTCAGCGCAACGACCACCACCACGATGGCCCATCCTGTTCGTTTTACCAGCGTTGAGTTAACTAGCTCGCCCATCAGAGTTTTGTTGCTGGTAAAGATCAGCAGCGGCACCAGCGCCAGCGCGATACCAAAACTCAGCAGAACCTGGCTCATGACCAGAATTCGCGTTGGGTCGAGACCCATCAGAATCACCACAAATGACGGCAGCATGGTGACGGAGCGACGAACCCACAGCGGAATGTGGAAGCGGACAAACCCCTGCATCACAACCTGGCCTGCCAGCGTGCCCACCACCGTAGAAGAGAGGCCGGCAGCTACCAGGCTGAGACCAAATATCGTGGCGGCAGCATGGCTCAGCAACGGCTCCAGCGTGAGATACGCCTGGTCGAGATCGGCAATACCGGTATGACCGTTAAAGTGGAAAGCCGCAGCTGCAGTCGCCATCATCGCCAGGTTTACAAACCCTGCGATGGTCATAGCGATCGCGACGTCCCACTTGGTGGCGGAGTAACGCTCTTTACGCGTTCCACCGTGGAGATGCTGCGTCAGCGAGGAGTGCAAATAAATCACGTGCGGCATGATGGTCGCCCCCAGCACCCCGGCGGCCAAGAACACCGCTTCCGACGTTGGCAGGCTTGGGATCGCCATCCCTTTACCGAGCTGTGCCAGATTCGGCTGTGAGAAAATCAGCTCGACAATGTAGGCCGCCGCCACAAACAGCAGCAGACCACCAATCACCTTCTCCAGCGGCTTTTGACCCCGACGCTGCAGCATCAGGATGAGGAAAGTGGCAATCCCGGTCAGCACCGCCCCTTGCAACAGCGACACGCCCAGAATCAGCTTAAAGCCGATCGCTGCACCGATAAACTCAGCGAGGTCAGTGGCCATGGCGATGATTTCAGCCTGAACCCAGTAGAGCCAGACGGCGGGGCGCGGGTAATGGTCGCGAATTTGCTCCGCCAGGTTTTTACCCGTCGCAATCCCCAGCTTTGCGGAGAGCATCTGAATCAGCATCGCCATCAGGTTAGCCCAGACGACCACCCACAGCAGCTTATAGCCGAAGCTGGCCCCGGCCTGAATATTGGTCGCAAAGTTTCCTGGATCGATATAGCCAATGGCAGCGATGAATGCAGGTCCCATTAATGCGAACCGCAACTTGCGCGCGGCTCTGCCACTGCTACCCTCTACGCGACTGTTTGTCATTTCTGCCTCTGAAATATAGCCTTTGCTATGTTTAATGCTATCAAAATGAGAATGATTATCAAGATCATTTATAAAGTTTGCAGTGATTTCTCTGATAGCTTTGAACGATAGACGGGCGGGTAAGTGGGGCGATCTAACCGAAACTGAAATCGCGCATGCTTTTGTGAAGACTAGCACACAAACTTAACTTTTCACTCATTTACCTAACATAACAAAAATGTATTGTGGATCACTATTTTTGAGACTCGTCACAGGATGTAACTATAGTGTGTCCTCGATCTCGTTTTCTTTTCGCTTGTTACATAGAATGTGCACGAAAATTAAACCTGCCTCATATTTGGAGCAAATATGGACCGCGTCCTTCATTTTGTCCTGGCACTTGTTGTCGTTACTGCACTTGCATTGCTGGTCAGCACAGACCGCAAAAAAATTCGTATCCGTTATGTTGTTCAACTGCTGGTCATTGAAGTTTTACTTGCGTGGTTCTTCCTGAACTCCAACGTAGGCCTCGGCTTCGTGAAAGGCTTCTCCGAAATGTTCGAAAAACTGCTCGGATTCGCCAACGAAGGGACCAACTTTGTCTTCGGTAAAATGAACGACGAAGGTCTGGCGTTCTTCTTCCTGAAGGTTCTCTGCCCTATCGTCTTCATCTCCGCGCTGATCGGTATTCTGCAGCACATCCGCGTTCTGCCTTTCGTTATTCGTGGAATTGGCTTCCTGTTATCCAAAGTGAACGGTATGGGCAAGCTGGAATCCTTCAACGCCGTCAGTTCCCTGATCCTCGGTCAGTCTGAGAACTTCATCGCGTATAAAGATATTCTCGGCAAGATGTCCCGCAACCGCATGTACACCATGGCGGCAACCGCAATGTCTACCGTTTCCATGTCTATCGTGGGCGCGTATATGACCATGCTGGAACCAAAATACGTGGTTGCTGCGCTGGTTCTGAACATGTTCAGCACCTTTATCGTTCTGTCGCTGATCAACCCGTACCGCGTTGACGCAAGCGAAGAGAACATTCAGATGTCAAACCTGCACGAAGGCCAGAGCTTCTTCGAAATGCTGGGTGAGTACATTCTGGCCGGTTTCAAAGTCGCGATTATCGTTGCCGCCATGCTGATCGGCTTCATTGCGCTGATTTCTGCGCTGAACGCCCTGTTCGCTGCGGTGCTGGGTATCTCCTTCCAGGGGATTCTGGGCTACATCTTCTATCCGGTTGCATGGGTGATGGGTGTTCCGGCTCACGAAGCGCTGCAGGTGGGCAGTATCATGGCAACCAAGCTGGTTTCTAACGAATTCGTTGCAATGATGGATCTGCAGAAAATTGCCAGTACGCTTTCTCCGCGTGCGGAAGGCATTCTCTCCGTGTTCCTGGTCTCCTTCGCGAACTTCTCGTCCATCGGGATTATCGCGGGTGCGATTAAAGGTCTGAACGAAGAACAGGGTAACGTGGTATCTCGCTTCGGCCTGAAGCTGGTTTACGGCTCTACGCTGGTGAGCGTCCTGTCAGCGTCCATTGCGGCACTGGTCCTGTAACGTTTATCGTGATACAAAAACCGGGAGCCTGGCTCCCGGTTTTTTTATGTCCGTAATTCTTCCAGCGGTTTGGGTTTGCCTATCAAGTAGCCCTGCAGGTAATCCACACCGAAGCGGAGCAGCATCTCCCGCTGCGCCGGTGTTTCCACATATTCCGCGACGACGCAGAGCGATTTTGTCTTTGCCAGATTACACATCGACTGCACAATCATTGCATCCATGTCGTCTGTACAAATGTCTTTCACAAAGCAGCCGTCAATTTTAATGATGTCCGCCTGCAGGCGTCTGAGGCGCTCATAGTTAGCGTAGCCAGTACCAAAATCATCGATGGCAATACGGAAACCATACTCCCGCAATTGCTGAATATTGTTGATACTCGTGCCTGAATTTGAGAAAGCCTGCTCTTCAGTAATCTCAATCACGACTGCCTGAGGCGCAACGCCGTACCGTTCAAACAGCGCGCAAATCTCGGTCGCCACCTCTTTTTGCATCAGCGTCAGCGGCATCAGGTTGACGGAAAAACGGGCGCCAGCGTGCGTTGCAGGGTTATCGCGCAGCCACACCAGTAATTTTTCCATGACGCACATATCAAACCGGTGGCTGAGGTTGAACTGCGCAATCAGCGGAATAAAGCGGTCAGGGGTAATAATCTCCCCCTCGCTCTCCATTCGCGTCAGGATTTCATAGTACCCGCTCCCGTCCGCCTTCTGGATCGGCTGCGCATACAAATTGAACTGCCCCGCCTCCAGGGCATGCTTAATCCGAGCCAGCATCAGGACACGCTCTGTCGTTTGCCCTGATGCCACCTCAAGACTATTCGTGAGCGCGAGTACGTTTTGCTCTCCGCAGGCCTGTTCTGCCAGCCAGCTTAGCTGCCCCAGCGTGTGATGCAGTTTCTCGCCGTCTTCGACCATTCCCCATGACGCGCCAAACTCAATATCCAGCCCGGTGTTGTTCCAGAAAATCTTATTGCTGTTGAGCCGATCGACCATATGCTGGAGACGTTCAGCAATTTCCGGCCCGAGCAAGACCAGCACCAACTCGCTTCCGGGCAGCTGGAAGAGCAGCTCATCTTTTTGCAGGAGCGGCTGAAGCGACGTGGCGATCGTTCGTTTGCAGTGGACCCGCATGATAATCCCGTAGTGGCGGCTCAAAAACTCCAGATTATCCATGCGCAAAATGCACACTTTGGCATCCGGATGAATTTCAAGGTAATCCTCCAGCGCACGAATATTAGGCAGACCGGTAAGAGGATCGGTCAGCGCCCTGTCCTGCCAGCCCCGCTTCAGCCACTCGCTGCGCTGGTAAATGCGAGACATGTAAAGCAAACAGATGGCGAAAGAGATCAGCACGGAGAGGATAAAGGAGAGCGAATGTCCCGATTCCACCCCGTTAAGGAAATTATAGTTGTATGTCAGCAGCAGGAGCGCTGAGGTGGCCCACAGCAGAGAAATCAACGCATAGGTCAGGCGGCTTATCGCTAAGGTAAAAAGAATAAATATCAGCGGCATCAAATAGCCCGCAATGACCGGTGACTCAAAAGGACCACATAAAATGACAAGAATGAAGCTTAAAAGCGCTAACCAGACAAAAATATATAATGGATTCTTGTGATAAAACATGGGCTTCACGCTTCGCCGCCAGAAGGTGACGGCATAACGAGGATTAATTATCATTCTTAGCGGGTAATAGAACATCATGGTAAAAATCAGCGCCGCGCATATCAGGCTTTGAATATCCACAACGTTATAAATTACCGTGCCTTCGCCGAAATAGGTCGAAATTGTCACCGGAAAATCAAAGAAATAGCCTGCCATATACATCGACAGCTTAATACCTAATGGCACGACAAAACCGAGCCAGAATATACGAAGCCCGATGTGTTTGTTAGGGATACTGTAGCGCCAGCGCTTGCCCAGCATAAGGCGTAGCAGGCCGCATCCCGCGAATAACGCAAAGGTCTGACAGAACAGTAAAACTGGATATTGTAGCGGCGCTAAATTAATATAGAATAAATTAGTGACAGTAAAACCTAACAGAATGGGAAGAATTGCTCTGCGCCCAAATATCAGAATGATCGCCAGCATAACGCTGAGTGGCAACCATGCTAAATAAACGTCGTGACCATTAACAATTGCGCGTGGAGAAAGATAACGGGAGACAGGTACCGCAATCAGGCAAAGTACCTGGGCAATCGTAAATATCTTTACATTATCATACGTTTTTTTATTCATTAATCAGGGACGTTATTTTCCAGGAGAATCATTGACCGGATGGATAATAGGTTTATTAATTGCGCGAATCAAGTTCAAGTCTATTTATAGACCGGTTTATTGATTACGATTGAGGTGAGGTACAGAAATACCTTCTTTTTGATAACAAAATGCGGTAAAGGGCGTTACAAACAGATAAAAAAAAACCCCCGTCATTCGACGAGGGTTTACAATTTTGGTGGAGCTAAGCGGGATCGAACCGCTGACCTCTTGCATGCCATGCAAGCGCTCTCCCAGCTGAGCTATAGCCCCACATATGACTTTACTGACCGCACTCTGTTGGGTTCAGAGTTTGGTGGAGCTAAGCGGGATCGAACCGCTGACCTCTTGCATGCCATGCAAGCGCTCTCCCAGCTGAGCTATAGCCCCATCGTAAAGCTGTCATGTTGACGGGCGGCATAATATGAATTCCGCTGCGGAGTGTCAACGGCAAAATCAATTCCAGCTATTCAATCGCCGAAAAATCATGCAAATGAATCACTTTGCGAGCCTGCTCGCAGTCAGGAGTTAAGCCTGTCACGTTTTCACGTTAAAGGGTGCTATAAAATGAGCCGCTAATTAACCCCACAGATATTCAGGAAATTGCATGATCAAGGAACGAATGACGCCAGAAGAGTTAGCCCTCCTCACTGGCTATAGCCGACAGACCATCAATAAATGGGTACGCAAAGAGGGTTGGATTACGTCACCAAAGCCAGGCGTCCAGGGCGGGAAAGCGCGTCTGGTACATGTGAACGAAAAAGTCCGTGAATTTATCCGCAGTGCACGTCGGGCAAGCGAAACGTCCGAACTGCCAGAAGGCGTCAGTCATGATAGTTCACTTCACACCCTGCTCCTGACGCTAGCCAATGAAATGACGCCGGAAGAACAGAAGCAGATGACATCGCTATTACTGCGGGAAGGGATCACCGGATTATTGCAACGTTTAGGGATTCGCGATCGGGACTGACATGAAAAGATTACGGAGCAAAATGACCACGGAAGAGCTGGCGGAGAGTTTGGGCGTCGCCAGGCAAACGGTTAATCGTTGGATACGCCAGCAGGGATGGAAAACCGAAGGGCTCAACGGCGTGAAAGGCGGTCGCGCGCGACTCATTCATGTCGATGCGCGCGTGAAGGAACATATTATGAGCCTTCCGGCAATTCGTACCCCTCACGAGGTTTACCATCTCGCGGAGGCTACATCTTCCTACAATACCTCCTCTTCAAACCTGTATCCGGGCATTATTGAGACGCTGGAGAGTATGACTAAGCCGGAGCAGAAGCGTCTGGATGCGTTATTGAAGCGCGAAGGCATACACGGATTTCTTAAGCGTCTGGGGATAGCAGGAGAAGAAGCATAAAAAAACGGCAGGTTCCCCTGCCGTTTGTTTTATCTGAGACGCTATTACTGCTGATTTTCTCGTTCAGCGATAAAGTCCAGCGCCTTGTTAATGCGCGCCACGCTGCGTGATTTGCCGATGGCATGAACCGTTACGTCCAGCGCCGGAGACTGACCCGCTCCGGTCACCGCAACGCGCAGTGGCATACCGACTTTACCCATGCCGACTTCCAGCTCGTCTGCCGTCGCCTGAATGGCGTGATGCACATTCTCAGCGGTCCATTCGGTGAGCGCAGCCAGCTTGTCACGCACCACTTCCAGCGGCTGACGCGCAACCGGACGGAGGTGTTTCTTCGCGGCGTCCGCGTCGAACTCAGCAAACTCTTCATAGAAGTAGCGGCAGCTTTCAGCAATCTCTTTCAGAGTTTTGCAGCGCTCGCCGAGCAGTTTCACCAGATCCGCCAGCTCAGGGCCAGTGCGGGTATCAATATTTGCCTGCTCAATGTGCCACTGCAGGTAAGTCGCCACATATTCCGGCTGCATGGTATTGATGTAGTGATGGTTCAGCCACTGGAGCTTGTCGGTATTAAACGCGCTCGCTGATTTGCTGACAGAGCTCAGAGAGAACAGTTCGATCATCTCTTCACGGCTGAAGATCTCCTGGTCACCGTGAGCCCAGCCCAGACGCACCAGATAGTTCAGCAGCGCTTCTGGCAGATAACCGTCGTCGCGATACTGCATGACGCTGACCGCGCCGTGACGTTTAGACAGCTTTTTCCCGTCGTCGCCGTTGATCATGGAGACGTGCGCATAAACAGGCACAGGGGCGTTCAGCGCCTTCAGGATGTTGATCTGACGTGGCGTGTTGTTGATGTGGTCTTCACCACGGACAACGTGAGTAATTTCCATATCCCAGTCGTCAACCACCACGCAGAAGTTGTAGGTTGGGGAACCATCGGTGCGGCGGATGATCAGATCGTCCAGCTCCTGGTTGCTGAATTCGATCGGGCCACGGATCTGGTCGTCAAAGATCACAGACCCCTCTTGCGGGTTAGCAAAACGCACAACGCAAGGCTCATCAGCAGCATGCTCGCTGTGGTCATGGCGGCAGCGGCCGTCATAACGCGGCTTTTCACCATTCACCATCTGCTCTTCGCGCAGCGCATCCAGACGCTCTTTGGAGCAATAGCACTTATACGCCGTGCCCGCGACCAGCATTTCATCAATGACGGCGTTATAGCGGTCAAAGCGTTTGGTCTGGAAATAAGGGCCTTCGTCCCATTCCAGATTCAGCCAGTTCATCCCATCCATAATGGCTTCAATTGCTTCCGGCGTGGAGCGCTCAAGATCGGTGTCTTCAATACGCAGCACGAACTCACCTTTGTTGTGGCGTGCGAAAAGCCAGGAATAGAGAGCGGTACGTGCACCACCGACGTGCAGATAGCCTGTCGGGCTCGGCGCGAAGCGAGTTTTGATTTTCATGAAATGGCCTTACGTTATAAAGATGCCGGCAATCGGCAAATCCTGGGGAAAAAAAAGATGGGCAATATTCTATCACTGTGGGGGGATTCCTCAATGTTGATCCCTTTATCGTGACCGAGTTTGCGATTTTTGTTTAGAAATCATGCGCCACAGCCCGTTTCGCGATCGTTTTGCTTAATTTTACGACGAACGAATAAAAACTTTAGAAAATGCGTTGACTCATTTTCAACTCTCCCTATAATGCGACTCCACACAGCGGGGGTGATTAGCTCAGTTGGTAGAGCATCTCCTTTACACGGAGGGGGTCGGCGGTTCGAGCCCGTCATCACCCACCATCTACTTCGGTAGACCCGCAGTGTAGATAAGAATTGAGATTGGGCGATTAGCTCAGTTGGTAGAGCATCTCCTTTACACGGAGGGGGTCGGCGGTTCGAGCCCGTCATCGCCCACCATTCTCACCTTATCGCAGCAGTTCCGAAATGGGCGATTAGCTCAGTTGGTAGAGCATCTCCTTTACACGGAGGGGGTCGGCGGTTCGAGCCCGTCATCGCCCACCATTTCGGGTCGTTAGCTCAGTTGGTAGAGCAGTTGACTTTTAATCAATTGGTCGCAGGTTCGAATCCTGCACGACCCACCAATGTAAAAAGGCGCCCTAAAGGCGCCTTTTTGCTATCCGCAGTTTGTCTACTTCCCTGCCTTCAACGTCGCAATCAATACTGATTGTGTATCGATGCAACTCCCTGCCAGATATGGCAGTTTTGCTCAAGCTAATCCCATTGGTGCCGATACCTCTGTTTTATAACGCGAGGAAAAAGTATGACGACCATTCAGGCTTCAACCCAACAGATTCAAACCAGCGGCGCGAGTGGAACTTCGAGCAGTAACGATATCTCTGCGCAAATCACCCGCATTCTCGACAAGATCAAAAAACTGACCCAGCAGTTAAAAGAGCTGTCGAACAGCCCCATCAGCACCGACGAGAAGAAAAAGCAGCAGGAACTTATTCAGACCCAGCTCAAAGTGCTGCAGGCTCAGCTCGCGGCGCTGCAGCGCCAGCAGGCCGAAGAGGCCCAGAAGAAGCAGGAACAAAAACTGGGCAAAGTGGAAGGCGTGAATAGCCCGTCAGACAATAATCAGATTGATATCTACATCTGATCTTCTGATGCGTTAAACAGTGGGTCGCGTATGCGGGCTTCGGTTAATCGTTGTGCCTGGATACGCACCACTTCCCAGATAGCCTGCGCCGCCCCCGAGAGTGAACGATTTTTTCGCCGCACCAGCATCAGCTTTCGCTCGACAACGGGCGTTAATCGCCTGACGGCCAGTCTGCTTCCCTGCGGCAGGGGGAGCGCCAGGGCGGGCAATACGCTGATGCCAATGCCGGCTTCCACCATGGGAAACAGCGTCGCCGGGTGACCAATCTCCTGCACGATTGTTGCCTTTACGCCCTGATTCATCAGCGCGGAATCAATCAACGGACGGCTGCCCGAGGCATAATCCTGTAATATCAGATTCGCGCCCTGCAGGGACTGCCAGCTGACCTCCGGCAACGAGGCCAGCGGATCGTCGTCACGGCAGAGCAGCAAAAAAGGCTCAGAAAGTACGCTTTCGCACGCCAGATCGCTTGCCTGACCGGGATCGATAACAATACCAAAATCGACATCCCCCTGGCGGATGCTCTCCAGCACCCACTGTTGCGGCCTGTCATGCAGCACAAAATCAATGTCCGGGTAGCGATGGCTTCCCTCGGCAATACACTGAGGTATAAGGTGTGCGGATATCGTCTGGCTGGCCGCGACCCGCACGGTACCCGAAAGCTGCTGGCCCAGCCTCCCCACGTCTCTGAGCGTGCTGTTGAGCTCATCCAGCAACCGTTCAAGGCGCAGAGCGAGCTGCTGCCCCGCTTCGGTCAGCACCACTTCACGCGTGGTTCGGTCAAGTAACCGGACGCCAGTCTGATTTTCCAGCTCTTTCACGCTGTGGCTAACCGCCGACTGGCTCAGGCCAATCATCTCCCCTGCCCGGCTAAAGCTACGAGCCTGCGCCACGGTGACAAAAACACGAAGCTGACGGAGTGAATAATTCATCTTTTTAATTCATGAATGGATGCAATAAATCAATTTTATTTCTCAAATGAAAAAAAGCACAATAGCGTCATCTGTTTTCAGGAGTCATTATGAAACTATTTCGTATTGTTGATCCGTTTACGCTCACCCTGGTAGTTACCGTTTTACTGGCCTCTTTCTTCCCCGCTCGCGGCGGTTTCGTTCCGTTTTTTGAAGGGCTGACGACGGCCGCCATCGCGCTACTGTTCTTTATGCACGGCGCAAAGCTCTCCCGCGAAGCCATTATCGCGGGCGGTAGCCACTGGCGACTACACCTGTGGGTGATGTGCAGCACGTTCATTCTGTTTCCGATCCTCGGGGTGCTGTTTGCCTGGTGGGCGCCGGTTAACGTCGACCCGGCGCTTTACACCGGTTTCCTGTATCTCTGTATTCTTCCGGCCACGGTGCAGTCCGCCATTGCCTTTACCTCTCTCGCGGGAGGGAACGTGGCGGCCGCGGTCTGCTCGGCATCGGCATCCAGCCTGTTAGGGATTTTCGTTTCGCCGCTGCTGGTAGGCCTGCTGATGAACATGCACGGTGCGGAAGGTAACCTTGAGCAGGTCGGCAAAATCTGTCTGCAGCTGCTGCTGCCGTTTGTGCTGGGGCATCTTTCCCGACCGTGGACCGGCGCGTTTGTGGCGAAGCATAAAAAATGGATTTCAAAAACCGACCAGACCTCGATTCTGCTGGTGGTTTACTCCGCCTTCAGCGAAGCGGTCGTGAACGGGATCTGGCACAAGGTGGGGGCAGGCTCGCTGCTGTTTATCGTGGTGGTCAGCATCGTCCTGCTGGCGATTGTGATTGCGGTAAACGTCTTTGTGGCACGCAAGTGCGGCTTCAACAAAGCGGATGAAATCACGATTGTCTTCTGCGGTTCGAAGAAGAGCCTGGCGAACGGCATCCCGATGGCCAACATTCTGTTCCCGACCTCGGTGATTGGGATGATGGTGCTGCCGCTGATGATTTTCCACCAGATCCAACTGATGGTCTGCGCGGTGCTGGCGCGTCGCTACAAGCGCCAGACCGAAAAGCTGGCGCAGGAAGAGACCCGCGCCGCGAAGGCTTAAGTTAAGGACGTTTCAGGGGCTGCACCAGCTGAGTCAGCCCCTCGGTTTTGATCAGTAACGTGATAGCCATCAGCTCGCCCAGTCGCCCTGCCGGGAATTCATCCTTACGGGCAAACCACAGCAGATACTCCTCCGGCAAATCAATCAGCCTGCGGCCCTTGTATTTACCGAACGGCATCTCGGTATTGGCGATCTCAACGAGCTGCTCTTTCTCCACGTTACTCTCCTAACAGACGCATCATTTCCACTTCGTCGATAACCTCAATGCCGAGCTCCTGGGCTTTCGCCAGCTTCGAACCCGCCGCTTCACCGGCGATCACCAGGTCGGTTTTCTTCGACACGCTGCCCGCCACTTTTGCCCCCAGCGCCACCAGACGCGCTTTTGCATCGTCGCGTGAAAGCTGGCTCAGGCTGCCGGTCAGCACCACCGTTTTACCGGCGAACGGGCTGTCGATCTCTTCAGCGTTAACCACCACCGGCGCGGGCCATTTAATGCCCTCTTCCAGCAGTTCGCCGATGACGTTACGGTTGCTCTCTTCGGCGAAGAAGTTAAAGACGTGCGTGGCGACGACAATACCTACGTCCGGGACTTTCTGCAGCTCCTCGATGCTCGCCTTTTCCAGCGCCTCCAGCGTACCAAAGTATGCTGCCAGACCTGCTGCGGTTGCTTCACCCACTTCACGAATGCCCAGCGCGTAGAGGAAACGGGCGAAAGTCGTCTCTTTTGCGGCTTCCAGCGCGTTAACCACATTCTGGGCAGACTTTGGTCCCATGCGGTCCAGACCGGTCAGTTTACCAGCGGTCAACCTGAAGAGGTCCGCTGGCGTGTGGACGTACTCTTTCTCAACCAGCTGATCGATAATCTTGTCGCCCATGCCGTCAACGTCCATTGCGCGACGGGAAACGAAGTGCTTCAGTGACTCTTTACGCTGCGCGCCACAGATTAAGCCCCCCGTACAGCGGGCCACCGCTTCACCTTCTACGCGCTCAACGTCCGAGCCGCACACCGGACAATGGGTCGGGAAGACAACCTCGCGCGTATCATCAGGACGTTCTGACTCCACAACGTTAACCACCTGCGGGATCACGTCCCCTGCGCGGCGAATCACCACTTTGTCACCAATGCGCAGGCCCAGGCGTTCGATTTCATCGGCGTTGTGCAGCGTGGCGTTACTCACCAGCACGCCCGCCACCTGCACCGGCTCAAGACGGGCGACCGGTGTAATAGCCCCCGTACGGCCAACCTGGAACTCCACGTCGCGAACGAAGGTCATCTGCTCCTGGGCAGGGAACTTAAACGCCACAGCCCAGCGCGGCGCGCGCGCCACAAAGCCCAGCTGCTCCTGCAGCGCCAGTGAATTCACCTTGATGACGACGCCATCAATATCAAAACCGAGCGTCGGACGGTCCTCTTCCACCTTGTGGTAGAACGCCAGTACCGCTTCCGGCGAGTCGCAGAGCTGGACGCGATTGCTTACCGGCAGGCCCCACGCTTTAAACTGCAGCAGGCGTCCGAGGTGCGTATCCGGCAGCTCGCCGCCCTCAAGAATACCCACACCGTAGCAGAAGAAAGTAAGCGGTCGCTTCGCGGTAATACGTGGGTCAAGCTGGCGCAGCGAGCCCGCCGCCGCATTACGCGGGTTAGCAAACACTTTCCCGCCGGTGCGACGAGCCTCTTCGTTAATTTTCTCGAAGCCCGCCTGCGGCAGGAACACTTCGCCGCGCACTTCCAGACGCGCAGGAATGTTGTCACCCTGCAGCCTCAGAGGGATCGCGCGGATGGTACGCACGTTGGTGGTGATGTCTTCGCCCGTCGTGCCGTCGCCACGCGTCGCGGCACGCACCAGCACGCCGTTTTCATAGAGAAGACTGACCGCCAGGCCATCCAGCTTGAGCTCGCAGCACCAGGTGAGAGAGTCGCTGCTTTTCAGGCGATCCTGCACGCGCTTGTTAAACGCGAGGAAGCTCTCTTCATCGAAGACGTTATCCAGCGACAGCATCGGCACTTCATGACGCACCTGGCTGAAAGCGCCCAGCGGCTCAGCGCCGACGCGTTGGGTGGGGGAATCCGGCGTGATGAGTTCAGGATGCTGCGCCTCTAGTTCGCGCAGCTCGCGCATAAGGCGGTCATACTCCGCATCCGGCACTTCCGGCGCGTCCATAACATGATAGAGGTATTCATGATGGCGAAGCGTGGTTCGCAGTTCAGTGAGTTGTTGTTCGATTGAGTCCATATCGCACCATCAATGAGAAAAACCCCCGACATGCGGGGGTTGAGGAGGAGTAGAAGTCAACGCGGCGATTACGCGTTAGCTTCCTTAACTTCACGGATGCGGTCCTGATACTCGCGCAATTTCTGCGGGGTCATCATTCGACGCTGATCGTCGAGCACCACGCCACCGACTTCGTCAGCGATGTGCTGAGCGGACTGCAGCATCAGCTTAAAGTTTTGCAGTTCATCACCGTAGGACGGCACCTGCATAAAGATAGTGACACCCGGGGTCACGAAATCACCGGTCATTTCCGGATCGAAGGTGCCAGGGTTAACCATGTTGGCCAGGCTGAACAGCGCCGGACCGCTACCGTCAGGGCTCAGGTGGCGATGGAAAATATTCATATCGCCAAACTTGAAGCCTGCCTGTTGAATACTGTTAAGCAGCACATCGCCATTGAGATGGCTACCGTGATGCGCGGCCACGTTCATAATGATCACCGCTTCTTTACGCTGCGGTTTTTCAACAACCGGTTCTGGCTCTACAACGGGCTCAGGCTCAACGTGCGGGGCCGGAGTAGGCTGAGGCGCAGGCTGTACGTGAACAGGCTGCTGCGGTTGTTGTACTGGCTGAGCAGGTTGTTGATGCACGGGCTGCTGAACCGGTTGCTGTACCGGTTGCTGTTGAACCGGCTGTGGCGCAGCAGGCTGCTGATAGACAGGCTGTTGCGGCGGCTGGCGCACCGGCTCTTCCACAGGCTGCGGCGCTGGCTGGCGCGGCTGTGCAGAAGCATACGGCGGTTGATACTGGTGCTGCGAAGGACGAGGCGCTTCATGCTCCCCATGGCCTGCGCCGGGCGCAGTATTGACCCGATGAACACGAACTTCACCCACGCCGTCGTCATCGCTACCGTCGATGTCATCTTCACTGTCATCGTCGTCACGACTGGACTTCATGCGCTTCAGTGGGCGATCGCGAAACATCGAGGAACGCTCTTTACGGCTGGTCCAGAAACCATGTACCAGTAAAGCGATTATGGCGATCGCGCCAACAATGATTAATATCAGACGCAAATCCTGCATCATTATATTCTCTGTTGTTCTAACACCTTGCCACCACGGCAAACATTTACTCACTAAGAGTATTTGCCGTTTACGTCAAGTGCAAGTGTGTGCAGAGCATTCACAGCATAAAGATGAAGTAAATCGTGCTTTTTGCTGGTTTTTCGAACATTTCCGAACTGGTCATTGCTCAGTAAGTGGATAATATAGGCGGGCAATTCCACTGGTTGTGTAAAAAGGAGTACAGCCTGGCTATGGTTTCAACATCTTCTTCCCCCCCGCGCAGCGGCGTCTGGTATTTTTCTCAGGGCTGGAAACTGGTCTCCCTGCCGGGGATTCGACGCTTCGTCATTCTGCCGCTGTTGATCAACATTATTCTTATGGGCGGCGCGTTCTGGTGGCTGTTTACAAAACTGGAGAGCTGGATCCCGTCGCTGATGAGTTACGTGCCGGACTGGCTGCAGTGGCTTAACTACCTGCTCTGGCCGGTGGCGGTGATCTCCGTGCTGCTGGTGTTTGGCTACTTCTTCTCGACAATTGCAAACTGGATAGCCGCACCGTTTAACGGTCTGCTGGCGGAACAGCTGGAAGCGCGGCTTACCGGTGCGACGCCGCCGGACACAGGGATATGGGGGATCATGAAAGACCTCCCTCGCATTATGAAGCGCGAATGGCAGAAGTTTGCCTGGTACCTGCCCCGCGCGCTCGTGCTGCTTATCCTCTATTTTGTGCCAGGCATTGGCCAGACCGTGGCACCAGTGCTGTGGTTCCTGTTCAGCGCCTGGATGCTGGCCATTCAGTACTGCGACTATCCTTTCGATAACCACAAGGTACCGTTTAAAGAGATGCGCACCGCCCTGCGCAGCCAGAAGGTCGCCAATATGCAGTTTGGCGCACTGACCAGCCTGTTCACCATGATTCCCTTCCTGAATCTGTTCATCATGCCCGTCGCCGTTTGCGGCGCGACGGCGATGTGGGTCGACTGCTACCGTGCTAAGCACGCGTTATGGAAATAATGCAAAAATGTGTAAAGCAGGGGTGGCTTATGCCGCCCCTTATTCCATACTGATCCCCATTATTTCCTTGCAGTATATAGATATGCGAATTCCTTACTTCCCCCTACCTGCTCAACAGGTATGCTGGGTCGGTATCCCAATTTCATACAGTTAAGGACAGGCCATGAGTAAGATTTATGAAGACAACTCGCTGACTATCGGTCATACGCCCCTGGTTCGACTGAACCGTATCGGTAATGGACGCATCCTGGCGAAGGTCGAATCACGTAACCCGAGCTTCAGCGTTAAATGCCGTATCGGTGCAAACATGATTTGGGATGCTGAAAAACGTGGCGTACTGAAGCCTGGCGTTGAGCTGGTGGAACCGACCAGCGGCAACACCGGTATTGCTCTGGCCTATGTTGCTGCTGCGCGCGGCTACAAGCTGACGCTGACTATGCCAGAAACGATGAGCATCGAGCGTCGTAAGCTGCTTAAAGCGCTTGGCGCGAACCTGGTGCTGACCGAAGGCGCGAAGGGCATGAAGGGCGCCATTCAGAAAGCCGAAGAGATTGTGGCCAGCGATCCGGCGAAATATCTGCTGCTGCAGCAGTTCAGCAACCCGGCAAATCCGGAAATTCACGAGAAGACCACCGGTCCGGAAATCTGGGAAGATACCGACGGCCAGGTTGACGTCTTTATCTCCGGCGTGGGTACCGGCGGTACGCTGACCGGCGTGTCACGCTATATTAAAGGCACAAAGGGTAAAAAAGACCTGATCACCGTTGCCGTTGAGCCGACTGACTCACCGGTTATCACCCAGGCCCTGGCCGGTGAAGAGCTCAAACCAGGCCCGCATAAAATCCAGGGTATTGGCGCAGGCTTCATTCCGGGCAACCTGGATCTGAAGCTGATCGATAAAGTGGTCACCATCACTAACGAAGAGGCCATCTCTACCGCGCGTCGCCTGATGGATGAAGAAGGCATTCTGGCGGGTATCTCTTCCGGTGCGGCCGTTGCGGCAGCGCTCAAGCTGCAGGAAGACGAAGCCTTTACCAATAAGAATATTGTGGTTATCCTTCCGTCCTCGGGTGAGCGTTACTTGAGCACCGCACTGTTTGCCGATCTGTTTACCGAAAAAGAGCTGCAACAGTAGTGCCAGCATGTTAATAACGCGTAAAAAAGCACCTTTTCAGGTGCTTTTTTGTGGCCTGCTTCAAACTTTTACCCCTCCTGGCATTGCTTCACCCCGTTGGGTCTGGTATTTAAACCAGCAATTATTTTGATGCGTGAAATTAATCGGTGAATGAAATAGCCTTGCTGAATCGATTTTATGATTTGGTTCAAGTCTTGCTTTCGCTGCATAATGTTTAATGACGATCGAAACGTCAGCGCTAACAATACAGGCTAAAGTTCAGTCGCCAGGCTAGACTTTAGTTCCACAACACTAAACCTATAAGTTGGGGAAATACAATGTTCCAGCAAGAAGTTACCATTACCGCTCCGAACGGTCTGCACACCCGCCCTGCTGCTCAGTTTGTTAAAGAAGCAAAAGGCTTTTCTTCTGAAATCACTGTGACTTCCAACGGCAAAAGCGCGAGCGCAAAAAGCCTGTTCAAACTGCAGACTCTGGGCCTGACTCAGGGCACCGTTGTCACCATCTCTGCGGAAGGTGAAGACGAGCAGAAAGCAGTTGAGCATCTGGTAAAACTGATGGCTGAGCTCGAGTAAGTTTCCGGGTTCTTTTAAATATCAGTCACAAGTAAGGTAGGGTTATGATTTCAGGCATTTTAGCATCCCCGGGTATCGCTTTCGGCAAAGCACTGCTGCTGAAAGAAGACGAGATCGTCATCGACCGGAAAAAAATTTCTGCCGACAAGGTTGATCAGGAAGTTGAACGTTTTCTGAGCGGTCGTGCCAAGGCATCTGCGCAACTGGAAGCAATCAAAACTAAAGCTGGCGAAACTTTCGGTGAAGAAAAAGAAGCCATCTTCGAAGGGCACATCATGCTGCTCGAAGATGAGGAGCTGGAGCAGGAAATCATAGCCCTGATTAAAGATAAAGGCATGACGGCCGACGCGGCTGCGCATGAAGTTATCGAAGGTCAGGCAACTGCCCTGGAAGAACTGGATGATGAATACCTGAAAGAGCGTGCGGCTGACGTACGTGACATCGGTAAGCGCCTGCTGCGCAACATCCTGGGTCTGGCCATTATCGACCTGAGCGCAATTCAGGATGAAGTGATCCTGGTTGCCGCGGACCTCACCCCGTCTGAAACCGCACAGCTGAACCTGAAAAAGGTCCTCGGTTTCATCACCGACGCGGGTGGCCGTACCTCCCACACCTCTATCATGGCGCGCTCTCTGGAACTGCCTGCCATCGTGGGTACCGGTAGCGTCACCTCTCAGGTGAAAAACGGCGACTATCTGATTCTGGATGCCGTAAACAATCTGGTTTACGTCAACCCAACTAATGAAGAGATCGATAAACTGCGCGCGGTTCAGGAGCAGGTTGCGACTGAAAAAGCGGAACTCGCTAAGCTGAAAGACCTGCCAGCTATCACCCTGGACGGCCATCAGGTTGAAGTGTGCGCAAACATCGGTACCGTCCGCGACGTTGATGGCGCTGAGCGCAACGGTGCGGAAGGCGTAGGTCTCTATCGTACAGAATTCCTGTTCATGGACCGCGACGCGCTGCCAACGGAAGAAGAGCAGTTTGCTGCCTATAAAGCCGTGGCTGAAGCGTGTGGCTCTCAGGCGGTTATCGTCCGTACTATGGACATTGGTGGCGACAAAGAGCTGCCGTACATGAACTTCCCGAAAGAAGAGAACCCGTTCCTGGGCTGGCGTGCGATTCGTATCGCGATGGATCGTAAAGAGATCCTGCGTGACCAGGTTCGCGCGATCCTCCGAGCCTCTGCTTTCGGTAAACTGCGCATCATGTTCCCGATGATCATCTCTGTTGAAGAAGTGCGTGCACTGAAGAAAGAGATCGAAATTTACAAGCAGGAACTGCGCGACGAAGGTAAAGCGTTTGACGAGTCAATCGAGATCGGCGTAATGGTGGAAACACCTGCGGCGGCGACTATTGCGCGTCATTTAGCCAAAGAAGTTGATTTCTTTAGTATCGGCACCAATGATTTAACGCAGTACACCCTGGCAGTTGACCGTGGTAATGATATGATTTCACATCTCTACCAGCCAATGTCACCGTCCGTACTGAACTTGATCAAGCAAGTTATTGATGCTTCTCATGCAGAAGGTAAATGGACTGGCATGTGTGGTGAGCTTGCAGGCGACGAACGTGCTACACTTCTGTTGCTGGGTATGGGTCTGGACGAATTCTCTATGAGCGCCATTTCCATCCCGCGCATTAAGAAGATTATCCGTAACACGAACTTCGAAGATGCGAAGGTGTTAGCAGAGCAGGCTCTTGCTCAACCGACAACGGACGAGTTAATGACGCTGGTTAACAAGTTCATTGAAGAAAAAACAATCTGCTAATCCACGAGATGCGGCCCAAATTACTGCTTAGGAGAAGATCATGGGTTTGTTCGATAAACTGAAATCTCTGGTTTCTGATGATAAGAAAGACTCCGGAACTATTGAGATTGTTGCTCCGCTCTCCGGCGAGATCGTCAACATCGAAGACGTGCCGGATGTAGTGTTTGCTGAGAAAATCGTTGGTGATGGCATTGCTATCAAACCAACTGGCAACAAAATGGTTGCTCCAGTTGACGGCACCATCGGTAAAATTTTTGAAACCAACCATGCGTTCTCTATCGAATCTGATAGCGGTATCGAACTGTTCGTTCACTTCGGTATCGACACCGTTGAACTGAAAGGCGAAGGCTTCAAACGTATCGCGGAAGAAGGCCAGCGTGTTAAAGTTGGCGACCCGGTGATTGAATTCGATCTGCCACTGCTGGAAGAAAAAGCCAAGTCTACCCTGACGCCGGTAGTTATCTCCAACATGGACGAAATCAAAGAACTGATCAAACTGTCTGGCAGCGTCACCGTGGGTGAAACCCCGGTTATCCGCATCAAGAAGTAATTCTTGCCCGCACAGAAAAATGGCGCCTTCGGGCGCCATTTTTGTTTATGCCGGGAGGATAAGCTCGTCGTAGCCTTTCGACTGGGTATAGAGCATCACGTCCGTCACCCGATCGCCGGCCATGCGAATGGCATCTGCAACGGTTTTCCCCTCTACAATTCCGCTCACCAGCTCTGAACAGAACAGGTCGCCCGTCCCTTTCAGATCGGTTTCTACGCGCGGGTGCGCGCTGACGGTCACGCCATCGCGGGTGACCAGCACCACGTGGATGTTTTGCGGGTCGTCAGCGACCGGCGCGCTGGTAATCGCCACCCATTTCAGGCTGTCAGAGAGCAGTCCCTGTGCCGCCGCGATGGCGCTTTCCGGCGTGCGGCACGGTTTGCCGCTTAACACTTCCAGCTCGTAGACGTTTGGCGTAATCCCCTGCGCCAGCGGCAGCAGGTGCTCCCGATACGCCTGCGGGATATCCGGCTTCACGTACATCCCGCTGTCGATATCGCCAATAACCGGGTCGACCAGCACCAGCAGATCAGGATGCTGAGCTTTGACCGCCTTCAGCCACTGCGCCAGCAGGACGATCTGGCTGGCATTTCCCATATAGCCGGTGGTAACCGCCTTAAGCTCGCGCAGGATCTCGCGCTCTTCCAGCGCTTTCAGGTAGCCGCTGAACCACTCATCGGGGATCACGCCACCATAGAAGGTGTCATAGTGTGGCGTGTTGCTGAACAGTACCGTTGGCACGGCGGTGACGTTCAGCCTGTGGGTTCGAATATTCGGCACCGCAATGCTGTTACCCACGCTGCCGTAAACCACCTGCGACTGTACCGCGACAATATCAGTTTGCTGCGCCCGGGTATTATCCCGGAATAGAATCATCTCCATGACGCTTAAATCCCCGCCCCCTGCGAATAACTCTCTTCACCAAAGACGCCGGTAGACAGATAGCGATCGCCTCGATCGCAAATAATCGCCACCACCACAGCGCCCGGGTTTGCCTGCGCTACCCGAATCGCGCCCGCTACCGCGCCGCCCGAGCTGACGCCGCAGAAGATACCTTCGCGCACGGCCAGCTCACGCATGGTATTTTCCGCCTCGCGCTGGTGAAGATCCAGCACCTGGTCCACAAGCTGCGCATTAAAGATGCCGGGCATATACTCCGCCGGCCAGCGGCGAATGCCCGGAATGCTGCTCCCCTCTTCCGGCTGCAGGCCCACAATGGTGACGGCTTTGTCCTGCTCGCGCAGAAAACGCGATACGCCGGTAATGGTGCCGGTGGTGCCCATGCTGGAGACAAAATGGGTGATTCGCCCGTCGGTTTGCTGCCAGATTTCCGGGCCGGTGGTGGTGTAGTGCGCGTACGGGTTGTCCGGGTTATTAAACTGATCGAGCAGTTTACCTTCGCCGCGCTCGGCCATTTCTAACGCCAGGTCGCGCGCGCCTTCCATCCCCTGCTCTTTGGTCACCAGAATCAGCTCGGCCCCGTAGGCACGCATCGCGGCGCGGCGCTCCTGGCTCATGTTGTCAGGCATCAGCAGCTTCATGCGGTAGCCTTTCAGCGCCGCAATCATCGCCAGGGCGATACCGGTGTTACCGCTGGTGGCTTCAATCAGTACGTCGCCCGGCTTAATCTCGCCGCGCTTTTCAGCCTGGACAATCATCGACAGCGCGGCACGATCTTTTACCGACCCCGCCGGGTTATTGCCTTCGAGTTTGACCCAGATTTCGCTGCCGTTAGCCGGCCCCATGCGCTGAAGTTTGACCAGAGGGGTGTTGCCGATGGTGTGTTCGAGTGTATTCACGTTTTTTACTCAATAAAAAAGCCGGGTGGCGTTTCGCTTACCCGGCCTACAAGACGCAGTGATAACTGTAGGCCCGGTAAGCGCAGCGCCACCGGGCGATAAACATCCTAATAACCTATCAGGCTGACTCCGCCAGAGCAATATCCTCGCGCGTCTCGATGCGCTCCTTCCCGTGATAAATCCGGGCATGCTGCAGCCCGACAAACAGGCGCTCCCCCCGGTGCGGCGGGACGTCGTCGCGCATGACCACGGTCAGCGGCTCGGTATACCAGCCCAGCGGCTGTACCACCAGTTGGGTGTAGTGACCTTTAGGGCTCGCTTCCAGCACCTGCACCGGCAGCGGTGAATCCAGGCTGGTTCGGCGGCTCACGTCCACTTCCCACGGACGCAGGAACAGATCGACCGGGCCCTGATGCGCGGAGGTATAGCCCAGCGGCCAGCGGTGCGCGCCCACGTGGAACTGACCGCCGCGAATAGTGCCCTGCAGACGGTTCACCTCGCCCATAAACTCCAGCACGAAGCGGGTCGCCGGTTCACGCCAGAGCTGCTCCGGTTCGTCAACCTGCTCAATGTTGCCCTGGCTCATGACCACCACGCGATCCGCAACTTCCATCGCCTCTTCCTGATCGTGGGTCACGAAGACGCTGGTGAATTTCAGCTCTTCATGGAGCTGACGCAGCCAGCGGCGCAGCTCTTTACGCACCTGCGCATCCAGCGCGCCGAAGGGCTCATCCAGCAGCAGAATTTGCGGTTCAACGGCCAGCGCGCGAGCCAGCGCCACGCGCTGTTTCTGCCCGCCGGACAGCTGGGCCGGAAAACGATCCGCCAGGTGAGCCAGCTGCACCATCTCCAGCAGTTTGGTCACCTTCGCCTTAATGGTTGCCGCATCCGGGCGCTCGCGACGCGGCAGCACGGTAAGCCCAAACGCGATGTTGTCAAACACGGTCATGTGGCGGAACAGCGCGTAATGCTGGAACACAAAACCCACTTTACGATCGCGGGCGTGCAGGCGGCTCACGTCGGTACCGTGGAAGCGGATGTGCCCGCTGGTCTGATGCTCAAGCCCGGCGATAATGCGCAGCAGCGTGGTTTTGCCCGAGCCGGACGGCCCCAGCAGCGCCACCATTTGTCCGGAAGGGATATCCAGCGAGATATCATTCAGCACCTGGGTGCGACCAAAAGACTTCTTAATATTGGCAATCTCAATGCTCATGATTTCCCTCCTGATGCTGACGTTTTTCCTGATTTTCTAAACGCCACTGCACCACACTCTTCAAAAACAGGGTCAAAATGGCCATCAGCGTCAATAACGCTGCGGCAGTAAACGAGCCGATGGTGTTGTAGTCCTGCTGCAGCAGTTCAATCTGCAGCGGCAGCGACAGGGTTTCACCCCGGATAGAGCCGGAAACAACGGAAACGGCACCGAACTCGCCAATCGCGCGGGCGTTGGTCAGCACCACGCCGTAAAGCAACGCCCAGCGGATGTTCGGCAGCGTCACGCGGCGGAACATTTGCCAGCCCGAAGCCCCCAGCAGCACCGCCGCTTCGTCTTCGTTGCTCCCCTGGCTTAACATCACCGGCACCAGCTCGCGCACCACAAACGGGCAGGTCACGAAGATGGTGACCAGCACCATGCCCGGCCAGGCGAACATGATCTGCAGGTTATGCGCATCCAGCCAGCCGCCCAGTGGGCCGTTGGAGCCGTAAAAGAGCAGGTACACCAGGCCCGCCACCACCGGCGACACGGCAAACGGAATATCCAGCAGGGTCAGCAGCAGCTGACGTCCGGGGAAGTTAAAGCGCGTCACCAGCCACGCCAGCAGGGTCCCGAACACCAGGTTCACTGGGACGGTGATCAGGGCAATCAGCACGGTGAGCCAGATGGCATGGAGCATATCCGGGTTCGCCAGGTTTTCCAGCGCGGGCATCAGACCCTTGCTGAACGCCTGAACGAAAATATAAATCGTCGGCACGACGAGAATGAGGGCGGAAACCAGCACGCCCGCCCCAATCAGAAACCATTTACCCCAGTTGATGCGGGGCGCATCGTATCGCTTCAATTGCGTAACTTCCGCCATCAGTGACCTACCACACGTCGACCAAAGCGACTTTGCAGAGTGTTAATCGAGTACAGCAGCAGCAGCGAGGCGGCGAGGATCACCGAAGCAATCGCGCTCGCCGCCGGATAATCAAACTCCTGCAGGCGGATGAAAATCATCAGCGAGGTCACTTCCGTTTTCCAGGCGATGTTCCCGGCGATAAAAATCACCGCGCCGAACTCACCGAGGCTGCGGGTAAACGACAGCGCGACACCTGCCATCAGCGCTGGAGAGAGCTCCGGCAAAACTACCTTGCGGAAGCTCTGCCAGCGCGTGGCGCCCAGCGTTTCCGCCGCTTCTTCGTATTCCGGACCCAACTCTTCCAGCACCGGCTGCACGGTACGTACCACAAACGGGATGCTGGTGAAGGCCATCGCCACCGCGATACCGAGCCAGGTGTAGGTTACTTTGATATCAAATTTCGCCAGCCACTCGCCGTACAGCCCGTTTACAGAGAAGAGCGACGCGAGGGTCAAACCCGCCACCGCCGTCGGCAGCGCAAACGGCAGATCCATCAGGGCGTCAAGCAGCGTGCGGCCCGGGAAGCGATAGCGGGTCAGGATCCACGCCATCAGCAGGCCAAACACGCCGTTAAAAATGGAGGCGACAAACGCCGACAGCAGCGTCACCTTATAGGCCGCCACCACCTGCGGGTTGGTGACCACGTCCCAGTACTGCGCCCAGCTCATCTGAGCAAGCTGCATCACCAGCGCGCTGAGCGGCAACAGCAGGATCAGGCAGACGAACAGCAGGCTGGTCCCGAGGCTTAAGGTAAAGCCCGGCAGGACGCGTTTTGTCGAGACAGCAAACATTACTTATGCCCCGCCGCCAGCAGTTTGTCTAACTCACCGCCGCTGGCAAAATGCGTTTTCATCACATCAGGCCAGGAGCCAAAATGGTCTTCCACGCGGAACAGCGCGGTCTGCGGGAATTTATCTTTCAGCTTGTTCATCACGTCCGGGTTGTTCACGCGGTAGTAGTAATCGGTAATGATGGTCTGCGCCTGAGGGCTGTAGAGGTAGTTGAGATAGGCTTTTGCCGCTTTCTCGGTACCGTTCGCCTGCACGTTTTTATCCACCCATGCGACCGGGAACTCGGCCAGAATGTTGGTTTTCGGGATAACCACCTCAAAGCCCTGCGCTTCATACTGCTTGCGGATGTTATTCACTTCCGATTCAAAGCTGATCAGAACATCGCCGAGACCTCGCTCCGCGAAGGTCGTTGTCGCCCCGCGGCCGCCGGTATCAAATACTTCGACGTTTTTCAGGAACTGGGTCATGAACTGCTCGGTTTTGGCTTTATCGTTACCGTCAGCCTTGTCCGCCGCGCCCCACGCGGCTAAATAGGTATAACGCGCGTTACCGGAGGTTTTTGGGTTCGGGAAAATCAGCTTCACGTCGGAACGCACCAGGTCGCTCCAGTCGTGGATATTCTTCGGGTTGCCCTTACGCACCAGGAAGCCCATGGTGGAGTAGAACGGCGAGCTATTGTTCGGCAGTCGGCTCTGCCAGTCCGCCGGGATGAGGTTGCCTTTGTCGTGCAGGATCTGCACGTCAGTCACCTGGTTGTAGGTCACCACATCCGCTTTCAGGCCCTGCAAAATCGCCAGCGCCTGCTTGGACGAGCCGGCATGGGACTGCTTGATGGTCAGCTTGTCGCCGTTATTGTCTTTCGCCCACTGCTGTTCGAACGGGGGATTAAGGGCGGCAAACAGCTCGCGGGAGACGTCATACGAACTGTTTAACAGTTCAGTCGCCTGCGCCTGTGCCACCAGCAGTAAACCTGCCAGCGCCAGAGTTCCTTTTTTCAGTACAGTAACGGCCATTGCGCACCCTTATAAATGTGATGACTATCTTATAGTCATAATATTTATAACGGGGATGAAAGGAGTAACGGTTTTATATACCGTTTGGTGATTTACAAGCAGAAAAGGGAATAAGGGTGAGGCCTGATGCCCTCACCCCGGCCCTCTCCCGCAGGGAGAGGGAGAAATGCCATTACAGCGCTAGCAAACGCTCAACGGACGGCGCAAAGTAGTAGCCGCCGGTCACCGGTTTGGTGAAGCGCAGCATGGCGTCGCGCTTGCCGTCGGTATCGCCGAACATGCTCAGCAGCTGCTGCTCGATGTTATACAGGCGCGCGCAGTAGGCGCAGAAGTAAAGGCCGTGCGTTCCGCTTGCCGTACCGTACGGCAGGCTCTGGCGGACAATCTTCAGCCCTTTGCCGTCTTCTTTGAGGTCAACGCGGGTCAGGTGCGAGGTAACGGGACGGTCGTCGCCGTCGATCTCTTCGTTAGCCTCTTTCGTACGGCCAATCATCATCTCCTGGTCGTGCACGCTCATGCGGTTAAGCTGCTTGAGGTTGTGCTCCCAGCGCTGCACGAACACGTAGCTGCCGCCCGCGTCCACGCCGTCTTTAATCACCGCCACCTCACGACGCGTCTCTTCCCCTGCCGGGTTTTCGGTTCCGTCGACAAAGCCGCTCAGATCGCGCTCTTCGACCCAGCGGAAGCCGTGAACCTCTTCCTGCACATCAATGCTGTCGCCAAAAGCCGCTACCGCCGCCTGGGCAACGGAAAAGTTCACATCGTGACGCAGGGAGAGAATGTGGATCAGCACGTCGTATTGGGTTGCCGGAGCCAGACCTTTGCCGTATGGGATGAAGTCTTTCAGCTCTTCCGCCCCTTCGCCACCGCTCAGCTGACGCCAGACGTTATTGCCAAAGGCGACAACGGCGCCGAGGTGTGCTTCCGGGAATTTGGCCTGGAAGGTCGCCAGTTTATCAATAAACGCTTTGCTGGCCGCACGCAGGGCATCCACGTCCCCTTTAACATTGGCTTCAATCCAAATCGCCGCGCGGCAATGTTCTGGCAAAATGCCACTCTGAACCTGAGACATCGCTCCTCCTGAAATAAAGATGCCACGTCAGCGTGGCATTGATGGCGGGTATTATACCCGGATTTCAGCGAGGCGGTTTGCTCAGGCGCAAATTACTGCTTCCAGAGTATTTTGCTCACTTTCCAGCTCTTAAGCGTGTCGTCAGACGGCATCAGTCCTTCCGGGCCGCTCCAGGTGCCGGTGAAGACATAGCTGATGTGCTGGCTGCCTTCAGCCTTACATTCCACCGCAACCTTGTCGTCAGACGGCACGCTGGCGCAGTTGCCAAAGGCCTGCTTATAAAGATCGCTAAACGGGGTCCCCACCTTCACACCGCTCGCCGTCGGAATATCTTCATCCATCACCGCAATTCGGTTGACCGTGCCTTTATCACCGTTAATCACCAGCGCCAGCTTGTCGCCCTTCAGCGCCTCGTAGTAGCGAACAATATTGCCATTCTCCGTTTTCATGCCGCTGCGCAGGCGGTAATCACTGCTGAGCGCATCCTGGATAGCATTCTGATCCAGCGCCGTCGCGGCGGTAATTTTCCCCACGCCCTGCTCGGTTACTTCCGTTGATGAGCCAAACCAGTTCCACGGATACGCAGCGGACCAGTTAATGGAGGAGAGCGTCGAACAGCCGGTCAATGCCAGCGGGAGAGCGCATAAGAGTAAACGCAGCGATTTCATTGAAACGTCCTTACTTGTTAAATCAACGCTTGTTGGAGTGCGACATCGGCAAAAAGTGCCGGATTAATCATCCTGAGGCGCAAAACAGGCGCGAAGACGCGGGTTGGTCATCAGCCACAGCAGCGCCACAATATCAGCAACCACCAGCGCAACGCCGGAGCCCGTCAGCGGTTCACCGTACCACCAGAGAACCGGCTGCCATAAGAGCAGCGCAGTCTGGGCAAGGATTAGCAGCCAGCGAAGCGTGCGCCAAAAACGAGGGATCAGGTGCCGTCGTCCGCTACACAAAAAAGCCACCACCGCCGGTACGCCCGGCAGTAAGCCGAGCCAGAAAGCATCGTGATCGGGATAAAAAAGATTCAGCAGCGTATCGCCCTGCCCGCGCGACGCGGCGGCCATCACAAACAGCACCCAGGTACGGGCCTGGAGCAGCAGAACGCACCAGAATAAAAAGGGCAGCCTGACGCGGCCCTGCGCGTCATAGTCTGCCGGATGAATCTCAGTACTCTTCATCTTCGATCAGACGCTTTCCCAGATTCAGCACGTCAGAATGCTCGTAGCCCAGACGCTCATACATGCCCAGCACCACATCGTTATCTTCCCGAACCATAATCTGGATTTTCGGGCAGCCGCGGGCGATCAGCTTCTTCTCGAGCCGGTTAAGCAGCGCATTGGCAATGCCGCGACCACGGTATTCCGGATGGACGCCCAGATAATAGGCCGAGCCGCGGTGGCCGTCGTAACCGCCCATTACCGTCCCCACAACCTCACCGTTGACTTCCGCGACCAGGAACAGACTGACGTCGTGATTCACCTTACGTTCGATATCCATTTCCGGATCGTTCCACGGACGCAGCAGATCGCAGCGCTCCCAAAGGGTAATCACCTCTTCGAAATCTTCCTGGCGAAAAACGCGTATCTCCATGGTATTAACCGCCTTTTCGGGTTTAAAAACAGTGATTATGGCGCGAAGCTCGCCTTTAGCCAATAACCGGGGAAAATCTCGCCAAAATTTGGCATAATGTCACTTTGTCACGTATTGAAATGAAAAGTAAAACAATTCTCAACATGGACTGTCGTAACGGGAAACACGATACGATATAACACCAGGACCCCATTTTTTAGTATTCAGGCCGCATGAGCACATTCAAACCATTAAAAGCACTCACATCGCGTCGTCAGGTTCTCAAAGCGGGGCTGGCGGCCTTAACGTTAACGGGTATCGCAAAGCAGGCTCAGGCGAAAGACGAGAGCACGCTTAAAACCAGTAACGGACACAGCAAACCGAAAACGAAAAAGCCGGGCGCGAAGCGTCTGGTGATGCTCGACCCGGGCCACGGCGGTATTGATACCGGCGCCATCGGCAAAAACGGGTCAAAAGAAAAACACGTCGTGCTGGCGATTGCAAAAAATGTGCGGGCGATTTTACGCAGTAACGGCATTGACGCCCGTCTGACGCGCTCTGGTGATACCTTTATTCCGCTGTATGACCGCGTAGAGATCGCCCACCAGCACGGTGCGGATCTGTTTATGTCGATTCACGCGGACGGCTTTACCAACCCTTCTGCGGCAGGTGCCTCGGTGTTTGCGCTTTCCAACCGCGGCGCCAGTAGCGCCATGGCGAAATACCTCTCCGACCGCGAAAACCGGGCGGATGAAGTCGCCGGGAAAAAAGCCACCGACAAAGACCACCTGCTACAGCAGGTGCTGTTCGACCTCGTGCAGACGGATACGATCAAAAACAGCCTGACGCTTGGCTCGCACATCCTGAAGAAGATTAAACCGGTGCATCGCCTGCACAGCAAAGGCACCGAGCAGGCGGCGTTCGTGGTCCTGAAATCACCGTCCATCCCTTCTGTGCTGGTGGAAACCTCCTTCATCACCAACCCGGAAGAGGAGCGACTCCTTGGCACCACGGCATTTCGTCAGAAGATCGCCAACGCTATCGCCTCCGGCATTATCAGTTATTTCAACTGGTTCGATAACCAAAAAGCGCACTCCAGGAAACGTTGATGAAACCCGATGCACAACTGGTCAAAACTTTCCTGCTGCAGCTGCAGGATGAGATTTGCCAGAAACTGGCCGCCGCAGACGGCGGAGAATTTCAGGAAGATACCTGGCAGCGCGAGGCCGGCGGCGGGCGCAGTCGCGTGCTGCGTAACGGCGGCATCTTCGAACAGGCTGGCGTGAATTTTTCCCACGTTCACGGCGACGCCATGCCCGCATCTGCGACGGCACATCGTCCCGAACTCGCGGGCCGCAGCTTCGAAGCGATGGGAGTCTCGCTGGTGGTGCACCCGCACAACCCGTTCGTGCCAACCAGCCACGCCAACGTGCGCTTTTTCATTGCGGAAAAGCCGGGGGCCGATCCGGTCTGGTGGTTTGGCGGCGGTTTCGACATGACGCCCTACTACGGCTTCGAAGAGGATGCCGTGCACTGGCACACCACCGCGCGGGACCTTTGTCTGCCGTTTGGCGAAGACATTTACCCGAAATATAAAAAGTGGTGCGACGACTACTTTTACCTGAAGCATCGCGATGAGCAGCGCGGCATCGGCGGACTGTTCTTTGACGATCTCAACACGCCTGATTTTGATACCGCGTTCAGCTTTATGCGCGCGGTGGGTGAAGGCTATACCGACGCCTATCTGCCCATCGTCGAACGCCGTAAAAACACCGACTACGGCGTGCGCGAACGCGAGTTCCAGCTCTACCGCCGCGGGCGCTACGTGGAGTTCAACCTGGTGTGGGATCGCGGGACGCTGTTCGGCCTGCAGACCGGCGGGCGCACGGAGTCAATTCTGATGTCGATGCCGCCGCTGGTGCGCTGGGAGTACTGCTACGAGCCAAAAGAAGGCAGCCCGGAGGCTGCCTTAAAAGAATTTATTCAGGTTCGCGACTGGGTGTAACCCTTATCCCCTCTCCCTTTGGGAGAGGGTTAGGGTGAGGGTAAAAATTACAGCGGCTGCGTCTGCGCCTCAACCACCGCCAGCGCCACCATGTTCACGATACGACGCACGGAGGCAATCGGCGTTAACACGTGCACCGGCTTCGCCACGCCCATCAGCACCGGTCCTACGGTCACCCCTTCAGAGCTGGAGACGCGCAGCAGGTTATAGCTGATACGCGCCGCTTCCACGTTCGGCATAATCAGGATGTTTGCCGATCCTTTCAGCGGGCTGTCCGGCATACGTTCGTTACGGATGCTCTCCACCAGCGCGGCATCGCCGTGCATTTCCCCGTCAATCATCAGCTCCGGCGCACGCTCGCGCACCAGCGCCAGCGTCTCACGCATTTTGCACGCCGCCGCTGATTTGGACGAACCGAAGTTAGAGTGCGACAGCAGTGCCACCTTCGGCTCGATACCGAAGCGGCGCACGGTCTCGGCGGCCATCACGGTGATCTCCGCCAGCTCGTCCGGGCTCGGATCGTCGTTAACATAGGTGTCAGCGATAAAGGTGTTCCCGCTCGGCAACAGCAGGGCGTTCATCGCCCCGGCGGTATGGACGCCGTCGCGATAGCCGAAGATCTCCTGCACCACGCTAAAGTGCTCGTGATAATCCCCGATGGTACCGCAGATCAGCGCATCCGCCTCGCCGCGATGGACCATGATCGCGCCGATCACCGTCGTGTTGCTGATGACGGCTTTCTGCGCCTGCTCCTGGGTGATCCCCCGACGCTTCATGATCGCGTAGTATTCGCTCCAGTACTCTTTGAAGCGCGGATCGGATTCGTTGTTGACGATCTCGAAGTCGACGCCCGGCTTAATCTGCAGGCCCAGCTTCTGGATACGCATTTCAATCACGCTCGGACGACCAATCAGGATCGGTTTCGCCAGGCCTAATGTGATCAGCTCCTGGGTGGCGTGCAGCACGCGCGCCTCTTCCCCTTCCGCCAGCACCACGCGCTTCGCGTCGGCGCGCGCCTGAGAGAAGATCGGCTTCATGAACAGGTTGGTTTTATAGACAAACTCGGTGAGTTTATCGACGTACGCGTCGAAGTCGTGAATCGGACGCGTCGCCACGCCGGAATCCATTGCCGCTTTGGCAACGGCTGGCGCAATTTTAACAATCAGACGCGGGTCGAACGGTTTTGGAATGATGTAGTCCGGGCCAAAGCTCAGATCCTGATCGCCATAGGCTGAGGCAACCACTTCGCTCTGCTCGGCGTGGGCCAGCTCCGCGATGGCGTGAACGGCTGCAAGCTTCATCTCTTCGTTGATCGCCGTTGCGCCGACGTCCAGCGCGCCGCGGAAGATGAACGGGAAGCAGAGCACGTTGTTGACCTGGTTCGGGTAGTCCGAACGGCCGGTACAGATGATGGCGTCTTCACGCACCGCTTTCGCCAGCGGCGGCAGAATTTCCGGTTCCGGGTTGGCCAGGGCCAGGATCATTGGCGCACGCGCCATCTTCTTCACCATCTCCTGGGTCAGCACCTTCGGACCCGAGCAGCCGAGGAAGATATCCGCGCCGTCAATGACGTCCTCAAGCGTGCGCTTGCCGTCGTCTTCTACCGCATACGCCGCTTTGGTTTCCGCCATGTTCGGCTCGCGGTCTTTATAAATAACGCCCTTGGAGTCACAGACCACAATGTTGTGTTTCTGCATACCCAGCGCCACCAGCAGGTTCATACAGGCGATGGCCGCGGCGCCGGCGCCGGAGACCACCATGCGCACGTCGGAGAGGTTTTTCTCTACCACGCGCAGGCCGTTCAGAATCGCAGCGGTGCTGATAATGGCCGTACCGTGCTGGTCATCATGGAACACGGGAATATTCATACGCTCGCGCAGCTTCTGCTCGATATAGAAACATTCCGGCGCTTTGATGTCTTCCAGGTTGATCCCGCCGAAGGTAGGCTCCAGCGCGGCCACTACGTTAATGAACTTGTCAGGATCGAGTTCATCCACCTCGATATCGAACACGTCGATACCGGCGAATTTCTTGAACAGCACCCCCTTGCCTTCCATCACCGGCTTACCGGCCAGCGCGCCGATGTTGCCCAGCCCCAGCACCGCCGTGCCGTTAGAGATCACTGCGACAAGGTTGCCGCGCGCGGTGTATTTGTAGGCCGCCAGCGGGTCTTTTTCGATTTCCAGACACGGGGCAGCTACGCCCGGGGAATAGGCCAGCGCCAGATCGCGCTGAGTTGCCAGCGGCTTGGTTGGGGAGACCTGGATTTTGCCCGGGACAGGGAACTCGTGAAAATCGAGGGCACTCTGTTTCAACTGCTCATCCATCTTATTTTTCCTTTCACGTATCGGTCAAAAGGGTGGCGTAAGCGATCCTGATGCACACCCTGGTGTGCCGCCTAGTATCGCCTCAGGCCGCCTCCTAAACTTTGAAGGCAGCCAAACTCTCACCATCACACATTAAAAATTGTTATCAATTTATAACAGCCATGTTACCCGTCTCAAAAGCAATGCCTCCCCCGTCTGCTATGCTTTTTTGTTAAGTCCATCATGATTTTTCCAGAAGTGTGAACTAACGCACTCATCTAACTCTTTTATTTCCAAGGAGTAATCATTTATGAACCAGCTAGACGGCATCAAACAATTCACCACGGTGGTGGCAGACAGCGGCGATATCGAGTCGATTCGCCACTATCAGCCGGAGGATGCGACCACCAACCCTTCGCTACTGCTCAAGGCAGCCGGGCTTACCCATTTTAGTCATCTGATTGATGACGCCATTGCCTACGGTAAAAAGCGCGGGAAGACGCAGGAGCAGCAGGTCGCCGAAGCCAGCGACAAGCTGGCGGTTAATTTTGGTGCGGAAATTCTTAAAAGCATCCCGGGCCGCGTCTCGACCGAAGTCGACGCCCGCCTCTCTTTCGATAAAGAAAAGAGCATTAACAAGGCGCGTCGCCTCGTGGAACTGTACGAGGAACAGGGGATAGATAAATCACGCATTCTGATCAAGCTCGCCTCCACCTGGGAAGGCATCCGCGCGGCAGAGGTACTGGAAAAAGAGGGCATCCACTGCAACCTGACGCTGCTGTTCTCCTTTGCACAGGCGCGCGCCTGTGCCGAAGCGGGCGTGTTCCTGGTGTCACCGTTTGTCGGGCGCATCTACGACTGGTACCAGGCGAAACAGCCGATGGATCCGTACGTGGTGGATGAGGATCCGGGCGTGAAATCGGTCCGTAATATCTACGACTACTACAAGCAGCACCGCTACGAAACCATCGTGATGGGTGCCAGCTTCCGCCGTACCGAGCAGATCCTCGCCCTGGCAGGCTGCGACCGCCTGACAATTTCACCCAACCTGCTCCAGGAGCTACAGGACAAAGAAGAAACGGTGATCCGCAAGCTGGTGCCGACCTCCACCGTTCTGCCAAAACCGAAAGCCATGACCGAAGCGGAGTTCCGCTGGGAGCACAACCAGGACGCCATGGCCGTGGAAAAACTGGCGGACGGTATCCGCCAGTTCGCCGTCGACCAGCGCAAACTAGAAGATCTTCTCGCCGCCAAACTTTAACCTTGCCACGGAGTGAACTATGTCCCGTAAAGAGCTAGCCAATGCCATCCGCGCCCTCAGCATGGATGCCGTGCAGAAAGCCAATTCCGGCCACCCCGGCGCGCCGATGGGCATGGCTGATATAGCCGAAGTACTGTGGAACGACTTTCTGAAGCACAACCCCAATGACCCCACCTGGTACGATCGCGACCGCTTTATTCTCTCCAACGGTCACGCCTCAATGCTGCTCTACAGCCTGCTGCACCTTTCCGGCTACGATCTGCCGCTTGAGGAGCTGAAAAACTTCCGCCAGCTGCACTCCAAAACGCCGGGGCACCCGGAGATCGGCTATACGCCGGGCGTGGAGACCACCACCGGGCCGCTCGGCCAGGGGCTGGCAAATGCGGTCGGGCTGGCGATTGCCGAACGCACTCTGGCGGCACAGTTCAACCAGCCGGACCACGAGATTGTCGATCACTACACCTACGTGTTTATGGGTGACGGCTGTCTGATGGAGGGGATCTCCCATGAGGTCTGCTCCCTGGCGGGCACGCTGGGGCTCGGCAAGCTGATCGGGTTCTACGATCACAACGGCATCTCCATCGACGGGGAAACCGAAGGCTGGTTTACCGACGACACGGCAAAACGCTTCGAAGCCTACCACTGGCACGTGGTGCATGAAATCGACGGTCACGACCCTGAGGCGGTGAAAAAAGCGATTCAGGAAGCGCAAAGCGTGAAGGACAAACCGTCCCTGATTATCTGCCGCACCACGATCGGCTTCGGCTCGCCGAACAAGGCGGGTAAAGAAGAGGCGCACGGCGCGGCGCTGGGCGAGGAGGAAGTGGCGCTGACCCGGCAGAAGCTGGGCTGGAAACATCCGCCGTTTGAGATCCCGAAAGAGATCTACCGGGCATGGGATGCACGCGAAGAGGGTGAGAAAGCGCAGCACGCATGGAACGATAAATTTGCCGCCTACAAAAAAGCGCATCCTGAACTGGCGGCCGAGTTTTCCCGCCGCATGAGCGGCGGTCTGCCGGAAGACTGGGACGATAAAACCCAGGCGCTGATTGAAAACCTGCAGTCCAACCCGGCGAAAATCGCCACCCGTAAGGCGTCGCAAAATACCCTGAACGCAATCGGCCCTCTCCTGCCTGAGCTGCTGGGCGGCTCGGCGGATCTGGCGCCGAGTAACCTGACCATCTGGTCGGGATCGAAATCCCTGAAAGAGGACATCGCCGGGAATTACATCCACTACGGCGTGCGCGAGTTCGGGATGACCGCGATTGCCAACGGCATCGCCCACCACGGCGGCTTCGTGCCCTACACCGCCACCTTCCTGATGTTCGTCGAGTACGCCCGTAACGCGGCGCGCATGGCAGCGCTGATGAAGGCGCGGCAGATTATGGTCTATACCCACGACTCCATCGGTCTGGGAGAAGACGGCCCCACCCACCAGGCGGTTGAACAGCTGGCGAGCCTGCGCCTGACGCCGAACTTCAGCACGTGGCGTCCCTGCGATCAGGTCGAAGCTGCGGTGGGCTGGAAGCTGGCGGTAGAACGCCACAACGGCCCGACGGCACTGATTCTGTCGCGCCAGAACCTGGCGCAGATTGAGCGTACCCCGGAGCAGGTGAAAAACATCGCCCGCGGCGGCTACATCCTAAAAGACAGCGGCGGCAAGCCGGACGTGATCCTGATTGCCACCGGCTCCGAGGTGGAAATCACGGTGAAAGCGGCGGAGAAACTGACCGCCGAAGGCCACGCGGTGCGCGTGGTGTCCCTGCCTTCTACGGATATTTTCGATGCCCAGGATGAGGCGTACCGCGAATCGGTACTGCCCTCAAACGTCGCAGCGCGCGTGGCGGTGGAAGCCGGTATTGCCGACTACTGGTACAAATATGTGGGTCTGAAAGGGGCGATTGTCGGCATGAGGGGCTACGGTGAGTCCGCCCCTGCCGACAAGCTGTTCCCGTACTTCGGCTTTACCGTTGAGAACGTGGTTGAGAAGGCGTTAAGCGTGCTGTAGCGCGGTCTGCGTGCCCGGTGGCGCTACGCTTACCGGGCAAAACTAGCGCGTGATCCACAGCGTGGGCCAGGCATCTGGCCCGTTCCAGTTATCACAGCTGGGCTCCTCGGCGTAGCGCACCAGGCGGAATCGCTGTCCGTCAAAACGCCAGCGCGTCTGGACTCCGCAATCGCCCAAACCGCGCCCCAGCGCCAGCGTTGTCAGCTCGCGCGTCTTTTCATCGAAGCTGGCATTCATCAACTCCATTTCGCTCCCGTCGCCTGACGGCGTAAACGGCAGACGAAGCCTGACGCTGCGTGCGGTGAACGGTTTTTTACGTGATACCAGCCACGCCAGATCGACCGTGTTATAGGCTCCCGCCTCGCAGCTGACGATCAGCAGCGCTTTCTCATCGGTTAACGCGGTGACGCGCACTTCACGGCGGTTAGGATCCAGCGAGCACTGGCTGCTGTTCATCCTGCCGGTGCCATAGTCCAGCAGGTCGTTCAGTTCGGCGTGGGAGAGTGGCGTCGGGGTCGGATTGACGACCGCCACCTTTTTTAAGGCGGGTGCAGGCGGAACGCTTAACGGCGGATCGTCACCTTTCTTGATCCACGCGGTTTCGCTGCCGACGCGCTTTTGCTGCGCATCAATGAACAGCAGTGCGGCCTTAAGCCCTGTCAGTGAAATGACCTGCTTACCGCCGCGCAGAGTCAGGGCCTTCCCTTCCTGGATATTTTTCAGAAAGGCGGTGATGGTGGCCGCATCGTCCGTTTTCAGATGCCATGGCGTGAGCTGCCAGCGCTGTTTGTCCAGCTTCAGAGGAACGCTATCCAGCAGCAGCCGGGGGGCAATCTCTGGCTCTTTGATCGAGGGTGTATCAAGACCGCCAAGATCGATACGCAGAGTGGCATCCGTTTTCGCCCCGGCGCTACGGGTGAGCGTCATGACCAGACCACGGTGTTCACCCGTGTTGCGTGCAAGGCAAAAATTCTGGTTATTGCAGGTTACCTGCCAGTCAGAAAAGGCTTGCTGCGCAGGTGCAGCCCGCACCTGCGGCGCGAGAAGCACACAAAACAGGTAAAACAAAAAGACGCTGTAGCGCATGAATGACACAATCCCGGAACGAAAACGCTTAACTGGGCAGTATCTTCGTGTTCCCGGCGGGGTTGCTCAATCGGATTTATCAGATATACCCGAAAAATGCACTACATCCGCTCGAAAGCAGCGTTCATCAACCCGGTCGTCTGTAAATACTGCAATAATATCACTGCCTTACCATCCCTGATTTCGCCTGAACGCATCATCTCCAGCGCCCGGATAAAAGGAAGCTCCAGCACTTCAATATCTTCATCCTCTACGCCACCGCCCCGGTGCGTGCGCTGGGCGTCGCTGTATTCGGCAATGAAGAAATGCACAATTTCCGTTACGCCGCCCGGAGACATAAACAGCTCGAAGACCTTTTTGACCTCACCCACTTCGAAGCCGGTTTCTTCCACGGCCTCTTTGCGGATACAAACTTCCGGCTCATCGTCATCGAGCAGGCCCGCGCAGGTTTCAATCAAACGTCCATCAGGGTTGCCATTAACCCATGTCGCCACCCTGAACTGACGGATTAGCACCACGCTCTGCTTGTCACGGTTATAGAGCAGAATGGTCGCTCCGTTGCCGCGGTCGTAGACCTCGCGTTTGTGGCGGATAACCTCACCGTTGCTACGTGTAAGATCATAGGTGATGTTACGCAGGACAAAGTAGTTTTCAGAAAGAATTTTGTCTTTTATAACGTCAATTTTCAGGGTCATACGGGCTCCACAGCACAATGAGTCGTCCTATACTACGCCGTGAATCCCGCTTTGTCGCCCGCCGGTTTAATGATGTTTTGGCGCGTTAACCCCAAGCCAGTCGAGGATCCCTTGCGCGGCATGGCGTCCTTCCGCCATTGCGGTCACCACCAGATCCGCGCCGCGTACCGCATCGCCCCCGGCGAAGATCTGCGGGTTGGTCGTCTGGTAACGGTAACGGCTCTCGACCGAGGCCACGATCCGCCCCCTGTCATCCGTTTCGACACCCTGCGCCTGCAGCCACGGCATCGCGTGCGGGTTAAAACCAAACGCCATGATGACCGCATCCGCGGCCATCACAAACTCGCTGCCCGCCACCGGAACCGGTCGCCGCCGTCCCTGCGCATCCGACTCTCCGAGCTCGGTACGCAGCATCCGGATACCGTTGACCTTTCCGTTCGGATCCAGCGTCAGCTCAACCGGCTGGACGTTAAATTCAAACGCCGCCCCCTCTTCTCTGGCGTTCTTCACCTCTTTCTTCGAGCCCGGCATGTTGGCCTCATCCCGACGATAGGCGCAGGTCACCTTCGCCGCACCGTGGCGTAACGCGGTTCGGACGCAGTCCATCGCGGTATCGCCCCCACCAAGCACCACCACGTTCAGGCCATGGGTGTCGATGAACGGTTCGCTTGCCGTTGCCTCCAGCCCCATAACATGGCGCGTGTTGCCCACCAGGAAAGGCAGCGCGTCGTAGACACCTGGCGCGTCTTCATGTGGGATACCCGCCTTCATCGAGCGATAGGTTCCCACGCCAATAAACAGGGCGTCGTAATCGTGCTTTAACTGCGACATCGACACGTCCTGGCCCACCTCGCAGTTAAGCTCGAAGCGGATCCCCATCGCGGTAAATATCTCTCTGCGCCGCGCGAGCAGCGATTTGTCCAGCTTGAACGCCGGGATGCCAAAGGTCAGCAATCCGCCAATTTCCGGGTGCCGGTCATAGACCGTCACGCTCACGCCGCGGCGCGCCAGCACGTCGGCGCACGCCAGCCCGGCAGGCCCCGCGCCGACGATCGCGACGCGTTTACCTGACGACGTGACGGCGGACATATCCGGCCGCCAGCCCATCGCCAGCGCCCGATCGGAGATATAGCGCTCGATGTTGCCGATGGTCACGGATCCTGCCTCTTCACGTATTGTGCAGGCACCCTCGCATAATCGATCCTGCGGGCAGACGCGGCCGGTAATTTCAGGTAAACAGTTAGTCTGATGAGAAAGCTCGGCCGCGCCGGCGATATCTCCCGAGTTGAGGCGCTCGATCCACTGCGGAATGTGGTTGTGCAGCGGGCAGGTCCACTCGCAAATGCTGTGCTCTCCGCATTTCAGGCAGCGCGACGCCTCGCGAACGGCCTGTTCGGCCCGGAACGGCAGGTAAATTTCGTTAAAATGGCCCACGCGTTCTGCGGCAGCCAGCTTGTCGGGCTCGCCGCGTGGCGCCGTCGCCTGCATCTGCTGCAGTTTGGTACGCGGCGCGTCCACGCCGACGACCTCCGCATGCCAGGGCTGCGCCTCCAGGCAGACCGTGCGCTGTCGGCGTGATTTCGTCAGATTGTCCAGCACGGCAGACGTCGCCAGGGAGAGGACATCCGCCGGGCAATTTTCGATACAGGCCGGGCCGTGTGGACGCGTCAGGCAGAGATCGCATTTATTCGCCGAAGCCTTCACGCTGCCGTTGTCGAGCGGGGTGACGATAATCTCCATCGTGCCAAACGGGCAGGCCACCACGCAGGCCTTACAGCCGATGCATTTTTGTTGATTCACCTGTACGCTGTCATCGCATTTGCTGATGGCGCCGTTCGGGCAGCTTTGCGCGCAGGGCGCGTTTTCGCAATGATGACAGGTCACGGGGCGGCTCTTCTCGCCAGCTCTCAGGACCGTGATACGCGGATGAAAATGGCGCTCGCTCAGGACATGCTGCTCATCGTTGTGCGCCATCACGCAGGCCACTTCGCAGGCGTGACACCCAATGCACTGCTGGCTGTTAGCCATAATAAAACGATTCATAACCACACCTGTTTTTGGTTCAATAACCTTTCTCTTTATAAGAGTATGGTATTTACGCATCACGGTGCGATCGGGCAACTTTCAAATGCCTGAAGCGCCCAATTATTTCCAGTGAACCTGTGGCAGATCAATTTTATTCAGAGAGCCGTTCTGTGACCGTTAAACGACCCGTTTCCGGAAGCCTTGCCTGGGCTTTCTTTTCGATCATAGCCCTGTCCGTGCTGACCAGCACCGTCGCGCTGCTGACGCTGGCAAGCAGCCAGCGTGATGCCGAAGCCATCAATATCGCCGGTTCGCTGCGCATGCAGAGCTATCGCATGGGTTACGAGATGCAGCGCAACAGCCCTTCTCTTGCGGCACATCGCGAGAGCTGGCAACAGACGCTCGGCGCGCCTGCCCTGCAAAAGCTGAACCGCTGGTACGTCCCCGACAATGTTAAAGCACGATATCAGCAGCTTCATGTGGCCTGGCAGGAGATGGATGCGCGCATCGCCCGCGGCGACAGCGCGTGGTATCAACGCAATATTGAAGATTTTGTCGGCCGCATTGATGCCTTTGTGCTCGCCCTGCAGCACTACACTGAACATAAAATTCAGACGGTCACCCTGCTCTCGCTGGCTGGCGCACTCGGGATCCTGCTGCTGACGCTGTTTACCCTGCGACGCATCCGCCGCCAGGTGGTGCTACCGCTGAATAACCTGGTAGCGGCCAGCGAACGCATTGAGCGCGGCGAGTTTGCCACGCCTGCGCCGGATAGCGCCCTGCCGAACGAGCTGGGCCAGCTTTCGCGCGCCTTTAACCACATGTCAGCCGAGCTGGATACGCTCTACCGTTCTCTCGAAGCCTCGGTCGCGGAAAAGACGCGACATTTGCATGAAGCCCACCAGCAGCTCGACATGTTGTTTAAGTGCTCTCAGGCGCTGAATACCGGCCAGATAGACAGCCACTGCTTCCGGCATATCCTGCAGATTGTCCATGACTATACGCAGATGAATTATCTGGAACTGCGCACCAGCGACGACTGGCGGCTGTGTGAAGGGACGGAGGCTGAGGGTATCCCTCTGCAAAACCTGCCGGTACTGATGCAGGACACGCTCTACGGCGAGCTGCGCTGGCAAAGCGAGGCGGACAGCGTCCCCCTTCCGCTGATGAGAAGCGTGGCGACTATGCTCGGGCGCGGACTGTACTTTAACCAGGCGCAAAAGCATTACCAGCAGCTGCTGCTGATGGAAGAGCGCGCCACCATTGCCCGCGAGCTGCACGATTCGCTGGCGCAGGTGCTGTCGTATCTACGCATTCAGCTTGCGCTGCTCAAACGCGCCGTGCCCGAGGAAAATACCCCGGCGCAGACCATCATCACCGACTTCTCCCGCGAGCTGAACAATGCCTGGCAGCAGCTGCGCGAGTTGCTGACCACCTTCCGCCTGACGCTGAACCACGCGAACTTACCCGCGGCGCTGCAGGAGTCCCTCGACGTGCTGCAGAGCCAGACGCAGGCGAAACTGCATCTCGACTGCCGCCTCTCCTCGCTGGCGCTCGACGCGCAAAAGCAGGTGCACCTGTTACAGATCGTGCGTGAGGCGGTGTTGAATGCCATTAAGCACGCGCAGGCCAGCGAGATCACCGTAAGCTGCGTGACCTCAGTGGACGGGACGCACAGCGTCAGCATTCGTGACAACGGTATTGGGATTGGCGAGGCCAGCGAGCCGCCGGGACATTACGGCCTGAATATTATGCGCGAACGCGCGCAACGGCTCGGCGGGATGCTGCACTTCTCGCAGCCGCAAAACGGCGGCACACTGGTCAGCGTGACGTTTCCGGCGCCCACGCCGTTAACGGGTAAATAACGGTAAAGAGGGAAGCGCAGGGAAAAGCGCATGATAATTTACATTATCTCCTTTATTTCTCCACGTTTGACCTGGGCCTTACCGCTAAAGTTATGCGGGCAATAAACAATAATGACGTGCAGCAAAACGAGGTCACACTTTCATGGCGAATTTTTTTATCGATCGCCCCATTTTTGCCTGGGTGCTTGCCATCCTGTTGTGTCTGACAGGCGTCCTGGCGATTACTTCACTTCCCGTTGAGCAATACCCCGACCTGGCACCGCCGAACGTGCGCGTCACCGCAAACTACCCCGGCGCGTCGGCACAGACGCTGGAAAATACCGTCACGCAGGTTATCGAGCAGAACATGACGGGTCTGGATAACCTGATGTACATGTCCTCGCAAAGTAGCGCCACGGGACAGGCGACGGTGACCCTGAGCTTCAAGGCGGGCACCGACCCGGACGAAGCGGTGCAGCAGGTCCAAAACCAGCTGCAGTCGGCCATGCGCAAGCTGCCCCAGGCGGTGCAGAACCAGGGCGTAACCGTGCGTAAAACCGGTGATACCAACATATTGACCATCGCGTTTGTCTCGACAGATGGCTCAATGGATAAACAGGACATCGCGGACTACGTCGCCAGTAATATTCAGGATCCCATCAGCCGTATTAACGGCGTCGGGGATATTGACGCCTACGGCTCACAATACTCCATGCGCATCTGGCTCGATCCCAACAAGCTCAACAGCTATCAGATGACGGCGACCGACGTGACGAATGCCATCAAAGCCCAGAACGCCCAGATTGCGGTGGGACAGCTGGGGGGAACACCTTCCGTTGATAAGCAAGCCCTGAACGCCACCATCAATTCGCAATCCCTGCTGCAGACGCCGGACCAGTTCCGCAACATCACCCTGCGCGTGAATCAGGACGGGTCGGAAGTGCGTCTGGGCGATGTCGCCACGGTGGAAATGGGGGCCGAAAAATACGACTACCTTAGCCGCTTTAACGGCAATCAGGCTTCCGGTTTGGGGATTAAACTGGCCTCCGGCGCGAACGAAATGGCGACGGCAAAACTGGTGTTAGACCGTCTGGATGAGCTTTCACAGTATTTCCCGCACGGGCTGGAGTACAAAGTCGCCTATGAAACCACCTCCTTCGTTAAAGCCTCCATTGAGGACGTGGTGAAGACCCTGCTGGAAGCCATCGCGCTGGTGTTCCTGGTCATGTACCTGTTCCTGCAAAACTTCCGCGCGACGCTGATCCCCACCATTGCAGTCCCCGTGGTGCTGCTTGGGACCTTTGCGGTGCTTTACGCGTTCGGGTATAGCATTAATACCCTGACGATGTTTGCGATGGTGCTGGCAATCGGCCTGCTGGTGGATGATGCCATCGTCGTGGTTGAAAACGTCGAGCGCATCATGAGCGAAGAAGGGCTCTCTCCGCGCCAGGCGACGCGTAAATCCATGGGTCAAATTCAGGGGGCGCTAGTCGGTATCGCGATGGTACTGTCGGCTGTCTTTATCCCGATGGCCTTCTTTGGCGGCACCACCGGGGCGATTTATCGCCAGTTCTCGATCACCATCGTCTCGGCGATGGTGCTCTCCGTGCTGGTCGCGCTGATCCTCACCCCCGCGCTGTGCGCCACCCTGCTGAAACCGCTGCATAAAGGGGAGCATCACGGGCAGAAAGGGTTCTTCGGCTGGTTTAACCGCATGTTCGACCGCAACGCCGCGCGGTATGAATCTGCCGTTGGGCGTGTACTGCACCGCAGCCTGCGCTGGATGATGGTTTACGTCGTGCTGCTGGGCGGGATGGTGTGGCTGTTCCTGCACCTGCCCACCTCGTTCCTGCCGATGGAAGACCGAGGGATGTTCACCACCTCGGTGCAGCTGCCGAGCGGCGCAACGCAGCAGCAGACGCTGAAAGTGGTCCAGAAAGTGGAGCAGTATTTCTTTACTAAAGAGAAAGATAACGTCGTATCCGTCTTCTCTACCGTCGGTTCCGGGCCGGGCGGGAACGGGCAGAACGTCGCCCGCATGTTCGTCCGCCTGAAGGACTGGGACGAGCGCGATACCAGAACGGGAACATCATTTGCCATCATTGAACGCGCGACCAAAGCCTTCGCGCACATCAAAGAGGCGCGCGTCTTTGCCAGCAGCCCGCCGGCAATCAGCGGCCTTGGCAGTTCCGCCGGGTTTGACATGGAGCTGCAGGATCACGCCGGTGCGGGACACACGGCGCTGATGGCGGCACGCGATAAGCTGTTAGCGCTGGCGGGCAACGATCCCGGCCTGACCCGCGTTCGCCATAACGGTCTGGATGACAGCCCGCAGCTTCAGGTGGATATCGATCAGCGTAAGGCGCAGGCGCTGGGCGTGTCGATCAACGATATCAACGATACCCTGCAAACGGCGTGGGGCTCGAGCTATGTGAATGACTTTATGGATCGTGGCCGCGTGAAAAAAGTCTATGTCCAGTCCGCCGCGCCGTTCCGCATGCTGCCGGATGATATTAACCGCTGGTTTGTCAGGAATAACGCTGGCGGCATGGTGCCGTTCTCTGCCTTTGCGACTTCGCACTGGGAGAGCGGATCGCCCCGCCTGGAGCGCTATAACGGCTACTCTGCGGTTGAAATCGTCGGGGAAGCCGCGCCGGGCGTCAGCACCGGTACCGCCATGGACACTATGGAAAAACTGGTGCAACAGCTGCCCGCCGGCTTTGGTCTGGAGTGGACGGCCATGTCTTACCAGGAGCGCCTCTCCGGGGCGCAGGCTCCCGCACTTTACGCACTCTCTCTGCTGGTGGTCTTCCTCTGCCTTGCCGCCCTGTATGAAAGCTGGTCGGTCCCGTTCTCCGTCATGCTGGTCGTGCCCCTTGGCGTCATTGGTGCCCTGCTCGCGACCTGGATGCGCGGTCTGGAGAACGATGTTTACTTCCAGGTGGGTCTGCTCACCGTGATTGGGCTGTCGGCGAAAAACGCCATTCTGATCGTTGAGTTTGCCAACGAGATGAATGCCAAAGGCCACGAGCTGATGGCGGCCACGCTGCACGCCTGCCGTCAGCGCCTGCGCCCCATTCTGATGACGTCACTGGCGTTTGTCTTTGGCGTACTGCCGATGGCAACCAGTACGGGAGCAGGCTCCAGCAGCCAGCATGCCGTCGGGACGGGGGTCATGGGCGGCATGATTTCGGCCACCATCCTGGCCATTTATTTCGTTCCGCTGTTCTTTGTGCTGGTGCGTCGTCGCTTCCCGCTAAAGGAACGTGCTGAGTAAGTGATTGAAATAAAAAAAGGCGGCTTTATCGGCCGCCTTTTTACTGTGTGATTAATTCACACTATGGTTATTTTACTTATTTTAGTGCTCTTGCAATTCTTACTGAATGTCATTTACGAAGCATGCCTTCGATAAAATCTTTCCAGTTCCCCAGTTCACGTTCAATCATAACTACCTCTCTTATTATTATGCGCATTCTACAAAAACGGGCCATCATTGTGAAGACTATTTAACCAATTGCTGTGATTGTAACCCACGTCCTGCGGGGATTTATGATAAATATGAACGGTGAGACCTCAATTTTTTGTGACGGCCAGCAATATTTTGAAATAACCCTACGGATGGGTGAGTTTTATTTTATTTGCTGAGTTTATTGGGTTTTTAAAGTTTATGGACATCTATGCTTAAATGGTGAAAGAATATTCAGCGCACAGATGTGAGTTGAATTAATATAAAGTGTAAATCCAGACGATTCCTGAATGTGTTATATTCCACTTAAGGATATATCTTCGAATTTACTGAACATTTAATCATCATAAGGTCAAAAGGATTCACCATGGTTGTGATGTACGGCATTAAAAATTGCGACACCATCAAAAAAGCCCGTCGATGGCTGGAAGCGAACGGCGTGGAGTACCGTTTCCACGATTACCGCGCCGATGGGCTTGATGCAGAATTTCTGCATAGCGCTATCCGCGAACTGGGCTGGGAAGCTCTGCTGAATACCCGCGGTACCACATGGCGTAAACTGGACGAATCTCTGCGCGCCAGCATCACCGATGCAGACAGCGCGGCAAAACTGATGCTCGAGATGCCGGCAATTATCAAACGCCCATTGCTCTGCGCGCCAGGGCAGCCTATGCTGCTGGGTTTCAGTGAAACCCTTTATTCCGACTTTTTTCGTTGAGGTGTAGTTTATGTCATGCCCGGTCATTGAGCTGACTCAGCAGCTTATTCGCCGTCCTTCCCTTAGCCCGGACGACGCAGGTTGTCAGGCTCTTATGATTGAACGCCTGCGTGCCATCGGTTTTACCGTTGAACGCATGGATTTTGGCGATACCCAGAACTTCTGGGCGTGGCGCGGACAGGGCGAAACGCTGGCCTTCGCCGGGCATACTGACGTCGTTCCCGCCGGTGACGCGGACCGCTGGATTAACCCGCCGTTTGAACCGACCATTCGCGACGGCATGCTGTTTGGTCGCGGCGCGGCAGACATGAAAGGCTCTCTGGCGGCGATGGTCGTGGCGGCAGAGCGCTTTGTGGCGCAGCATCCCAACCACAAAAACCGTCTCGCGTTTTTGGTAACCTCCGACGAAGAAGCCAGTGCGCACAACGGTACCGTGAAGGTCGTTGAAGCGCTGATGGCACGCAACGAGCGTCTCGACTACTGCCTGGTCGGTGAGCCCTCCAGCACCGAAGTAGTGGGTGACGTCGTCAAAAACGGACGCCGTGGCTCGCTGACCTGTAACCTGACCATTCACGGCGTTCAGGGGCACGTTGCGTATCCGCATCTGGCCGATAACCCGGTCCACCGCGCCGCGCCAATGCTGAGCGAGCTGGTGGCGATTGAGTGGGATAAGGGCAACGAGTTCTTCCCGCCGACCAGCATGCAGATTGCGAACGTCAAGGCCGGGACCGGCAGCAATAACGTGATCCCGGGGGATTACTTCGTCCAGTTCAACTTCCGCTTCAGCACTGAGCTGACCGATGAGATGATCAAGGCGCGCGTTGTTGCCCTCCTGGAAAAATATCAACTGCGCTACACCGTGGAATGGTGGCTTTCCGGCCAGCCGTTCCTGACGCAGCGCGGCAAACTGGTGGATGCGGTGGTGAACGCCATCGAGCACTATAATGAAATTAAGCCACAGCTGCTGACAACGGGTGGCACCTCAGACGGACGCTTTATCGCCCGTATGGGTGCACAGGTTGTCGAACTGGGGCCAGTGAACGCAACCATTCATAAAATAAATGAGTGTGTCAATGCGGCAGATTTGCAACTGCTGGCCCGTATGTATCAACGTATTATGGAGCAAATCGTCGCCTGACGAACGCTCTGAGAGGAATAGCGAATGGATTGGCTTTCAAAGTACTGGTGGGTTCTGGTGTTGGTTTTTCTGGTCGGCGTACTGCTTAACGTGATTAAAGACCTTAAGCGCGTGGACCATAAAAAATTTCTCGCCAACAAACCGGATCTTCCCCCGCACCGTGATTTCAACGACAAGTGGGACGATGACGACGACTGGCCGAAGAAAGACCAGAAGAAGTAACCGGTCCGTATCCCCTCTCCTGTGGAGAGGGGATAACCTCACATAAACTCAACAATATCATCATTATCCGGCTTACCGCCGCTGAGCGCTTCATCAAAGTAGTGCTTCGGTACGGTATAGCGCAAACGATCGAGCGCAAACTGCATGCTGCGGTCGTCAATGGCGTGGCCCAGATCGTCAACGATATCCAGCGTCACATCCCCCCCCTCACGAATCAGCGCTTCCTGGGCAGCAACCGCATGCGAGAGCTCAATCACCCGGTCTTCACCGCCGTGGATTAAGTGGATCGTGGTTTGCGTGGTTGCGCTTGTCGGTAACGTCGCAAAACGACCGTTAAACGCGATCACCCGTGACACCAGACCCGGGTGCGCCTTTACGCTTTCCAGCGACATGATTGACCCCTGCGAGAAGCCAATCAGCGCGGTCGCCTCGGCACCCACGCCGCTCTGCTGCTGCCAGTAGCGGACAACGTCGATAAAGGTCGGCATGATGGCGTCGATGCGCGCCTGACGGTTCTCTTCCGTCACGCCCTGAACCGAGAACCACTGGCGCCCGTTCGGGCCGCATGGCTCTACGCCACCGATGCTGACAATCAGCGCTTCGGGGAAAACGGGTGCAAACCAGCTGCCAATCTGCCCCATATTGACGGCATTATCGCCAACCCCATGAAACAGAAGCAGTAACTGTTTAGCCGGTTTGTCAGGGCTTTGAACAACAAAATGATCGTGTTTCATGGTGGTCTCCTTAATAGATGACCTGGATTCTACGCTTCCCGACGTGAATGACCATGCCACTTTACTGAAGAAGTCATTGAAAAAATTGCCATTGCAAAATGTCTTCTTTCAACTGATGGCTGCGGGGATAATCAAGGCTTTCAAGCGCTTGCGCGGTTTCACTGCGCAGCTTTGCCAGCAACGCTTTTCGCCCGACGTCTTCCGTTTTTCCTGCCATTTTCCCACGCAGGGCCGGAAGCGGCATGTCCACGGCTAACAACACCCGCGTCAGCGCGGCAACCGAGGTTGAAAACGCACGGTGTGCAAAAGCAAACCCCGCCAGCTCCAGCCAGTCGTCACTATTAAGGGTAGCTTCCCATCGGTCTTCCACGGGGATCTTTTCACCGTTCCAGGCAGACAGGACGCGCATATCCCGGCACAAACGCTGATGTTCCTGCGCGCACAGCCGACGCCCTGCCTCGCTAAGCGGCAGCAGCGCCATCGCCGTGTAGCAGCCGCTGCTGGCTTCACGATGGCTGCCCATCCGCACCAGCACAAAGCCGCACTGCTGCCAGAAATGCCAAAGTTCATCGGTGTAACCAAAGCTCACCGACAGATAATCTTCGCCGCAGGCGCTGCGAACAAGCGCCTGGCCAATCCCTTCCCGCTGACGGCGAGGGTGCACGGCAATGCGGGTCACCCGCCGTCCTCTGAGCGTCGCCGCCAGCGGAGAGCCGCCGTGTGCCGCCAGAGACTGCGCCACCAGGTTCCCGCGCGGACGCCGGAACCCCGCCCACACGGCACGGCTAAGCTCAGGGGACAGCCCGCCCTCCTCTACCAGCCATAGCGCCCCGGCGATAACCGTGTTCGTTTCGGCAACGGCAAACTGCTGCCCGGGCGCGTCCATCATGCGGCGCAAATCGAGCGGCGAGGTGCGGTAATGCGCCGCGCAGAGGAGCTCATACACGCTCGCGGCAAGCGCCGGGCGGCTTTCCCATGCCGTCGGCGCCAGAGACGTTAAATGCACCTCTCCTTCAGGGCGACGGTCGATCAGCGTATCGTCAAACAGCAGCGCACTGGCGACGATCCGCTCAAGCGGGCAGCCCGCTGCCCAGCGCACAGGTGTAGATAAGCTGTAGCGCTGCAGCCCGGCAAACCGACCGCAGAATTTAAGCAAAAATCCCCGGCCCGTCCCTTCATAGCCCTGCACCGTGGTGGTCAACAGCACGCGGGGGAAACGGGCAACTAACTTTTCCAGCAGAGGTCCGGGGATCGCAGCGGCTTCATCAACAATCAGCCAGTCTGCCTGGCGCGAAGAGGCAAGCAGCGCGTCCGGGGCCATAAAATGAAAACGCTCTCCGGCAAAGCGGGCGATGATATCCGTCGCCCCCTTCGACGGCGCGGTAACCACGGCACTGCCGGCAATGCGGTTCAGCAACATGCCTGCCAGGGCTGATTTTCCGCGCCCGCGCGCGGCGGTGACGGCCACGATGCCACCCGACATCCCCTGCAGCACATCCAGGATCTCAGCCTGTTCGCGCTGCGGGGCGCCGCTGGCAGGCTGCCAGTCTGGCGCGTCGGGTAAAGGCGGAAGGGATAACGCGCGGCCCTGAAGCCAGACAATCGCGTCGGGATCGGCTGCAATCGTCCGGGAGAAATGGTGGACAAAATGCGGCGTGGCTATTGCTTCCGCGCTGTCGCTCCAGCGCAGTGAATCGCTGTCTGGCAACCCGGCCCACGCGTCGAGTGGCGGAACCCGCAGCACCAGAAGGCTTCCGGCGCTCAGCGTTCCGCTCAGGGCGGCAAACGCGGCGACATCAAACCCGGCGCTGGCGTCAAAAACAGCATGCCGGAACTCGCGTCCCAGCAGGCCGCTGATGGCTTTTGAAGGATGTTCGTCAAGCCAAACCCAGTCTCCAGGCAGGGCGGCACGCAGGGCAAGCGCCTGGGTTAACGTCCACTGTACCTCGCCGCTGAGCACCACCAGCCGGCGATGGCCGGTGCGCTCAAGCTCGCGTATCAGCTGTTCAAACGCCAGCATTACATCGCTTTGCCGAAGGTATTACACTGCGCCGGGTCGCCGCTGTCGAAGCCGCGTTTGAACCAGCTGTAGCGCTGCTGTGAGGTACCGTGAGTGAAGCTGTCCGGCACGACGCGCCCCTGGCTCTGCTGCTGAAGACGGTCGTCACCGATAGCCTGAGCGGCGTTTAACGCCTCCTCAAGATCGCCGGATTCCAGGACGCCCTGCTGCTGCATGCTGTGGCCCCAGACGCCCGCGAAGCAGTCCGCCTGCAGCTCCATTTTGACGGACAGTCGGTTAACTTCTGCCTGCGAGGCATTTTGCTGCAGCTGGCGCACCTTAGGCTCAATCCCCAGCAGCTTTTGCACGTGATGGCCGACTTCATGCGCGATCACGTAGCCCTGGGCAAAATCACCGTCAGCGCCAAGCTTGCGTTTCATGTCATCGTAAAAGGAGAGATCGATATAGACGGTGCCGTCCGCCGGGCAGTAGAACGGCCCCATCACGGACTGTCCGGTGCCGCATCCGGTGCGGGTTGCGCCCCGGTACATCACCAGCTTCGGCTGCTGGTAGGTACGCCCCATCTTCTCAAACAGCTGACCCCAGGTGTCTTCCGTTGTGGCGAGGATAACGGAGGTAAATTTGGCCGCTTCATCTTCATTCGGGCTGATGGAGTGCTGAGATTGCTGCTGTTGCAGCGGCTGACCGGTCATCAACCCTGTGAGGTCAACGCCGTAATAACCCGCGACTAAAACCACAATCAGCAGGATGATGCCGCCCTTACCGCTGGGTAACCGGAAGCCGGGTCCCCCCATTGAAGGACCGCCGCCGCCATCACTGCGTCTGTCTTCTACATTGTCACTTTCACGACGCCCTTGCCAGCGCATAACCACCTCTAACTATTCCATTTATAATAGCTATGATCGTAGGCGGTTAACGGCAAGATTACCATAGGAAACAAAGGTAAGACGCCAAAGGATGCGAACATCCTTTGGCAAGTGAGGGAGTTAGTCGAGCTTAACGCCTAAACGGTGAGCAACCGCTTCGTACGCTTCAATCAGGCCACCCAGGCTCTGACGGAAACGGTCTTTGTCCATTTTATCCAGCGTTTCTTTATCCCACAGGCGGCTACCGTCTGGTGAGAACTCATCGCCCAGCACCACTTCGCCTTTGAACAGACCAAACTCCAGCTTGAAGTCGACGAGGATCAGGCCCGCGTCATCAAACAGTTTTTTCAGCACGTCGTTGGCTTTGTAGGTCAGCTCTTTCATGCGCGCCAGGTTCTCTTTGTTCACCCAGCCGAAGGTTTCGCAGTAGGAATCATTGACCATCGGATCGTGCATGGCATCGTTTTTCAGGAACAGGTCGAACAGCGGTGGATTCAGTTCGATACCTTCTTCAATGCCGAGACGCTTCACCAGGGAGCCCGCCGCACGGTTACGAATAACGCACTCAACCGGAACCATATCCAGTTTTTTCACCAGACATTCCGTATCGGACAGCAACGCTTCCATCTGGGTCGGGATACCCGCCTCGGCCAGTTTGGTCATAATGAAGTGGTTGAACTTGTTGTTCACCATGCCTTTACGATCGAACTGCTCAATGCGTGCGCCATCCCCTGCTGACGTATCATTGCGGAACTCGAGCACCAACAGATCCGGGTTTTCCGTGCTGTATACGGTCTTCGCTTTGCCACGATACAACTCAGCTTGCTTCTGCATCTTCATTACTCCTGGTGTGATGATTTGTGTTCAAAACTGGGGATATTATGCCACGCACACGTTTGCGTGGCACTAAAATAAAAAGGGCTGGATTCACCAGCCCTCGTATTTATTTGCTGAATGCTGCCTGGAAGACGGCGACCAGCGCATCGTTCTGCGACTGGGTCAGCGTGTGACCTTTTGGATCGATAAACTGCAGACTGCTGCGGTTATCTAGGTCGCCTACCTGAATCTTATAGTCACCAGAGGCAAGCTGTGGATCTTTCGCGCCCAGTTCCTGCCACGCGCTGTCGGAGAGCGGCTTATAGGTTGCCGTCATGCTGCCGGTTGAACGCGTGCTGTCGGTCACTTTCATGCCCACTTTTTCCAGCGTCGCTGGCAGACGTTGCCAGGTCTGGTTAAACGGTGCACGCACTACCAGCATTGGCAGGCCGGTATCATCCGCGCCGCTCTGAACATCGAAGGTCACACCGTTACGGCTCTGCGCAGCGTTGGCGGCATCGGTAGCGGTCTTATCCAGACCTGCGGCAATCACGTTCAACATTTCGGTACTGTAACGCTGCAGGGACGCGGCATCCGCAACCGGTTTACCCGCCTGCTCCAGGTTCAACAGCTTAACGTTGACCGCCTGCTGATAACCCTGTGGTTTAACGGAGACTTGATAGCGACCACGGTACTGCTGGTCTTCATCCAGACGGTTCCATTCGATCCAGTCGGTGGTTAACGTCTGGCTGGCGTCATCGCGTTTATCGATGGTGTAGTTCTTCGACTGAATGACGCTGACAACCTGCGGCCAAAGATTGCTACCGCGCGCGCTCTCAACCATCAGAGACGCCGTATCACCGGTGAACTGGGTACGCGCCCCGCTAACCAGCGCCAGAGGCTGTGCTGGCGGACGAATATCAAGCGCTTTACCGACCAGGCCGCTGCCGTTGGTCACGGGAATATTATAATCGCCGTTCTGAATCGGCAGGATCATACCAGCCGGTGCGTGAAGTTCAGCAAGCGGGGTCGCATCCAGATAGGATTCATCACCGCTCACCTGGCGCTTGTAGCGCGAGTCTGAACTACAGGCAGCGAGCAGCATAACAAGCGAAACACTCGCAACCTTCGCCAGGCGCGACTTCTGTACTGAATAAGCCATCAAATCTCCCTAAACTCTACAGCAAACCGGCATGCTTCAGCGCAGCCCTGACGATATCACGACCGTGGTCGGTGATCGGTGTCATTGGCAGACGCAGCGTATCGGTTGCTACAAGACCCAACTCCTTGCATGCCCATTTCACTGGGATCGGATTGGGTTCGACAAATAATTTATTGTGCAGCGGCATCAGACGCTGATTAATGACGCGCGCTTCATCAAAATGACCTGCTGCGGCCAGTTTGCACATTTCAGCCATGTCGCGCGCCGCAACGTTTGCCGTTACGGAGATCACGCCATGGCCACCGAGCTGCATAAAGTCCAGCGCGGTCGCATCATCACCACTCAACAGGATAAAGTCGTCTGAAACCAGCTCTTTGATCTGATGAACGCGACTTAAGTTCCCTGTCGCCTCTTTAATACCGATAATATTTTTTACTTCCGAGAGACGACCAACGGTTTCCGGCAGCATATCGCAACCGGTACGAGACGGCACATTATACAGAATTTGTGGCAAGTCAGTATGTTCAGCGATGGCTTTGAAGTGCTGGAACAAACCTTCCTGAGTAGGACGGTTGTAGTAAGGAGTCACCGTCAGACAGCCAACGATGCCGCTGTCGTTAAAACGTTTGGTCAGGCTGATAGCTTCTGCGGTTGCATTAGCCCCTGTGCCCGCGATGACCGGAATACGTCCGTCAGCCAGTTCCAGGGTCAGCATCACCACATCGCCGTGCTCGTCGTGGCTCAGCGTTGCGGATTCACCGGTAGTCCCTACCGAAACGATCGCCGAGGTTCCGTTGGCGACATGGTAATCAATGAGCTTCTTCATGCTTGACCGGCAGACATTACCTTTTTCATCCATCGGTGTAACAAGCGCGACAATACTTCCCGTGAACATGAGCCATCCTCTGTGCGAACAAGAGCCTCAATGTTACGTTTGGAACTGTAATAAAAGCAAGCGACCTGAGGCTCTCAGGCGGTTGTATGCATGTTTTTTTTATGCTTTCCTTAGGAAGACTTAACCATGCAAAGGAAGAACAGGTTTGACAACCTCATCACAACATTACCTGGTTATCACTGCGCTGGGTGCCGACAGGCCGGGTATCGTGAACACCATCACCCGCCACGTAAGCAGCTGCGGCTGTAATATCGAAGACAGCCGTCTGGCGATGCTCGGTGAAGAGTTCACATTTATTATGTTACTTTCCGGGACATGGAACGCCATCACGTTGATTGAATCGACCCTGCCGCTGAAAGGGGCCGAACTGGATTTGCTGATTGTCATGAAGCGCACCACTGCGCGTCCGCGTCCGGCACTGCCTTCTACCGTCTGGGTACAGGTTGAAGTGCCTGATTCTCCGCATCTGATTGAGCGTTTCACGGCGCTTTTTGACAGTCATCAGATGAATATTGCCGAACTGGTTTCCCGTACGCAGACAAGCGATGACCATGGTCTTCCGGTGCTGTTTATTCAAATTACCGCGCACAGCCCTGCCTCACAGGATGCGTCAAATATCGAGCAAGCGTTCAAAGCCCTCTGTACAGAATTAAACGCGCAGGGCAGTATAAGCGTCGTCAATTATTCGCAGCACGAACAGGATGGAGTTGAGTAATGAACCCACTGAAAGCCGGTGACATCGCACCGAAATTTAGCTTACCGGATCAAGACGGCGAGCAAGTAAATTTGACCGACTTCCAGGGACAGCGTGTTCTGGTCTATTTCTACCCGAAAGCCATGACCCCCGGCTGCACCGTACAGGCCTGCGGCTTACGCGACAACATGGACGAGTTGAAAAAAGTCGGCGTGGAAGTGCTGGGTATCAGCACCGATAAACCAGAAAAGCTGTCACGATTTGCTGAAAAAGAGCTGCTGAACTTCACGCTGCTTTCTGATGAAGATCATCAGGTATGCGAGCAGTTCGGCGTCTGGGGCGAGAAGACGTTTATGGGTAAAACCTACGACGGCATCCACCGCATCAGCTTCCTGATTGACGCTGACGGTAAAGTTGAACACGTGTTTGACGACTTCAAAACCAGCAACCACCACGACGTGGTGTTGAACTGGCTGAAACAAAGCGCCTGATAAACAGCAAAACGGCAACCCAGGTTGCCGTTTTTCATGTTTTCTCCCTCTCCCCGTGTGAAGGGGTCTGGGTGAGGGCATCAGGCCGCCCCCCTCTACTTCTCTTCCACCGCCGGCACATCCGGCCACGCGTGGACGACCGCTTTAATCAGCGTAGCCAGCGGAATAGCGAAGAACACGCCCCAGAATCCCCACAGCCCGCCGAAAATCACCACGGATAAGATAATCACCAGCGGATGCAGGTTCACCGCTTCGGAGAACAGCACCGGCACCAGCAGGTTACCGTCCAGGCCCTGAATAATCAGGTACACCGCGAAGCAGCTCCAGAACTCAGTCCCCAGCCCAAACTGGAACAACGCGACCCCAACAACCGGAATGGTCACCACAAACGCGCCTATGTACGGGATCAGAACCGACAGCCCCACCAGCACCGCCAGCAGCAGCGAGTAGTTCAGGCCGAAAATCAGGAAGCCAATCCAGGTCGCTACCCCCACGACAATCATCTCCAGCACCTTGCCGCGAATGTAGTTGGTGATCTGCTGGTTCATCTCTTCCCAGACCTGCCCTGCCAGCCCGCGGTTGCGCGGCAGAATACGGCGCACGGCGTTGAGCATTTGATCTTTATCTTTCACCAGGAAGAAGACCATCAGCGGCACGAGCACAAGGTAAACCGCCAGCGTCAGCAGTCCGACCAGGGACGCCAGAGAGTACTTCACCACCGAATCACCCATCGTCATGATGCGGGCGCGCATATTTTCGGCCATCGCGTCGATAATTCCGGCATCCATCAGGGCCGGATAACGGCGCGGCAGCGTGGCGGCAAAATCAGACAGCTTGTTCAGCATGCCGGGCATGTCGCGGATCAGGTTAATTCCCTGCTGCCAGGCGACCGGCATCACCACAAAAGCCATTAACAGCAGGATGCCGACAAACAGCACCAGCACGATGCTGGTCGCCCAGCGGCGGGAACAGCCGATATGTTCCAGACGCGCCGTGGGCCACTCCAGCAGATACGCCAGCACAATCGCCACCAGCAGAGGGGCGAGCAGGCCGCTGAAGAAGAACAGAATACCGAACCCGGCAACCAGAATAACCAACAAAGCAATGGCTTCCGGGTCGCTGAACCGACGCCGGTACCACTGCATTAACATTTCGAGCATACAACCCTTCCCTGAATCGAATGGCGGGAGTGAGACGGTGAATTGTATCTAACTGTCACAAAAAAGACTTTCGCTTTTTGTATCCCGATCGCAATCCGCAAAACCCTGATGAATGGGATTTTCTTCATGCTACAACACGGCTACACTCGCAGGGCAGCAGAGATGAACGATATGCCGGTTCATCGGTCAAATTAGCACATCCAACATACAGGACAGTGGTTATGTTCAGGCAATTGAGAAAAACACTGGTTGCAACACTGATTGCCGCGGTGACGGTCGGTCAGGTGTTGCCCGCTTTTGCTGACTCGTCCGATTCATTGCCGGACATGGGCACCACAGCAGGAAGCACGCTCTCTATTGGGCAAGAGATGCAAATGGGGGATTACTATGTTCGCCAGCTGCGCGGCAGCGCCCCGCTGATCAACGACCCTTTGCTGGTGCAGTACATAAACGGGCTGGGGATGCGTCTGGTAGCACACGCCGACTCGGTAAAGACCCCCTTCCATTTCTATTTAATCAATAATGACGAAATCAACGCCTTCGCCTTCTTTGGCGGTAACGTGGTGCTGCATTCGGCGTTATTCCGATATTCAGACAACGAAAGCCAGCTGGCCTCGGTAATGGCGCACGAAATTTCGCACGTCACACAGCGTCACCTGGCGCGTGCGATGGAAGACCAGAAACGTAACGCTCCCCTCACCTGGGTGGGTGCACTGGGATCGATTCTGCTGGCGATGGCCAGCCCGCAGGCCGGGATGGCAGCCCTGACCGGTACGCTGGCGGGAACACGTCAGGGGATGATCAGCTTTACCCAACAAAACGAGCAGGAAGCGGACCGCATCGGGATTCAGGTGCTGCAGCGCTCGGGCTTTGACCCGCAGGCCATGCCGAGCTTCCTGGAAAAACTGCTCGATCAGGCGCGTTACTCTTCCCGTCCGCCGGAAATCCTGCTGACGCACCCGCTGCCTGAAAGCCGACTATCGGACGCGCGTAACCGTGCAAACCAGATGCGTCCTGTGGTGGTCCAGTCTTCGCAGGATTTCTACATGGCGAAAGTGAGAACCCTGGGAATGTACAATTCCGGGCGTAACCAGCTCACCAGTGACCTGCTGGATACCCTGGCGAAAGGCAACGTGCGTGAGAAAAACGCCGCGCAGTATGGTCAGGCGCTTCAGGCGATGGAAGCCAGCAAATACGACGAGGCGCGTAAAGCGCTGCAGCCGCTCCTTGCTGCCGACCCGAACAACCCGTGGTATCTCGATCTTTCGACGGATATCGATCTGGGGCAGAAGAAAACCGCCGATGCGATTAACCGTCTGAAAGGGGCGAAAGACGTCCGTACCAACCCGGTACTGCAGCTTAACCTGGCGAATGCTTACCTGCAGGGCGGCCAGCCGGGTGAAGCGGCGACCATCCTGAACCGCTACACCTTTAATAATAAAGACGATCAAAACGGCTGGGATCTGCTCGCTCAGGCGGAAGCCCAGCTCGGCAACCGCGATCAGGAGCTTGCGGCGCGTGCCGAAGGCTTTGCCCTGGTGGGCCGCCTCGATCAGGCGATTTCCGCGCTCAGCAGCGCCAGCTCGCAGGTCAAGCTTGGTAGCCTACAGCAGGCCCGTTACGACGCGCGTATCGATCAGCTGCGCGGCCTGCAGCAGCGCTTTAAGCCGTACGAGAAGATGTAATAAAGGAGAATTCACGTCATGACAGACGCCGTAAAAATTTATCACAACCCTCGCTGCTCCAAGAGCCGCGATACCCTGAGCCTGCTGACGTCTAACGGCGTTGAGCCGGAAGTGGTGCTTTACCTTGATACACCACCTGACGCGCAAACCCTCCGCCAGCTGCTGCGCATGCTGGGAATGGGCAGTGCTAGAGAGCTGATGCGTCAGAAAGAAGATCTGTATAAGTCGCTTAACCTGGATGACAACCGTCTCACCGAGGCTGAACTGGTCCAGGCGATGGTTGAAAATCCAAAGCTGATTGAGCGCCCGATTGTGGTGGCGAACGGCCAGGCGCGCATTGGACGTCCGCCGGAAGACGTGCTCCAGATCCTCTAATCGTTACGCCGCAGCGCTTCAAGAAAGGCCTGCGGCGTACTCTCTCCTAACTTTTTCTGCGCTTTTCCCCGGTTGTAAAATTCGCACAGCTGGATCAACAGCTCGCCTGCCGGCTCACTGTTCAGGCGTGGAATGATTTCACAGAGCGGCTGAGCAACCTGAACAGCGCGGTACTGCTGCGGATGCACCGTAACGGTGGTATTACGTTCCTCTGGCTTCACCTCGAAACCAAAAGTCTCAATAGATTGAATATCAGCCGGACAGGCTTCCAGCGCGTCGTGCGCCCAGCGGGCCAGCAGCTGCGGAGAAGTGCGCGCGTACAGCCGGGCGTAGCACCAGCCGCTCACCGGTTCACGCGCCCAAAGTAGATGCTGTTCTCCGCCATCGTCCATATGCAGAGACAGGGGCTGATGATGTAACAGAAGTTTTTGCGGCACGATACCTGCCTTGAGCGCCTTTTTCCCCTGCAACGGAGCCCCTTTTTGTTGCGCAGAGGTCGGTTTGAGGTAGCGGTTCAATGTCGCCCGGGATACGGGGATCCCCAGCACGCCGTTTACAATCTGCAGCAGTTCATCAAGCGGCGCTCCCGAGACGTCACGCAGGACATTCACCAGTGCGATCTGCTCTTGTCTCAACACTTTGTGTATCACTTTTGGCGTTGTGTGGTTGTCCGAAATCTGCTCGCGGTTGCGCCAGCGCCTGACGGTAGTGACCGAAATGCCCAGCTCAGCGGCAAGCTCTCTGTCGCTTTTATCTGACTGCTGAAGATAGCGACGGATGCGCGGCGTCGTGGTGGCATTAGCATGCAGTTTAATTTCCATCGCAAGTCCTCAGAACTAATCTTATGAGATTTATACTACAGCAGCGATTGCTTTGTGACCGATTTCACCTTTCGCTCGCCACGCTTCACTGATAATTCCCAGACATAACACAACCAACACCCCTCAATCTTGTACGGAGTTCACAATGAACAATGTTCTGGGATTTCTTGAAGCAAAACTAATGCCGCTGGCGGCCAAAACGGCCCAGCAGCGTCATCTCGGGGCCATTCGCGGCGCCTACGTATCCTTCATGCCGTTTATCATCGTCGGCTCCGTTCTGCTGGTGATCTCGTCATTCCCGAATCAAGCCTATCAGCAGTTTATGTCTCAGGCCTTTGGTGAGAGCTGGAGCGCCATTATTGAAATCCCGTTCAACGCGGTGTTCTCCACCATGTCGCTGTTCATCAGCTTCCTGGTGGCCTTCCGCCTGGCGGAACACTACGGTGAGGATCGCATCTCCTGCGGCATCCTGGCGCTGGTCGCCTTTCTCATCCTGACGCCCTTTATCAAAGTGGCGGAAAACGGCGGTATTACCGTCATTCCGGTGGAGTGGATTGGCAGCAAAGGGCTGTTCGTGGCGATGATTGGTTCTCTGCTGTGGACGGAACTGTTCTGCTGGCTCAAGCGCAAAAAACTGGTCATCAAAATGCCGGACGGCGTGCCGCCGGCGGTGCAGGAGTCGTTCGCGGCATTAATCCCGGCCCTGCTGGTGATGATTCTGGTGCTGGGTATCCGTATCGTGTTTGAAAACACCCACTACAACACTATCCACCAGTTTATTTACGAAGTAGTGGCCACGCCGGTGCGCCACTACGGTACCTCTTACTTTGGCGCGCTGATGACGGTCTTCAGCATCACCATTCTCTGGTCAGTGGGCATTAACTCCGGCTCGATGATTAACGGCATCATTCGCCCGCTGTGGATGGAGAACCAGACCGACAACATCGCGGCCATTCAGGCCGGCGCCACGCCGCCGCACATTATCACCGAACAGTTTTTTGACATGATCTGGATGGGCGGCGCGGGGGCCACGCTGTCGCTGGTCATTGCGATGCTGATTTTCGCCCGCAGCAAAAACATGCGGGAAGTGGCGCGCCTCGGCGCCGGGGCGTCGGTGTTTAACATCAACGAACCGATCCTGTTTGGCCTGCCGGTGATCATGAACCCAATCATGCTTATCCCGTTCAATCTGGTGCCGCTGGTGCTGGTTACCGTGCAGTATGCAGCGATGAAGATTGGCGCGGTTGCCGTCACCACCGGGGTGTTTATTCCCTGGACGCTGCCACCCGTTATCAGCGGTTTTATCGTTACCGGGCACCTGAGCGGCAGCGTGATGCAGCTTCTCAACCTGCTAATTGGCGCCATGCTGTACCTACCTTTCATGCGTATCGTGGACAAACAGTACCGCGCGGCGGAAATGGTCACCGTTACGCAAACCGACACCACCCTTGCAAAACAGGAGTAAAGCATGTGGGGAATTATCGCGACCTGGAGAATGGCGCTTGAAGGCGTCACCGAGTCTGCATCTGCGCTGGCTGCGGGGAAACCGGTCTCGGCAGCGGTGGTGGATGCCGTCGCCGCCGTCGAAGATTTTCCGTTTTATAAATCCGTCGGCTACGGCGGGCTGCCCACCGAAAATGGCGAAGTGGAGCTGGACGCCGCCTACATGGACGGCGATACGCTGGCGTTTGGTGCCGTGGGCAACCTGGTGGATATCGCCAACCCGGTGCGGGTGGCGCATGCGTTAAGCCGCCAGCGCTACAACAGCCTGCTGGTGGGCCAGGGCGCGCGCGAATGGGCGCTGAGCCAGGGCTTTGCCGACAAAACCATGCTCACTGACCGCGCCTTGCAGCACTACCGCAAACGCTGCCTTGAAACGCTGGATAAGGGCTTAAGCCCTTACGACGGGCATGACACCGTCGGCATTATCGGCCTCGATAAGCAGGGCTCGATGAGCGTCGCCACCTCCACCAGCGGCCTGTTCATGAAAAAGCGCGGTCGACTCGGGGATTCGCCCATTATTGGTTCCGGATTTTACTGCGACAGTGAAACCGGCGCCGCCACCGCCACGGGCGTCGGTGAAGATCTGATGAAAGGCTGCACCAGCTACGAAATCGTCCGCCGCATGGCGCAGGGCATGACGCCCCAGCAGGCTGCCGATTCGGTAGTGTTCGAACTGGAAGACAAGCTGATGTCGCGCTTTGGCCGCGCGGGCGATCTCTCAGTGGTGTGCATGAACAACAAAGGCGAATTTGGTGCCGCAACCAACATCAAAACCTTCTCGTTTGTGGTGGCGACGGCTCGCCAGCCTCTCACCGTTTTTCGTACCGAACGCCTGCGGGAGAAAACGCATTATCACGCGGTAGATGATGAGTGGATGCAGGCCTATGCCGCGCGGATCCGCGCGCCGATTGAGGAGTCATGATGATTACGTATCAGTTTATCAACGCGCTTTCTGACGCGGCTCCGCAGAGCCTTTTGATTGCGTCCGCCTCCTGTACGCATTTGCCCGAAACGGCGCTGGTCGCAGAAATGCGCGAGTCTGCCAGCATCGCTGACACCCGCTTTGGCTGCGCCCCGTTTGCCCGGATCACTCTGCTGCCAGATGCCCTCTGGCAGGATAGCCTGACCGAAGGATTGCTGACGGCGCTGCGCCCGCTGCTGGCCTCGCCCGTCAGCCCCGAGCTGATACTGGACGTTACCAATATCGACGATGTGGTGCTGGCGCAGGTGCTGCGTTTTCTTTTTAATCAGGCGCACAGGCTAAGCGATCTGAAGCTGAAGAAAACGGATGAATCGACGGTGCGCCTTACGCACATTACTGCCCTTTGCCTGCCGGAACAGCAGGCAAAACTGGAGGGAATCTTCCGCCAGCAGCAGGCCATCGCCCACGGAATGGTCGCTGCGCGACGGCTGGCGGATATCCCGTCCGACCGATGCACGCCGCAGTTTGTGGTGGAAGAGGCGCAAAAACTGTGTGCCGCCTTCCCTTTTCTGCGCTGCGAGGTGTTGGATGAAAAGCAAATCGTTGAGCAGAGTCTGGGGCTGCTGCACGCCGTTGGCAAAGGGGCGACCTGTCCGCCGCGCCTGCTGGCGATCCATTATGACGGCGTCAACGACGGCCCGGTGCGCTGCTATGTGGGAAAAGGCATAACCTTTGATACAGGCGGCCTGTGGCTGAAGGAAGGCGCGGGCATGTATACCATGAAATACGACATGTGCGGTGCGGCTAACGTGCTGGGCCTGATGCTGACCGCCGCAGAGCTGGCGCTGCCCGTACGCATTATGGGCGTGCTGGCGCTGGCGGAAAACGCCATCGGCCCGGACGCCATGCAGCCCGGCACGGTAGCAACGGCCTGCAACGGGATCACCGTTGAAATCAACAATACCGACGCCGAAGGCCGACTGGTGCTGGCAGACGCCATCGCCTGGGCCAGCCAGCGGCATCCGCAGGCGCGCTATATCATTGATATGGCCACCTTAACCGGTGCGGTCGTGAAGGCGCTGGGGTATGAATTGAGCGGATTAATGACGCAGGATGAACCGCTGCGCGCGGCGCTGACGCTGGCGGGCAAGCAGAGCGGCGATGAAGTGTGGTCCCTGCCGCTGGATGCGCGGCTGAAAAAACAGACCGACAGCGCGATCGCCGATCTGTGCAACACGCCGACCAATAATGCAGCAATCAGTGCTTCGGCAGCGTGGCTGCTGCACCACTTTTGCCCGCCGACAATCCCGTGGGCGCATCTGGACATCAGCGGTACGGCGCTGTGGCGCGAAAACGGACGGAGCGTGGCATCGGGAAGACCGATTCCACTTCTGGTTGAGCATCTAATTGGGGATATTTAGCCGGGTGGCGGCTACGCCTTACCCGTCCTACAAAGTGCGGCGGGTTTTCGTAGGCCCGGTAAGGCGTAGCCGCCACCGGGCGAGAAAATTCAAAGCTTGAGAATATCTTTCACAAACGGAATGGTCAGCTTGCGCTGGGCGGTAATGGAGGCGCGATCGAGCTGATCGAGCGTGTCAAACAGCGTGCGCATTTCGCGATCCAGCCGCTTGAGCAGAAAGCGGCCCACGTCTTCCGGCAGCTCAAATCCGCGCTGTTTTGCGCGCAGCTGTAACGCCTGAAGCTTATCTTCATCCGACAGCGGCTGGAGCTTGTAGATTTGCCCCCAGTCCAGACGAGACGCCAGATCCGGCAGCCCCAGATTCAGCTGTCGCGGTGGACGATCGCCGGTGATCAGCAGCCGGGTTTTGCCCGACTCCAGGATGCGGTTGTAGAGGTTGAAGATCGCCATTTCCCACGGCTCGTCCCCCGCCACGCACTCGATATTATCGATGCAGACCAGCGAGAGATGTTCCATTCCCTCCAGCACCTCAGGCACGAACCACGTACGTTTATCCAGCGGCACGTAGCCTACCGCATCACCGCGCGCTGAAAGCTCCGCGCAGGCGGCATGCAGCAGATGGCTGCGCCCCGCGCCTTCGCGTGACCAGATATAGATGTATCCGCTGTGATCCTGGCGCAGCACGTTTTGCAGTGCAGCCAGTAAAGAGGGGTTATCACCCGGCCAGAAACTCGCGAAAGTTTCGTCGTCAGGGAGATAAAGTGGCAGAGAGAGCTGTGCCGGTCCGTTCAGAAATACCTCAACCAGAGATCCTACGTAAAATCGGAAAGGAGTTTAACACGGAACCTGCAAGGAGAGAACCGGGCGATCCCTCGCCCGACTTTTCGATCAATGTGACGCTTTTTCGCTTTCGTCAGCGTCCAGTACCACCTCTTCAGGGCGGATCACCGAGATCAGCTTGAAGATCAGGCTCAGGCCAACGCCGACGATGGTCGCGAGCGCCATGCCCTTCAGCTCGGCCGCACCGATGTGCACCTTCGCGCCGCTCACGCCGATAATCAGGATTACTGAGGTCAGGATCAGGTTCTGCGCCTTGCTGTAATCCACTTTGGATTCAATCAGCACGCGAATACCGGAGGCACCAATTACCCCGTACAGCAGCAGAGACACGCCGCCCATCACCGGCACCGGGATGATCTGAATCGCTGCCGCCAGCTTGCCGACGCAGGAGAGCAGAATGGCGATGATCGCCGCGCCGCCGATAACCCAGGTACTGTAGACGCGGGTAATCGCCATCACGCCGATGTTCTCACCGTAGGTGGTGTTTGGCGTTGAGCCAAAGAAACCGGAGATAATGGTGGAGAAACCGTTCGCAAACATGGAACGATGTAGACCCGGGTCACGGATCAAATCGCGCTTAACGATGTTCGCCGTCACCACCAGGTGGCCGACGTGCTCCGCAATCACCACCAGCGCCGCAGGCAGAATGGTGAAAATCGCAAACCATTCGAAGCGAGGGGTGTAGAAGGTTGGCAGCGCGAACCAGTGCGCCTCGGCAATCGGAGTGGTGTCCACCACGCCCATCGCGAAGGAGAGCGCGTAGCCCGCCAGCACGCCGATCAGGATCGGGATGATCGCCATAAAGCCGCGGAACAGGACGGAGCCAAACACCGTTACGCCCAGCGTAACCAGCGAGATGATAATGGTTTTGGAATCCGGTGACTGGCCGTCAGCAGGCAGCAGACCGGCCATATTCGCCGCCACACCCGCCAGTTCAAGACCGATGACCGCAACGATGGCGCCCATCGCCGCAGGCGGGAACATCACGTCCAGCCAGCCGGTACCGGCTTTCTTCACAATGAAGGACACCACGCAGAACAGGACGCCACACATGATAAAGCCGCCCAGCGCGACTTCATAACCCAGCGGCAGCAGCAGCAAAACCGGCGAGATAAACGCGAAGCTTGACCCCAGATACGCCGGGATTTTGCCTTTACAGATAAAGAGGTACAACAACGTACCGATGCCGTTGAACAACAGCACGGTTGCCGGGTTAATGTGGAACAGGATTGGCACCAGCACGGTTGCGCCAAACATGGCGAACAGGTGCTGCAAACTAAGCGGGATAGTCTGTAAAAGCGGCGGTCTTTCACTCACCCCGATAGCACGGCGCGTCATAGTGTTTTCCTCTGAGTAGTATTGTTGTTGGTGTTTTATTCAAAAAAAAGCCGACTATCAAAGTCGGCTTATTTATCGTTATTCGATTATTTCGTACCAAAGATCTTATCGCCGGCATCGCCGAGCCCCGGAATGATGTATCCGTGCTCGTTCAGGCCCTGGTCGATAGAGGCGGTATACAGCTCAACGTCCGGGTGCGCTTTTTCTAGCGCCGCGATCCCTTCCGGTGCCGCAACCAGCACCAGCACCTTAATGCTGCTACAGCCCGCGTTTTTCAGCAGGTCGATGGTGGCGATCATCGAACCACCGGTCGCCAGCATCGGGTCAACCACCAGCGCCATACGCTCGTCGATGTTAGACACTAGCTTCTGGAAGTAAGGAACCGGCTCAAGGGTTTCTTCGTTACGGTAGATACCCACCACGCTGATACGCGCGCTTGGCACGTGCTCCAGCACGCCTTCCATCATGCCGAGACCGGCACGCAGAATTGGCACCACGGTAATTTTCTTACCTTTGATCTGCTCAACCTGCACCGGGCCGTTCCAGCCTTCGATGGTGACTTTTTCCGTTTCCAGATCGGAGGTCGCTTCGTATGTCAGCAGGCTGCCGACTTCAGATGCCAGTTCGCGAAAACGCTTCGTGCTGATGTCATGCTCACGCATCAGGCCCAACTTGTGTTTAACGAGTGGGTGTTTCACTTCCACAATCTTCATTCTCTTTCTCCTCTGAGGCGGCGTCCGCAAAAAAATCGCGGGATTATACCGCTTTTTTCGGATTAGGCCATACCCATCTTGCTTGACGTATATCAAGCAAAGTGATTTAGAGACAAAAAAAACCGGAGGCGAGACTCCGGCTTGGGTGCGGGTTCTGCCCAGTGGCGCTAACGCTTACGCGGACCTACGTGTAGTGTAGGTCGGGTAAGCGTTAGCGCCACCCGGCAATTACAGGCTATCGCCGTTGCTCGCAATTACCTGCTTATACCAGTCGAACGATTTCTTCTTGCTGCGGTTCAGCGTGCCGTTGCCTTCATTGTCTTTGTCGACAAAGATAAAGCCGTAGCGTTTTTTCATTTCGCCCGTACCGGCAGAAACGAGGTCGATACAGCCCCACGGGGTATAGCCCATCAGATCCACGCCATCTTCCTCCACCGCTTTTTTCATCTCGCGGATGTGGGCGGACAGGTAGTCAATGCGGTACTGGTCGTTCACCGTGCCGTCGCTCTCCTGCACGTCGATCGCGCCAAAGCCGTTTTCAACGATAAACAGCGGCAGCTGATAGTGATCCCAGAACCAGTTGAGGGAGTAGCGCAGCCCCACCGGGTCAATCTGCCAGCCCCAGTCCGATTTCTGCACGTACGGGTTAGTGACCAGGCTCTTGCTCTCGTCGTAATCCAGCTGCGGGTTATCCGCCGTCGCCTTGGTGGCGAAGGACATATAGTAGCTGAAGCCGATGTAATCGACGCAGCCCTGCTTCAGCGCGGCTTTATCTTCTTCGGTAATATCCAGCGTGAAGCCGCGACGCGCAAAGTAGTTGAGCAGATGCTGCGGGTACCTGCCGCGCACGTGCACGTCGGTGAACCAGTAGCGGCGGTGCATGGCATTCATCGCCATCATCATATCGTCCGGCGCGCAGGTGAGCGGGTAGATAGGACACATGGCAATCATGCAGCCAATCTGCAGCGACGGGTTAATCTCGCGCCCCGCCTTCACCGCCAGGGCGCTGGCCACCAGCTCATAGTGCGCCGCCTGGAACATCACCGGCTCACGGTCTTCACCCGGCGCGTACTTCAGCCCGGAGTTAGTGAACGGCGCAAAGTCTTCGTGGAAGTTGGCCTGGTTGTTGATCTCGTTGAAGGTCATCCAGTACTTCACTTTATGCTGATAGCGCTGGAATACCACTTTTGCAAAACGAACGAAGAAGTCGATCAGCTTACGGTTGCGCCAGCCGCCGTATTCCGTGACCAGATGGAAAGGCATCTCGAAGTGAGACAGGGTGATAACCGGTTCGATGCCGTACTTCAGGCATTCGTCGAACAGGTTGTCATAGAATTTCAGGCCAGCCTCGTTAGGCTCAAGCTCGTCGCCTTTCGGGAAGATCCGCGTCCAGGCAATAGAGGTGCGGAAGCATTTGAACCCCATCTCGGCAAAGAGTTTGATGTCTTCTTTATAGCGGTGGTAGAAATCAATGGCTTCATGGTTAGGGTAATTTTTCCCTTCCAGCACGCCGTTGGTGATTTCACGCGGCACGCCGTGCGCGCCCGCGGTCATGACGTCGGCCACGCTCACGCCTTTTCCGCCCTCTTTCCAGCCGCCTTCCAGCTGGTGCGCCGCAACGGCCCCCCCCCACAGAAAATCTGCTTTAAATCCTGACATTCGCTTTCCCTCATTCTGCGTTATTATCTGCAAAAACAATTACAGAAACCGGTTTCAGTTCGATGATGTGCAAACGGAATAACCGTTGCAAGCAGTTCTCAGAAACCGGTTTCATTTTCGTGAACAGAGTCAAGTTTGGCTGCATTCACGGGGTGCACAGAAAAAAAGATCTCCACGTCCAGAATAGGCTCGCAAACGTTTGCCTGGACTGTTAGAATTGCGCCGATTTTTCTTACTAGCTATGCAATCGCGTGGGGATTTAAGCCGTGACCAACAAAACTTCTCTCAGCTACAAAGATGCCGGTGTTGATATTGACGCAGGTAATGCGCTGGTTGACCGAATCAAAGGTGTGGTGAAAAAAACCCGCCGCCCGGAAGTGATGGGTGGTCTGGGTGGATTCGGCGCACTGTGCGCGCTGCCGCAAAAATATCGTGAACCTGTTCTGGTCTCGGGTACTGACGGTGTAGGCACCAAGCTGCGCCTGGCGATGGATTTAAAACGTCACGACACGATCGGTATCGATCTGGTCGCGATGTGCGTGAATGACCTGGTGGTTCAGGGCGCAGAGCCGCTGTTCTTCCTCGATTACTACGCGACCGGCAAACTGGACGTAGATACCGCGGCAAGCGTGATTAACGGTATCGCCGAAGGCTGTCTGCAGTCTGGCTGCGCGCTGGTCGGTGGTGAAACCGCAGAAATGCCGGGCATGTATCACGGCGAAGATTATGACGTCGCGGGCTTCTGCGTCGGCGTAGTAGAAAAATCAGAAATTATCGACGGCAGCAAAGTGGCCGATGGCGATGTGCTGATCGCGCTGGCCTCCAGCGGCCCGCACTCTAACGGCTACTCCCTGGTGCGTAAAATCCTCGAAGTGAGCGGCTGTGATCCGCTGACCACCGAGCTTGACGGTAAACCACTGGCTGACCATCTGCTTGCGCCAACACGTATCTACGTGAAGAACGTGCTCGAGCTTATCGAGAACGTCGACGTTCACGCCATTGCCCACCTGACCGGCGGCGGCTTCTGGGAAAATATTCCGCGCGTTCTGCCGGACAACACCCAGGCGGTGATCGACGAATCCTCATGGCAGTGGCCAGCCGTGTTTAACTGGCTGCAGACCGCGGGCAACGTGAGCTCTCACGAAATGTACCGCACCTTTAACTGCGGCGTGGGCATGGTTATCGCCCTGCCGGCAAGCGAAGCGGATAAAGCAGTGAAGCTGCTGACGGAGAAAGGTGAAAACGCGTGGAAAATCGGTACGATTAAAGCCTCCGATTCCGAACAGCGTGTGGTCATTGAATGAAAAACATCGTGGTGCTCATTTCCGGCAACGGAAGCAATTTGCAGGCCATCATAGACGCCTGCAAGCAGAAGAAAATCAACGGCACCATTCGGGCAGTATTCAGCAACAAGGCCGACGCGTTCGGCCTTGAGCGCGCGCGGGAAGCCAACATTCCCGCGCACGCGCTGGAAGCCAGCCAGTTCGCCGGACGTGAAGCCTTTGACCGCGAGCTGGTGCATGAGATTGATGCCTACGCGCCGGACGTAGTCGTGCTGGCAGGCTATATGCGTATTCTGAGCCCGGCCTTCGTCGAACACTTCGCCGGACGTCTGCTGAATATCCACCCTTCTCTTCTGCCGAAATATCCCGGCCTGCATACCCATCGTCAGGTTCTGGAAAATGGCGATGAGGAGCACGGCACCTCCGTGCATTTCGTTACCGACGAGCTGGACGGCGGTCCGGTTATCCTGCAGGCGAAAGTCCCGGTCTTTGACGGCGATAGCGAAGAAGACGTGACCGAACGCGTGCAGACCCAGGAACACGCCATTTACCCGCTGGTGGTAAGCTGGTTTGTCGACGGACGTCTCGAGATGCGCGACGGCGCTGCCTGGCTGGACGGCGTTAAGTTACCTCTGCAGGGTCATGCGGCGGAAGAGTAGTTTATTATGTCGGGTGGCGCTTCTGCGCTTACCCGACCTGCCTGATGCATTACCCGAATGTCCCCTCCCCAACCCTCTAAAATCCCCAACAAAAAAAATAACTGTCATACTTTTCTGGCACTGTTGGACATATCGTGGAAATGCTCGCCATAATAAGGACGAGACGGATTTACCACGTCCTGTGATTGAACTGGAGTGTGAGCTGTAATGGGTCAGGAAAAGTTATATATCGAGAAAGAGCTAAGCTGGTTAGCATTCAACGAACGTGTACTCCAGGAAGCGGCAGACAAAAGTAACCCGCTGATCGAGCGCATGCGTTTTTTGGGTATTTATTCGAACAACCTGGATGAGTTCTACAAGGTTCGCTTTGCCGAGCTGAAAAGACGCATCATCATCAGCGAAGAACAGGGCTTAAACTCGCACTCGCGGCATCTGCTGGGCAAAATCCAGTCCCGCGTGCTGAAAGCCGATCAGGAATTTGACGGCCTGTATAACGAACTGCTGCTGGAGATGGCGCGCAATCAAATCTTCCTGATTAACGAACGCCAGCTTTCCGTTAACCAACAAAACTGGCTGCGCCACTACTTCAAACACTATCTGCGCCAGCACATTACCCCGATTCTGATCAACCGCGAAACCGATCTGGTGCAGTTTTTGAAAGATGACTATACCTACCTGGCGGTGGAAATTATTCGCGGTGAATCTATCCGTTACGCGCTGCTGGAGATCCCATCCGACAAGGTGCCGCGCTTTGTGAACCTGCCGCCGGAAACCCCGCGCAGACGCAAACCAATGATCCTGCTGGATAACATCCTGCGCTACTGTCTGGACGACATCTTCAAAGGCTTCTTCGATTACGATGCGTTAAACGCCTACTCGATGAAAATGACTCGTGACGCCGAATATGACCTGGTGCACGAGATGGAAGCCAGCCTGATGGAGCTGATGTCATCCAGCCTGAAACAGCGCCTGACGGCTGAACCGGTGCGCTTCGTCTATCAGCGCGATATGCCGGACGCCATGGTGGAGATGCTGCGTGAGAAACTGACCATTTCGCGCTATGACTCCATCGTTCCGGGTGGTCGTTACCACAACTTTAAAGATTTTATTGGCTTCCCGAACGTCGGCAAAGCCAATCTGGTAAACAAGCCGCTGCCGCGCCTGCGCCATCTCTGGTTCGATAAATTCCGCAACGGATTCGACGCCATCCGCGAACGCGATGTCCTGCTCTACTATCCGTATCATACGTTTGAGCACGTGCTGGAACTGCTGCGTCAGGCCTCGTTCGACCCGAGCGTGCTGGCGATCAAAATCAACATCTACCGCGTGGCAAAAGATTCCCGCATCATCGATGCGATGATCCACGCGGCGCACAACGCCAAAAAAGTCACCGTGGTGGTTGAGCTGCAGGCGCGCTTCGACGAAGAGGCGAACATTCACTGGGCGCGACGTCTGACGGAAGCCGGTGTGCACGTCATTTTCTCCGCGCCGGGGCTGAAAATTCACGCCAAGCTGTTCCTCATCTCTCGTAAAGAGGGCGATGAGGTGGTGCGTTATGCCCACATCGGTACCGGGAACTTTAACGAGAAAACCGCGCGAATTTATACCGATTACTCGCTCTTAACTGCCGATGCCCGCATCACTAACGAAGTGCGCCGGGTCTTTAACTTTATCGAAAACCCGTACCGTCCGGTGAGCTTTGACTATCTGCTGGTCTCGCCGCAGAACTCGCGCCGTCTGCTGTACGATATGATCGATAAAGAGATCGCCAATGCCCAGAAAGGGCTGTCGTCCGGCATCACGCTGAAGCTTAACAACCTGGTCGATAAAGGGCTGGTGGACAGGCTGTATGCGGCGTCCAGCTCCGGCGTACCGGTTAATCTTCTGATCCGCGGCATGTGCTCGCTGATCCCGGAACTGGAAGGCATCAGCGACAATATTCGCGTGATCAGCATTGTTGACCGCTACCTGGAGCACGATCGGGTCTATATTTTCGATAATGCGGGTGATAAACAGGTCTATCTCTCTTCGGCAGACTGGATGACGCGCAATATTGACTACCGAATTGAAGTCGCGGCACCGCTGCTGGATCCGCGCCTGAAGCAGCAGATCCTCGACATCATCGAGATTCTGTTCAGCGATACCGTGAAAGCACGCTATATCGACAAAGAACTCAGTAACCGCTATGTACCGCGCGGCAACCGCCGTAAAGTGCGGTCGCAACTGGCGATTTACGACTATATCAAATCACTCGAGCAACCCGATTAACCTATGCCGATAAATGATAAGACCCCACGCCCGCAGGAATTCGCCGCGGTCGATCTTGGCTCTAACAGTTTCCACATGGTCATCGCCCGTGAGGTGGATGGCGCGTTGCAGATCATCGGTCGTCTGAAGCAGCGCGTACACCTGGCGGATGGTCTTGATGAACGCAGCATGCTCAGCGAAGAGGCGATGGAGCGCGGGTTAAACTGCCTGTCGCTGTTTGCTGAGCGCCTGCAGGGCTTCTCGCCCTCCAGCGTGTGCATCGTGGGCACCCATACCCTGCGCCAGGCCCTGAATGCCCCTGAGTTTCTCAAGCGGGCCGAAAAGGTGATCCCCTACCCGATTGAGATCATCTCCGGCAACGAGGAAGCGCGTCTGATCTTCATGGGCGTCGAGCACACCCAGCCGGAAAAAGGGCGCAAGCTGGTGATCGACATCGGCGGTGGTTCTACGGAGCTTGTGATCGGCGAAGACTTTGAGCCGCGCCTGGTGGAAAGCCGCCGTATGGGCTGCGTCAGCTTCGCACAGATGTATTTCCCGGGCGGTAGCATCACCCGCGAGAACTTCCAGCGTGCGCGGATGGCGGCCGTCCAGAAGCTGGAAAACCTGGCCTGGCAGTACCGTATCCAGGGCTGGAACGTGGCGCTTGGCGCGTCGGGTACCATCAAAGCGGCGCATGAAGTGCTGCTGGCGATGGGTGAAAAAGACGGGTTTATCACGCCCGAACGCCTGACATTGCTGACCGAAGAGGTGCTGAAGCATAAAAGTTTTGACGCCTTAAGCCTGCCGGGGCTTTCCGACGAGCGTAAGGTGGTCTTCGTTCCGGGGCTGGCCATCCTCTGCGGCGTGTTTGATGCCCTCGCCATTAAAGAGCTGCGCCTTTCCGACGGCGCGCTGCGCGAAGGTGTGCTGTATGAGATGGAAGGCCGCTTCCGCCATCAGGATATTCGCAGCCGCACCGCGCAAAGCCTGGCTAACCAGTACAACATCGACCGCGAGCAGGCGAAGCGCGTGCTGGACACCACGGTGCAGATGTACGAGCAGTGGGAAGAGCAGAATCCGAAGCTCGCGCACCCGCAGCTTGCAGCGCTGTTAAAATGGGCCGCAATGCTCCACGAGGTGGGGCTCAACATCAACCACAGCGGGATGCATCGCCATTCGGCCTACATTCTGCAAAATAGCGATCTGCCTGGCTTCAACCAGGAGCAGCAAACCATGATGGCGACCCTGGTGCGTTATCACCGCAAAGCTATCAAGCTCGACGACCTGCCGCGCTTCACGCTGTTCAAGAAAAAACAGTTCCTGCCGCTTATACAGCTGCTGCGTCTGGGCGTACTGCTCAATAACCAGCGCCAGGCCACCACCACGCCGCCCACGCTGAAGCTTAAAACCGACGACCATCACTGGACGCTGAGCTTCCCGCACGACTGGTTCAGCCAGAACGCTCTGGTCCTGCTGGACCTGGAAAAAGAGCAGCAGTACTGGGAAGCGGTCACCGGCTGGCTGCTTAAAATTGAAGAAGAGAGCGCCGACGTCGCCGCGTAACGGTTCAGGCGTCCGCGCAGCACGCCTCAGCTTCCAGCAGCGACTCAAGCGGCGCCGGTCTGCCAATCAGATAGCCCTGCACATAATCGATGCCTAGCGCGTGAACCGCGCTACGTATCTCTTCGGTCTCGACGTACTCCGCCACCACCAGCATCTTCTTCATGCGCGCCAGATGGCAGATAGACGCCACAATCTGATAATCCAGGCTGTTGTTGACGATATTGCGGATAAAGCTGCCGTCGATCTTGAGAATATCCGCATCCACGCTTTTCAGCCGCGCATAGCTCGCATAGCCGGTGCCAAAATCATCAATCGCAATACGTACCCCCATTTTCTGCAGCTGCCGGAGGATGTGTAGAGCCTGCTCCGCATTGCAAAAGGTGCTGCACTCCGTCACTTCAAAAATCAGCTGCCACGGCTCAATGGTGTATTTCGCCAGCAGGCGACTGACCTCAAGCGGAAACTGCACCCGACATACGGTTGAGGGGGCCAGATTAATGGCGAAACGCTGGCCGGGCAGCCTTTCGCGATGCGCGGCCAGGAAGCGCAGAGTATACTCCAGCACCCACAAATCCACCCGCGAGGAGAGGCCAAACTCCTGCGCGACGGGCAGGAACCGATCGGGAGAGATCAATAGCCCGTTGGCATCCGGCATCCGGAGCAGGACTTCGTGATAGCAATCGCCACGCAGGCCGCGAACGGGTTGAACCAGCAGGGTGAATTCGTCGTTATCAAGCGCCTTTTGCAGGCGGCTCATCATCGCAACTTTATCCTTCAGGTTACGCTGCAAATGGACGGCCCCACGCTGCTGAAGATTTTCCGGATGGTTGGAGGCGAGCGACAGGTCGGCAACCACGCCCAGTTCACCCAGCACCAGATACAGATGGTTAACCGGGGACCGGACATAGCAATAGCTCACTCCCACCTGAGGCTGAAGCGGCATGCCGTCCCAGACAAAGCGGAACTGTTTGATATGCTCGTCCAGGGTTTCAATCCGCTGCTGGTGCGATTCCGCGTTGAGGCGTACCGCCATGTCGCACCCGGTCAGGTGGTACACCTGCTCGCTGGGCTGGAGAGTACCGTTCACCCACTGCGCCAGCTGCTGCTTGTACTGAATCCGCAGCAACACGCCGTAATTTCGGCCCAGAATTTCCAGCTCCGGAATACGCAGCAGGCAGAGCGCCGACCACGGGTTTTTCGCCAGATCGCGCGACAGCGCCCGCAGGTTAGGCATATGGACGACCGGATCGAGCAGCGCCAGCCTGCGCGAGCGTTTGTTCACCGCGCGCTGCCGGGTTGCGAGCATCGACATATAAATCACCACGAACGAGAAGACCAGGTAACTGGAAGAGGTGATCGCCAGCTGAATGTCATACCCCGGGTTCACCGGGATATAGCGGTAAAAATAGTGAATAGATACCAGCAGTATCGGCGTCCAGATAAGCGAAATCAGCTTATAGCCAAAACGCATCGCGCCCCAGAGCATCACCGGCATGAGCAGCGATAGGGTGTAGTTCGTGGTGAAAATGGAGCTGTTTTCATTCATCGGGAGCAGCAGCAGCGTAAGCAGCCCGCCTAGCGCAATCGCCCACATCAGAAACTCAATGACCGTCACCTTTTTATCTATCTGGGAACGGATCTGCGAGAAAAGGCTTTTGAGATAGCGCGGATGGCGAATCAGGCGGATCAGCAGATAGCTCAGCGGCACGCCCGTCAGCCCGCTGACCAGCAGCGTCTGATAGTTGATGAGCGTGCGAATATTAAGAGGGTTTAATCCCGCAAGGCTCTGCCGGCTCTCATACACGCCTAAATACACCGCAAACTGAAACAGCACCAGAAATAGCGTCGCGGGGCAGAAGACCTGCCAGAAGATGCGCTGCGCCATCAGCCGGATGTCGCCGTATGCGGTCATATTCCGTCTGGGCGCAAACACCCGGTAGCCGCCCCAGCTCAGCACTAAAGGGACGACAAAATGGAGCATACCAGCGACCGTTTCGAACATGCCGACCGAGGGGTAATAGCGGATAAACAGCGACAATACGATCCCGGGCAGCGCTTCCAGCCCAAAGAACATCATCAGCGAAAGCAAAAATGAGAGGGGTAAATAATAGAGTGCCGCAATGCCGTCTCCCAGCTGCGTGAAGGTATTCGCGATGCTCAGCACGGGAAGTAAAACCACAGGCAAAATAAGCGGCAATGCCCACCAGCGGTTTTCATTTTTTTTCAGGAAAGCGAGAATGTTCATAGATGCCCGGTTAAACCCCTTTCGCTCCAGAGGGAAAATAAAGACAGGCATCCAACCTGACGTACGCGCCGCCCGGCGGCGTGCGGGGCGAACTGTGTGGAGGAAGGATTTTAAATATAAGGGCCGGGAATCCGTTGACTTAAATCAAACTACTTTACGCAAATTACTCTTTGTGGCGTTTTTTTTGAAATAATTTTCTTCATATTATCAATATGGTAAATGCATTAATTAAATTCAATAACATTAATAAATGTATACATTGACGGTTATTTACACACTGCAGAATTGACCCCATCTTCCCGCTGTGCCTTAATATCCTTATCGCCCAAAAGGGCTTACCCAGGATAAACAGAGTGAGTCAGGTCACGCGTATGCGCAAACGACATCGATTTAACACCCGAATGACCCGCATCATACTGCTCATCAGCTTTCTGTTTTTCTTTGGCCGCTTCGTTTACTCCTCGATTGGCGCCTGGTACCACCATCAGGACAAAACCCAGTCGCAGCAATCCAGCCTCACCGTCGACACCGCTGACCGCTAAACCGCCAGCACGAGCCGAATAATGGCCGCTATCCCTTTGCTGAGGATTTTATCCTGTCGCATCACCACCGCCAGCTGCCGCTGCAGCATGGGCGTAAGCGACATCACGCATAGCCCTTCGCGATCGTCATCCTGTTCTACCGCCATTCGAGGCACGATGCTGTAGCCCAGCCCCGCGCGAACCATGCGTTTGATCGCCTCGATGCTGCCAAGCTGCATCACCGGTGCGATCGCTAATCCATTAGCCGCAAACCAGCCATCGATCAGCGTCCGGGTTCCGCTACCTGATTCAAAGGCAATCAGCGGCTGAGCGTGCAGCGCATCCGGGGTAAAGTCTCTGAAAACATCCTTCAGCTCCGGCGAGGCGATAAAAACAAACTCTTCGTCCATCACCGGCATGACGTCCAACGCCTTGCCACTCACCGGCAGCGTGACCAGCCCCATATCGAGACGGTTCTCTTCGATGGCCCTGACGATATCGCGGGTGTTGCCCGTCGTCACCCCCACGTTCAGGAGCGGATAGTCGCGTCGTAGCTGCTCCAGCAGAGGTGGCAGAAAATGAATGCAGGCCGTTGCCCCCGTGCCAAGCGTAATAGTGCCGCTCACATCGTGGCTGAATGCGCTCACCGACCGAATGGCGTCATCCACCACCTGCTGAATACGCTCCCCATGCGCCAGCAATGCCTCTCCGGCTGCCGTCGCCTTTATCCCTCGCCCGGTACGCTCCACCAGCCGCGTTTGCAGAAACTGCTCCAGCTGGCGTATTTGCAGGCTGACGGCGGGCTGGGAGATACCCAGCACATCCGCTGCTGCTGAAAAGCTGCCGCGCTGGATCACCAGACGGAAGGTGGCGAGATAGCCCAGATTAAGCGTCGTCATTCAAAGTTTCTCTTATACCGCGCATAAGGTTGCAGCCCTGCCAGCACAATACCGCGCCCGTTATGCTCAGGACAACTGCATAGCGGAATGAAAAATAATGGAAACACCTGCCCTGCCACGCCGCCTCGCCCTCACAGCCGGATGTAATCAACTCATCAACTGGGGGATCTCGTTTTATATGCCGGGCACCTTTGCGCTGGCCATTTCAGCCGACCGTGGATGGTCTTCACCGCAGATTTACCTCGGCCTGACGCTGGCGATGCTGGTGATGGCGGCGGTATCCCCTTTTATAGCCCGCCTGCTGGCATGCTTTGGCGGTCAGACGGTGGTGATGAGCGGAACGTTGCTGATCGCCGCAAGCTGCGCAGGGATGGCGTATACCCAGACGCTTTTTGGCTGGTACTGTGCCTGGCTGGTCGCCGGCACAGGCATGCGCCTGTCGCTTTACGATGCGCTGTTCGCCGCGCTGGTGAACCTCTACGGGCAGCAGGCGCGCAGAACAATCTCACGCGTCACGCTGGCGGGCGGACTGGCCTCCGCCGTCTTCTGGCCGCTGGGCGATGCTCTGCTTCAGGTTATGCGCTGGCAGGACGCGCTGCGCGTCTATGCTCTGCTCGGCCTGCTGAGCGCGGCGCTGATAAGAACGCTTCCCCGTCAGCGGCGAACGATTACGACAAAGCTCACCTCGCCGCCTTTGAGCAACGAGCGGCGTAACGGCTGGCTTTATGCCATCTTCATTGCCCTCATTACCTTTGTTTCGAACGGCACGTCCACCCATCTGCCGGAGTTTATTGCCCACTTCGGTCTGCCTGTCGCCATCGGCATGCTGTGGGGGATCGGCCAGACGGGTGCTCGCTCGCTGGAAGTGCTGGCGGGCGCCCGCTTAACCCCCTTCAAACTCACGCTTTTTACCGCGCTCGCCATGCCGCTCTGCTTTCTGGTTGGGCTAAGCAGTTCCCAGTTTGTCTGGTGCGCGGCCGGATTTGTGTTGGGTTACGGTGCCATCAACGGGCTGGTCACCATCGTGAAAGCCACGCTGCCGCTGGAACTGTTTAACACCGAAAGCTATGCCCGCCGTACGGGCATGCTGCTTATCCCGGGCCAACTTATGGCCGCAGCCTCACCGTTTGCCTATGCGTGGCTGAACAAAACGCTGGGGATCGCTGGCGCAATGGGGGTGTCGACGGGGCTGACGCTGGTGATTGCCGGGCTGGCGATAGCGATCGTGCGCTGTCCCGGGAAGCAAACTGTATCGCACTGTATCCAGAGCGCCACGCTGACAAACGGGTACAAAACGCCGCCTCCGGCAAATATCTCCGATACATAAAAATGGTTTTCTTTCCCTGTCGCCATTCAGAACCGATGAGGAGAGAGACCGATGACCCGTCGTTATGCACTTATCACCCTGCTTATCCTGGCATCTGTAGCCCATGCCCAGGCCACGCCGCTGGACAACCTGAGCGCCGGGGACGTTAACGGCCCCGCCGCCGTTGCCCCGCTGGCGCAGCCGCAACCACCCGCAAAGCTGATCGTCGATCCCCCGCTTGCCGGGCCGCTGAGCAAAGGCGCGGTGTTTATACAGTACCGTGCCGAAAACCTGCGCATCGAGCCGGTATTCGGACCTGAAGCGCTCAAGGTCACCCCGCGCGTCGGACACATTCACGTGGTGGTGGATGACGCGCCCTGGCACTGGGCTGACGCCAGCGGAGAGCCGGTGATTCTGGTGGGACTCCCCGCCGGTAAACACAAGGTGACGATTATTCTGGCCGACCCGACGCACAAGCCGCTCGACCACAAAACCATTGAATTCACCGTACCGCCCCACGCGGCGGTCCACCATTTTTAAGGAGTCTCAAGATGAAAGCACTGACTGTACTAACGGCAGGCCTGCTGGCGCTCTCCGCAAGCGCCTTTGCACAGGGTAAAACAAGCGTCGTGCTGGTTCACGGCGCGTTTGCCGACGGCAGCAGCTGGAATAAGGTGATTGCCCTGTTGCAGAAGCAGCACGCCGAGGTCATTGCCGTCCAGCTCCCGCTCACGTCGCTTAAGGATGACGTTGCGGCCACGCGGCGGGCCATCGCCCGCGCCAAGGGTGACGTGGTGCTGGTGGGCCACTCCTGGGGCGGCACCGTGATTAGCGAGGCGGGCAACTATGCGCGGGTAAAATCGCTGGTGTATGTGGCGGCATTCGCGCCTGATCCCGGCCAGTCGACGGCGGACCTGGCAGGAAGCTACCCTGCGCCGCCGGGTAGCGCGGGCATTGCCAAAACGGCGGACGGCTATTTATACCTGCCGACGGAAGCCGTCAGGAAGGATTTCGCGCCTGACGTGAAGCCAGCCATTCAAGATACGATTGCAGCCACGCAGGGGCCAATTAAGGCAGAGGCGTTTGGTGAAAAAGTCGTCCACGCGGCGTGGCATGACAAACCGAGCTGGTATGTGGTCAGCAAGAATGACCGAATGATCAACCCCGATCTTGAACGGGCGATGGCGAAGACGATCCACGCGAAAACCACCGAGGTGGCGGCAAGCCACGTATCGATGGTGAGCCAGCCGCAGATCGTTGCCCGGACGATTGAGCAGGCGATTGAAGCAAAATAATATTTTGTAAATTGTAGGCCGGGTAAGCGCAGCGCCACCCGGCAAATAATAGCCTCAGTGCCCGCTATCCCCGGGATAATCGCGATTAATCCACGCGTGGTCCTCCTCCCAGGTGAACATCCATTTGCGCACCGGCCCGGCCATCACGTTGAGGTAGTAGCTGTCATACCCGGCCATCGTCGCCACCGGGTGGTAGCCCTTCGGCACCATCACCACGTCACGGTTATAGACCGCCATACACTCATCCAGCGTTCTGTCGTCGGTGTAGACGCGCTGCATGCAGAACCCCTGCTCCGGGTTGAGGCGATGGTAGTAGGTCTCCTCCAGATAGGTTTCCTGCGGCGGGTTATCCGTGTCATGCTTGTGGCTCGGGTACGAGCTGGTGCAGCCCTCGTTAGTCCAGACCTCCACCACCAGCAGGCTATCGGCGGGCCTGTCTTCCGGCAAAATGTTGTGCACATAGCGCTGGTTGTGACCTTTGCCGCGCGCTTCACCGTCGATATCCTGCGGCGCAATCAGCCGCGTCGGATACGTGCCCTTGCCAGGCGCGGCGCAGACCGCCAGCTCAAGCTTCGTCAGCGCCTTCACCTGGACCGTCTCCTGCGGGGTGACGTAAACCGCCCACGGCTTGATGCGCTCGAACGGGCTCATCCGCTCGCCAATATCGTTAAACTGCGCGGAGGGCGTGCTGATGGAAGCGCGTCCGGCCACCAGCACCAGACAGCGCTCTTCGCTGACGGCGGGCAGCGTTAGCTGCTGCCCCTCCTGCAGCTCATACGCCTCAAAGCCGACGTACCCCCACCCTGCGCTTTCCGGCGTTACGGACTGGGTGCGCCCCTCCGCGTTCGGCTGTTGCCAGCGTGATAGCAAACGTGACATGTCGCCTCCTCAAATCAGTCCGGCGTCGCGCGCCAGGCGGCTCAGATTGTTATACCCCAGACGGGCGTAGGTCAGCGGATGGGCAATCGCCGGGTCCTGCTCGGCCTCCACCACCAGCCAGCCGTGATAATCCTGCGCCTTCAGCAGCCGCATAATCGGCGGGTAATCGACGCAGCCATCGCCCGGCACGGTAAACACGCCGCTCAGCACCGCGTCGAGGAAGCTGGTTTTACGGTTTTTCACGTCCGCCAGCACGTCGGCACGCACGTCTTTGCAGTGAACGTGGTTGATACGCGACGCCCAGCGCTGCGCCACCGCCAGCGGATCGGCCCCGGCAAAGGTCAGATGGCCGGTATCGAGCAATAGCCCCACCGCGTCGCCGGTGTGGGTCATCAGGTTGTCCACGTCGTCGGCGGACTCAATCACCGTGCCCATATGGTGATGGTAGGCAATCTGCACGCCCTGCTGCTGGGTGTAGCGGGCAAATTCGGTAAGCTTCTCGCCGTACTCCTTCCAGCGTGACTGCGGGAAGCGCGGGCGCAGATGCACCGGGGTCTGCTGCTCGCCGTGAATGCAGCCGCTCACTTCCGCAAAGACCAGCACCTTCGCCCCCAGCTCGCGCAGCAGCGTCAGGTGGGACTGCACGGCGGCGATCTCCTCCTCCACGCTGCGCTCCAGCAGGCGGCCGGAATACCAGCCGGAGACCAGCTGCAGGTCGTGGCGCTGCAGGATGGGGCCGAGCAGGCGCGCTTCGCGCGGGAACTTATTGCCCAGCTCGAAGCCGGCGAAACCGGCCTCTTTACCTTCGCTCAGGCAGGTCTCCAGCGACGTATCTGCGCCAAGAGAAGGCAGATCGTCGTTCGTCCACGTCAGCGGGTTAATGCCCAGTTGTACACTCATTGTCTTCTCCATTATGCGTGTCCGCGCTCGCGCCACCAGGCGATAAGCTGCAGGTAGTTGTCCCGGATGCGTGCCACCAGCTGCGCATCGTCAATATCGTGCTTCAGCCACGCGCGGGAGGCATCGCCAAACAGCGTGCGCCCCACGGCGAAGCCTTTTACTACCGTCTGCCCTGCTGCGGCCCTGAAGTCGGCGCGCAGCTGTTCCGCCGGGGCATCCAGGCCGAGGATCACCACCCCGCGGCAGTGCGGGTCCCGGCGTTCGATAATCTCGTTCAGCGCCGTCCAGCCCTCGGCGGAAAGCGGCGGCAGCTTCCACCAGTCGGGGTAAATGCCGAGGTTGTAGAAGCGGGAGATGGCGCGCAGGTAGAGCTCGTCGCTGCGCGGCATGGTCGCAGGCAGGATCACCTCCAGCAGCAGCTCATGCCCGGACCGGCAGCAGGCGTGGTAAACCTCGGCGATTTTCTGCTCCTGCTCCAGGCGCAGGCCATGAGCGTCTTCCGGATGGAAAAAGACCAGGCACTTCACCACGTGCTCCTGCGGCCAGCTGATGAGCTGGGTGCCGATGTTGCCATGCTCCATCTCCAGCGGACGCGAGCCCGGCAGCTCGATGGGGCGACCAATCCACCACCCCTCGCCGGTGATGGCGTTCAGCGCGTCCTGACCAAAGGTTCCGTCGCACAGCAGGCCGGCTTTGCCCTCCAGCCCGGCGCGGCTCGCAGCCTCGCGGCTGGCCTGCAGGATCAGCTGCTTCAGCGCCGGAATGCGCTTAAGCGACGCGCCGCACTGCATCGCCATATCCTCAAGCTGGCTGCGGTGGTCGAAGGCCATCACGCACAGCTCCGGCCACTCGCGGCGGCGGGTGGTCACCCGGTGGAGATGGTTAAGACGCGGGTCGAGATCCGGGCGCGGCACATCTGCAGCGCGCGAAAGATAGTCATCCAGCTCGATTTTGCTCGGCATCGCCGGGGCGCAGCCGTGGCGCGAGACCACCAGCGCGCCGCAGGCGTTGGCGTAGCGGCACGCCTGCTCCCAGCCCTCGTCGTTCAGATAGCCGCGCAGCAGGCCGGACATAAACGCGTCCCCCGCGCCGAGGACGTTCAGCACCTCCACGCGCACGCCGGTCACCGTCAGGCCGTCGTCCAGCCGGGGCGGAATGGCGTCGGTATAGACCGAGCAGCCGAGCGCGCCGCGTTTGCAGACCAGGGTGGCCTGACTCACGGCACGCACCTGCCCCAGCGCCTGCAGGGTATCCGTGCTGCCGCCCGCAATGTGAAACTCCTCCTCGGTGCCGACAATGACGTCGAAGAGGTGCAGTACCTCCTGCAGCTCGCGGGTGACCTTATCGGCGGCGATAAAGCGCGTTTCGCCGTCGCCTAAGGCGGTGAGCCCCCACAGCACCGGACGGTAGTCAATGTCCAGCACCGTCCGGAGGCCGTGACGGCTGGCATAGCCCAGCGCCGTCAGCACCGCCTCGCGGGTCTGCGGATGAGAAAGGTGGGTCCCGGTGATGGCAAGACACCGTGCGGAGGCAATGTAGCTTTCGTCCACATCGCTGGCCGTAATGGCCATATCCGCGCAGTTATCGCGATAAAAAATCAGAGGAAAGGTGTCCCGGTCTTTAATGCCGAGTAGCACCAGCGCCGTGAGGCGGTCTTTATCTGTAATCAGATGGCTGGTATCGCAGCCCACCTGGTTGAGCTCTTCGCGCAGGAAGCGGCCCATATGTTCATCGCCGACGCGCGCCAGCATCGACGAGCGCAGGCCCTGGCGCGCGGTGCCGTACGCCACGTTGCCGGACGAGCCGCCGAGGTATTTGGCGAAGCTCGACACATCCTCCAGACGGGCACCAATCTGCTGACTGTAGAGGTCTACCGCCACGCGGCCCATGCATATCACATCAAACTGCTTTTCCACGTTGATACCTCATCAGACAATGTCGTTCACGTTCAGCCAGCGGCCTTCCCGGTGCGAAAGCGCGATCGCGTCCAGCACGCGCGACACCTTCCAGCCCTCTTCGAAGTCCGGCCACATCGGCGCGTCGGCGGCAATCCCGTCCACCAGATCGCGCACCTCCACCGTTTTTTGATCGTTAAAGCCAATCCCGTGTCCTGCGCCCATGCAGAACGCGGCGTAGTCCGGGTGCGCCGGGCCGACGAGTAAGGTCCGGAATCCCTGACGGTTCACCGGATCGTCATGCCGATAGAGCTTCAGCTCCGCCATGCGCTCCTGGGTGAAGCTGATGGCGCCTTTCGTCCCGGTGATGACGTACGACAGCCCCATCTTGCGGCCGCAGGCGACGCGGGAGGTTTCAATCACGCCCTGCGCCCCGCCCGCGAAGCGCACCATCGCGTGGGCCTGATCCTCGTTTTCGACGGCAATCATCTCCGACGCTCCGGCCTTCGCCGGGCGCTCCGGGACCACGATCTTCAGATCGCCGCAGACCTGCTCGATCTCCCCCACCAGGTACTGGGCCATGTTGACAATATGCGCCGCGAGGTCGCCCAGCGCCCCCAGCCCGGCGGTCTCTTTAAAGCAGTGCCAGTGAATGGGCGACAGCGGGTCGGCCATATAGTCTTCGTTGTGGGTGCCGTAGAAGTGGATCACCTCGCCAATTTCACCGCGGGCGATAATCTCTTTCGCCAGCTGCGCCGTCGGGTTCTTCATGTAGTTGAACCCCACCAGCGTTTTCACCCCGGCCCGCTTCGCGGCTTCAACCATCTCCCGCGCGTCGTGGGCGTTCAGCGCCAGCGGCTTCTCCGAGTAGACGTGCTTGCCGTGGCGGATCGCCTCCAGCGACATCTCTTTATGCAGATGGTTAGGTGAGCAAATATCCACCACATCAATAGCCGGGTCGGCCACCAGCGCCCGCCAGTCGCCGGTGGAGCGGTTGAAGCCAAACGCCTGCGCGCGCTCTGCCGCCAGCTCCGGCGTGACTTCCGCCACCATCTCGCGCACCAGCCTGCCGCGCAGGTTGAACACCGTCGGGGCTTGGGCATAGGCGATAGCGTGCGCCTTGCCGATATACCCGGTGCCAATTAATCCAATACGAACCTCTTTCATCGTGATCCTCACAGTGCGCCGCGACGGCTCTTGGCGTAGGTGTCAAACGCCACCGCCAGAACGATAATTAATCCGGTGATAATCTGCTGGTAGTAGGCCGAGACGTTCATCAACACCAGGCCGTTAATCAGAATCCCCATGATGATGGAGCCGATAATCGTGCCGCCGATGCGCCCGTAGCCGCCCATCAGCGAGGTACCGCCGATCACCACCGAGGCGATGACGCGCAGCTCAAAGGAGATCCCGGCCACCGCCTCGGCGCTCCCAAGACGCGCGCTCAGGATGAAGCCCGCCAGCCCCGCCAGGCAGCCAATCAGCACGTAGACGCTGACCAGCACGCGCTTGACGTTCACCCCCGCCAGGCGCGCCGCCTCCGGGTTACCGCCGATGGCGTAGACAAAGCGGCCCCAGCGGGTTTTATGCAGCGCCAGATAGCCGCCGAGGGCGACGATGGCGAAGATCCAGATCGGAATGGAGATGCCGAGCAGCTCCCCGCGCCCCCACCAGCGGTAGCCCTGATCGAAACCGGCAATCGGCGCGCCGTCGTTGATCACCAGCGTCAGGCCGCGCCAGATGGTCATCCCGCCGAGGGTCACGATGAACGGCGGCAGGCGCAGGCGGGTTACGCCCAGACCGTGCAGGAATCCAATCGCCGTGCCCATCGCCAGACAAATCCCCAGCCCAATCAGCCAGCTCATGCCGCCCCAGGCGTTCGGGTCGACGGTGGTGAAGTTGTCGCCCTTAATCACGTACGCCGCGGTCATGGCGCAGACCGCCAGAATGGAGCCGACGGAAAGGTCGATCCCGGCGGTCAGGATGACAAAGGTCATCCCCACGGCCATGATCCCGTAGATGGAGACTTCGGTCAGGATGTTGAAAATATTGCGTTCAGAGAAAAAATTACTGTTCTGCGACTGGAAGAAGATCAGCAGCAGGATCATGAAAATCAGCACCCCGAAGCGCTCGAAGAAGGCGATGGGATCGATGCGTCCGGCGCGTTTGACCGGGGCCTGCGTTTTAGAAATCATCTGCGTCATGAGAAACTCCGTTATGCCGCGTTCAGGGCGTTATGGTTGATGGCCATCATCGTCATCAGCCGTTCTTCGTTGGCGTCGTCACCGTGGATCTCGCCGGTCACCCGGCCTTCGCTGAGGGTGATGATCCGGTCTGACACCGCCATCACTTCAGGCAGATCGGAGGAGATCACGATCACCGCCACGCCCTTTTTCGCCATGTCAAACAGCACCTGGTGCACTTCCGATTTGGTCCCCACGTCGATGCCGCGCGTCGGCTCATCGACGATCAGCACCCGCGGGTTGAGTGCCATGCAGCGCGCGAGGATCACCTTTTGCTGGTTACCGCCGGAGAGCTTGCGCACCTCCTGCGCGCTGTTGACCATTTTGATCTGCAGCGCCTTGCGGTAGGACTCGATCAGATCGTCCTCTTTGCGGGTGTTCACGAACCAGCGCCACTGCAGCAGCGAGGAGAGGCAGGAGAGCGACAGGTTGTCGCGAATCGACAGTCCCAGCACCGCCCCCTCTTTTTTGCGGTCTTCCGGTACCAGCGCCACGCCCTGGTCGAGGGCATAGAGCGGGTCGCGCGGCTGGTACGGTACGCCGTCCAGTTCAAAGCTGCCCGAGGTAAAGGCATCTGCGCCAAACAGGCAGCGGGCCACTTCGGTGCGCCCGGCGCCCACCAGTCCGGCAATGCCTAAGACCTCCCCGGCGTGAACGTGGAAGCTGATGTCGTGCAGGGCGATGCCGTGCGGATCCAGCGGCGGCTTTTCGCGGCTCAGTCCCTTCACCGCCAGGCGGACGGGTTTGTCTTCATGATGCGTTTCGCTGGCGGGACGACGGTTAAAGGCCACGTCACGACCGACCATCAGGCGGATCAGCTGTTCGACGTTGGTCTCCGCCACCGCGCCGGTGCCGGTGAAGCGGCCGTCCTGGAAAACGGTGAAGCGATCGCAGAGCTGGAAAACTTCGTGCAGACGGTGGGTAACGTAAATAATGCTTACGCCGCGGTTTTTAAGCTCCCGCACCACGCGATGCAGGCTTTCCACCTCGCTGTCGCTCAGCGCGGCGGACGGTTCGTCCATAATGATCAGCCTGGCGTTGAGGGTCAGCGCCCGGGCGATCTCCACCATCTGCTGCTGGGCAACGCTCAGACGGGCGACAGGCGTGGTCGGCGCAACGTTCAACTGCAGATAGTCGAGAATGACCTGCGCTTCCTGATTTACCGCCTTTTCGTCGACGATCAGGTTACGTTTACGCGGCTCGCGCCCGAGAAACATGTTTTCCGCGACGGTCATGTTGGGCAGCAGGTTGAATTCCTGATAGATGGTGATAATGCCCTTGTTCTGCCGTTCCACCGGGGAGTCGTCCACCGGCAGCGTTTCGCCGTTGAACCAGATATCCCCGCGGGTTTGCGGCTGCGCCCCCGCGAGCGCCTTCAGCAGCGTGGATTTACCCGCCCCGTTTTCCCCCAGCAGGGCGTGGATCTCGCCCGCGCCGACGGTCAGCTGTGCGCTGCTTAACGCCCAGACGCCGGAAAAGCTTTTTGCCAGGTCGGTCACTTTCAGTAAGGGTTGCGACATCGGTCTGCTCCTCCTTTAGAGTGAGCCGCCGCGCCAGCGGCGGCTGCGGATAAATCAGTTACCGGCCTCACCGATACGCTCAGCCTGCTGCAGGTTCTCTTTAGTGATCAGCGTCGGCGGGTAGTCGGCCCCGGTGATGGCTTTCTTCTCGCGCACGTTGGCCACCAGCTGGCTCATCGCCGTCTGCACCGCAAAGCCCGGACGCTGGTCCGCCGTTACCGCCAGCCAGCCATCGCGCACGCGGGCAAGCGCTTCCGGCACCGCATCAAAGCCGGTGACAAGAATTTCGCCCGGCTTCACGCCCTGGCTCTGCAGCGCTTCGATCGCCCCCAGCGCCATGTCGTCGTTAGCGGAGAGGATCACCTGCGGGCGTTTCGGCAGCGAGGGCAGCACGCTTTCCACGATGCGCATCCCTTCAGAACGCATCCAGTTGCCGGTCTGATCGGCGACGATCTTGTACTTATCGCCACCCGCCTTCAGGCTGTCGCGGATCCCTTTAGTGCGTTCGATGTTGGAGGAGGAGCCCGGCTGGCCGGTCAGCAGAATGATCTCCGCCCCGTCGGGGAATTTGGTTTTGACGAAGTCGCCAATCGCCTGGCCGCCTTTGTAGTTGTTGGCGCCAAAGTGCGGCACTTTCTTCTGGCTGTCGACGGAGCGGTCAAGGGTGACCACCGGCAGCTTCGCATCCTGAATTTCATCCACCGCGCTGGAGACCGCGTTCACGTCGTTAGGGGAGACGATAAAGCCCTGCGCCCCGCGGGTGATGGCGTTTTCCAGGTCAGCAACCTGCTTCGGCGAGCTGCCCTGCCCGTCCAGCACCTGAAGCTTCACGCCCATCTCTTTTGCGGCTTTTACCGCCGTGCGCTGCATGTGAACTTCAAACGGCATGGCCAGGTTTGGCGTACTGAAAACAATTTGCTCGTTTTCGGCGAGAGCGGCCCCGGACGTCATGGCGATGAGGGCGGCTACGATCAGTTTTTTCATTATTATGTCTCTCTGTGTAGGGTTGTGGTGTTTAGAGGACGATCTCGCGCTGGCTGCGCAGTGACTCCAGCGCTTTATCCGCAAGGTACAGCGCACGTTCACCATCATCGCCGCTGCAGTCAGGCACCGCTTCGCCGCGCAGGACCGCGACAAAGTGTTCCCATTCCGCGGCGTAAGCGGATTTGTAGCGCTGCAGGAAGAAGTGTTCCGGCAGCGCGCTGGTGCAGCCCTGTTTGCCGTAGTGCTGCACCTGGTTTTCCAGAATGTTGCCCGCGCACAGCAGCCCTTCGGAGCCGTGCAGCTCCAGGCGCTGGTCGTAGCCATACGAGGAGCGGCGGCTGTTGACGATGGTCGCCATCGCGCCGGAGGCGTATTTCAGGACGATAAACGCGGTATCGATGTCGCCTGCCTCGCCAATCGCCGGATCCACCAGGTTGCTGCCCTGGGCATACACCGACACCGGCTCTTCGCCCATGATGAAGCGGGCCATGTCAAAATCGTGAATGGTCATATCGCGGAACATGCCGCCGGAGACGCGCACGTACTCCGCAGGCGGTGGAGACGGGTCGCGGGAAACGATCAGCAGCGATTCCGGCTTGCCGATGCGCCCGGCCTGCACGTCGGTTTTCACGCGGCGGAACTGCGGGTCAAAGCGGCGGTTAAAGCCGATAAACAGCGGCACGTCGTACTCTTTGACCACCTTCAGGCAGTCGCGCACGCGGGCAAGGTCGAGGTGGACCGGCTTTTCGCAGAAGATGGCCTTGCCGTGGCGGGCGGCCATTTCAATCAGGTCCGCGTGGGTATCGGTGGCGGAGGCGATCAGCACGGCGTGAACGTTAGGGTCGGTCATCGCTTCATCCAGGCTCTGCTGGCGGGCCTGATACTGCGCGGCGAGACGGGTGGCAAATTCCTGATTCGGGTCAACCACGGACCAGAGCGTGGTCGCGCCGTGGCTGGCGATGTTAGCTGCATGTACCTGGCCAATTCGGCCAGCGCCCAGTAAAGCAATGTTAAACATAACGGCTCCCGGTGTTGGTGAATGCTGTGAACTAACGACTCTATAAATAAAACATTTATTTCATTTTTATAAATAGTGAAAATTATGTTTTTGAGTGCGGGTTAACACTTTTGAGATGAATGAGATAAATTTTGTTATCAATCTCACAACATGGAAGAAGGTGCTGCTAGCCCTTCACCCCGGCCCTCTCCCCAAAGGGGCGAGGGGGAAAAGAGCGCACCGAACCATTCCCTCTCCCCAATGGGGAGAGGGTTAAGGTGAGGGGAAAATGAAATGAAAATTTCGTTACTTCGGGAAAACTCAATACTGACGGGCTTTTTTCACCTGCGACTGCGTTTGCTCCGCGGCTTCACGCACGGCAGACGATTCCGCCACCTGCGCATCACCGGTTCGCCACCAGGAGGCGTAGTCGTGGGTCATGGTCTTCGGCAGCACCTTGATGTCCAGCAGCGTCGGGCCCGGATGGGCGCGTGACGCCTCCAGCGCCGCCAGCAGGCTTTGCTCGTCGTGCACCCGCCACGCGCGGCAGCCGTAGCTCTCCGCGTTTTGCGCAAAATCGACCTTCACCAGCGGACCGTCAAGCCGTCCGGTTTCCGGGTTGCGATGGCGGTTTTCCGTGCCAAAGCTGCCCATGCCGTGCCCCATCTGCAGGTTGTTAATGCAGCCGAAGCTGGCGTTATCAAACAGCAAAACGGTAACCTTAATACCCTCCTGAACGGCGGTTTGCAGCTCGGAGTGCAGCATCATGTAGGAGCCATCCCCCACCATGGCGTATACCGGCTGCCCGGGTCGGGCAAGCTTCGCGCCGATGGCTGCCGCAATCTCGTAACCCATGCAGGAGTAGCCGTACTCCAGGTGATAGCTGTCCGGCGTTTTGACCTGCCAGAGGCGCTGTAAATCGCCCGGCAGCGAACCGGCCGCGCCCACCACGATGGCGTTATCTTCCACATGCTGGTTGATCAGCCCCAGCACCCGCGTCTGGGTCAGGCGGGTATTGAGCGCCTCGCCGTACTCCGCCAACTGCGCGTCCAGGTGCCCCGCCACTTCGGGCGCGTCGTCAGGACGCCACTGGCGATCCCACAGGCGGCGGCACTCGTCGCGCCAGGCGGATTTCGCCTCAGCGATCGCCTCTCCCCAGCCGCTGCGGTAATCACCGAGCGCGTGGGTCAATGCCTCGAGCCCGGTTTGAGCGTCGGCAATCAGCGCCGTGGCGTCCAGCTTCAGGGCGTCAAACTCGGCCACGTTCAGCAGCAGAAATTCGACGTCCGGATGGGAAAAGAGCGCCTTGGAGCCGGTGGTAAAGTCGGTCAGGCGCGTGCCGATGCCAATCACCAGGTCAGCCTGCGGCGCGAGCTGGTTGGCCGCCATTCCGCCCGTCACCCCTACGCCGCCGAGGTTAAGTGGGTGGTCACTTACCAGCGCCCCCTTTCCGGCCTGGGTTTCGGCAAACGGCAGCTGCAGCGTCTCGACAAATTCGCGAAACGCCTCATGTGCGCCGGAATAGCGCACGCCACCGCCGCACACCACCAGCGGGCGACGCTTGCGGGCGATCAGCGCCCGCGCCTGCGCCAGACGCTGCGGATCGGGCGGACGACGCTCGATGTGGTGCACGCGACGCGCGAAGAAGCTCAGCGGGTAATCCCACGCTTCCCCCTGCACGTCCTGCGGCAGGCAAATCGTCACCGCACCGGTATCTGCCGGGTCAGTAAGCGTTCGCATCGCGCTAAGCATCGCGCTCATGAGCTGCTCGGGGCGGTTAATGCGGTCCCAGTAGCGGGAGACCGGACGGAAGCAGTCGTTGGTGCTGATGCTGAGGTCGTGATACTGCTCGATCTGCTGCAGCACCGGGTCCGGCTGGCGGCTGGCGTAGATATCGCCCGGGAGCAGCAGCAGCGGGATGCGGTTCGCCGTGGCGGTTGCCGCCGCCGTAACCATATTGGCGGCACCCGGCCCGACGGAGGAGGTGACGGCAAAGATGCGCTGACGGCGGTGCTGTTTGGCGAATCCCGTCGCCATATGGGCAATGCCCTGCTCGTTGCAGCCCTGCATCACCTGCAGATGGCCCGGATCCTGCTCCAGCGCCTGGCCGATACCCAGCACGTTGCCGTGCCCAAAGATCGTCGCCACACCCTCCACGAAGGGCGTTTCGTTGCCATCCACGCTGACGTACTGTTGATTCAGGAACCGGACCAGCGCCTGGGCCATGGTCATACGTTCGGTTTGCATAAAATCTCCTGTCAGCCCAGCGTCGGCATGGAGAACGCAGCGCCTGTCTCCTGCTGCATTTCCGGCCAGCGCGCGGTGATGGTTTTCATTCGGGTGTAGAAACGCACGCCGTCGTTGCCGTGGACGTTGAGCGCGCCGAAGATGGAACGCTTCCAGCCGCCGAAGCTGTGGAACGCCATCGGCACCGGGATCGGCACGTTGACGCCCACCATACCTGCCTGCACCTCTTCGCAGAAGCGGCGCGCGCAGCCGCCGTCACGGGTGAAGATTGCCGAGCCATTACCATATTCATGGCGGTTAATCAGGTCCACCGCGCTGGCGTAATCTGCTACGCGCACCACAGAAAGCACCGGACCAAAAATCTCTTCTTTATAGATGGTCATCTCCGGGGTGACGTTATCGAACAGCGTCGGCCCGACGAAGTAGCCCTGCTCGTGGCCCTTCACGCTGAAGCCGCGACCGTCCACGCGAAGCGTCGCCCCCTGCGCTTCTCCGCTGTCGATGTAGCCCAGCACCTTGCTGCGGTGCGCGGAGGAGATGAGCGGCCCCATTTCGTTTTCCGGCGTCTGGTCCAGCCCCGGCCCGACGCGCAGCGCGGCAATCTGTTTTTCCAGCCGGGCGCAGATGTCATCGGCGGTGTTATCGCCCACCGCCAGTACCACCGAGAGCGCCATGCAGCGTTCCCCCGCCGCGCCGTAGGCCGCGCCCATGATGGCGTTGGTCGCCATCTCCATGTCGGCATCCGGCATTAAAATGCAGTGGTTTTTCGCACCGCCCAGCGCCTGGCAGCGCTTACCGTGGGCGGACGCGGTCTGGTAAATGTATTCCGCAATCGGCGTGGAGCCGACAAAGCTCACCGCCTGCACGCGCGGGTCGGTCAGGAGCACGTCAACGGACTCTTTATCACCCTGCACCACGTTGAAGACGCCGTCCGGCAGGCCGGCCTCTTTCAGCAGCTGCGCCAGCGCGAGCGCCAGAGAAGGGTCTTTTTCCGACGGTTTCAGCACGAAGGTATTCCCGGTCGCCAGCGCAATCGGGAACATCCACATCGGCACCATCGCCGGGAAGTTAAACGGCGTGATCCCGGCGCAGACCCCGAGCGGCTGCATCAGCGAGTGGCTGTCAACGCCGGTCCCGACGTTCGCCGAGTGTTCACCCTTTTGCAGATGCGGAATGCCGCAGGCAAATTCGACCACTTCCAGGCCGCGGGTCAGTTCGCCCACCGCATCGGAGAAGACCTTGCCGTGCTCTTCGCTAATGAGACGGGCCAGACGTTCCATATTCTCTTCCAGCAGCGCCTTGAAGCGGAACATCACGCGCGCGCGCTTAAGCGGAGCATGACGCGCCCACGCCGGAAACGCCTGCTGCGCGGCGGCAATCGCCTGCTCCGTTTCCTGTGCCGTACTCATCACCACCTGGCGGATCTGCTCGCCGGTGGCCGGGTTGAAGATCGCCTGAACGCGCTGGCCTGAACCGGTGACACATTCGCCGTGAATAAAATTCGCTACCGTCTCCATCCTTAACCTCTCGCTGTTGATACGTGACTTGACCTGAACACTGTGTACTGAACACTATATATGAAACAAATATTCCATTTTAAGTTGAAATAAAATAAATGATGATTATTGTGATCAAGGATGGATTTTTATGTTAACAGCCAGCACCACTGACGCCGCGTGCGCTATTAAGGGTTCTCGGGCGAGGAAATGACTGAATCTTCTGTTTCATTTTTGCTGCCAGATGGATGGCCGACATTTAAAAAACGCGGTTTTGCGTTTAGAATCATATGACTGTATTTGGGGGATAACATGACGACAGCAACCAGCCTGAACGAACTGCAGCAGCAAATCCGCGATCGCTACGATAGCCTGAGCAAGAGGCTGCAGCAGGTCTCCCGCTACGTGCTGGACAACACCAACAGCGTGGCCTTTGATACGGTTGCCGTCATTGCCGAGCGCGCCGACGTGCCGCCCTCGACGCTGATCCGCTTTGCCAACGCCTTTGACTTCACCGGCTTCAACGAAATGAAACAGCTGTTTCGCATGAACCTGGTGGAGGAGACCGCCAGCTACAGCGACCGCGCCCGGCTGTTCCGCGAGATGGAGAGCGAGGCCGTGCCGGAAACGCCGCTCGATATCCTGCAGGAGTTTGCCCGCTCGAACGCGCAGGCGCTGCAGCAGCTGGCCGCCCGCGCCGAGCCGGAGATGCTGGAGCGCGCGGTACAGCTGCTGGCCGACGCCGACACCATCTACATCGCCGGACTGCGCCGCTCCTTTAGCGTCGCCGCGTACATTACCTATGCACTGAGCCATCTGGAGTGCCGCCCTATCCTGCTCGACGGCATGGGCGGGATGCTGCGCGAGCAGATCAGCCGCATTAAGGCGCGCGACATCGTGGTGTCGATAAGCTTCTCGCCGTACGCGGAAGAGACGGTGATGGTCAGCGAAACCGCCGCCAGCGTCGGCGCGCGGCAGATTGTGATTACGGACAGCCAGATCAGCCCGCTGGCGACGTTCAGCGATCTCTGCTTTGTGGTGAAAGAGGCGCAGGTGGATGCGTTTCGGTCTCAGTCGGCGACGCTGTGCCTGGTGCAGTCGCTGGTGGTGGCGCTGGCGTATCGGCTGGGTGAAGGGAAATAGGAAAATAAAAAACCCCCTGCACAGGCAGAGGGTTTTGGGTTAATTCAGAGGGAAATTATTCCCACTCAATCGTAGCCGGTGGCTTACCGCTGATGTCATACACCACGCGGGAAATACCGTTCACTTCGTTGATGATGCGATTAGACACGCGGCCCAGGAAGTCATACGGCAGGTGCGCCCAGTGCGCGGTCATGAAGTCGATGGTTTCCACCGCACGCAGGGAAACAACCCAGTCGTACTTACGGCCATCGCCCATCACGCCGACGGAGCGAACCGGCAGGAACACGGTGAACGCCTGGCTTACCTTGTTGTACAAGTCAGCTTTGTGCAGCTCTTCGATGAAGATCGCGTCCGCACGACGCAGCAGGTCGCAGTACTCTTTCTTCACTTCGCCCAGCACGCGCACGCCCAGACCCGGACCCGGGAACGGGTGACGGTAGAGCATGTCGTACGGCAGCCCCAGTTCCAGACCGATCTTACGCACTTCGTCTTTGAACAGTTCGCGCAGCGGTTCAACCAGACCCATCTTCATCTCTTTCGGCAGGCCGCCCACGTTGTGGTGAGATTTGATGACGTGCGCTTTGCCTGTGGCGGATGCCGCAGACTCGATCACATCAGGATAGATGGTGCCCTGCGCCAGCCATTTGACGTCGTCCAGCTTCAGCGCTTCTTCGTCGAACACTTCCACGAACACGCGACCGATGATCTTACGTTTTGCTTCCGGATCGTTCTCGCCTTTCAGCGCGTCCAGGAAGCGCTGCTCGCCTTCCACGTGAACGATGTTCAGACCGAAGTGGTCGCCGAACATGTCCATAACCTGCTGGGCTTCGTTCAGGCGCAGCAGGCCGTTGTCCACGAAGACGCAGGTCAGGTTTTTGCCGATAGCGCGGTGCAGCAGCATCGCGGTCACGGAGGAGTCCACGCCGCCGGAGAGGCCGAGGATCACTTTGTCATCGCCAACCTGCTGGCGAATACGCTCAACGGCGTCGTCGATGATTTTTGCCGGGGTCCACAGGGCTTCACACTGGCAGATGTCGCGCACGAAGCGCTCCAGCATGCGCATACCCTGACGGGTGTGGGTTACTTCCGGGTGGAACTGCACGCCGTAGAAGCGTTTTTCTTCGTTCGCCATGATGGCAAACGGGCAGCTCTCTGTGCTAGCAACGGTCACGAAGTCAGACGGGATAGCGGTGACTTTGTCGCCGTGGCTCATCCACACGTCCAGCAGCGGTTTGCCATCTGCGGTCAGGGAGTCTTCGATACCGCGCACCAGCGCGCTGTCGTTAACCACTTCAACCTGCGCATAGCCGAACTCGCGCTCGCTGGAGCCTTCTACGTGGCCGCCCAGCTGCATTGCCATGGTCTGCATACCGTAGCAAACGCCGAATACCGGCACGCCAGCTTCGAACACGTACTGCGGCGCGCGCGGACTGTTCTCTTCGGTGGTGCTTTCCGGGCCGCCGGACAGGATGATGCCGCTTGGATTGAATTCGCGAATCTGTGCTTCCGTGACATCCCACGCCCACAGCTCACAGTAAACGCCCAGTTCACGCACGCGACGCGCCACCAGCTGAGTGTACTGAGAACCGAAGTCCAGGATGAGAATGCGATGTTTATGAATGTTTTCCGTCATTGACGCTAATTCCGAGGCAAGTGAAACAAAAACAGAGCGCCCGGCAGAAGCCGGGCGCGGAAACTTATCAGGAGCCCAGACGGTAGTTCGGGGACTCTTTGGTGATCGTCACGTCGTGAACGTGGCTCTCCTGGATACCCGCACCGCTGATGCGTACGAATTCCGCTTTAGTACGCAGCAGGTCAATGGTACCACAGCCGGTCAGACCCATACAGGAGCGCAGGCCGCCCATCTGCTGGTGAATAATTTCTTTCAGACGGCCTTTATAGGCAACGCGACCTTCGATACCTTCTGGCACCAGTTTGTCTGCGGCGTTATCGGTCTGGAAGTAACGGTCAGAGGAGCCTTTGGACATCGCGCCCAGGGAGCCCATACCGCGGTAAGATTTGTAAGAACGGCCCTGATAGAGTTCGATTTCACCCGGGGATTCTTCGGTACCGGCCAGCATGGAGCCTACCATTACGGCAGCTGCGCCCGCTGCGATCGCTTTCGCGATGTCGCCAGAGAAGCGAATACCGCCGTCAGCGATAACCGGAATACCGGTGCCTTCCAGCGCTTCAACCGCGTCAGACACCGCGGTGATCTGCGGAACGCCCACGCCGGTCACGATACGGGTAGTACAGATAGAGCCAGGGCCGATACCCACTTTCACCGCGCTGCAGCCGGCGTCAGCCAGCGCGCGAGCGCCTGCGCCCGTCGCCACGTTACCGCCGATGATCTGCAGGTCAGGGTATTTGGCACGGGTGTCACGGATACGCTGTAGAACGCCTTCGGAGTGGCCGTGAGAGGAGTCAATCAGCAGGACGTCAACGCCCGCAGCAACCAGCGCGTCAACGCGCTCTTCGTTACCGGCACCTGCGCCAACCGCAGCGCCGACGCGCAGACGGCCATGCTCGTCTTTACAGGCGTTAGGCTTACGTTCTGCTTTCTGGAAATCTTTAACGGTGATCATGCCGCGCAGGTGGAAGTTGCTGTCAACAACCAGCGCTTTTTCAACGCGTTTTTCGTGCATTTTTGCCAGCACCACGTCGCGGGTTTCACCTTCGCGAACGGTAACCAGACGCTCTTTTGGCGTCATGTACACGCTAACAGGCTGGTTCAGGTCAGTCACGAAACGCACGTCACGACCGGTAATAATACCAACCAGTTCGTTCTCTTCGGTCACCACCGGGTAACCGGCAAAGCCGTTACGCTCGGTCAGGGCTTTCACTTCGTGCAGCGTGGTGGTTGGCAGAACGGTCTGTGGGTCAGACACGATGCCGGATTCATGCTTCTTCACGCGGCGAACTTCTTCTGCCTGACGTTCGATGGACATGTTTTTGTGGATAAAGCCAATGCCGCCTTCCTGTGCCAGGGCAATAGCCAGGCGCGCTTCAGTCACGGTGTCCATTGCCGCAGAGAGCATAGGAATGTTCAGGCGAATGGTTTTCGTCAACTGCGTGCTGAGGTCGGCAGTATTCGGCAGAACGGTGGAGTGAGCGGGAACGAGGAGGACGTCGTCAAACGTCAGTGCTTCTTTAGCGATACGTAGCATGGGCAATATCTCTGACCTGGGTGGTTAAATATTGCCGTGGCATTATACAGAGCGTAACCGATTGCATCTACACTTTTTTATAAAAAAGCTTGCGATTGCCTCTCAGCAGGTTACTATCGACTGAATAACTTGCTGATTTAGAATTTGATCCCGCTCACATGTTATCCTCTCAATCCCCCTCAATTTATACCGTCAGCCGCCTGAATCAGACGGTGCGTTTGCTGCTTGAGCAGGAAATGGGGCAGGTCTGGATCAGCGGTGAGATCTCTAACTTCACGCAGCCGTCCTCCGGTCACTGGTACTTTACCTTAAAAGACGACACCGCCCAGGTGCGCTGCGCAATGTTCCGCAACAGCAACCGTCGCGTGACGTTTCGCCCTCAGCACGGCCAGCAGGTTCTGGTTCGCGCCAATATCACCCTGTATGAGCCGCGCGGCGACTATCAGATTATCGTCGAGAGCATGCAACCCGCGGGCGAAGGCCTGCTGCAGCAGAAGTATGAACAGTTAAAAGCCCGGCTCTCTGCCGAGGGGCTGTTCGACCAGCAGTACAAAAAGACGCTGCCCTCCCCCGCCCACTGCGTTGGGGTCATCACCTCGAAAACCGGTGCGGCACTGCACGATATTTTGCACGTGCTGAAGCGTCGCGACCCTTCCCTGCCCGTCATTATCTACCCGACCGCCGTGCAGGGTGACGATGCGCCGGGCCAGATTGTGCGCGCCATTGAGCTGGCGAACGCCCGTCAGGAGTGCGACGTCCTAATCGTCGGGCGCGGCGGCGGCTCGCTGGAAGACTTGTGGAGCTTTAACGACGAGCGCGTGGCGCGGGCAATCTTTGCAAGTCAGATCCCCGTGGTGAGCGCCGTCGGCCACGAAACGGACGTAACGATCGCCGATTTTGTCGCGGATCTCCGCGCGCCGACGCCGTCCGCGGCGGCGGAAGTGGTCAGCCGCAACCAGCTGGAGCTGCTGCGTCAGATTCAGAACGGCCAGCAGCGTCTTGAGATGGCGATGGACTACTACCTCGCCAACCGGACCCGGCGCTTTACCCAGCTTCACCACCGTCTACAGCAGCAGCACCCGCAGCTGCGTCTGGCGCGTCAGCAGACCGTTCTGGAACGTCTGCGTCAGCGCATGAACGTTGCGGTGGACGCGCAGCTTAAGCGCGCGATATCGCGCCAGCAGCGCGCGACCCAGCGCCTGAACCAGCAGAACCCGCAGCCGAAAATTTATCGCGCGCAAACGCGAATTCAGCAGCTGGAGTATCGTCTGGCGGAAACTATCCGTGCGCGACTGAGCACCACCCGCGAACGCTTTGGCAATGCGGTGACCCACCTTGAAGCGGTTAGCCCCCTCTCCACGCTGGCGCGCGGCTATAGCGTGACGACGGCGACGGACGGCAAAGTGCTGAAGCAAACCAAACAGGTGAGTACAGGCGATGTGCTGACGACGCGCCTGTCAGACGGCTGGGTAGAAAGCGAAGTGAAATCAATTAAACCGGTGAAAAAAACGCGTCAGCGTAAAACCGGATAATTCTTCGCCGGTTACTTACTATACTGCTGCTATTCCCTTTTTTAATAAGGAGAGCAGCATGACCCATCTTAATAGCGTTATTCCGCCGTATATTCTTCGTCGTATTATCGAAAGCGGTTCCGAACCGCAGCAGCGCTGTGCCCGCCAGACCTTAACCCATGTCCAGACGCTGATGGCACATATGCCCGGCAAACCCGCTGCGCCGCACGTGAATAAAGCCGGGCAGCTTGAGCGTGATATTTACGACGCAAAGCAGACTCAGGAACTACCAGGTACGCAGGTGCGTTACGAAGGCCAGCCGTCGAACGGCGATATAGCGGTGGATGAGGCCTACGAGTATTTAGGTATTACCCATGATTTCTTCTGGAAGGAATATCAGCGCGATTCGCTCGATAATAAAGGGCTTATTTTAACCGGTACCGTTCACTATGGCCGGGAATATCAGAACGCCTTCTGGAACGGACAGCAGATGGTATTCGGCGACGGTGACGGGGAAATATTTAACCGCTTTACCATCGCCATAGACGTCGTGGCGCACGAGCTGAGCCACGGCGTGACCGAGACCGAAGCCGGGCTTATCTACTTTGAGCAGTCCGGCGCGCTGAACGAGTCGCTGTCGGACGTGTTTGGATCACTGGTGAAGCAGTACCATCTGAAGCAAACCGCCGATAAAGCGGACTGGCTGATTGGTGAGGGATTACTGGCAAAAGGCATCAACGGCAAAGGGCTGCGCTCGATGTCTGAACCGGGCACCGCCTACAACGATCCGCTGCTCGGCAAAGACCCGCAGCCTGCACACATGAAAGATTTCATCAAAACGCGTGAGGATAACGGCGGCGTGCACTTGAACTCCGGCATCCCCAACCGGGCATTTTATCTGGCCGCGACGGCGATCGGCGGCTACGCCTGGAAAAAAGCGGGTTATGCCTGGTACGACACGGTTTGCGATCGCAATCTGGCGCAGGATGCGGATTTTGAGGCTTTCGCAAAACTGACGATCGCGCACGGAGAGAAACGTTCCGGCGGCGACGTGGGGGCGGCCATTAAACAAGCCTGGGAACAGGTGGGAGTGTTGTAAATGCAGGTTCCGGAACTGACGGATGACGCCGTTGTTGAGCTGGCCCGGGAAGGCGGCGTCGCTTTTATTCCCAAGCTGAGCGGACAGCGCACCATCGCGCTCTCCTCGCTCAATGAGGCCCAGCGCCAGCGACTGGTAAGCATCCTGGAGCAGGCCTTTCCACGCGGCCAGCCGCCCGGGCAAGCCTCTTCACCCGGCAGCGGCGACCAGCGCTATTTCCGCATCCAGATTATCTGGACCGGGCAAAATCAGGCGCACTACGCCGATATCATCGTGCTGGTACCGGAGCAGGAAGCGCCCGAGTCGCTGGTCGAGCTGTGGAAGAAAGGCGAAGGCTGCGTGTGCGATTAACCTTCGGCCCGAACGAACTCCACGCGTTTTTTGGAGATAAGACCGTGGCCGTTCTGGCAGAAATAATCCACCGCCCCACAGGCTTTTAAGACCTGGAGTGGCTGATGGCACTCCGGGCAGCGGGCTTCAAGCGCAATATCCTTATTACAGCTCTCGCAGTGTGCCACCCCATTCAGGGGCTCAAGCGGTGCCCGGCAATCCGGGCAGGTAATCGTCATTTTCTCTCCTGTTGGGTTTTATCGGGGCAAGATAACTGCCCCGTCAGGGTGAATGTTATCAGGCTTCAGCCGCCGGTTTAGTCTGCGCATTTTCCAGCATGCGGCGAACCGGAACAATGAGGACGATCAGTACCGCTGCACAAATCAGCAGCGCGATGGAGCAACGCGCAAAGAGATCCGGCAACATATCAAGCTGGTCAGCCTTCACGTGGCCGCCAATCAGGCCCGCCGCCAGGTTACCCAGCGCGCTCGCACAGAACCACAGCCCCATCATCTGGCCGCGCATTCTCTCCGGCGCCAGCAGCGTCATGGTTGCCAGGCCAATCGGGCTGAGACACAGTTCGCCGAGCGTCAGCATCAGGATGCTGCCCACCAGCCAGAACGGCGATACGCCCGCCCCACCGCTGCTCAGCACGTTCTGCGCCGCCAGCATCATCAGGCCAAAGCCCGCTGCGGCACACAGAATACCGATAACAAACTTGGTGATACTGCTCGGACGAATGTTCATGCTCGCCAGCTTTGGCCACGCCCAGCTGAACACCGGTGCCAGCAGGATGATGAACAGGGCGTTGATTGACTGGAACCACACCGCCGGAATTTCGAAATCGCCGATCATGCGGTTAGTGTAGTCGTTGGCAAACAGGTTGAACGAGGTTGGCTTCTGTTCAAACGCGGACCAGAAGAACGCCGCGGAGATCAGCAGAATAAAGCAGACCAGCAGCCTGGCGCGCTCTGTACGGTTCAGGCCTGCAAAAACAAACAGATAAATAAAGTAGAGGGCAACGGATGCAGCAATCACGTAGACCAGCACGCTGGCTACCGCGACCGGGTTAATTACAATCACGCCCTGCGCAATCAGCGTCACGAGCGTTGCCACGCCTGCCGCCAGCGCCAGCAGCCAAACGCCCACGCCGTTACGCTTCACAACCGGGCTGTTCCAGGTGGAGTCGAGGCCAACTTCGCCGTCATAGCGTTTCATGGCCGGAACGGCAAACACGCGGAAGATAATCAGCGCTACCAGCATCCCGATACCGCCAATGCCAAAGCCCCAGTGCCAGCCGTGGGTTTTAATCAGCCAGCCGGAAATCAGCGGCGCGATGAACGAGCCCATGTTTATGCCCATGTAGAACAGCGAGAAACCGCCGTCACGACGCGCGTCGCCTTTTTTATATAGGGTACCGACCATGACCGAGATACAGGTCTTAAACAGCCCGGAGCCGAGCACGATGAACATCAGGCCGATAAAGAACAGGTTGTTCCCCATCACCGCCGAGAGCGCAATCGACAGGTGACCGAGCGCAATCAGAATCGAACCGTACCAGACGGCTCTCTGCTGACCGAGCCAGTTATCCGCCAGCCAGCCGCCCGGCAGCGCGGCCAGGTACATGGTACCGGCAAAGATACCGACAATCGCCGAGGCGTTTTCTCGCGCCAGGCCCATCCCGCCGTCATAGACTGTGGCGGCCATAAACAGGATCAGTAACGGACGAATGCCGTAAAACGAGAAACGCTCCCACATCTCGGTGAAGAACAACGAACCGAGCGGATACGGGTGGCCGAAGAACGTTCGGCTCTCTTTTTGATTAACAGTGGATTGCATAATTCTCCCGAAAGGTATGTCGTCGTGCTTGTAAACACCAGCAGGTACGCCGGCCAGTTACGTATCTGGCCGATTTTTTACATGCGGCGAAAAGTTAGTTAACCATTTGATAACCAGGCGCTAGTTTTGTCTAGTACCGGACCCTGGACTTTAAGATGAAAATTCGACGATTGTCTACTTTCTTAGATTTAAACTTGGTTAAAAGTGAATAGTGATTGACTTCACACAGAGAAAACCGGCGGTATGATTGGGCAAAAAAAAGCCCGCGATAGTCGCGGGCTTTTGTGTGTTCAGCAAAGCTTATTTGCTTTTCTTAATGTGCTTAATCAGGCGCTTACGCTTACGCATCTGGTTTGGCGTCAGGGTGTTGCGCTTGTTGGCGAACGGGTTTTCCCCTTCCTTGAACTGGATACGGATAGGCGTGCCCATCACGTCCAGCGATTTACGGAAGTAGTTCATCAGGTAACGCTTGTAGGAGTCTGGCAGGTCTTTCACCTGGTTGCCGTGGATCACCACGATTGGCGGGTTATAACCACCGGCGTGGGCGTATTTCAGCTTCACGCGACGACCGCGCACCAGCGGCGGCTGATGGTCTTCCGCAGCCATGTTCATGATACGGGTCAGCATGGCGGTGCTCTGACGACGGGTGGAGCTGTCGTAAGCTTCACGCACGGATTCGAACAGGTTACCCACACCGCTGCCGTGCAGCGCAGAGATGAAGTGTACGCGGGCAAAGTCGATAAAGCCCAGACGGAAGTCGAGGGTCTCTTTCACCTGCTCACGCACTTCGTTGCTCAGGCCATCCCACTTATTGACCACGATAACCAGTGAGCGCCCACTATTGAGGATAAAGCCGAGCAGAGAGAGGTCCTGATCGGAGATACCCTCGCGTGCGTCGATGACGAGCAGCACTACGTTAGCATCTTCGATCGCCTGCAGGGTTTTGATAACGGAGAATTTCTCCACCACATCGGTGATTTTCCCGCGCTTACGCACCCCGGCGGTGTCGATGAGGACATATTCACGCTCATCGCGCTGCATCGGGATGTAGATGCTGTCGCGGGTGGTCCCCGGCATATCGTAAACGACCACGCGCTCTTCACCCAGAATACGGTTAGTAAGCGTAGACTTACCTACGTTTGGACGACCCACGATGGCCAGCTTGATCGGCAGGTCCTGCGGGTTGAAGTCGTCTTCAGGCTCTTCTTCGCCCTCTTCTCCGTCTTCGAACTGCGCCCAGTATTCAGCGTCTTCGTCTACTTCTTCCGGCGGGTTTACTTCGTCCACCCACGGCAGCAGAACGGTTTCCAGCAGGCTGGTAACGCCACGGCCATGCGATGCCGCGATAGGATAGATTTCACCCAGGCCCAGAGACCAGAAATCCGCGATGGCCTGATCGGCATCGATGCCGTCGGTTTTGTTCGCCACCAGGAAGGTTGGTTTTTCGCGTGAACGCAGGTGTTTAGCGATAGCGGAGTCCGCCGGCATCAGGCCAGCGCGTGCATCCACCATGAACAGCACCACGTCCGCTTCTTCAATCGCCAGCAGCGACTGTTCCGCCATGCGGGTTTCCACGCCGTCTTCCGTGCCGTCAATACCGCCGGTATCAATACAGATGAACTCGCGTCCTTCCACCTCTGCACGACCGTACTTACGGTCACGCGTCAGCCCCGGGAAATCCGCAACCAGCGCATCACGGGTGCGTGTTAAACGGTTAAAAAGAGTGGATTTTCCAACGTTAGGGCGCCCGACAAGCGCGACCACAGGTACCATGTTTGAAGCCTCATAAAATTCAAAATAACGTCGCTTTCGCGGCGTTTTTAAAAATGTCAAAACGGCTCCTGAGTGAACAGGAGCCGTTTAGTATACTACAACCGCCGGGTAATTAACGCGTGATCGCGTACAGCGTGCCGTCTTTTGCCTGAATCAGCAGTTTGCCGTCGGCCACAACCGGGTCGGTCAGGAAACCGGAGCTGTCGACTTTTTGCTGCGCAACAAAGCGGCCGTTATCCGGATCGATCCAGTGCATATACCCTTCGCTGTCGCCGACAACCAGGCTACCGTTGTACAGCGCCGGTGCGGTCAGGAGACGGTGCAGCAGGTCGCTTTGCGTCCACAGCGTTACGCCGCCTTCGGTGCTCAGGGCCAGCAGACGGTCGTTCTGGTCAACCATATAAATACGGTTACCCTCAACGATGAAATCGTTCACCGAGCCCAGCTCACGTTTCCACATGATCTGGCCGCTGCGCAGATCCAGCGCGGTCAGGTTGCCGTTATAGGCCAGGGCGTAAACCACACCGTTAACGATAACAGGCGTTGTATCCACGTCGCTCAGACGGTCAATTTCCGTTGAGCCTGTGGCCTGAGAGATACGCTGCTGCCAGATCATCTGGCCCTGCTGCATCAGCACGGCACTCACGCGACCGTTATCACCGCCCACAATGGCAGCACCAAATGCGGTAGCCGGGGCAGATTCGCCGCGCAGAGAGAGCGCAGGCATATCCAGGTTAACGGTCCATTTCACCAGGCCGTCCGCTTCGTTCAGCGCCTGCAGCTGGCCGTTGCTGGTATGAATCAGCACCAGGCCGTCGCTTACTACCGGACGCGACAGGGATTCACCCGCCACGGTTGTTTGCCAGGCAATGGAGCCGTCGCTGCTGTTCAGCGCATACACCTGCGCCTTTTCGCTGCCCACGTAAACATGGCCACCGGCAACGGTCAGACCGCCAGACAGCAGTGCAGGCTTACGGGAGAACCAGCCGTCTTTTTCCGCCAGGTTAACGGACCACACTTCTTTCCCGTCATCGGCGTTCACCGCTTTCACGGTACCTTTGCGGTCAGCGGCATAGACAACGCTGTCTGCATACGCTGGATGAAGGTTGGAATAGAAATCACCAATCCCATTGCCCACGGAGACATCCCACGCGGTGGATGGGGTAAACTGGTTTTCAACCGTCGGCAGTGGGGACATTTTCACAACGTCTTCTTCGCCACTGAACAGTGAACAACCACTCAATAACGTAACAGAAAGCAGTCCTGGCAGAAGTAATTTACGCAATTGCATCGGGTCCCTCTCAGACGGACAAATTATTTATTTTCATCTGCATCATTTCGCTCAGCGCAGGTGAAGCATTGCTCTCTACGCCAGCTTGCCACGCTTTACGCGCGCCCGCTTTGTCACCTTTGCTCAGCAGTGCTTCACCGCGCAGATCGGCAACGATGGCAGCAAAGCCTTCGCCTTTGATGGTATCGAGCGTTTTCAGCGCATCGTCAGCTTTCTTCTGCTGAACCTGAATACGTGCCAGGCGCAGATTGATCACCGCTTTCAGGTTTTCATCACTGGCGGCAGCAAGGCCCTGAGACAGCTGTGCAGCGGCTTTATCCAGTTCGTTCTTATCAACGTACTGCTGAGCCACTTCCAGCGCAGCCAGTGCACCGTAGGTGTTTTTGTTGTCAGCCGCAAACTTTTCTGCCGCCGTCAGCGTTTGAGGCTGATCGGCACGAATTGCGCTCACGGTATTTTCATAGGACAGAGACGCGCCGCGCGCGGAATCTGCCTGATGATTGTTCCAGTAACGCCAGCCCACCAGCGCACCGATACCTAAAACAACCCCAACAACCAGCGCTTTGCCGTTTTCAACAAAGAAGCGCTTAATCGCGTCGACCTGATCGTGTTCGTTCTCGTAAATTTCCACGCAGTCCTTCTCCTTAGCCCAATAGAGTGCGCAAGTGCGCCGCAACGCCGTCCTGCGTTACCGTTGTCTGCTCACCAGAGCGCAGGTCCTTCACCACCACTTCGCCGTTAGCCACTTCGGACTCACCCAGCACCAGTGCAATACTTGCGCCCCACTTATCGGCACGAGCAAACTGTTTTTTAAAGTTGCCGCCGCCATGGTTGGTCATCAGCTTAACGCCCGGCAGCGCATCGCGCACGCGTTCGGCAAGCTGCATCGCCGCAGACTGCGTTTCCGCGCCTGAGGCCACCAGGTATATATCGACAACGGAATCTGCTTTAAATTCCGGATTAACTGCCTGAACCAGCAAAACAAGTCGCTCAAGACCCATCGCGAAGCCAACAGCAGGTGCTGCGCGACCGCCAAGTTGCTCTACCAGACCGTCATAACGACCGCCCGCGCACACGGTGCCCTGAGAGCCGAGGCTCGTGGTCACCCACTCAAACACGGTACGGTTGTAGTAGTCCAGACCGCGTACCAGGCGTTGATTCACGGTATAGGCGATGCCTGCCGCTTCAAGGAGCTTGCACAGGCCCGCGAAGTGTTCGCGAGATTCTTCATCCAGATAGTCACCCAGCGCAGGCGCATCGTTCAGCAAAGCCTGAACATCGGCGTTTTTGGAATCCAGAACGCGCAGCGGGTTGCTGTACATGCGACGTTTGCAGTCTTCGTCCAGCTTCTCTTTATGCTGTTCCAGGAACGCCACCAGCGCATCGCGGTAGTTAGCGCGCGCTTCCAGAGAACCAATAGAGTTCAGCTCAAGGGAAACGTGATCGGCGATACCGAGGGCGCGCCACCAGCGGGCGGTCAGCATAATCAGTTCGGCGTCGATGTCCGGGCCCTGCAGACCAAAGACTTCCACACCCAGCTGATTGAACTGGCGATAACGACCTTTCTGAGGACGTTCGTGGCGGAACATCGGGCCGATATACCACAGGCGCTGCTCCTGATTGTACAGAAGACCATGTTCGATGCCGGCGCGTACGCAGCCCGCCGTACCTTCCGGACGCAGGGTCAGGCTGTCGCCGTTGCGGTCCTCAAAGGTGTACATCTCTTTTTCAACCACGTCGGTGACTTCACCGATCGCGCGTTTGAATAACGGGGTCTGCTCTACAATCGGCAAACGAATTTCGCTGTAACCGTAGCTGCCGAGCACCTGCTTCAGCGTGCCTTCAATGCGCTGCCAGATGGCGGTTTCGCCAGGCAGATAATCGTTCATGCCGCGGATGGCTTGAATGTTTTTTGCCACGTTTATTCTCTTTCTATATACAAAAAAAACCCAAAGAATGGGTTCAATCATACATGGGAAGCTCGCGGCTTCCCATCACGTTATTTTTCAACCTGCTGAACGTTAATACGCTGTGTCTCGTCCATCATGGCGGCTTTCGCACGGATGCGGGCTTCAAGCTGGTCGATCATGTCGCTATTATCCAGACGATCTTTACGAACGCCATCTTCATAGAGACCACTTTTCTTGTTACCGCCGGTCACGCCCAGGGTTGACACCAGCGCTTCACCCGGGCCGTTTACCACACAGCCGATGATGGAGACGTCCATCGGGGTGATAATGTCTTCCAGACGTTGCTCCAGGGCATTCACCGTCCCGATCACATCAAACTCCTGACGTGAGCAGGTTGGGCAGGCAATGAAGTTGATCCCACGCGCGCGAATACGCAGCGACTTCAGGATATCGAAACCGACCTTGATCTCTTCGACCGGATCGGCCGCCAGCGAGACGCGCAGGGTGTCACCGATCCCTTCAGAGAGCAGCAGCCCAAGACCGATCGCGGATTTTACCGAGCCGCTGCGCAGGCCACCCGCTTCGGTGATCCCGAGGTGCAGAGGCTGGTCGATCTGCTTTGCCAGCAGGCGATAAGACTCTACCGCCAGGAACACGTCGGACGCTTTTACGCTGACTTTGAACTGTTCGAAGTTAAGACGATCAAGATGATCGACGTGACGCATAGCGGATTCGAGCAGCGCCTGTGGCGTAGGCTCGCCGTATTTTTCCTGCAGGTCTTTTTCCAGGGAACCGGCGTTAACGCCAATACGGATAGGGATATTTTTATCGCGGGCGCAGTCCACGACCATGCGGATACGCTCTTCGTTACCGATGTTGCCCGGGTTAATACGCAGGCAATCGACGCCGTATTCGGCCACTTTCAGTGCGATGCGGTAGTCGAAGTGAATATCCGCCACCAGCGGAACGCTGACCTGCTGTTTGATCAGTTTGAACGCCTCAGCGGCATCCATGGTCGGGACGGAGACGCGAACAATGTCCGCGCCTACACGTTCTAATGCTTTGATTTGATTGACCGTCGCTTCCACATCGGTGGTGCGCGTGTTGGTCATCGACTGAACGGCGATAGGTGCCCCATCGCCTATTGGCACATTCCCAACGTAAATCCGTTTCGATTTTCTACGTTGAATCGGAGCCTGGTTATGCATGAAAAATCTCCCGCGTTGCCCGTCTGTTACTGTGCTGCTGATTGTTCGGCATTAACGGTAAGACGTGCAACCTGGTTAGTTCTGATAAAGCGGCTCAGATCGACAGGTTTTCCTTGATACTGGATCTGTACCGCTGCCGGAGCGCCGATTTTAAGTTTATAAGGAGCCTGGCCGATTAGATTTAACGTGCCATCTTTACGCTGCAGGCCGCTGAACAGTTTTTTACCAGTCGCGTCAGTAACTTCCAGCCAGCAATCGGCGCTGAAGTTCATCACCAGTGCGTTAGGATCGGCTGCTGTCGCCGTACCCGCCGGGCTGGTTGGCAGAGACGCTGCGGTATTGTCTGCAGGCTGAGTAGCAGCAGGCGCGTTCGCCGCCGTATCAACATTTGCCTGAGAAGGGGCAACAACCGCGTTTTGATCCTGAGCCTGCGGCGCAGCGGTGTCAGCCGTTGCTGCAGGAGCCTGTGTCGCACCGGTTGCAGACGCGTCTGGCGCTGCGGTCTGTGGTTCGCTGGAGGACGCCGCACCGTCGGTATTCAGCGGCACGCTCTGGGCGTTATCATTTCCGGCCTGGTTGAGTTCAGCAGACGATTGATCGGCCATGGTGGTGATCTCTTCCTGCTGCGCCTTGTGGTTTTGCCACCACCATGCACCGGTCAGACCGATCACCACAAACAGCACAAGCCAGGTAAAGCTCATCAGCCAGCCGTCACGTTTTTTACGACGTTTCCCCAGAGAGAAGGTCTGCATCGGCGCAACTTTTGCTGCACGGACCGGCGCCTGCTTCTCCATCATTGGCAGTAATTCGTTTTCGGGGATATTCACCAGTTTTGCGTAAGAGCGGATATAACCGCGCAAGAACGTTGAAGCCAGATCGGCAGGCGCCTTATCTTCTTCAATATCGCGAACCGTGGAAACCTTCAGGCACAAGCGTTCCGCAACGGCTTGCTGGCTGAGTCCGAGTTGTTCACGGGCGTTGCGAAGACGAACGCCAGTGGAGAGTGCTTCATGTTGGTCGTGAGTGGCTTCAGTATTCATTCGCTACAACTACTGGTACGTGAAAAATAAGGGTTCAGGCGCCGGTGAGTCACAATGCCACCCGCACCGCGAAACTTCTGGTCAGTTAACCTTGAACAGAGAGTATAAGACTGTCAGCCCGGAGATGACAGTACAGCCCTGCCCGTACGGCTAAACTGTTGTTACGTCGTTACATACTGCCCGAAAGTCGGATGAAACGCACCGTAATTATTGATCAGTCATCACGAATCTGACTGATTATTCATAAGACTATGCCTCACGGCGCAGATAATGCGCCGTGAGTGCATAATAATCAAACAGCTTTAACCGCGATCGTCTCGCCCTGCATGCGTTTACGCAGGGTACGTTTGGTACGGTCAATAACATCACCCGCCAGCTGTCCGCATGCGGCATCAATGTCATCACCACGGGTTTTACGCACGATGGTGGTGAAACCATACTCCATCAGCACCTTGGAGAAACGGTCGATACGGCTGTTCGAGCTACGGCCATACGGCGCGCCCGGGAACGGGTTCCATGGGATCAGGTTGATTTTGCATGGCGTATCTTTCAGCAGTTCAGCCAGCTGATGCGCATGTTCAGTACCGTCGTTGACGTGGTCAAGCATCACGTACTCGATAGTGACGCGGCCCTGGTTGGCGTTGGATTTCTCCAGGTAGCGACGCACCGCAGCGAGGAAGGTTTCGATATTGTACTTTTTGTTGATCGGCACAATTTCGTCACGAATTTCATCGTTTGGCGCGTGCAGGGAGATCGCCAGCGCGACGTCAATCATGTCGCCAAGCTTGTCCAGCGCAGGCACAACGCCAGAAGTAGACAGCGTGACGCGACGCTTGGACAGACCAAAACCGAAGTCATCCAGCATGATTTCCATCGCCGGAACGACGTTGGTCAGGTTCAGCAGCGGCTCACCCATCCCCATCATCACCACGTTGGTGATAGGGCGCGTGCCGGTTACTTTTGCCGCGCCCACGATTTTCGCGGCACGCCAGACCTGGCCGATAATTTCTGAAACGCGCAGGTTACGGTTAAAGCCTTGCTGCGCGGTTGAGCAGAATTTGCACTCCAGCGCGCAGCCAACCTGGGAGGAGACGCACAGCGTAGCGCGGTCTTCTTCCGGGATGTAGACGGTTTCAACGCGCTGATCGCCAACCGCAATCGCCCATTTGATGGTGCCATCCGCGGAGCGCTGCTCTTCCACCACTTCTGGTGCGCGGATTTCAGCCACTTCTTTGAGCTTGTTGCGCAGGACCTTGTTGATGTCAGTCATGTCATCAAAATTGTCGCTGCAGTAATGGTACATCCACTTCATGACCTGATCGGCACGAAATGGCTTTTCGCCCATCTCTTTAAAGAACTCGCGCATCTGCTGACGGTTCAGATCCAGCAGGTTGATTTTTCCATTTTTATTGGGAACCGCAGGAATGGCGACTTCGGAGGTATTCACTAATTCAGACATAATATTTACCGGCCTCGTTGTTACACGTTATGGCCCATGGAGGGTTGAATAGAAACGCCCCGGAAAGCGGTCTGCTCGTCCGGGGCGTTGCATTGTACAAAGTCTGGCGCAGGGATGCCACGTCTGGACGCGGCATTTACGAAAATAATGTGTAAACGAAACCGTTAAATTAACGGGTACGTGGACACACTTCGCCTTCAGCGAAGAAGAAAGCGATTTCGCGTGCAGCAGATTCAACAGAGTCAGAACCGTGGGTGCCGTTCTCGGTGAAGCTGTCAGCGTAATCAGCGCGCAGAGTTCCTGCCAGCGCGTTGTCCGGGTTGGTTGCGCCCAGCAGGTCGCGGTGACGCTGTACGGCGTTTTCGCCTTCCAGCACGGAGACCACGATTGGACCGGAGGTCATGAACTCAACCAGGCCGTCAAAGAATGGGCGACCTTCGTGCTCAGCGTAGAAGCCGCGAGCCTGCTCAACGGTCAGGTGCAGCATTTTGGTGCCAACAATTTTGAACCCTGCAGATTCAAAGCGAGCGAAGATGCTGCCAATAACGTTTTTTGCCACCGCGTTTGGTTTGATGATGGAAAAAGTACGTTCAATAGCCATGATAACCTCTGTCAATGTTCTGTTGTTTTGCATACCTGAGTATGGTGTGGCGCGGATTATAATGAGCAATGGCGCCATTGCCTATGGATTCAGGTAACATTTTTTTAAAATAAGACGAGTTTTAGCAACAGCTCACATCAGAAAGCTTTTTTCAGGTCACTGCAGCGTAAAATTCACCGTCGCGACCTGCCCGGTCTCATCCATAACGAGTAACTGATAATCGCCCGGTTTATCAAGCTGTAATGTGTAAACTCTTCCCTTCACATTCAGCGGTTCACCGTTCAAAAACCACCAGCGCTCACCGCTATTGCCGGTCGCCTGAAGCGGCAGCGAAACGCGGGGTTCCCCCGGCAGACGTTTGATGACGGCCCCTTCGCGCACGCCTGTCAGGATGAGTGGCGCAGGTGCGTCCTGCGACAGCGGAGGGCAGGTTGTTGATGAAGGAGGGACCCGTACCGCACGACGCTCGGTTGCGGGTAGCCACGGCTCCAGCGGCAGCGGCCAGACATCCAGGACCTTCTCTGTAGCATCCGGGCAATCTGCCGCCACGCGTTTACCTGATTTATCCAGCCAGACCGGGAAACGGATCCCGCGTATGCCTTCCTGTTCGGGCAAGAGCAGCGTGGGCGGTTCACTCCCATCCAGCAGCCAGGTCGACAGGCGACGTCGACAGTTTTCACTGCCTTCCGGCAGCGACTGGCCGCCCGGCCAGCAGATTACGCCCCTCCCGACGCTCTCCGGACGCGGATCGCGCGGCAGGCGGGCTTCGTCTACCGTTGAGCGCGACTGAAGCAGGTTATTGACCTGGTTTAATAGCGGCACCGCACTGGCAAACCCAAACTGTCCCGCCACGGGCGTGCCGTCCGGTCGCCCGGTCCAGATGCCTATCACGTAACGGGCATTCAGACCGATGGCCCAGGCATCACGGTAGCCGTAGCTGGTGCCGGTTTTCCACGCCAGCGGCGCAACCTGCGGTAGCGCATTATCCGGCAGCGGCTGCGCTTCATTGGCAAGAATACGGCGAATAATCCACGCCGAGCCCGGTGATAACAGCGGACGTTCAGTCAGCGGATCGCCCGGCTGCAGGCGCAGCCTTCCCGCCTTACCGTGTCGGGCAAAGGCGCTGTAGGCAGCGGCGATATCTGCCAGCCGCGCGCCTGCCCCGCCGAGGATCAGAGACAGATTCGGCTGCGCCCCCGCGGGCAGGATCAGCGGCAAGCCTGCATTGCTCAGCATCCCGGCAAATCGTTTTGGTCCGTAGGCTTCCAGCACCTGTACGGCCGGCAGGTTGAGGGAGCGCACCAGCGCTTCACTCATGCTGACCGGTCCGTGGAAACCGCTGTCAAAATTTCCCGGGCGATAATCACCGGTTTTTCTGGGAACGTCCTGAAGCAGCGAGGCGGGATGGATCAGGCCATCATCCAGCGCCATGCCGTAGATAAAGGGTTTTAACACCGATCCCGGTGATCGGATCGCATTGACCATATCTACGTGGCTAAAACGCGTGTCATCGTTGATATCCACCGATCCTACCCAGCCGCGCACTTTCATATCGGTATGATCGACCACGATCATCGCCAGCGAGCTGCGTGCCGGCAGGCGGGATTTCCAGTTCATTGCCAGCTCTTCCAGCTGCCGCTGCAGTCCGGCATCCAGCGTGGTGACAATTTTCGTGTCGCGACTTTTGCCGAGCATCATCCGTGCAAAGAGCGGCGCCAGCTGCGGCATCTGCCGGGGCGCCAGCCATACTGATTCTTCACGGGATTCTTTGACCTGCTTTGCGGACCAGACGCCCTGCGTCGCCATGCGGTCGAGCACTTTGTTGCGCGCCGCTTCGGCCCGTTCAGGCCAGCGGTCCGGGCGTAAACGACTCGGTGCCTGCGGCAGCACCGCCAGCAGCGCCGCGTCGGAATAGCTGAGCTGCGACGGCGGCTTGCCCAGATACGTCCAGCTTGCAGCCCCCACACCCTGCAGCGTACCGCCAAACGGGGCGCGGTTGAGATAGAGCGTGAGGATCTCACGCTTGGAAAGATGCCACTCCAGCTGCATCGCCCGCCAGAGCTGGCGAATTTTGCCGCCAACGGTGCGCGGATGCGGGTCCAGCAGTCGCGCGACCTGCATGGTGAGCGTGCTGCCGCCAGAAACCACTCTTCCGGAAGTGAGATCCTGCCAGGCAGCGCGCAGAACAGAGAGCGGGTTTACGCCGGGGTGATCCCAGAACCAGCGATCTTCATACTGGATCAGCGCCTCAAGATAACGGGGAGATACCTCTTCGATCGTCACCGGATAGCGCCAGATCCCATCGCTATCGGCAAAACGCCAGAGCGGCGTGCCCTTCTCATCCACCACCACCCGGGCAGGGTTAACCTCTTTCAGAGGCAACGGCCACAGGCGGTCGGCGGCGACAATTAGCCCCCATAAAACGAGAAGCGCTCCCGCCAGCCAGAGCCAGCGGGAGCGTGTCAAACGTGCCATTCGCATATTACGGAACAACAATCAGCGGGCCACTGGCCGCCCCCGTTGCCCGCCACTGCGGCACATACATGGACTCGACCATCGGAACCGGCACCTGGTAGGTTCCCGGCGTCACGGCGCGCGCCAGATAGACCAGCGTGACCGGCTGACCTTCATTTACCGGCACGGCGGCCACAAAGCGGTCGTCGCGGAATTCCATATGCTGAATGTCCGCCTGCTGCATCTGGCTGAGCAGGTTCTGTACTTCGCTACCGCTGTCCTGCAGGCTGGCGCTGCTGCTTGCCAGGTTCTGGTTTTCCAGCTCCAGACCCGCAGGGAGGAGATCCACCACCAGCGCATCCGGCACGTTCTGGCTGGCTTTAACTTCCAGCCACACCAGCACCAGCTCACCGCTCTTCAGGGAAGAGAGTGATTTAGTGCTGCCGTCGGTTGCCAGGATATGACGTTCAACCTGCAGCACGTTCGCGCTCGGCTGAGGGGCGTATTCCGGATAGCCGGTGCTGTCCAGACGCACCCACAGCGGAGTCGTGCCGGTATTGGTCACCTGCAGCGCGCCAAGCTGGTCGCCGCTCACGTTTTGTACCAGTGACTTATCGCCGCCTGATGCGGTCTCAGACAGAGAGGTTTTCGCCTGCCATGTACCGGACAAGGTTTGCAGCGAACGTCCGGCCAGGAACAGCGCGTTGCTCTCCTGCGTTGACAGCCAGCGCTGGCTGAAGGCCTGTTCAGACAGAGCATTCAGCAGCGTATTCTGCGCATCCGGCAGCAGCTTGTACTCCTCCAGCAGGGAGAGCATCAGCGCGTTATCGCGAAGCTGGCTGCCGTAATCGGCCATCCAGGTTTTGCTGTCGTTACGCGGTGTTTTGAGCGCCAGATCCAGCGCCTGCTGGCTGCGCGGCGCATCGCCCATCAGCTTGAGCGCCATGCCCAGCTGCATCAGCGGTAGCCCGGACGCCGCCTGAGCGTGACGTTCCCAGATTTCACGCAGAGCTCCCAGCGGTGCTTTTTGCTGACGTGCCAGCACCAGAGCGGCATAGGCCTGCACGGCAAATTTACTGGCCTGAGTATCGTCGCTGTAGCGAATGGACATCATGCCCGGATCCTGCAGGTAGCGCAGCAGGCGGCTATTGGCGTTATTCACCGCATCGGCAGGTACGCTGTAACCCTGCTCGCCCGCGCGCACCAGGAAGTCGGTCACGTAGGCCGTCAGCCAGTACTCTTCCGGACCGTTTTTATCCCACAGCGCGAACCCGCCGTCTTCACGCTGCATCTGCAGCAGACGGGAAATACCGATATCAATGGCGGCACGGCGTTTATCGTCCGTATCACCTTTGATGCCAAGCGCCGTAAGCTGCGCCGCGTTAGTATAGAGCGACGGGAACAGGCCGCTTGCGGTCTGCTCCAGGCAGCCATACGGATAGGCCTGCAGCTCACGAATGTAGCGCGCCAGGTTGAGCGGTGGTTTTCCGCTCAGCAGCAGTTGCCCCTGCAGGGTGGCAGGAGAGAAACCGTTACTGTGCTGCGCCGGTGCGGTCCAGGATTCGCCAGGGTTCAGCATGGCACCGGTATTGACCGTCTGCGCCGGGAACGCCGGACGCACGCCGATTTTCCAGCTCTTCTGCTGTGGCGCAAAGGTCTCGCCCGGAAGCTGCAGGCCGGTAACCTGTGCTGTCACCTCACCGTCACCATAGCCTTCCAGCGCACGCACCGGAATAAAGAGGGTGGTTCGTGCCCCCGGAGGCAGTTGCACCGGCTGCGGCTGCCCGCCTTCCAGCGATAATTTGCCTGTTGCGGTCAGGGCAACGTTCAGCGTTTGCGGCTGGTCGGTCAGGTTGGTTAGATCCAGCGTCAGGCGTGAGGTGTCCCCACTTGCCAGGAAGCGTGGGGTATTAAGCTCGGTAATAACCGGCGCGGCCACAATAATCTTGCTTTCACTGCTACCGAAATCGTCCTCCGTCCAGGCCTGCGCCATCAGACGCAGCTCACCGTTAAAGTCTCCAATCGGCAGCGTAATCGTGCCTTCCCCGTTGGCATCCAGCGTGACCGGCTGTGCCTGCTGGGCAATGATGGTGACGTGGTTCACCGGCGGTTTGCCGCCGCGCTTCAGTTCATCCCCATCGCCACCGAAGCGCAGCGCGGCCAGGCGGCCCTGCCCTTCAATGACCTGGCCATAAATGTCGTAGATATCCGCGCCGTAGCTCTTCTGACCAAAGAAAGCCTGCCAGGGATCAGGCGTCACGTAATCGGTAATGTTCAGCACGCCGCTGTCCACCGCCGATACCAGGACGTTCACCTTCTGCGGCACGGCCCCCTCTTTCACGCTGGCTTTCACCTTCACCGAGAGCGTCTGGTTTGGACGCATTTTCTGTGGGTTATCGAGCGCAATATTCAGGCGACGGTTTTCGTCGCCCATCGGCAGATGCAGCAGGCCGACCGCGCGTTTCGGCGTAGCGGATTTTGATTTATCCCCAGGACGCACCACCAGCGTACTCAGATAAAGATCGTGACGTTTCCACGCCTTGTCGACCGGGATAGCGAGATCAAGCCCGTTTGCCGGTACGTCGATCTCCTTCCACCACAGCGGCCCTTCGCTGGATTCGATCATCGCATAGCCCTTGCCTGCGGCCGGCGCTGCAATGTGCAGGTTGATGGTGTCGCCTGGCTGATAGGCTGGCTTATCCAGCTTCAGCGTCACGCGATCAGGGCGCGCTGCCCCGGTGCCGTCGCTGTTATCCTGCCAGCTGTACCCCGCCCAGAAGCGCACGCTGCTGACCATCTCATCAGGCGCTTTCACCTCCAGACGATAAGAGCCCCACTCCACCGGGAAGGTGACTTTACCCGTCTCATCGGCCTTGAGAGTTAGCTCCTGCTCGCCCTCGACCAGGTCTTTCTGATCGAACTGAGACTGCCAGCCTTCGCTCTCAGACCAGTTCCAGAAGTAGTCCCGACGCTCGCGAATCAGACGAACCTGTAACCCGGAAACCGCTTTTTTCGCTCCGCTGGCATCGGCATACACGATGTCGAAGCTGGCGTTGCCGTTCTCGTCAACAATCGGTTGGTTGACGGTGGTATCGGTGCGGTAGTCATAAACGGCTTTACTGGCGAACTGAGGACGAATCCCCGGCAACTCAGCCGCCGGCCAGATAGCCTGCTCAGCACGACGCGTTACCGGACGGCCGCCGGACTCCAGCAGGCTGGCCTGCAATATCAGCTGCAGCGGAGAATGCACCTCTTTCCACTGGCTTTCGGTAGAAACCTGCCCACGCCCCTGCTCATCGAGCGTAAGCTGCACTTCATCCAGGCTGCGGCTCAGGTTCTCTTCGGCGATATCGCCAAACTGGAAGCCCGGCAGCGCAGACACCGCGTCACGCAGCGGACGCAGGAAAAGCTGGCCCTGCAGAGAATTACCGTTGGCCGGTGCGCCATACAGGTAATAGCCCACCACGTTAAAGTCGACGTTATCCTGCGGTGATAGCGGCGTTTTTTGTCCGCTCAGGTTGAGCGCCATGCGCTCTGGCATGAAGTCTTCGACATGGAAGTCCCACAGACGCTGCAGGTTATCGCCCGTGTTGGCGCGGATATGCCACATGCCGGTCTGCGCTCCGCTGTCCAGCGTATAGTTAAAGCGATAGAGCCCGTTCTCTGGCTTGACGACAATGGTACGCGCGACCTGTCCATCCGGACGCAGCACGTCAAGCTTCACGGGCTGATCCGGAAGTGGCTTACCGTCACTGTCGCGCAGCAGGCCGTTGAGGATCACCGTTTCACCCGGGCGGTAGAGATCGCGCGGGCCAAACATAAAGAACTGCTTGCTGTAGCCGGGGCTACCGGCAATATCGAACTCCGCCAGATCGAGCGACGGCAGCTTGAGGTCAAGCAGCGTGGTCTGGCCGTCTTTGCTGGCCAGGATCAGCGCGGCCTCTTTGTCGGTTTCAAGCTTCGCATGGCCGTCGGCATCGCTGTTTGCTTCGGCAAGGGTCTGCCCTTTGTCATTCAGCAGGGTAACGGTAACCCCGGACTGCGCCGCCCCGTTTTCCAGGCTCTGGGTGAAGATGTCCAGGCGGTTATGATAACGGTGAGCGGACAGTCCAATATCGCTTAAGGTAAAGAGCGTCGCGGCGTTGCTGTAGTTGTAGTGCCCGGCCTGGTTCATGACCGCGATATAAACGCCAGACTGCTGGAGCGGTTTAATATCCTTCAGAGGCAATAGCAATTTTTCGCGCGTGTTGCGCGCCGGATTAAGATCGAATCGACCGGTGTAAACCAGTTCCGCCATCTTCAGCAGGTTGTCGGATTCCCAGTTGGTCAGCGAGTTACGGTACTCCCACTGACTAACAAGGGAGGCCAACGATTCAGGCTTCACGCGGTAAAAGTTGACATCGACATTGTTGACGTTGAGCGCCATAACCGGCAGCCCTTCCACCACTTTACCCGGCAGCAGCGAGCCGCGGCTGGCAAAACCGACGGTGGGTTCAACGTCCCGGGTGGTCAGGGCTTTCTCATAATCAGTACCAAACGTCGCTTTGTTCAGCGCCTGCAGGCCAGGTTCAACGGTGACGACCAGGTTGCGGTTAGGCTCCAGATGGCGCAGGCGAAGCTCTTTCAGGTTAGGCGCAAGTTCCCACGCCCCGTCAACCTTGCCGCTTTTCTTATCCACGACATGCACTGTTTTCGCGAAATCCTGTTCAGGATTCAGCGGAACAGAAAAGGTCAGCACCAGCGTGGCAGCACCGTCTAGCTGGACTTCAGAGGCATCCAGCAAGGTCAGCGCTTTTCCCTGACTCTGGGCGGCCAGTTTAGCCAGCGTTTCAGCATTGGGCTTTTCCGCGGCTTTTGGTGTGGATGCGGTGGATGCCGCGGGAGCCGCAGCCTGAGATTTATCGTCGCTGTTATCACAGCCGACAAGCGTAAACGTGGTAAGCAGCGCAAGAGAGAGCGCGGCTAAGCGAAACGGTTTCATCCTTTGTCCCTGGCCCAGGGGGCCTGTTGGTCGTCGTCCGGATAAGTATTATCCGCAAGTTTCATTAATTCAAAAAGTCCAATTTTAGAGTCTGGAAAGCGCCTCGCAGAATGGCATCACGCCGCTACGCCGTGATGGAACCGCGATCACAAGACATAACGTCACATGTTACTTTCCATGTCATTTGTTTTTAAAACAATAAGATAGCTGGATAAACGTGCCTGAAGACTGCTAGTTTTATGACCATGACGCACCCCGAGTGCGCGGTTCAATAAGAGAGAAAGCCATGAAACGAGCCGTGAACGCCCTACAAAATTTCGGAAAATCATTGTACGGACCGGTACTTATCTTACCGATCGTCGGTCTGTTTATCGCCTTTGGTAACGTGCTGGGTAACGGTAATCTCGCGGAGTACCTGCCGTTTCTTGGACATCCTCTGATTCAGCATATTGGTCAGCTTATCGCGAAATCTGCCGTGTCGGTGCTGGTTAACCTCGCGCTGGTGTTTGCCGTCGGTATTCCGATTGGTCTGGCGACGCGTGATAAAGGCTATGCCGCACTGATTGGCCTGGTCACCTTTATCGTGTTCATCAACGCCATGAACGTCACGCTGCAGCTGCAGGGCGCGCTGGCGCCAGTTGCCCAGATGAAAGCGGCCGGACAGACAATGGTGCTGGGCGTGCAGGTGCTAGAGATGGGGGTCTTTGCCGGGATCCTGACCGGAGCGCTCTCCGGATATCTGTACAATAAATACTCCGGCGTACAGTTTAACGGCGCGATGGCGATTTACTCCGGCCACTGTTTTGTCGCCATTGTAATGCTTCCGGTCTCCATGCTGCTCGGCGTGGTGATGAGTGAACTGTGGCCCTTTGCCCAGCACGGCATCAGCGCCCTGGCGCTTGCCATCAAAGGCTCCGGGCCGTTTGGCGTGGCCATCTACGGCTTCCTGGAACGCATTCTGGTTCCCACTGGCCTGCACCATCTGGTTTATACGCCGTTTCTCTATACCGAGCTGGGCGGTACGCAGGAGGTGTGCGGCGCAACATATCAGGGCGCGCGCAATATCTACTTCGCCGAGATGGCTTGCCCGAACGTGAAGCAGCTCAGCAGCACGGTGGTGTGGGACGCGCGCGGCATCAGCAAAATGTTCGGCCTGCCTGCCGCCGCGCTGGCGATGTATATGACCGCAAAGCCGGAGCGTAAAGTCATTGCGAAAGCCATTCTTATCCCCGCGGCGCTGACCTCGCTGCTGGTCGGCGTGACCGAGCCGATTGAGTTTTCATTCCTCTTCGTCGCCCCGCTGCTGTTCGTGGTGCACGCGGTGCTGACCGGCATCGGCATGATGCTGTTCTCGCTGCTGGGCGTTCACGCCATCGGCGCCAACGGGATTATCGACTTCATCCTTTACAACCTGCCGCTCGGCACGGAGAAGTCCAACTGGCCGATGTACATCGTGGTGGGGATGATCGTGTTTGCCCTCTACTTCGTGGTGTTCCGCTTCCTGATCCTGCACTTCAACATGAAAACGCCGGGCCGTGAGGATGACGACAAGGAAACGCGCCTTTACAGCAAGCAGGAATACCAGGCGAAGGGGAATAACGACGGGCTCGGCGAATCCATCGTGGTAGGTCTCGGAGGCCGGGAAAATATTCAGGTCGTGGATAACTGCTACACCCGCTTACGCGTCACGGTGAAGGACATCGCCATTATCGACGAGCCGCGGCTGAAGGCGACCGGCGCGAAAGGGATTATCAAACAAGGTAACAACGTTCAGGTGGTCTACGGGCTGCACGTCAAAAAAATGCGAGAAGCCGTTGAGACGTTTCTCTGAAAGGAGCTAAAGATGTTTACACCCCCATTCATTCTGTCGATTGCCGGCGGCGGCAGCACCTACACGCCGGGTATTGTGAAAAGCCTGATGGTGCGCCTGCAGGATTTCCCTCTGGCCGAAATCCGCCTTTATGACATCGACGAGGCGCGTCAAAACACCATTGCGCCCGTCGTCGAGAAGGTGATTCGCGACCACAGTCAGAACATCAAATTTACCGTCACCAGCGATCCGGAAGTGGCCTTCAGCGGCGCGCATTTCGTCTTCGCCCAGATGCGCGTCGGCCAGTATAAAATGCGCGAGCAGGATGAGAAGATCCCGCTGCGTCACGGCGTGGTGGGCCAGGAAACGTGCGGACCCGGCGGACTTGCCTACGGCCTGCGCACGATCCTGCCGATGGTGGAGCTTATCGATCTGGTCGATCGCTACGCGCACGAGAAAGCCTGGATCGTGAACTATTCCAACCCGGCGGCGATCGTCGCGGAAGGCGTGCGCCGCCTGCGCCCGAACGCGAGGGTGCTGAATATCTGCGATATGCCGGTGGCCGCGATGCGCAATATGGGGGCAATTCTGGGTGTCGATCGCCACAAGCTGGAGGTCGACTACTTCGGCCTGAACCACTTCGGCTGGTTTACCCGCGTGCTGGTGGACGGCGAAGACAAGCTGCCCGAGCTGCGTAAGCATATCGCAAAGTTTGGCCTGCTGACGGAAGACGCGGCTAAAACCGATCCGCAGCATTCCGATCCTTCATGGGTGAAGACCTGGCGCAATATCAAGCCGATCATGGACAACTTCCCGGAGTATCTGCCGAACCCGTATCTGCAGTACTACCTGATGCCGAACCAGATTGTGGAGCATCAGAACCCGGACTATACCCGCGCCAATGAAGTGATGGACGGGCGTGAGAAAAAGCTGTTCGCCGCTGCCGAAGAATATAAGCGAACCGGGATCCTGCCTGATGCCTTCCACGTGGGCGTCCACGGCGAGTTTATTGTTGATGTCGCCTGCTCGCTGGCCTTTAACCTGCGCAGCCGACATCTGGTGATGGTGGAAAACCGCGGGGCGATCGCCAACCTGCCGTACGATGCCGTGGTGGAAGTGCCCGCTTATATCACCTCCGAAGGCCCGGAACCGATTCGCGTCGGTCAGGTGCCGCTGTTCCATCAGACCCTGCTGCAACAGCAGCTCGCCTCGGAACAGCTTCTGGTGGAGGCGACCATCGAGGGCAGCTATGAGAAAGCCCTGCAGGCGTTCACCCTCAACCGCACCGTGCCGACCATGGAACATGCGAAAGTGATTCTTGATGAGATGATCGTGGCCAACCGCGACTACTGGCCTGCGCTGCAAAAAGCCTGGCAGGACGGCGAACCGGTGAAAAAATAGGGGCTTGCTCGCGAGTTGAACGTGGTTTGCTTGTCGGTGTCAGAAAAAACACCGACAATCCTTTTTTACGGAAAAGAATGGAGGCAACCCATGTCCACCTCATATTTTGTCGCTGCCGACTGGCTGATTGAGCACGGCGACGATCCGGAAGTTCAGATTATCGACGCTCGTATGGCCCCTCCGGGGCAAGAGCATCGTGACGTGCCCGGTGAATACCGTGCCGGGCATCTGCCTGGCGCGGTATTTTTTGATATCGAAGCCCTTTCCGATCACACCTCTCCCCTGCCGCACATGCTGCCGCGCCCGGAAGCGTTTTCCGTGGCGATGCGCGAGCTGGGCATCAGCAAAGATAAGCACCTCGTTGTCTATGATGAAGGTAACCTCTTCTCCGCGCCGCGCGCGTGGTGGATGCTGAAAAACTTCGGCGTAGAAAAAGTCTCGATTCTGGCGGGCGGGCTGGCGGGCTGGAAACGTGACGAGCTGCCCCTTCAGCAGGGTGACGTAACGCTGCCGGAAGGCGAATTCGACGCGACCTTTGACGCCCATGTGGTGAAACGCCTGACCGACGTACTGGTCGTGAGCCATGAAAAAACGGCGCAAATCGTCGATGCCCGCCCTGCTCCGCGCTTCAATGCCGAAGCGGATGAACCGCGTCCGGGGCTGAAGCGCGGACATATTCCGGGCGCGCTGAACGTGCCGTGGGGCGATCTGGTGTTTGAGGGCGAGCTGAAAACCACCGACGAGCTGCGCGCTATTTTTGACCAGTCAGGGGTTGATTTACATCGTCCGATTATTGCCAGCTGCGGTTCCGGCGTGACGGCCTGCGTAGTGATTCTGGCGCTCGCCACGCTCGGCGTAAGCGACGTCACGCTCTACGACGGCGCCTGGAGCGAATGGGGTGCGCGAGACGATCTGCCTGTCGAACCGGAAAAATAATGGATAACCGCCTGGCCACGCTGTTAACGCGCGGGACGTCTCTGACCCGCGCGGAGTATCGCGTCCTCGCCCACCTCACGGAGCATCCGCTGCTGGTGGGCAACACCACGGTTCGCGAGCTGGCGCAGGCGACGTTCGTTTCTACCGCCACCATTATGCGGCTGTGTCAGAAGCTGGGGTTCAGCGGCTTTAGCGAGTTTATCTGGCACTGCAAGCAGCTGCTCTCCGACACGCCGCATATTGCCGCTCAGGCGCAGTCGCGTCCTGAACTCCCGGTGCTGTTTAATCAGTTTATAGCCAACTATCAGCATACCTTTCAGTGGGTTACCCAGGAGAAACGCCAGCAGTTTGCTAACCTGCTGCGCCAGAAAGAGAGTTTCTTTCTCTACGGCGCCGGGTTTTCTTATCTGTTTGCGGAGTACCTGACCAAGAAGCTGCAGGTACTGGGCAAAACGGCGTTTATCTCCGGGCCGGGTGACAGCCGGAATATTTTCCTCAGCAACGCCGCCCGCTATCAGGTGTTTATTGCCGTCTCGCGCAGCGGCGAAACGGAACAGGTGCTGGATAAAGCGAGGATAGCCAAAAACGTCGGTATGACGATCGTCGCGTTTACCCGCGCCTCAGCCAATACGCTGGCGGGAATGGCGGACGTGCATTTTGCTCTCTATGACGAAGCGGTACACTTCGCCGCCGAAGCGGCAGGGGTGACGTCGTTTGAGTCGAATCTGGTGCTGCTGATGGATTTACTGCTGCTGGAAGCAACGGGGTGATATTCACCCCGCCGTAATCAGATGATGCGGTTAGTTTTAAGATCGCGCAGGAAACCGCCCCAGCGACGCTCGTAGAACGGGGTGATGTGCTCGGTAATAAAGTGGCTGATACCCTTCTCACCGTTTTTCACCTGGCAGATATCAATCGGCTCATCGCCCGGTAGCGTGTCGGTCGCCACGCTGCCCGCCGCCTGAATGATTTCGTCGATACCGCCATCGGCTTCAATACCGATCAACAGCACCGGCTGTTCGTCCGCACGCTCTTTAATGGAGCAGAGAAACGCGCGCCGGACGGGCTTGAGCGTTTTGAACAGCGTCGTCAGGGAATCAATCATCTGCGCGGGCGGCTCGGCCACCTCAGAGAGCAGCAGCGTTTCGCCCCCTTCCAGCACTTCCTGCGTGCTGAGCGGGTTGCCCTCTTCGCCAATCAGGTGGCTGATTTCACGCGGCGTAAACTCTTTCCCGGTCGGCAGCTTCGCGTTGAGGAATAGCGTCTGGCCGAGCGTCATTTCAAACAGGGTACGCACCGGCATCACCACGAACGCCTGTTCGTCTTCTACCGCTTTCTGAAGCGCTTCCAGCGAGGTGAAGAACGGGATCACCGACGTGCCGTCGTCTTTCTCCCAGTGCAGCAGATCCAGCGCGCTGTCTTCTACGACCTGCTCACCTTCCGCGGCGGTACCCGGCACCCAGACGGTGGATTCCAGCAGGGTGCGGAAAAATGCCGGACGGTGGGCGGGCTCGGTCGCCGCCTGCTCCAGCAGGGTTTCTAATTCGTTTTTGGTTTCGGACATAGCAATTCCAGATGATGCATTTCCCCCTCCCCCCGGCCCTCTCCCCGTGGGAGAGGGTTAGGGTGAGGGCAATGAAGATTACTCAGCCGTCAGCAGGTTCGCCACGGTACGCACGCCCAGACCGGTCGCGCCCGCGGACCACTGCTCCACCGCCGCTTTACGGTAGGTTGCGGAGCAGTCAATGTGCAGCCAGCCTTCGTGATAATTCTCAACGAAGTGGGACAGGAAACCTGCCGCCGTACTTGCACCCGCCGGGTACGCCGCGCTCGCGGTGTTGTTCAGCTCGGCAAAGTTGGACGGCAGCTGGCTGCGGTGGAACTCGGCCAGCGGCAGACGCCAGAACGGTTCGTTTTCCGCAGCGGCGCTTGCCAGCAGGCGAGCAGCCAGCTTGTCGTCGAAGCTGAACAGCGCATGGTAATCGTTGCCCAGGGCGGTTTTCGCCGCGCCGGTCAGGGTCGCCATGTCGATGATCAGCTCAGGCTTCTGGGCAGACGCGTCGATCAGGCCATCGGCCAGCACCAGACGGCCTTCGGCGTCGGTGTTCATCACCTCAACGTTTTTACCGTTGCGGTAGCGAATAATGTCGCCCAGCTTGAAGGCGTTACCGCTCACCATGTTGTCCGCGCAGCACAGATACAGCTTCACGCGCTTTTTCAGACCGCGGGTAATCGCAAACGCCAGCGCACCGGTGATGGTTGCCGCGCCGCCCATGTCGGACTTCATGGAGTCCATGAACGCGCTCTGCTTCAGGCTGTAGCCGCCGGTGTCGAAGGTGATGCCTTTACCTACCAGGCAGGCAAAGACCGGCGCTGCTTTATCGCCGGTTGGGTTGTAGTCCAGCGCCAGCAGGACCGGAGGACGCTCGGAGCCGCGGCCCACGGTGTGGATACCCATGTAGTTCTGCTCGCGCAGGTCTTCACCCTTGGTGATGCGGTAGGACATTTTGTCGCCCGCCACGCCGCACAGCAGGTCAACCGCGCGCTGCGCCAGCTGCTCAGGGCCTAACTCTTCCGCCGGAGCGTTAATGGTGTCGCGTACCCAGTCGATGATTTGCAGGCGGCTTTCCAGCTCTTTCTGACCGGCTTCGTCGAGGTTCGCCCACTCAATTTTGCGGCTGCCTTTCGGCCCTTTGTAACCCGCCCAGAATGCCCAGCTGCGGTCGGTGTCCCAGCCTTCGCCTTCCAGAGAAACATGCTTAATGCCCAGACCGTCGATTTTGCGGGCAGCACGCTGGATCAGGCCCAAATCATCGTTGCCCGTCAGGTGCAGGGTAATACCGTCGTTGTTGATGCTGTAGGTGGCTTTTTCGCCCCAGCGCGCGTCGGCGGGCTGCGTAGAGAGCGTAATCTTCATCGCTTCGGTCATTTTATTTTTCCTTATTAGCAACTAGCAAACGGGCCGCCTGAAGGCAGCCCGTTTTGTTATTTATTCTGCTTCATCTAACCAGACTAACAGAATCGCCTCCAGAATTTTTTCATTCGATGCGTTTGGATCGTCGTCGAAATCCTCTAAATCGCAGATCCACTGATGCATATCGGTGAATCGTACGGTCTTCGGATCGAGATCCGGGTTCGCGTCGTAGAGCGCTTCGCCGATTTCACGGCTGTCTGTCCACTTCAGTCCCATATTAATGCTCGCGTGCGTGGTTGATGGTGTAGCGTGGGAATTCCACGACCAGATCTTCATCGGTCACCGCGGCCTGGCAGCTCAAGCGACTGTCTGGCTCCAGACCCCATGCTTTATCCAGCATGTCGTCTTCATCTTCGGTGCTCTCGGCGAGAGAGTCGAAACCTTCACGCACGATGCAGTGGCAGGTGGTGCAGGCACAGGATTTTTCACAGGCGTGTTCCACTTCGATACCTGCACGCAGGGCTACATCGAGAATGGTTTCACCGGTCTTCGCTTCCAGAACAGCGCCATCCGGACAGAGGTCCGCATGAGGCAAAATAACAATCTTTGGCATATTAAACCTCGTCCACGGACTGGCCTTTCAGCGCGACGCGGACAGATTTGTCCATGCGGCGAGCAGCGAAGTCCTGGGTTTGTTTATCAACGTTTTTAATGGCTTCTTCTATTGCGTCAGCGTCATTGCCTTCGGCCACGGCGCTTAAGCGCGCGGCAGCGTCGTCAATCACCTGGCGCTCAGCGGCACTGAGCAGCGCGGCGTCGGCAGCGAGCGCGCCGTTCAGGCTCTCCAGCACGCGTGCGGCTTCCACTTTTTGTTCAGCCAGCATACGCGCCTTCACATCCTGCTCGGCGTAGCTCATTGAGTCCTGAATCATGGAGGCGATTTCGCCATCGGTCAGGCCGTAGGACGGCTTCACCTGAATGGACGATTCCACGCCGGTGGATTTTTCCATCGCCGTGACGCTCAGCAGGCCGTCCGCATCCACCTGGAAGGTAACGCGAATATGCGCCCCGCCCGCAGGCAGCGCTGGAATTCCGCGCAGCGCAAAGCGCGCCAGAGAGCGGCAGTCCTGCACCAGCTCGCGCTCACCCTGCATCACGTGGATGGACATCGCGGTCTGGCCGTCTTTAAAGGTGGTGAACTCCTGCGCGCGCGCCACCGGAATGGTGGTGTTACGCGGGATCACTTTCTCCACCAGGCCGCCCATGGTTTCTAAGCCCAGCGACAGCGGGATGACGTCCAGCAGCAGCATTTCGCTGTCCGGCTTGTTACCAACCAGAATATCGGCCTGGATCGCGGCGCCCACGGCAACCACTTTGTCCGGGTCGATGGAGGTCAGCGGCGTGCGGCCAAAGAATTCGCCCACGCGCTCGCGCACCAGCGGCACGCGGGTCGAACCGCCCACCATGACCACTTCCAGCACCTCGTTCGCCTCAACGCCGGCATCTTTCAATGCGCGACGGCAGGCCAGCAGGGTGCGTTTAACTAAAGGCGCAATCAGTTCGTTGAACTGGTCGCGGGTGATGTCACCCTGCCAGCCCACAACATTGACGGTAACCGTCTGCGCATCGCTCAGGGCGATTTTGGCGTCGATGGCCGCATCCAGCAGTTCACGCTGTACGCGCGCATCGCTGCGATCGCTGATGCCCGCCTGCTCGCGGATGTAGTCCGCCAGCAGGTGGTCGAAGTCATCACCGCCCAGCGCGGAATCCCCGCCGGTCGCCAGCACTTCAAACACCCCGCGGCTCAGGCGCAGGATGGAGATATCAAAGGTCCCGCCGCCAAGATCGTAAACCGCGATCACCCCTTCCTGACCGGAATCGAGGCCGTAGGCAATCGCCGCCGCCGTCGGTTCGTTCAACAGACGCAGCACGTGCAGGCCCGCCAGACGCGCGGCGTCTTTGGTGCCCTGGCGCTGTGCGTCGTCAAAATAGGCCGGAACGGTAATGACTACGCCGTCCAGATCGCCACCGAGCGTTGCCGTAGCGCGCTCAGCCAGCGCTTTGAGGATGTCGGAGGAAACGCGAATCGGGTTCAGCAGACCGGCCGCGGTCGCAATCATCGGCAGGCCGTTTTCACTGGCCTGCAGCTGATACGGCAGATGCGGGTAGCGGGTCTGAATATCGGCCAGCGAGCGGCCCATCATGCGCTTGACGGAGCTGATGGTATTCGCCGGATCGCGGGCGGCGTTAGCGCGGGCGTCATAGCCTACCGCGTGACCCTGCTGCTGGTAGTGGACCACGGAAGGCAGCAGATGGCGGCCCTGCTCGTCAGCCAGCGTTTCCGCCTGGCCGCTGCGCACGGTCGCCACGAGGGAATTGGTGGTGCCCAGATCGATACCCACCGCCAGACGACGCTGGTGCGGTGCGGCACTTAAGCCAGGCTCACTAATTTGTAATAAGGCCATAATTGCTTCCGAAATTAAAAATCGAGCAGCTTTTCTTCGAGTTGTTCAGCACTGCTTCGCAGTTTATCGAGAAAACGGAGTTTGCGCACAGTGTCTGCCGCCACGTCCCAGGTCTCGTTGTTCAGTTGCTCCACCATCTGCTGATGGCGGGTATCGAACATGCCCTTCACGCGCGTGATAAAGCTTTCCAGACGCGCTTCGTCTTTGGCCTGTTCAATCTCATCGAGCTCTTCGCGAAGCTCCAGCTGCTCCATCAGAAACGCCGTGTCGCGCACGGTGTGCTGTTCGCTCGCCAGATCAAAACCGTGGAGCGAGAGCAGATATTCAGCGCGCGCCAGCGGGTGGCGCAGCGTCTGCCAGGCCTGGTTGATGGTGGCAGAGTGGGAAACCGCAGCCAGCTGCTCTGCCTGAGTACCGCTCGCGAATTTGTCCGGATGGTACTGACGCTGCAGATCCTGAAAACGGATCGTCAACGCCTGGAGATCGATCGGGTATTGAGCGGGTAGTCCGAAGAGAGTGAAGTAATCCATAACAATCTCAGGGGTAGCCTGTTAGAACAAACCCCACGCGCAGCGGGTACGCCACGGTGGGGTTTCGGATGACGCGCGGTTAAACGTGGAAGCTTTCGCCGCAACCACACTCGTCTTTGACGTTCGGGTTCGTGAATTTAAACCCTTCGTTCAGGCCTTCTTTAACGAAGTCCAGCTGAGTGCCGTTGAGGAATTGCAGGCTTTTGCCATCGACCACCACCTTCACGCCCTTGTCTTCAAACACGGTGTCGTCAGACGCCGGTTCGTCAACAAACTCCAGTACGTAAGCCATACCAGAACAGCCGGAGGTACGTACGCCCAGTCGCAGGCCAAAGCCTTTACCACGGTTCGCCAGAAAAGAGCTTACTCGCGCGGCAGCGCTGTCGCTAAGGGTAATCGACATACTCAAACCTCAATTATTTTGCTTCACGTTTGCTTTTGTAATCCGCAATGGCGGCTTTGATCGCGTCTTCTGCCAGAATTGAGCAGTGAATTTTCACCGGTGGCAGTTCGAGTTCTTCAGCAATATCCGTGTTCTTGATTGCCTGTGCTTCGTCCAGAGACTTGCCCTTCACCCATTCGGTGACCAGGGAGCTGGACGCGATAGCAGAACCGCAGCCGTAGGTCTTGAAGCGCGCGTCTTCAATGATACCTTCATTGTTGACTTTAATCTGCAACTTCATCACGTCGCCACACGCTGGCGCACCGACCATGCCGCTTCCAACAGATTCGTCGCTGTTGTCAAAAGAGCCAACGTTGCGTGGGTTTTCGTAATGATCGATGACTTTTTCGCTGTATGCCATGATTGAATTCTCCTTATGTACCGATTAGTGATGTGACCATTCAATGCTGTTCAGATCCACGCCCTGCTTGAACATTTCCCACAGTGGAGAAAGGTCGCGCAGACGGCCAATGGAGTTGCGAACCAGCTTGATGGTGTAGTCAATCTCTTCTTCGGTAGTGAAACGACCTAAAGAGAAACGGATAGAACTGTGTGCCAGCTCGTCAGTCATACCCAGCGCACGCAGCACGTAGGATGGCTCAAGGCTTGCAGAGGTACAGGCAGAACCGGAAGAAACCGCCAGGTCTTTCAGCGCCATGATCAGCGATTCGCCTTCAACATAGTTGAAGCTGACGTTGAGGATGTTCGGAGCACCCTGCTCGAGATCGCCGTTCAGATACACTTCTTCCATATCTTTCACGCCGTCCCACAGACGGTTACGCAGCGTGCGCAGGCGTGCCATCTCGGTTTCCATCTCTTCTTTTGCAATGCGGTAGGCTTCGCCCATGCCCACGATCTGGTGAACAGGCAGCGTACCGGAACGCATGCCGCGCTCGTGACCGCCGCCGTGCATCTGTGCTTCGATGCGGATACGCGGTTTACGACGAACGTACAGCGCGCCGATCCCTTTCGGGCCATAGATTTTGTGGCCGGAGAAGGACATCAGGTCCACTTTCAGCTGGCTCAGGTCGATAGGCAGTTTGCCCACGCTCTGGGTCGCGTCCACGTGATAGATGATACCGCGCGCGCGGCACATTTCGCCGATGGTCGCGATGTCCTGAACGACGCCGATTTCGTTGTTAACGTGCATGATGGAGACCAGAATGGTGTCATCACGCATGGCCGCTTCGAGCTCTTTCAGATCGATAATGCCGTTGCTCTGTGGCGCCAGATAGGTGACTTCGTACCCTTCACGCTCCAGCTGACGGCAGGTGTCCAGCACGGCTTTGTGTTCGGTTTTGCTGGTGATGATGTGCTTGCCTTTTTTCTGATAAAAGTTGGCTGCACCTTTGATCGCCAGGTTGTCGGATTCGGTCGCGCCGGAGGTGAAAACAATTTCACGCGGGTCGGCACCGACCAGGTCAGCAATCTGATTACGGGCGATATCAACCGCCTCTTCAGCATGCCAGCCAAAACGGTGTGAACGGGAAGCTGGGTTACCAAAGTTTCCGTCCAGGGTCAGACACTGCATCATTTTCTCGGCAACACGCGGGTCCACCGGCGTGGTTGCGGAGTAGTCGAGATAAATCGGTAATTTCATTGCTCTATAAACTCCGTACATCGCTTCAATGCAAGGAATCAGGCAACCGGCTGGATGTACGACCGAGTACACGGGGCGAGTCTTCGCCCCGGCCTGATTCTGAAATACTTATCGTTTTATTACGCGCGCAGTTTGACGTCGATAGCGTCCTGCGCGCGGGTGCTGCGTTGGGAATCATGGCCGTGCTGACGGCCCGATACGTCCAGAACTTCCTGGTTATTCACCAGCTCACCGAGGGTGATGTTGTTGAGGAAGCCGGTGAGACGGTCGCTCAGATCGCGCCACAGCGCGTGGGTCAGGCATTTGTCGCCGCCCTGACAGCCGCCTTTACCCTGGCAACGGGTCGCGTCAACGGATTCGTCAACTGCGCTGATCACTTCGCCAACTGCAATACTGCCCGCGTCTTTACCCAGCAGATAACCGCCGCCTGGGCCACGAACGCTGGAAACCAGTCCATTTTTACGCAGTCTGGAGAACAGCTGTTCCAGGTAAGAGAGGGAGATCCCTTGTCGTTCAGAAATATCAGCCAACGGAACCGGGCCCGCTTCGGAGTTGAGCGCAACGTCCAGCATCGCGGTCACGGCATAACGCCCTTTAGATGTCAGTCTCATGTCTTACTTAACCTCAAACTCGCCCCTGCCCGGGGTTTTTTATTGTAAAATGGGGGTATTGCATAGCAGGGCCAAGTCTGACATTCCTGACTAAAATGGTCAACTATTTACTTGACTGTTTTAGTCAGGTATTTAACCTTCTGTGCCTTCATAACCCAGGTGCGGGCTGATGCCCTCACCCCGGCCCTCTCCCACAGGGAGAGGGGAAAATCGACACTACTCTTTATTCTTCTGCTCAATCGACGCCAGAATCCCGCGCAGGATGTTCAGCTCCTGGCTTTCCGGACGCGCGCGGGTAAACAGACGGCGCAGCTTGTTCATCACCTGCCCCGGGTGGCCTTCGCGAATAAAGCCGGTTGAGAGCAGCGTCTGCTCCAGATGACCGTAGAAACGCTCAAGGTCATCCACCAGCGGGTAAGCCGTCTCTTCTTTTGGCTCGACCTCTTTCTCCTGCGTCGCCAGCCACGCCATTCGTACTTCGTAAGCGATAACCTGCACCGCCATCGCCAGGTTCAGCGAGCTGTACTCCGGGTTTGCCGCAATCGCGACGTGATAATGACACTTCTGCAGCTCGTCGTTAGTCAGGCCTACGCGCTCGCGGCCAAACACCAGCGCAACCGGTGCCTGTGCTGCTTCCGAGACACTTTTCAGGCCGCATTCACGCGGATCGAGCATTGGCCACGGCAGCGTGCGTGAACGCGCGCTGGTACCGACAACGAGGCTGCAGCCGGCCAGCGCTTCGTCAAGGGTATCGACGATCTGGGCATTGCCGATTACGTCGCTGGCACCGGCCGCCAGAGCAATCGCCTGAGAGTCAGGCTTCACCAGCGGGTTAACCAGCCACAGGTTCGTTAAGCCCATGGTTTTCATAGCGCGGGCAACGGAGCCCATGTTGCCGGTATGCGATGTTTCAACCAGCACAATTCGAATGTTTTGCAGCATAATTTTTAATGTCTGAATTCAGTGTCTGAAGAATATTCGGGCATATTATCATAAACGGGAGACATAATCCGATCCCGCTGCTATACTCTGCGCCGATTTTCCTGTTCTTTAACATCCAGTGAGAGAGACCGATGCATCCGATGCTGACCATCGCCGTGCGCGCAGCGCGCAAGGCGGGTAATGTAATTGCCAAACACTACGAAACGCCAGACTCCGTAGAAACCAGCCAGAAAGGCAGCAATGATTTCGTGACTAACGTCGATAAAGCCGCAGAAGCGATTATTATCGAAACGATCCGCAAATCTTACCCACAGCACACCATCATCACCGAAGAAAGCGGTGAACATGAAGGTACCGATCAGGATGTTCAATGGGTTATCGATCCACTGGATGGCACCACCAACTTCGTTAAACGCCTGCCACACTTCTCTGTGTCTATCGCAGTACGCATTAAAGGCCGTACTGAAGTCGCCGTTGTGTATGATCCAATGCGTAACGAACTGTTCACCGCGACCCGCGGTCAGGGCGCACAGCTGAACGGCTACCGTCTGCGCTGCAGCAACGCACGCGATCTGGACGGCACCATTCTGGCGACCGGTTTCCCGTTCAAGGCGAAACAGCACGCGACCACCTACATGAATATCCTGGGCAAACTGTTCACCGAATGCGCGGACTTCCGTCGCACCGGTTCTGCTGCGCTGGATCTGGCCTACGTGGCAACCGGCCGCGTTGACGGTTACTTCGAACTCTCACTGAAGCCATGGGATTTTGCAGCGGGCGAGCTGATCGCACGTGAAGCAGGCGCCATCGTGTGTGACTTCACCGGCGGCCATAACTATATGTCTACCGGCAACATCGTTGCGGGTAACCCACGCGTTGTTAAAGCCATGCTGGCAAACATGCGTGATGAACTGAGCGATGCGCTGAAGCGTTAATCCCGGTAATTCCCTCTCCCTGTGGGAGAGGGGATCCCAACTAAAACGGCCGTAATCCCCTTCCCACCGGCACCGCACTCATCCACATTGTTACCGCCGCCACCAGCAGAATGACCCCGCCCGCCAGCGCAAGCGTGGTCCACCCTACCTGTCGCCACAGCACCGGCGTTTTATTGCCGCTGAGTTTGACCGCCAGCTGACGGAAGCTGTGTACCAGCAGCGCTAACGACGAAATAGTGAGAGAGGTTCCTGCCGCCATCGCCAGCGCGGACAGCATGCCCCAGCCGAACACGCCAATCACCTTACTGAACAGCAGCACCATGATGGCACCCGAGCACGGGCGCATACCCATCGAGAGAACAATCATCAACCGCGCGCGCCAGTCGTCGCCGTTCTGCAACTGTTCCTGCGTGGGCAAATGCTGATGCCCGCAGCCGCAGTGTTCATCATGAACGTGGTGCGGCGTAAAGGATTTGAACGTTGGCTTTCGCAGCAGCGCGCGCAGCTTTTTCAGCGCCCGCCAGCAGAGGATCAGCCCCAGCACGCCCACCAGCGCGTAGCTGCCCTTCTCAAGCCAGAAGCTGCTCATGTGCAGCTGGCGCGCGGGAAGCTGTAACAGCGAAAGGACGACCACGACCAGCGCAATCGCCACGCCGCCCTGAAGCAGCGAAGAGGCCAGCGTCAGGCCGATACTTGATTTCAGCTTTGACGGATGGGTGGCGAGCCAGGTCGTAATGATGATTTTGCCGTGCCCCGGCCCCAGCGCGTGCAGCACGCCATAGATAAAGCTGAACGCCAGCAGGGAACCGCCCGCTTTTGCCGGATTCTCCGCCACCGCCTTCAGCAGACCACTCATCTGCTGGTTGACCTCACGCTGCCAGATAATGCTTTTCATCATGACCTGCGGCCAGGCCTGCCAAAGCCACATCGCGCCGCAAACGGCGAACAGCAAAAAGATCGCCAGCGGCCAGAGGTGAAGCCAGCGGCGCTGTTTTCGAACCGGAGAGGAGATCACTGACATTGTAACGTCACCTCCTGCGCGAACTGTTTACCCAATTCCATGTCCTCAGGCGGGGCATCTTCCTTGTCGAGAGAGACCGCAAAGTTCAGCGTCTCTTCGCTGGGCTTCGGGGTATGAACGCCGATTTTGCAGCTTTTTTGCAGCGCGTCCGGCAGCCGCACGTCGCTGTCTTTGCCATAGCGCATGTCGACATAGTAGGTAGGGTCAAAAGTGGAAAAGCGGTACGTTTGCCCCGCCAGCGGCTGAGGGTGCGCCAGCGGGAGCACGAACGTCAGCACCGCCCGGTGCCCGTCGCGCATCATCCCGTATTCCGTGGGTCGGTTCAGAAATTTGACCTTTTGCCCGTTATGCCAGAACTCGGTGAAGTAGTGCTGGCCGAGCACGTTGGCCATCACTTCTGCCGCCAGCTTTTTCCATATTTCGTCACCGGGCTTCGCGTTTCCCGCATCATAGAGCAGATCGGCCGAGGTGATTTCATCCATCGTCCAGCGCATTTTCAGGCCGCTGAGCTGCGTGCCGTCGGTGACCAGCTCGGTCTGGAGGTCAATAAAACTGTGAGGATGTGCGCTGGCGGTGAAGCTGATAACCGCCAAAAATAACGCCATCGCACTTTGTTTAACTATTTGCATCAATTCCTCACGTCAAAAATTCTGTGATGTTCCCCAGCAATCCTGAATGAAAGGCCTGCCGGCGCGCTTTTCAGCGTTCATCCTTTAGCTATTCTTATCAAACATTCACACTGGATACCCGACAGATGATGACGACGCTTGAAATTCCATCTGTGCTTTCCAGTTCGCAGCGCCGCTGCCAGGTGCTTTTGATGCTTTACCTGCCCGATGCTGCCGTCACCGCACAGAGCATAATTGCTGCCAACGGCGTGGACGACGCGATGGCACGGCAAGATATAGCCGAGACGCGCGATGAAATCCAGCGCTATCACCGGCTGGATATCGTCACGCACCACGACGGCAGCTACCGGATTGAAGGTACAGCCCTGAATCAGCGTTTATGCCTGCTGCACTGGCTGCGCCGGGCGCTGCGGCTTTGCCCGCAGTTTGTCTCGCACCAGTTTACCCCCGCATTAAAAACCGCGCTTAAACAACACGGCATCGCGCGTCCGCTTTACGACGATGCGAACCTGCGGGCGCTGATCGGCTTCTGCTCTCGCAAGCTGCAGCGCCAGTTTGAATGCCGCGACGTCCAGTTTTTACAGCTCTATCTGCAATACTGCCTTATTCAGCACCAGCTCGGGAATACGCCGCAGTTTTCCCACGTTCAGCGCAGCTGGACCCAGTCGAGAGGGGAGTATTTTACGGCGCAGGAGATCGTGCGCCACTGGAGACGGCGCGTCCCGCAGGGTGCACACGGGGATGAGCAGCTGTTTCTGGCGCTGCTGTTTATGATGCTCCGCACGCCCGACCCGGTGCTCGATAAACACCAGCAGGATCAGCGATTGCGCCGGGCCATCGTACGCATGGTCGCCCGCTTTCGCTCGCAGACCGGGATGAACTTCAGCGATGAGCAAGGGCTCACCGATCAGCTGTATATCCACCTTGCTCAGGCGCTGGACCGCTCGCTGTTTGAGATCGGCATCGATAATAGCCTGCCGGAGGAGATCCACCGTCTCTATCCCCGGCTGTTACGCACCACGAAGGAAGCGCTGTTTGAGCTGGAAGCGGAGTTTGGGCTGCGTTTTTCCGATGAAGAGATGAGCCTCGTGGCTGTGATTTTCGGTGCCTGGCTGATGCAGGAGACCGATCTGCACGAAAAACAGGTGATCCTGCTGACGGGAGACGATAAAGCCAGTGAGGACCTGATTGAACAGCAGCTTCGCGAGCTGACCCTGTTGCCGCTCAACATTCGCTATCTGACGCTGCAGGCTTTTCAGAAAGAGGGAGCACCGCGCGAGGCCGCGCTGGTTATCACCCCCTACCCTACGGCCCTGCCGCTGTTCTCGCCGCCGTTGATTCATGCCGTTGAGACATTGAACGCGCAGCAGCAAGAACATATTCGCGCCATGCTGGAATCGTAGTTACGCGCGTGCGGCCACTTTCGGTCGAACAAACATTGCCGGTAGCGCCACCAGCGCCATTACCCAGAACACGCCATGCCCCAGGTGCTGGTAAAGGAACCCCGCAAAGACCGTCATGATCGCGATACTGCCCCCCATGGCTACCGCCGAATAGACGGCCTGCAGACGAATAACGTCTCCGCCCTCGCGCGCTGCGATATAGCGCATGGCCGCCAGATGGCACACGGTAAAGGTGCCGCAGTGAAGGATTTGCGCCACAATCAGCCACGGCAGATCGGTCGTCCAGCCCATAATCCCCCAGCGCGCCACGCCGCACACGGCGGAAAGCAGCAGCAGGTCACGTGCGCCAAAGCGTCGAAACAGCTTCTTGCTCAGGGCGAAAATAATGACTTCGGCCACCACGCCCAGCGACCAAAGATAGCCCACTGCAGAAGCAGAATATCCCGCTCCCTGCCAGTAGATGGCGCTGAAGCCATAGTACGCCGCATGTGCCCCCTGAAGCAGACAGACACACGCCAGAAAACGCCAGCTCTGTGCAACCAGGCTCCGCCACGCGGGCCAGCCCGCGCTCTCCTGATGGCGACTTTTCCCTTGCGGCATCACCGACGGTCGCAGCAGCATGCCCAGCAGCATCGAGGCAATACCGATACTCAGCAGGGCAAGAATGGCGCGGTAATCGTAAAGGCTGACCAGTTTCCCCACCAGCGCAGAGCCAATCACAAAGGCGATAGAGCCCCACAGGCGCACGCGACCGTAGTCCATGGTGATCTGCTTTTGCCAGGTGTTCGCAAGGGCATCCGTCAGCGGTACCAGGGGTGAGAAGAACAGGTTAAAGCCGACCATCACCACCATCAGCCAGGCAAACTGGTGGCTGACCCAGAAGCAGGCCACAAAGACCAGGGTCAGCAGAGCAAGAATGCGCACGGCCTTGATCAGTAAGGAGGGATCGCTGACGCGCGGGGCAATCAGCAGGCTGCCCAGGAAACGCGCCACCAGCCCGGCCCCGAGCAGGACGCCGATGGTCTCGGGCGTCAGGCCGATACCCTTAAGCCAGACGCTCCAGAAAGGCAGAAAAATGCCGTAGCTAAAGAAATAGGTGAAATAACTGAGCGCCAGCCAGCGCGTGGAATGCAAGACCATGAATCCCTCCCGAAATCGAGGCCATAGTCTGGCGAGAATATAAAAATTAAGCAAGTAGATAGCCTGCTATAAATTAACGAAAATTTAACATCTTGTGCAATCGTCTGGCTTATGGCAGGGAATGAAAATATGTATTACGTTTAAATTACTCCACTTGCAGAGGTTTTTCTGCCATGAACTCACTACGTTATCTCGATTTCGGCCAGTCACGTCACCTGCTGCTGCTCATTGGCCGCATCGCACTTGTCGTGCTGTTTATTATCTTTGGTTATCCAAAACTGACGGGGTTTAGCGGCACCGTACAATACATGACCTCGCTGGGAACGCCGATGCCCATGCTGGCGGCCATTATTGCGGTAGTGATGGAAGTGCCTGCCGCCATTCTGATCGTACTGGGCTTTTTCACACGTCCTCTCGCGGTACTGTTTGTGTTCTATACCCTGGGCACGGCGATTATCGGTCACCATTACTGGGATATGACCGGTGATGCGGTCGTGCCGAATATGATTAACTTCTATAAGAACGTCAGTATTGCTGGCGCCTTTATTTTGCTGGCCATTGTTGGGCCGGGGGCTATTTCCCTGGACCGGCGTTAAGCCATAAAAAAAGGCCGCAAGCGCGGCCTTTTTTATTTCTGCAGGGCAGAGGAATTATGCGTAGACCGGGAAGCGTGCGCAGATATCCAGAACTTTACCTTTGACGCGCTCGATAACCGCTTCGTCATTGATGTTGTCCAGAACGTCGCACATCCAGCCAGCCAGCTCTTTCACTTCCGCTTCTTTGAAGCCGCGGCGAGTCACGGCCGGAGAACCGATACGAATACCGGAGGTCACGAACGGGCTCTTCGGATCGTTTGGCACGCTGTTTTTGTTCACGGTGATGTTGGCACGGCCCAGGGCAGCGTCAGCTTCTTTACCGGTCAGGTTCTTATCAACCAGATCCAGCAGGAACAGGTGGTTTTCAGTACCGCCGGATACCACTTTGTAGCCGCGGTTCAGGAACACTTCCACCATCGCTTTGGCGTTCTTAGCAACCTGCTGCTGGTAAACCTTGAACTCTGGCTCCATCGCTTCTTTCAGCGCTACCGCTTTTGCCGCGATAACGTGCATCAGCGGGCCACCCTGCGCGCTTGGGAACACCGCGGAGTTCAGTTTTTTGTACAGCTCTTCGTCACCGCCTTTCGCCAGGATCAGGCCACCGCGTGGACCCGCCAGGGTTTTATGGGTGGTGGTGGTCACAACGTGAGCGTGTGGAACCGGGTTCGGGTAAACGCCTGCGGCGATCAGACCCGCAACGTGCGCCATGTCAACGAACAGGTAAGCACCGATGCTGTCTGCGATTTCACGCATTTTTGCCCAGTCAACGATACCGGAGTAAGCAGAGAAGCCACCGATGATCATCTTCGGCTTGTGCTCTTTAGCCTGCTTCGCCATGTCTTCGTAGTCAATTTTACCGGACTCATCAATACCGTAAGGGATGATGTTGTACAGTTTGCCGGAGAAGTTAACCGGGGAGCCGTGAGTCAGGTGGCCGCCCTGCGCCAGGTTCATACCCAGAACGGTATCGCCCGGCTGCAGCAGCGCGGTGTAGACCGCGAAGTTAGCCTGAGAGCCAGAGTGCGGCTGCACGTTTGCGTAGTCAGCGCCAAAAAGTTCTTTCGCACGGTCGATAGCCAGCTGCTCAACGATATCAACATACTCGCAACCGCCGTAATAGCGTTTGCCCGGGTAACCTTCAGCGTATTTGTTGGTCAGCTGAGAACCCTGCGCCTGCATAACGCGCGGGCTGGTGTAGTTTTCGGAGGCGATCAGTTCGATGTGCTCTTCCTGACGTACTTTTTCCTGCTCCATAGCCTGCCACAGTTCGGCATCATAATCGGCAATGTTCATTTCACGCTTTAACATCCGCATCTCCTGACTCAGCTAACAAGTAAATTTTGGCCTGAAAAGGCAGTCCTGTTGGACGACGGGCAACAGTATAACTGATTAGTTCTGTGATAACAGGTCTTGACAAACGATTTTACGCAAACGTTTTCCTACCCGCCACGCAAGGGTTTGAGGAATAAAGCTCTCGCCCTTTCCAGCGGATTTCTTTTCAGGTTTGTGATGCATATTTTTCATCTTGCAAAGAACCATTTACAACGCAGGGGTATTTTTTATAAGATGCATTTAAAATACATTATTAAAGTCACATCGGAAGGAAGCAGCTATGCTCGACGCTCAAACCATCGCTACCGTAAAGGCCACCATTCCCCTGCTGGTGGAAACCGGCCCTAAACTCACCGCCCATTTCTACGATCGCATGTTCACGCACAACCCGGAGCTCAAAGAAATTTTCAACATGAGCAACCAGCGTAACGGCGATCAGCGTGAAGCGCTGTTCAACGCCATCGCGGCCTACGCCAGCAATATTGAAAACCTGCCAGCATTGCTGCCTGCGGTGGAAAAAATCGCGCAGAAACATACCAGCTTCCAGATCCAACCTGAACAGTACAACATTGTGGGCGGACACCTGCTGGCAACCCTGGACGAGATGTTCAGCCCGGGTCAGGAGGTGCTGGACGCCTGGGGTAAAGCCTACGGGGTACTGGCAAACGTGTTTATCAACCGTGAAGCGCAGATCTACAGCGAAAACGCCAGCAAGAACGGCGGCTGGAAAGGCACGCGCGCGTTCCGCATCGTTGAGAAAACGCCGCGCAGCGCATTAATCACCAGCTTCGAGTTTGAGCCGGTGGACGGTCAACCGGTGGCCGATTACCAGCCAGGGCAGTATCTGGGCGTGTGGCTGAAGCCTGAAGGATTCCCGCATCAGGAGATCCGCCAGTATTCCCTTACCCGCAAGCCAAACGGCAAAGGCTACCGCATTGCGGTGAAGCGTGAGGACGGCGGTCAGGTTTCCAGCTGGCTGCACAACGAAGCTAACGTGGGCGACGTGGTGCATCTGGCCGCGCCGGCGGGCGATTTCTTTATGGCCGTTGACACCAATACGCCGGTCACGCTTATCTCTGCGGGCGTCGGCCAAACGCCGATGCTGGCGATGCTCGATACGCTGGCAAGATCACACCACGGGGCGCAGGTTAACTGGTTCCATGCAGCCGAGAACGGCGACGTGCACGCTTTTGCGGATGAGGTGAAAACGCTCGGGGCCTCCCTGCCGCGCTTCACCGCGCACACCTGGTATCGCCTGCCGACGGAAGCTGACCGCGCAGCTGCCCGCTTTGACAGCGAAGGTCTGATGAATCTTAGCCAGCACGAAGGCCTATTCAGCGCACCGGAGATGCAGTTCTACGTCTGCGGGCCGGTGGCGTTTATGCAGTATGCCGCGAAGCAGCTGGTTGAGCTGGGCGTGAACAAGGACAACATTCATTACGAATGCTTCGGGCCGCATAAGGTGCTGTAATGCAAAAAGCCCCTCGTTTGAGGGGCTTTTTTTTCGTCGGATGGCGGCTGCGCCTTACCCGGCCTGGAAAATATTTAAATCGCCGCGTCGTCTTCTTCGCCGGTACGGATACGGATCACGCGCGCCACGTCGAAGACGAAGATTTTACCATCGCCAATCTTGCCGGTCTGCGCCGTGCGGATAATGGTGTCCACACAGGTATCGACGATATCGTCGCTGACCACGATTTCAATTTTTACTTTCGGCAGAAAGTCGACCATGTACTCTGCGCCACGGTAAAGCTCGGTGTGGCCCTTCTGACGACCAAAACCTTTCACTTCCGTCACGGTCATCCCGGTGATGCCGACTTCCGCCAGCGCTTCACGCACATCATCCAGTTTGAAAGGTTTAATAATCGCATCAATCTTTTTCATGGTGGGTCCTTAAACTCTTGCCTGTAAGCTGCCTCGTAATCGATTGCTCACAGTATCATATTCAAGCGAATTTTGCGGTACTACTCTTTAAAATCGTTCGCTTCAAGCTCATGACGTGACAGCAGCTTGTAGAATTCGGTACGGTTGCGTCCGGCCATGCGCGCCGCGTGGGTCACGTTGCCTTTAGTGATCTGCAATAGCTTGCGCAGATAGTTCAGCTCGAACTGATTGCGCGCTTCTGCAAACGTCGGCAGAGCCGTGTTTTCCCCTTCCAGCGCCTGCTCCACCAGCGCGTCGCTGATCACCGGTGACGAGGTCAGCGCCACGCACTGCTCAATCACGTTCACCAGCTGACGCACGTTACCCGGCCAGCTTGCGGCCATCAGCCGCTTCATCGCATCGGTGGAAAATGCGCGCACGAACGGTTTATGGCGGTCGGCCGCCTGGCGCAAAAGATGGTTCGCCAGCAGCGGAATGTCTTCCGCACGTTCCGCAAGCGCAGGGATCTTCAGGTTAACCACGTTCAGACGGTAGTAGAGATCTTCGCGAAACTCGTTGCGAGCCATCACTTTTGGCAGATCGCGGTGGGTTGCCGAAATAATTCGCACGTTAATATCGATATCGCGGTTGCTGCCCAGCGGGCGCACTTTGCGTTCCTGCAGCACGCGCAGCAGCTTGACCTGCAGCGGCGCGGGCATGTCACCAATCTCGTCCAGGAACAGCGTGCCACCTTCCGCGGCCTGGAATAGCCCTTCCCGGCTGCTTACCGCCCCGGTGAATGCGCCGCGGGCGTGACCAAACAGTTCCGATTCAAGCAGCTGCTCCGGGAGCGCGCCACAGTTAATCGCAATAAAAGCGTTCTTGCTGCGCGGGCTGGCGTTATGGATCGCCTGCGCCAGGATCTCTTTCCCGGTTCCGCTCTGGCCGTTGATGAGCACGCTGACGTCAGACTGCGCCACCATCCTCGCCTGCTCTAGCAGGCGCAGCATCACGGGGCTGCGGGTGACGATAGACTCCCGCCACGCCTCATCCCCCGCCGGAGCAGCATGTTCCAGCGCGCTGTCGATAGCCTTATACAGCGCGTCTTTGTCCACCGGCTTGGTCAGAAAGCTGAATACCCCCTGCTGCGTCGCGGCAACCGCATCCGGGATCGACCCGTGCGCGGTCAGGATAATCACGGGCATACCCGGCTGCTGCTTCTGGATCTCCGCGAACAGCTGCAGGCCGTCCATTTCATCCATCCGCAGGTCGCTTATCACCAGATCGATTTTCTCGCGGCTGAGAATTTTCAGCCCCTCCAGCCCGCTTTCCGCGGTCACGACGCTGTAGCCCTCACTCACCAGACGCATCCCCAGCAGCTTTAATAGCCCGGGATCGTCATCCACCAGTAAGAGATGGGCTGGTTTACGGCTCGTCATGCTTCACGTCCTCTTGTTTCGGCGTATCGCTGTCCGGCGCAGCGGATGAACTCCCCGGCTGATATTTACGCGACGAGAGCTGTCTTTCGATATCGGTCAGGTTCTCCAGCTTACGCGTCGTGGTATCCAGCTGGGTACGTAAATGTTGCTGCTGCTGACGCAGCGTATCAAGCTCGCTGTCGGTTGACTGTTGCAGCTTGCTGTAGCGGGAGCGCTCTTCAGAAAGCTGAAGCTGTAGCGTCTGGCCATCGCGCCAGAGCTGGTATACCGGGCGTACCTGTACGGGTAGATTGACCACAAACGTGTCCAGTCGGGTTACATTGACGCGGCGTTCGACGGGGGTGATTTTGGCATCAGCCAGCAAAATGCCGCGCTTGAAAGCGTCCTGCCAGGTGTCGTCGTCCAGCATCGCCGCCTTCGAGCGGGCGTCTACCGGCGCCAGACGCTGGGCGCAATCTATTCCCCGCAGCCAGAACAGCGGGTTGCTTTCGACGTCATGCCCTGACAGGTTCCAGATGTCTTCGCAGCGGGTCGAGAGGAAATCGGCCAGCTGGTTATCGGGCCATTTATCTTCTTGTTTATCGCTAATGGCACTTTGCGGCACATGGGAAACACACCCTGCCAGAAATAAACAGGGCAGGCTCAGGCGAAGCGTGCGGCGGGAAAACACCGCGCGTACGGCGCGGGAAAAGACGTGTGACATACTCACCAGACATAGATTCATTTTATTGATTTTTCCGGCTCAGGGGCAGTTCAATACGGAAGCAAACATCCGAACGTTCGTCCGTGGCAATGTTTAGCTCACCCTGCATGCGTCGTATGCAGTCCCGGGCAATGCTCAAGCCCAGACCGCTTCCTTTCACCGCACCTTTCCGCTGATGACTCCCCTGGAAAAAGGGCTCGAAGATCATGGTTTTTTCGTCATCGGGGATCGGGGTGCCGGTGTTAGCGACGTCGATAAACACCCGGGAACCCTTCGTATAGCTTCGGATATAAATGTTACCGGATTCAGTACCATAGTGCACCGCATTGGAATAAAGATTATCCAGCACGCTCATTAGCAGCATGGGTTCAGCCAGACAGGTCGGCGCATTCAGCTCTACACCGGTATGCATCATTTTAGCTCTTGCTGGCAAGCTATGGGCGGATATCACCATATCCACCAGCGGTTCAATTTCGACGTTTTCCAGTACGACCGCCCCGTCAGCCAGCTTGCGGTTGTAATCCAGCAGTTGCTCAATCAGCTTCTGTAGATTCCGGCTGCTGTTATCCAGGATCTCGACAATTTCTTTCTGTTCGGGCGTAAGTGGCCCTGCCACTTCATCCGCCAGCAGCTCCGTTCCTTCGCGCATGCTGGCCAGGGGCGTTTTAAGCTCATGGGAGATATGGCGCAGGAACTGATGGCGCTGTGATTCGAGCCATGCCAGGCGCTCGGACAGCCAGATAATGCGCTGGCCTACGGATCGCAGCTCGCGGGGACCTTTAAAGGCGACCGTATCCCCGAGCGATTTCCCCTCCCCCAGGCGGTTGATCATCCGCTGGATACCCTTCACCGGGCCGATGATCATGCGGGTAAAGAGCAGAACCAGCCCGAGGCTCACCAGGAACAGCACCAGCGCCTGCCAGCCGAAGAACTGGCCGCGCTCGGCAATCTCCTGCTGAAGCTGCTGACCGCGGGAGAAAATTACCGTGCGGGTTGACTGCACCATCTCGGTGTTGGCACCGGCAAAAGCTTCAAGGCGTGCGGCGGCGGCCGCATCCGGGCCGCTGTTACTGCATTGCAGCTGCGCGAGATCGTTCAGATCCTGACGTAACGCCTGATACAGCCTGTCGTCAGGCAAAACCCCCGCATGAGCGTCCAGCATTTCGCTGTAGCGTTTGCGCTGACTCTGATAAACCTTTTCCAGCGTTCGATCGTCAAGCACGCAATACTGACGATAGCTACGCTCCATCTCCAGGGCTGCGTTGGTCATCGCTTCACTGCGTCTGGCGTCGATGAGCGTCGTGCGGTTGGTCAATGCCGCCTGCGCGCTCAGCGCGTTCAGACTTTGCCACGCCTGCCAGGCAAGGATCAGCAGCGGCAGCAGAATCAGCAGGAAGGCCATCATGACGAGCTGCCGCAGGGAGCGGGGGAAAACGGGCCAGCGTTTCAACGCATTACTCTCTTAATGGGGGTTTACGCAGAGCGTAACTGAGTCTGCCCTTCAGATACAACAAAGCCGGGTAAAAACCCGGCTTTGTCATGGAATGAGGCGGTGCCTAACTCGACGTTTCGCCCTGGCCTGATAAAGCATCGCTATGATCAGTAGTTGGACGGCAGGCACCTTTTTGTGCGTCATTCGAAGTTTATGTAGCGCTTCCCGAAGGGGCTGACATAAGAAGGTGAATGAGCCACTGGTTAATATTATGCAACACCCGTGCCAGAATGCAAAACAAAATATTAACATATTGAAATATAACGTTTTTACTCGTTAAGCTTGTTAATTATCGGTTGAATGATTTTCAGGCTAAGTGTCGCTATTAAGCAACACCTTAACGGAAACCTTTCCTGCCATATATATATCAATAACTTAAATGTCTCTTTTTGGAGACACTTAAGTTGCCGGTCTGTCGCAATTATGCGACACAAATAAAAAAGCCCGGTTGAGCTTTCGCTTACCGGGCCTGGAAGGATGTGGGACTAAAACTTAACCCAATTGCTTACGCGCATTGCGGAAGATACGCATCCATGGGCTGTCCTCGCCCCAGTTTTCCGGGTGCCAGGAGTTGCTCACGGTGCGGAACACGCGTTCCGGGTGCGGCATCATGATGGTCGCGCGACCGCTTTCGCTGGTTACCGCCGTAATACCGTTGGCGGAGCCGTTCGGGTTAGCCGGGTAGGTTTCTGTGACTTTGCCGAAGTTATCGACAAAGCGCAGTGCCACCAGGCCTTTGCTCTCAAGCTGAGCCAGATGCGCAGCATCACGCACTTCTACCTGACCTTCGCCGTGGGACACCGCGATTGGCATCTGTGAACCGACCATTCCCTGCAGCAGCAGAGACGGGCTCTGGGTCACTTCCACCAGGCTGAAGCGCGCTTCGAAGCGGTCAGACTGGTTACGCACAAAGCGCGGCCAGGCTTCGCTGCCCGGGATCAGTTCGCGCAGGTTTGACATCATCTGGCAGCCGTTACACACGCCCAGCGCCAGGGTCTGCGGACGGTGGAAGAAGGTTTCGAACTCGTCGCGCACGCGGCTGTTAAACAGGATGGACTTCGCCCAGCCTTCGCCTGCGCCCAGCACGTCGCCGTAGGAGAAGCCGCCGCACGCCACCAGCGCCTGGAAATCTTCCAGACCGGTACGTCCGGCCAGCAGGTCGCTCATGTGGACGTCGATAGCGTCAAAGCCCGCGCGGTGGAAGGCCGCAGCCATCTCAACGTGGGAGTTAACGCCCTGCTCGCGCAGCACCGCCACTTTTGGACGTGCACCGGTCGCAATGTACGGCGCAGCGATGTCTTCGTTAATATCGAAGGAGAGCTTCACGTTCAGGCCAGGATCCTGGTCATTGGCCTTCGCGTTGTGCTCCTGATCGGCACATTCCGGGTTATCACGCAGGCGCTGCATCTGCCAGGTGGTTTCCGCCCACCACATGCGCAGCGTAGTGCGGCTTTCGCTGAACACCGTATGACCGTCTGCTTCAATGACGAAGCGGTCGCCCTGAACGGCTTTACCCAGATAGTGGATGCAGTCTGCCAGACCGTGCTTCGCCAGAATCGCTTCAACCGCATCGCGATCCGCCGCACGCACCTGAATCACGGCGCCCAGCTCTTCGTTGAACAGCGCAGCCAGACGGTCTTCGCCAAGCGTAGCGATGTTGGCTTCCACGCCACAGTGGCCGGTGAAGGCCATCTCTGCCAGGGTCACCAGCAGGCCGCCGTCGGAACGGTCATGGTAGGCCAGCAGCTTACGCTGCGCCACCAGCGCCTGGATGGCGTCGTAGAAGCCTTTCAGCTGCGCAACGTCGCGCACATCGGCAGGCTTGTCGCCGAGCTGACGGTAAACCTGCGCCAGCGCGGTGGCGCCCAGCGCGTTGTGGCCTTTACCCAGGTCAATCAGCAGCAGGGCGTTGTCTTCGGTCGCAAGCTGCGGCGTAACGGTGTGACGCACGTCTTCCACGCGGGCAAACGCGGTGATCACCAGCGACAGTGGAGAGGTCATCTCGCGCTGCTCGTTGCCTTCCTGCCAGCGGGTTTTCATCGACATGGAGTCTTTGCCCACCGGAATGGTCAGGCCGAGGGCTGGACACAGCTCCTCACCCACCGCCTTCACGGCTTCATACAGGCCAGCATCTTCGCCAGGGTGGCCGGCTGCGGCCATCCAGTTTGCGGAGAGCTTGATACGTTTAATGTCGCCAATCTGCGTCGCGGCGATGTTGGTCAGCGCTTCACCGACCGCCAGACGGGCAGATGCGGCGAAGTCCAGCAGCGCCACCGGGGTGCGTTCGCCCAGCGCCATCGCTTCGCCGTAGTAGCTGTCGAGGCTCGCGGTGGTCACGGCGCAGTTCGCCACCGGGATCTGCCAAGGGCCGACCATCTGGTCGCGGGATACCATACCGGTCACGGTACGGTCGCCGATGGTCACCAGGAAGGTTTTCTCTGCCACAGCAGGCAGGTGCAGCACGCGGTTAACCGCTTCTGCCACGGTGATGCCCTGGCGATCCAGCGCTTTGCCCGCCGCCTTACGGGTCTGCACGTCGCGGGTCATCTTCGGCGTTTTACCGAGCAGGACGTCGAGCGGCAGATCGATCGGCTGATTGTCGAAATGGGTATCGCTCAAGGAGAGATGCTGCTCTTCGGTCGCTTCACCGATGACGGCATACGGCGCGCGCTCGCGGCGGCACAGCTCGTCAAACAGCGGCAGCTGGTCCGCCGCAACGGCCAGCACGTAGCGCTCCTGGGATTCGTTACACCAGATTTCCAGCGGGCTCATGCCCGGTTCATCGCTCAGGATGTCGCGCAGGTTGAAGCGACCGCCGCGGCCGCCGTCGCTCACCAGCTCCGGCATGGCGTTGGATAAGCCGCCCGCGCCTACGTCATGAATGAAGAGGATTGGGTTGGCATCACCTAGCTGCCAGCAGCGGTCGATCACTTCCTGGCAGCGGCGCTCCATCTCAGGGTTGTCACGCTGCACGGACGCGAAGTCGAGATCCGCATCAGACTGGCCGGAGGCCATCGAAGAGGCCGCGCCGCCGCCCAGACCGATGTTCATCGCCGGGCCGCCGAGTACGATCAGCTTCGCGCCGACGACGATCTCGCCTTTCTGCACGTGATCGGCACGGATGTTGCCGATCCCGCCTGCCAGCATGATCGGTTTGTGGTAGCCGCGCAGCTCTTCGCCGTTGTGGCTGTCCACTTTCTCTTCATAGGTACGGAAGTAACCGTTCAGCGCAGGACGGCCAAACTCGTTGTTAAACGCCGCGCCGCCCAGCGGACCTTCGGTCATGATATCCAGGGCGGTTACAATGCGCTCTGGCTTGCCGAAATCTTCTTCCCACGGCTGTTCAAAGCCCGGGATACGCAGGTTGGAGACGGAGAAACCGACCAGACCCGCTTTTGGTTTTGCACCACGACCGGTCGCCCCTTCGTCACGGATTTCGCCGCCGGAGCCGGTCGCCGCACCCGGCCACGGAGAAATGGCCGTCGGGTGGTTGTGGGTTTCCACTTTCATCAGAATATGCGCAGGCTCCTGATGGAAGTCATAGCGCCCTGCTTCGCGATCGGCGAAGAAGCGGCCCACCTCGGAACCTTCCATCACCGCGGCGTTGTCTTTATAGGCAGACAGCACGTGGTCAGGGGTTTGTTCCATGGTGTTTTTGATCATTTTGAACAGCGACTTCGGCTGCTGTTCGCCGTCGATGATCCAGTCGGCGTTGAAAATCTTATGGCGGCAGTGCTCAGAGTTGGCCTGCGCGAACATGTAGAGTTCGATGTCGTTCGGGTTGCGGTTGAGCTTAACGAACGCGTCCTGCAGGTAGTCAATTTCGTCTTCTGCCAGCGCCAGGCCGAGACGCAGGTTGGCGTCAATCAGCGCCTGGCGGCCCTGCCCCAGCAGGTCCACGCTCTGTACTGGCGCAGGCTGATGGTGGGAGAAAAGCTTTTGTGCGTCATCAAGAGAGGCAAACACGCTCTCCATCATGCGGTCGTGCAATTCACCCGCAACCGCCTGCCACTGCGCGTCGCTCAGGGTAGAGGCTTCGACGTAGTACGCTACGCCGCGCTCCAGACGGTTAATCTGGCTCAGGCCGCAGTTGTGGGCGATGTCGGTGGCTTTGGAAGACCAGGGGGAGATGGTGCCCGGACGCGGCGTCGCAAGGATCAGTTTGCCGGTTGGCGTATGGCTGCTGAGGCTTGGGCCATACTTGAGCAGGCGTTCCAGCTGTACGCGCTCCTCTGCATTCAGGGGGGCATTCAGGTCAGCAAAATGGACATACTCAGCGTAAATATTGCTTACCGGAAGGTCGGCCGCCTGAAAACGTGCCAGCAGTTTAGTGATACGGAAGGCAGACAGTGCAGGCGAACCACGCAGAATTTCCATCATAAGTCTCTCGTCTTCGAAGCGCCGGGGCGCTTACAGTGTGCGCAAGGGGGGAAAACGGGCGTCATTATAGAGAATCCTGAGCGCCGACGAAACCGTTTGCGTCGAAATAAAATTTGCCCAGAGGTTTAACAATAGATGTGACCTGTCTCTCTAATTGGTTGCCAAGTGGCGCAAGTTTACGCAAAATGCCGCTCATTCAATGGCAAACCTTATTATTAACATGGCTACAGCAAACTGAGGCAATCGGCGTCGCAGAGAATTAACTAATTGAAAAAATTAAAGATTAATTATCTGCTCATCGGCATTGTAACGTTGCTGTTGGCAGTGGCCCTCTGGCCTTCTATCCCCTGGTTCGGCAAAGCCGAAAACCGTATCGCCGCCATTCAGGAGCGGGGGGAATTGCGCGTCAGTACCCTCAACTCCCCGCTCATTTACAGCGACATCAACGGCAAAATCATTGGTCTGGATTATGAGCTGGCACAACAGTTCGCCGATTATCTTGGCGTGAAGCTTAAAATCACCGTCCGCCAGAATATCAACCAGCTTTTTGACGACCTCGATAACGACGATGCCGATATGCTTGCCGCCGGGCTGGTGTATAACAGCGAGCGCAGCAAGAACTACCAGCCGGGCCCGACCTACTACTCCGTTTCGCAGCAGATGGTTTACCGCGTCGGGAGCCTGCGCCCGCGCTCGCTGGCTTCGATTAACGATCGGCAGCTGACGATTGCGCCCGGCCACGTGGTGATTGACGACCTGCGTGAGCTCAAGGAGAAAAAATATCCCGACCTGAGCTGGACGGTGGATCCGAAACTCGGCACGACGGAGCTGCTTGAGCAGGTAAAAGACCAGAAAGTGCCCTACACCATTGCCGATTCGGTCGCAATCAGCCTGTTCCAGCGCGTGCACCCTGAAATCGCCGTGGCGCTGGACGTTACCGACGAGCAGCCCGTGACCTGGTTTAGCCAGCTTGATGACGATCAGACCTTCTCTGCCGCGATGCTTGATTTTTTCAACACCATCAATGAAGACGGTACCCTGGCGCGTCTGGAGGAGAAGTACCTCGGGCACGGCGATGACTTTGACTACGTTGACACCCGCAGCTTCCTGCGCGCGGTAGACAGCGTCCTGCCGGACCTGCAGCCGCTGTTCGAAAAATACGCCCAGGAAATTGACTGGAAACTGCTGGCGGCCATTTCGTATCAGGAATCCCACTGGGATACCCAGGCCACGTCCCCGACTGGCGTACGTGGTTTGATGATGTTAACCAAAAATACCGCGCTGAGCCTGGGCGTGAATGACCGTACCGATGCCGAACAAAGCATCAGCGGCGGTGCGCGTTATCTGCAGGATATGATGGCCAAAGTACCGGAAACGGTGCCGGAAGAGGAGCGGATCTGGTTCGCGCTGGCGGCCTACAATATGGGCTATGCGCATATGCTGGATGCGCGAGCATTGACGGCCAAAACGAAAGGCAACCCGGACAGCTGGTCAGACGTAAAACAGCGCCTGCCGCTGCTGAGCCAGAAGCCATGGTATAACAAACTGACATACGGCTACGCGCGCGGGCATGAAGCCTACGCCTACGTGGAAAATATCCGTAAATATCAGATTAGCCTGGTCGGGTATCTGCTGGAGAAAGAGAAAGAGGCGACGGAGGCCAAACGGCTGGCTCAAAGCTACCCTGTCGTGGCGCCGGACGAACTTAATCGCCCGACGGCTTCAATTCTGCCTTTTGCTGCTTTTTCTGCTGACGGCGCATTCGAAAGAAATCACTTAATAGCCCCGAACACTCTGGTGCAAGCACCCCGCCGATAGTCTTCACCTGGTGGTTCATCCCCGGGTGACCCAGCACGTCCATCAGTGAACCGGCCGCGCCGGTTTTTTCATCCCGCGCCCCGAAAACCAGAGTCCCGATCCGGCTGTGCACCATCGCCCCGGAACACATCACGCACGGCTCCAGCGTCACATACAGCGTGGTATCAAGCAGGCGATAGTTTTGCAGCACCAGACCGCCCTGACGAAGCGCCATGATTTCGGCGTGCGCGGTAGGATCGTGGCGGCCAATCGGACGGTTCCACCCTTCGCCAATCACCTGGTTATTGTGGACCAGCACGGCGCCTACGGGCACTTCGCCCTCGTCCCAGGCACGCTGAGCGAGCGTTAGCGCGTGGCGCATCCAGTATTCATGATTGTATTCAGGGATGGACAACGGTTGATTCTCCAGTCGAAAAGCGGCGGCATTATACACACCCCTTATGGATAAGACTATTCGAGTTGCTGGAGTTCACCTGACGGCGTGACGCGCCAGCGATGCTGGCAAAAATAGAGCAGCGGGTTGTCCTGTTTGCTGTCGCTGTAGCCGCTGTACAGGCGCAGCGGCGTACCGATGCGTTTCTCCAGCTGGACCACTTTTTCATGCCCCAGACAGCGCAGGGTTAGCACCCAGCCGCCGTAACCGCGGGCAATTTGCGTGGCGATAAGATTCACGCGCGGAAGCCAGGGGGTATCAAAGTAGACCTGCTCCACAAGCGTCTGCGGGGAGCCTGTAATCAGCCAGATGTCGGCATCGTTCGCGTCGAGGTAGCTGGTCAGGCGCGCCTGTACAACAGGAAAGGCCGCAACGTGACCGCGAAACCAGTGCGCAAAATCCTTTTCGAGCTGTTTGAGCCGCGCTTCGCTGTGCCCAAAGGTACATCCCCACAGCAGCAGACTCATCGGCCATCGCGCCGCACGGCCTTTCACCAGCAGCGCGATACCGATAACGGGTAAGAGCGGTAGCACGAGCAGCGCATTCAAAGGCTGACGCCGCAGCAGGTAACGCATAAACGTACCAAACATATCCTGCTGATGCAGCGTTCCATCCAGATCGAAAAAGACAACGCGACGCGCGTGATTTGCCAAACCTTACTCCTCTGGGTCGTTGAATCCTAATAGCCAGGTAAAAAGGAACCCGGCGATCACCGCTACTAAATAGCCTAACAGATAGAGCATCACTTTTCCGGTCACGATGGTTAATGCCAGCGGTAAACCGGAAAGCCCAAAGGTGATCACGGTGGCGACTTTCCAGTAGCTGATCAGCGCCCCGCCTACCGCGCCCCCCAGACAGGCCGCGAGGAACGGTTTACCCAGCGGCAGCGTAACGCCGAAAATCAGCGGCTCGCCGATGCCGAGCAGGCCGACCGGGAGCGCGCCTTTAATCATTTTCTTCAGACGCGCGTTGCGGGTTTTCATCAGGACGGCAATCGCCGCGCCGACCTGCCCCACGCCCGCCATCGACAGGATAGGCAGCAGCGCGTTATAGCCGTGCGCCTGCACCAGCTCGACGTGGATCGGCACCAGCCCCTGGTGCAGGCCGGTCAGCACCAGCGGCAGGAAGGTACCGGAAAGCACAGCGCCAACCAGCAGCCCGCCGCGGTCAATCGCCAGAGACGCACCGTGAGCGATGGCTTCAGAGATCCACCCGCCTAACGGCTGGAGGGCCACAATCGCTACGCTACCGGTAATCAGCGTAGTCAGCAGCGGATTGAGAATAAGCTCAATCGAGCCGGGTAAAACCGCGCGCAGCCTTTTCTCGATCCAGCACATCAGGATGACCACCAGCAGCACCGCAATCACCCCGCCGCGGCCAGGCTGAAGCGCCTCACCAAACAGCGTAATCTGCGCCAGCTGCGGGCTGGACAAAATACCCGCCATCACGCCGCCCATCGCCAGCGATCCGCCAAACACCTTCGCGGTATTCACCCCAACCAGAATGTTCATGATGGCGAAAACAGCGCTGCCGAAGATCCCGAGAATCCCCAGCAGGTTCGGATACTGCGTGGCGAAATCCCCCACGATATCCGGTCGCTTGAGGATATTGATGATCCCGGTGATCAGGCCGGAGGCAATAAACGCCGGGATCAGCGGAATAAAGACGTTGGCCAGCTGTCGCAGCGCATCGCTCATGGGGGCTTTGTATTTGGCTTTCGCCTGCGCTTTGGTGCGCTCAGTATCGTCAATCGATACGCTCGCGCTAACGCCCATCAGCGCGCGCATAGCATCGACAACCTGCGCCGCTTTCCCTGGGCCGACGATCAGCTGGTGCTGCTGGCCCTGCTTCACGTAACCGCTGACCCCAGACAATTGCTTCAGACGCGACACGTCAAGCTGGTCGTCGTTATGCACCTCGACGCGCACGCGCGTCATGCAGTTTTCGAGACGCTGAATATTTTTTTCCCCACCAATCCCCTGCAGGATATCGCTGGCGAGCGCTGCTGTTTTGTCCATAGACGCCTCTGTTAGTTTTCTAATGCCGCCCGTAAGAAGCCGTTATGCGCATCGAGTTTTGCTCTCGCGGTCGCCGCATCCAGCCCGCTTAAGATCATCAGAATGGCAGGTTTAACATCATGATCGGTTTGTTTGAGTACCGCTTCGGCCTCTTCACGGCCTGCGCCCGTCGCCTCCATCACCATGCGGCAGGCTCTGTCCACCAGCTTGACGTTGGTGGCCTGCATATCCACCATCAGGTTCTGATACACCTTGCCGAACTTCACCATCGCGCCGGTGGAGATCATATTGAGCACCAGCTTTTGCGCGGTCCCGGACTTGAGGCGCGTGGAGCCGGTGAGCGCTTCCGGCCCGACCACCGGAGAGATAGCGATAGCGGCCACCTGCGCAATCGGGGAGCCCGGATTACAGGAGATGGCCACCGTCGTGCAGCCGGTCTGGTTTGCGTATTCCAGGCCGCCAATGACGTACGGCGTGCGCCCGGATGCCGCCAGACCGACCACCAGATCCTTCTCCGTCAGATTCAGCGCCTTCAGGTCATCCTCGCCCAGCTGTTTGTTATCTTCCGCCCCTTCAACGGCTTTCAGCAGCGCACCGGGACCACCGGCAATTAACCCAACGACCAGACCATGCGGCACCCCAAAGGTGGGCGGACATTCTGACGCATCCAGGACTCCAAGACGCCCGCTGGTCCCCGCCCCCATGTAGATAATGCGTCCGCCGGCCTTGAGGGCTTCCGCCGCCGCATCGACCGCTTTCGCCACCTCGGGTAATGTCTCTTTCACTGCCTGCGCGACCAGCGTATCCTGTTGATTAAAGCGGTTAACCAGCTCCAGGGTGGAGAGCGCATCCAGATCCATGGTTTGCGGGTTACGCGTTTCAGAAACAAGTGAGCCAAGATTCATTTTTGTACCTCAAGAATTTTTAATTCATAATAATCACACTATAATGGAATATAAAATTCATTCAGGCGAGCAAAATTCGTATTTGCGCAGATAATCACATTTTCGCCAGGAGACCGTATGAACTGTTTAATTCGCATTCGCCAGCGCTACGCAGGCTTTGCCCAAAGCGACAAGAAGCTGGCGGATTTTCTGCTTTCTCAACCCGATCGCGCGCGCCACCTCAGCTCGCAGCAGCTGGCGAGTGAAGCCGGCGTGAGCCAGTCGAGCGTGGTGAAATTTGCCCAGAAGATTGGCTTTAAGGGATTCCCCGCCCTCAAGCTGGCGATCAGTGAAGCGCTGGTCAGCAACCCCAATCCGCAGTCCATGCCGGTGCATAATCAGATCCGCGGAGACGATCCGATGCGGCTGGTTGGAGAAAAGCTGATCAAAGAGAACGTGGCGGCCATGCATGCGACGCTTGATGTGAATACCGAAGAGAAGCTGCTGGAGAGCGTGGCGATGCTGCGCGGCGCGCGGCGAATCATTCTGACTGGCATCGGCGCGTCCGGACTTGTGGCGCGTAACTTTGGCTGGAAGCTGACGAAAATTGGCCTTAACGCCATCGTCGAACAGGATATGCACGCCCTGCTGGCGACCGTACAGGCGATGGATCCTGACGATCTGCTGCTGGCCATCTCTTACTCCGGCGAGCGTCGTGAAATCAACATGGCAACTGATGAAGCGCTGCGCGTCGGCGGTAAAATTCTGGCAATCACCGGTTTTACGCCGAATGCTCTGCAGCAGCGGGCCACGCGCTGTTTATATACCATTGCCGAGGAGCAGGCCACGCGCAGCGCGGCTATCTCGTCCACCAGCGCACAAATGATGCTGACGGACCTGCTGTTTATGGCGCTGGTGCAGCAGGATCTGGAGCGAGCGCCAGAGCGCATTCGCCACAGCGAAGAACTGGTAAAGAAACTGGTTTGACGCGTATAATGCCCGCCCAGTTTGTGTTGTTTCTGAGAATTTCCTGATGGCGCTGTTAATTACCAAAAAATGCATTAATTGCGATATGTGCGAGCCCGAATGCCCGAACCAGGCCATTTCGATGGGCGACAGCATTTATGAGATTAACAGCGACCGCTGCACCGAATGCATCGGCCACTATGAAACGCCGACCTGTCAGAAAGTGTGCCCGATCCCGAATACCATTCTGAAGGATCCGGCGCACGTCGAGAGCGAAGAGCAGCTGTGGGATAAGTTTGTCCTGATGCACCACGCGGACAAACTTTAACTTTCGATGATCACCGTCGCGCTGGCATAGTGGCGTTCATCCGCGATCGTCACGTGCATGTGATTCACGCCCAGCTTCTCTGCAAGCTTTTGCGCCTCGCCCCATAAACGCAGGCTTGGCTTACCCAGCTCATCGTTAAACACTTCAAACTGGTTGAACGCCAGACCGTTACGAATGCCGGTCCCGAAGGCTTTGGCCGCCGCCTCTTTTACCGCAAAGCGCTTCGCCAGAAAACGCACCGGCTGCTGATGCGCTTCCCAGATGGCCCATTCGTTATCGCTCAGCACGCGCCTTGCGAGGCGATCGCCGCTGCGGGCGATCACCGCTTCAATGCGGGCTATTTCCACGATATCGGTGCCCAAGCCCAGAATGGCCATTACTGACGCGCTTCCTGCATCAGGCGTTTCATCTCGGCGACCGCCTCTTTCAGGCCGCTCATTACCGCGCGGCCAATGATCGCGTGACCGATGTTCAGCTCGTGCATTTCCGGGATGGCGGCAATGGCCTTCACGTTATGGTAGGTCAGGCCGTGACCGGCATTGACCTTCAGGCCCAGGCTTGAGGCATACGTGGCCGCTTTAGCAATACGCTCCAGCTCTTTCGCCTGCTCGGCATCGTTTTTGGCATCGGCATAGCAGCCGGTGTGAATTTCGATATACGGCGCGCCCACGTCGGCTGCCGCTTTAATCTGGGCGAAATCAGCGTCAATAAACAGAGAAACCAGGATACCGGCATCCGCCAGGCGCTTGCAGGCATCGCGCATTTTGTCGAGCTGGCCGGCCACATCCAGACCGCCTTCGGTGGTCACTTCCTGGCGTTTTTCCGGCACCAGGCAGCAGAAGTGCGGCTGAGTCTCACAGGCAATGGTCAGCATCTCTTCGGTGACCGCCATCTCCAGATTCATACGGGTGTCCAGCGTCTGGCGCAGAATGCGCACGTCGCGGTCAGTGATGTGGCGGCGGTCTTCGCGCAGATGAACGGTAATGCCGTCGGCGCCAGCCTGTTCAGCGATAAATGCCGCCTGAACCGGATCGGGATACGCCGTGCCGCGCGCATTACGCAGCGTGGCGATATGATCGATGTTGACGCCTAACAGTAATTCAGCCATGACAATCCTCGGTTTTCTTTTCGATTCTGTGGTCTAACGTTTCGGCAGAAACTGCCTGAATAATTCGCGGCTCTTTAAGGGCTTGCCGCCAAGATACGGCTTGAGGGCAATCCGGGTAAAGCGTTTTGCTGCGCGCAGGGTCTCCCGATCGGGAAACTCGCGCTCATACAGCGCCCGGAGCTGGCGCCCGGTAAAGGTGCTGTTGTCGATCACGACGCTGGCAATAAAGCCTTTTTCTTCGCGGTAGCGGTAGGTCATGGAGTCTTCCACTTCGTCACCGCTGCCCGCACAGTGCAGAAAATCGACCCCGTACCCAAGATGACCCAGCAGCGCCAGCTCAAAACGCCGCAGCGCAGGCTCGGGCGTGCCGGTTGCGCCAGCCAGCGCCTGGATACAGTGCAGATAATCAAAGAAAAGTTCAGAGAAGCGAGTCTCATGTTCAAGAACGCGAGAGATGAGTTCATTGACATACAGACCGCTGTAGAGCGTGATGCCGGAGAGAGGAAGCGCCAGGGAGACGGCTTCGGCGCTGCGCAGGGTTTTAACTTCCCCTCGCCCACCAAAGCGAACCAGCAGCGGCGTGAAAGGCTGTAGGGCGCCTTTCAGGTTAGAACGTTTGGAACGTGCGCCTTTGGCAACAAGGCGCACGCGGCCCGACTCTTCCGTGAAGACGTCCAGCATCAGGCTGGTTTCGCTCCAGGGACGACTATGCAGAACGAAGGCGCGCTGCCATCCTTCCATCATACTCGTCGTCTTGAGTTACTGGTCTTCGCCGTAACCGAGGCTGCGCAGAGCACGCTCATCATCGGCCCAGCCAGATTTCACTTTCACCCACAGTTCGAGGTGAACCGGCGCTTCGAACATCTCCATCATGTCCTTACGGGCTTCAATGCCGATGGTTTTGATCTTGGCGCCTTTATTGCCGATCACCATCTTCTTCTGCCCTTCACGCTCAACGAGGATCAGGCCGTTAATGTCGTAGCCACCACGCTCGTTGCTCTGGAAACGCTCGATCTCCACCGTCACAGAATACGGCAGTTCAGCGCCCAGGAAACGCATCAGCTTTTCACGAATGATTTCAGACGCCATAAAGCGCTGAGAGCGATCGGTGATGTACTCTTCCGGGAAGTGATGAATCGCTTCCGGCAGATGCTTACGCACGATGCCCGCGATGGTGTCCACGTTCAGACCCGTCTCTGCAGACAGCGGAACGATGTCGAGGAAGTTCATCTGGCTACCCAGCCACTGCAGATGCGGCAGCAGATCGGCTTTTTCCTGCACGTTGTCCACTTTGTTGACCGCGAGGATGACCGGCGTTTTGCCGTCACGCAGCTTGTTCAGCACCATCTCGTCGTCCGGCGTCCAGCGGGTGCCTTCCACAACGAAGATCACCAGCTCCACGTCGCCAATTGAGCTGCTCGCCGCCTTGTTCATCAGACGGTTGATGGCACGCTTCTCTTCCATGTGCAGGCCCGGGGTATCGACGTAGATCGCCTGATACGCGCCTTCAGTATGGATACCGACGATGCGGTGACGCGTGGTCTGCGCCTTACGCGAGGTGATAGAAATCTTCTGCCCAAGCAGATTATTCAGCAGAGTGGATTTGCCAACGTTCGGACGTCCGACGATGGCAATAAATCCGCAATAGGTCTTTTCTTCGCTCATTCCAGCTCCAGCATTTTTAACGCCTGTTCGGCGGCAGCCTGTTCAGCCTTACGACGGCTTGAACCTGTGCCCACCACCGGTTCACTCAGGCCACTGACCTGGCAATGGATGGTAAATTCCTGATCGTGCGCTTCGCCACGAACCTGCACCACCAGATAAGACGGCAGCGGCAGATGACGACCCTGCAAATATTCCTGCAGACGCGTTTTCGGATCTTTTTGTTTATCGCCCGGGCTGATTTCGTCCAGACGGGTCTGATACCAGTTAAGGATCAGCTTTTCTACGGTCTGGATATCGCTGTCCAGGAACACACCACCAATTAATGCTTCGACCGTATCGGCAAGAATAGATTCACGACGGAAGCCGCCGCTTTTCAGTTCACCCGGCCCAAGACGCAGACATTCGCCCAGTTCAAATTCGCGCGCGATTTCCGCAAGGGTATTACCCCGAACCAGCGTGGCGCGCATGCGGCTCATATCCCCTTCATCCACACGCGGGAAACGATGATAAAGCGCATTCGCAATCACGAAACTTAAAATAGAGTCGCCTAAAAACTCGAGACGCTCATTATGTTTGCTGCTGGCACTGCGGTGGGTTAATGCCTGTTGCAACAACTCCTGATGATGAAAAGTGTAGCCCAGCTTCCGTTGAAGCCGATTAATTACGATGGGGTTCATGCGATACCAATAAATGAATGCGTCAAAAATGCAGCACACGAAACCGACCTGAGAAAACCAACGCGGTTTCGTGTGCCGTGGCACCCTTGCAGGGCCAACCTTAAACTTCGGGGGAATATTCTATACACAACGACAGGGGATGTCGTTAGTTCGAAGAGATTTATCGTGGAAATAATTCGCGTAGCCGCTAATTAAAGCGGCTACGCGTTCATTTATTGAGAATTAATGGATTCCGCCGATACGACTCAGTCGAACACCGGTCGGCCACTCGCCTTCCTGTTTCTCAAAACTCATCCAGATGGCGGTAGCTTTACCGACCAGATTCGCTTCCGGCACAAAGCCCCAGTAACGGCTGTCCGCAGAGTTATCGCGGTTGTCACCCATCATGAAGTAATGTCCTGGCGGTACAATCCAGCTCGCCAGCTGCTGGCCCGGCTGACGATAGTACATACCCAGCTGATCCTGCGCGATTGGCACGGTGAGGATACGGTGCGTCACATCGCCCAGCGTCTCTTTGCGCTCAACCAGACGGATGCCGTCCTCTTTGGTTTCACCTTTCGGTACCTGGAAGAATCCGCTGGTCGCTTCGCCGCCGTTACGACGGGCGAAGGTCTGCACAAAATCACTTGGCTCAACGTTTGAGTAGGTGATTGGCAGCGCGTTTTCGCATGCGGTACCGGAGCTGCAGCCCGGCTGAACGGTGACTTCTTTCGCAACCGGATCGTAAGTCACTTTATCACCCGGAAGACCTACCGCGCGCTTGATGTAGTCGAGGCGCGGATCTTCCGGATATTTGAACACCACGATGTCGCCGCGTTTCGGATGACCGGTTTCGATCAGCGTTTTCTGGTAGATCGGATCTTTAATGCCGTAGGCAAACTTCTCTACCAGAATAAAATCACCGATCAGCAGCGTTGGCATCATTGAACCTGATGGGATCTGGAACGGCTCGTAAATAAACGAACGTACCACCAGCACAATCGCCAGCACCGGAAATACCGAGGCGCCCGTTTCCAGCCAGCCCGGTTTCGGGCCGACTTTCTTCAGGGTTTTCGCGTCAATCTCATCGCCAGTGGCTGCCTGTGCGGCAGCCTGACGTTCGCGACGTTTTGGGGCGAAGATAAACTTATCCAGACACCACAGCAGACCTGTCACCAGGGTAGCAATGACCAGGATCAGGGCAAACATGTTCGCCATGCCAACTCCTTAGGGTTATTTGCCGTCTTTACCAACATGAAGGATGGCAAGGAATGCTTCCTGCGGCAGCTCGACGTTACCGACCTGCTTCATACGCTTCTTACCTTCTTTCTGCTTCTGCAGCAGCTTTTTCTTACGGCTGACGTCACCGCCATAGCACTTCGCCAGAACGTTTTTACGCAGCTGTTTCACGGTGGAACGCGCGATAATATGGTTGCCAATGGCCGCCTGAATCGCGATATCGAACTGCTGACGCGGGATCAGATCTTTCATCTTCTCAACCAGCTCGCGGCCACGGTAAGGCGCATTGTCGTTGTGGGTGATCAGCGCCAGCGCATCCACACGCTCGCCGTTGATCAGCACGTCCACACGCACCATGTTGGAGGCCTGGAAGCGTTTGAAGTTGTAATCCAGTGATGCATAGCCACGGGAGGTCGACTTCAGACGGTCGAAGAAGTCGAGTACCACTTCCGCCATCGGGATTTCGTAGGTCAGCGCCACCTGGTTACCGTGGTAAACCATGTTGGTCTGCACGCCGCGCTTCTCAATACACAGCGTAATGACGTTGCCCAGGAACTCCTGCGGCAGCAGCATGTGACATTCGGCAATCGGCTCACGCAGCTCGTGAATATTGTTCAACGGCGGCAGCTTGGATGGGCTGTCGACGTAGATCACTTCTTTCGAGGTGGTTTCAACTTCATACACTACCGTCGGCGCGGTGGTGATCAGGTCCAGATCGTATTCACGCTCCAGACGCTCCTGAATGATCTCCATGTGCAGCAGACCAAGGAAGCCGCAGCGGAAGCCGAAGCCCAGCGCCGTTGAGCTTTCTGGCTCATAGAACAGGGAGGCATCGTTCAGGCTCAGCTTGCCAAGGGCATCACGGAAGTTTTCGTAGTCGTCAGAGCTGACCGGGAACAGGCCCGCGTAAACCTGCGGCTTCACCTTTTTAAAGCCTGGCAGCGCTTTTTCTGCCGGATTACGCGCACCGGTCAGGGTATCGCCCACCGGCGCGCCGAGGATGTCTTTGATGGCGCAGACCAGCCAGCCTACCTCGCCGCATGTCAGCTCGGTGCGGTCAACCTGTTTTGGCGTGAAGATACCCAGACGGTCGGCATTGTAGACCTGTCCGGTACTCATAACCTTGATTTTGTCGCCTTTGCGCATGGTGCCGTTTTTAATACGCACAAGGGAGACAACGCCCAGATAGTTATCGAACCAGGAGTCGATAATCAGCGCCTGCAGCGGGGCATCCGGATCGCCTTCCGGGGCCGGAATATCACGCACCAGGCGCTCCAGCACGTCGGTGACGCCGACACCAGTTTTCGCGGAGCAGCGCACGGCATCGGTCGCGTCAATACCGACAATATCTTCAATCTCTTCCGCTACGCGCTCAGGATCGGCGGCTGGCAGGTCGATCTTGTTCAGAACCGGCACAACTTCGAGATCCATTTCCATCGCGGTGTAGCAGTTTGCCAGGGTCTGGGCTTCAACGCCCTGCCCGGCATCCACCACCAGCAGCGCGCCTTCACAGGCCGCGAGCGAGCGTGAAACTTCATAGGAGAAGTCAACGTGGCCTGGGGTGTCGATAAAGTTTAGTTGATAGGTTTCACCATCAGCCGCTTTGTAATCAAGCGTAACGCTCTGCGCTTTAATGGTGATACCGCGTTCGCGTTCCAGGTCCATGGAGTCCAGAACCTGGGCTTCCATTTCACGATCAGACAGGCCACCGCAAATCTGGATAATACGGTCAGACAGCGTCGACTTACCGTGGTCAATGTGAGCAATGATCGAAAAGTTACGTATGTTCTTCATATAGTTAAATAATTATGCCTTACGAATTCCTGGAGGCCGCTGTTCTTAGCCTGACGTTTTTCAGTGCGAAAACGCAGCATTCTACACTACATCCTCGCTACCTGGAAATGCACTTAGAGACTGGTATAGCGTGAAGAAAGGACGTTTTCTGTTTTAGGGTGTAAAAAAAGATAAAGCCCGATGGATCACCGGGCCTCAGAAGAGAGCGTTTCAATACGAAGCTGGTCTGGCGCCAGCCCAACGCTGAGAATGACAGGCTGCCACTCCTCGCGCGCGGCAAGCGTTGGGGAGAGACCTTTGGCAAGCCAGAATCCCCCCACGCCACCCAATGCGGCACCGCACATAGCGGCCATATCGGTACCAAACAGCATCTGAAACAGACCACCCATGATAAACAGGCCGACCAGCGGAGAGAGATACACCAGCATAGCGGAGCTGAGCAGGCTGCCTTCCGCGATGCCCAGTTCCACCTTCTGCCCGGCCATCAGCGGCTGTTCGCTTGGCACTGAAATCGTGTGCGATGTTTGTGGCCCGAGCTTGTTCAGCACGCGGCTGCCACAGCCAGCGCGGGATGCGCAGCTATTACATGAGGCTTTAACATCGCAGCTCACCAGCGCAATGCCGTTCTGCCATGAGACAACCGTCGCCCACTCTTTGATCATTGTGCTGCCCTGAATTTAATGCTGTCGGAAATACGCTTCGCCGTTTGCGGAGGGAGTTCTCCCACAATGGTGATCTCTGCATTATCGCGTACCGTTGTACTCACCGTACGGCGCCCGGTACGCAGCATTTGTTCAGCGCTGTTTGCCGTTGCGCGATTGATATTCACCGAGAAGCTGAACAAACCATCTGAATAGAGGCGCGATTCCACCGGCGTTTCAATCGTTGGCAGCTGACGACGGCTGCTGGACACTTCGCTAAACCCTTGTGGGATCCAGGCAGGTACCCAGTTGAAATTAACGGAATCCCCGGCAGGAACAGAAAGCAGCGGCGGCAGGCTGGCCTTAGCCAGATTCTGCATGCTGTTGCCAACCTGATTGTTCACGCTGAAGGAGATAACGCGGAACTGTTCCAGCGTTTCACCGTCACGGTCAAGCAGGTCTACACGCATCGGGAGTTTAGTTTCAGCGTCGATCCAGACAATATAGCTGTAACGCGTTCCATCCCGGGCGACAACGCGGATCACCTCGCATAGTCTGTCCGCAATACGCGTACGCCCTACCGAAATAAAATCGTAGTAAGGGGCAAGCCGTTTGAAGTCGGTGTAAATGAGTGACGGCAGGGAATCAACGATATAGTCGCCATTCAGCGTGAAAGGCTCCAGGCCGGGCTCGAAATAGCTGATTTCGTTACCACGCTGGACAACTTCCCGACGCGGACCATCCATCTGTAAAAGCTGGGCGAGCGGCTGGTTATCAAGACGGGCATGGCGATAGCGTAACGACTCGACGCCCTGCTTGTTGATGCTGATAAATGCCAACTCGTAATTGAGTGACTGGCTGGCCAGATTCATTTGCTGCAACAACGCCCCGGATGATACATCAGCCGAGGCGTTGGCAGAGAAGAACAGGCTACCCGCCATCAGAGACATGGCGAACCAAAGTTGCTTCATTACTGCGATTGCGTTCCTAAAGTTTGGTTTCCGGGCACCTGCACAGCAGCTTGCTGTGTCTGCGCCTGCTCAAACTGAAGCTGTTCAGAGTGCAGACGACGCTGCAACTCGTAATCCTGCAACATCGCATTAATGCGACGGCGCTGCTCCTGAACCTGCTGTTGCTGGCCGCCGCTGGCGGAAGCATCAGCCGGTACGCCCAGGCTTACCGGGCTGGCTTTGCCCATCATCGGCAGTGTGTTAAACACTGGCGCTTCTGGCTGCTGATTAGTTTCAGACTGAGTATTATAGTGCTGGACGCCAACAATAACTGCAAGCGATACGCATGCAGCCACACCCATTTGGGTAAGCTGGCTGGCCCACGGGCGCACCTTTTGCCAGAATGGCATTTTCTGCCACTGGTGAGGTGCGGGTTGAGCTTCAGGAATCAGCGGAGTGGTCTGATGAACAGGCTCATTCTCAATCGCCGCCATTACGCGGGCTGAGATATCGAAATGGAGAACCTCGCCGGTGTCACCGCGAAGGGTGTCACGGATGAGATGGTAACTCTCCCAGGTCTCTTGCATTTCGGGAGAATGAGACAGCTCGTTGAGCAGCTCACTATCTACCGTTTCACCATCCATTAAAGCGGAAAGTTTTTCTTTCTGCATGCCTAATACCTTTTCCAGTATCCCGCTATCGTCAACGCCTGATAAGCGGTTGAACTTTATTATCAATAGCTTCTCGCGCACGGAAAATTCGTGAACGTACCGTGCCGACCGGACAATCCATGATAGCGGCTATCTCTTCATAGCTCAGACCATCAAGCTCCCGTAACGTAATTGCCATGCGTAAATCTTCCGGGAGCGACTCGATCGTGCGAAAAACGATTTGTCTCAGTTCTTCTGACAACATTAAGTTCTCAGGGTTCGAAATTTCTTTCAATGCGCCGCCACTTTCGAAGTTTTCGGCGTCAATTGCGTCAACATCACTTGAAGGCGGACGACGACCCTGAGCGACCAGATAATTCTTTGCCGTATTGACCGCAATACGGTACAGCCAGGTATAAAAAGCACTATCTCCCCGGAAAGAATCCAGCGCGCGATAGGCCTTAATAAAAGACTCTTGCACCACATCAGGCACATCGCCTGACGGTACATAACGGGAAACCAGGCTCGCCACCTTATGCTGGTAGCGCACCACCAGTAGGTTAAAGGCTTTCTGATCTCCCTTCTGGACCCGTTCAACCAGGACCTGGTCCGTTAACTGCTCGCTCATCCGAGGTAATGTCTCCCCAAACCTAAATTCCACGCGTTATCGAAACGCCACTCTAAAAATACCGCACTTTGAGCAAGCACCGAATTAGAGTGTCTGATCTTCAATAAGTTCCGTAACGCCTTTGTTTTTGTTCATCGCGCCGCAGACTGTTCATTTTCTCTCATTATAAGTCTGTTCACGATACGCACCAGTTTCTGACAAGAAACATCTTTTTCCCGCCAGAAGAGTAACGCAACACAGGCTTTATTTCACCACAAAATCTGACGCTAACGATCTGCTTCGCAAAATAATTTCACTCATTTACCCTTCGTTTACCTCAACTTAAGCGTTTAGCCATTGCAACAGTCGCTAAAAAAATACGTGCGATATATCGCATTCGAGTGCTATTCTGACCCAACACTGTTTAGTAAATTAAACAAAAATCATGAACACAACACCTGAACTCCATTGTGATGTACTGATCATCGGCAGCGGTGCTGCCGGTCTCTCTCTGGCGCTGCGCCTGGCCGAGCATCAAAACGTTATCGTTCTGAGTAAAGGGCCGATAAGCGAGGGTTCCACGTTTTATGCCCAGGGTGGTATTGCCGCGGTGTTTGATGAGACAGACAGCATTGCATCCCACGTTGAAGATACGCTGATTGCCGGGGCCGGGATCGTGGATGCACACGCCGCAGAGTTTGTCGCCAGCAATGCCCGTCATTGCGTGCAGTGGCTCATCGACCAGGGCGTGTTATTCGATACGCAGGTTCAACCCAACGGTGAAGAGAGCTACCACCTGACGCGCGAAGGCGGCCATAGCCACCGCCGCATCCTGCACGCAGCAGATGCCACCGGAAAAGAAGTGGAAACCACGCTGGTCGGTAAAGCACTGAACCATCCTAATATTCGGGTTCTTGAGCGGAGTAATGCCGTTGACCTGATTATCTCTGACAAGATTGGCCTTCCCGGCACGCGTCGCGTGGTGGGCGCCTGGGTCTGGAACCGTAATAAAGAGAAGGTGGAAACCTGTCAGGCAAAGGCTGTAGTACTGGCTACGGGCGGGGCCTCCAAAGTGTATCAGTACACCACGAACCCGGACATTGCCTCCGGAGACGGTATCGCTATGGCCTGGCGCGCCGGCTGCCGGGTGGCGAATCTTGAGTTCAATCAGTTTCACCCAACCGCCCTGTTCCACCCTCAGGCGCGCAACTTCCTGTTGACGGAAGCCCTGCGCGGCGAAGGCGCCTATCTGAAACGCCCTGACGGCACCCGCTTTATGCCGGACTTTGACGCCCGTGGCGAACTGGCTCCCCGCGATATCGTTGCTCGCGCCATCGATCATGAAATGAAGCGTCTTGGCGTTGACTGCATGTATCTTGATATCAGCCATAAGCCAGCAGCGTTTATTCGCCAGCATTTTCCAATGATTTATGAAAAGCTGCTCAATCTTGGCATTGATTTAACGCGCGATCCGGTGCCGATTGTGCCAGCCGCCCACTATACCTGCGGTGGCGTAATGGTTGACGATCATGGGCGTACCGATGTGGACGGACTTTATGCTATCGGTGAGGTCAGCTATACCGGGCTTCACGGCGCGAACCGTATGGCTTCTAACTCGCTGCTTGAATGTCTGGTGTACGGCTGGTCGGCCGCAGAAGACATCACGAAGCGCATGCCCTACGCCCGCGAGACTGAGCACCTGCCAGCCTGGGATGAAAGCCGCGTGGATAACCCGGACGAGCTGGTCGTGATCCAGCACAACTGGCATGAACTACGGCTGTTTATGTGGGACTACGTCGGAATTGTGCGCACCACAAAACGTCTTGAACGCGCATTGCGCCGCATCACTATGCTGCAGCAGGAAATTGATGAGTATTATGCCAATTTCCGCGTATCCAATAATCTGCTGGAGCTGCGCAATCTGGTGCAGGTTGCCGAGCTGATCGTCCGCTGCGCGATGATGCGTAAAGAGAGCCGCGGGCTGCACTACACCCTGGACTACCCGAATCAGCTTGCTGAGTCCGGCCCGTCGATACTCGCCCCGCAGGTTTACATAAACAGATAAAACGCCTGGGTCAGGGCAGTGTAATCTTCGGAATAACGCTGGTCTGGCCCACGGATCACCATTCGATCGTTAAAGCATTCCCCCTCTTTCGGCGAGAGCGCCAGCAGCACGCGGTGCGGCAGTCGTCCTTCCGTATCCGAAATATCGGTACGCAGGCGTAACGTCCAGCCGATCTCCTGCGCGATACCGATGAACGTGTTGCCGGTACTCTCAGGCAGGACCACGCAGAAAAAACCTTCTTCGGAGATAAGCTCGGCCGCACTGGTGAGCAGGGCCTTGTGATCGAGGGAACCGGTATAACGCGCCTGCTCACGCTCGGGGGTACCGCACTCAACGCCGGGCTCGTAGTAAGGAGGGTTGCTGACGATCAGATCGTAACGCGCGGTTTGTTCAGGCGCCCAGGCGAGCACATCTGCGCATTCCACTTTCATGCGGGCAGCCCAGGGGGATTCGGCTACATTTTCATTCGCCTGATCTGCCGCTCGCGCATCCAGCTCGACGGCATCAATGGTGACATGCTCTTCCGTGCGCTGCGCCAGCATTAACGCCACCAGCCCGCTGCCGGTACCGATATCAAGAATACGCTTAACCCCTGCGACAGGCGCCCATGCACCCAGTAAAATACCGTCCGTACCGACCTTCATGGCACAGCGATCGTGAGCGACAAAAAATTGTTTAAACGTAAAACCATCGCGGCGCAGCTGCGCTTTGAGTTGAGACATGTCGGGGCAACCTTCTAAGTGAAACTGGAGTAGCATAGGGGAAAGCGAAGTGGCCGAAAAGCGATATCCATACAAACAGATGAAGATTACAGCCGTAACGTCTATAATCAGCGCCCCACACAGAGGTAGAACATGACTGTAACGACTTTTTCCGAACTTGAACTCGATGAAAGCCTGCTCAATGCACTTGAGAGCAAAGGCTTTACACGCCCGACCGCCATTCAGGCAGCGGCCATTCCGCCTGCGCTTGAGGGCCGCGATGTGCTCGGTTCTGCGCCAACCGGCACGGGGAAGACAGCAGCCTATTTGCTGCCTGTGTTGCAGCATCTGCTCGACTTTCCGCGTAAAAAATCTGGCCCGCCGCGTATTTTAATCCTGACGCCGACGCGCGAACTGGCAATGCAGGTTGCCGATCACGCGCGTGAACTCGCGGCAAATACTCATCTGGATATCGCCACCATTACCGGCGGCGTCGCGTACATGAACCACGCAGAAGTGTTCAGCGAAAACCAGGACATCGTCGTTGCGACGACGGGCCGCCTGCTGCAGTACATTAAAGAAGAGAACTTCGACTGCCGCGCGGTTGAAACGCTGATCCTCGACGAAGCCGACCGCATGCTGGACATGGGCTTTGCACAGGATATCGAGCACATTGCCGGGGAAACACGCTGGCGTAACCAGACGATGCTCTTCTCTGCCACCCTCGAAGGGGAAGCGATTAAAGACTTCGCCGAGCGTCTGCTGGAAGATCCGGTAGAAGTGTCGGCGACGCCGTCCACCCGTGAGCGTAAGAAGATCCACCAGTGGTACTACCGCGCGGACAACCTTGAGCACAAGGTCGAATTGCTGAAACACCTGCTGAAGCAGGAAGATGCGCTGCGCACAATCGTGTTTGTGCGTAAGCGCGAGCGCGTGCACGAGCTGGCAGAAATGCTGCGTAACGCCGGGATCAATAACTGCTATCTTGAAGGCGAGATGGCGCAGATCAAGCGTACCGAAGGCATTAAGCGCCTGACCGATGGCCGCGTTAACGTGCTGGTTGCCACAGACGTGGCCGCTCGCGGGATCGACATTCCGGACGTCAGCCACGTGATTAACTTCGATATGCCGCGCAGCGGCGATACCTATCTGCACCGTATTGGCCGTACCGGTCGCGCGGGCCGCAAAGGTATTGCTATCTCACTGGTTGAAGCGCATGACTACCTGCTGCTGCAGAAAATTGGCCGCTATGTTGACGAGCCGCTGAAAGCGCGCGTTATTGATGGCCTGCGCCCAACCACGCGTGCGCCGAGTGAAAAAATGACGGGTAAACCGTCCAAGAAAGCGCTCGCGAAACGTGCTGAGAGAAAAGAGAAAGAAAAAGAGAAACCGCGCGTGAAGCAGCGCCACCGCGACACCAAGAATATTGGTAAGCGACGTAAGCCAAGCTCTGCCGCACCAGAGACGAAAACTGAAGAGTAAAAAAAAGCCGGGGAAATCCCCGGCTTTTTTATTCCCCCCTGCAGAAGCCGTTACAGGCTTTCAGTAAAGGTACGGGCGATGACGTCGCGCTGCTGTTCTGGAGTCAGTGAGTTAAAGCGTACCGCATAACCAGACACGCGAATGGTCAGCTGTGGATATTTTTCTGGGTGCTCAACCGCGTCCATCAGCGTTTCGCGACGCAGTACGTTTACGTTCAGGTGCTGACCACCTTCCACGCGCACTTCCGGTTTCACTTCCATTGGAATTTCACGGTACTCGATTTCGCCCAGTTTGTTCACCGGCACGATTTCATCTTCAGCAAAACCCGCTTTCGCAACGACACAGCGCGCTTCGTTTTTCTCGCTGTCCAGCAGCCAGAAAGAGTTGAGCAGATCGTCATTTGCAGCTTTAGTAATCTGGATACCTGTAATCATGTGTTGCCTCCCTTAGGCTACATTAACTGATGTCGGCCTCTCGCGGCCAATTGGTAAAACCATTGTTTCTTGTGTGTATATATATCATTCACACCCCGGTGATTTATTGATTTAAATCAACAAAAACACCAACCACATAAAGAGTGTGGTTTGAATTTATTGTTTTAGATCAATTTCACGACCTTACCAATTCAATTTTACCTGCACATTTTCAACATAAATTTAGCCACTTAGCGCACATTTCAGCGTGTAATTTTGCTCACCGGGTTTAAACAGGTAAGCTAGTGACAGATTGAGATTCGCAGGAGAGCGAGATGACAACACCTTTAACCTGGCATGACGTGCTGGCAGAAGAAAAGCAGCAGCCTTATTTTATCAATACGCTCAGCACCGTTGCCGCTGAGCGTCAGTCAGGACAGACGATTTACCCGCCGCAGAAAGACGTGTTCAACGCCTTTCGCTACACCGAACTGAGCGATGTGAAAGTGGTCATTCTGGGCCAGGATCCTTATCACGGCCCGGGCCAGGCGCATGGGCTGGCATTTTCCGTACGTCCGGGCGTGGCGATCCCCCCTTCTCTGCTCAACATGTATAAAGAGCTTGAAGGAACCGTGCCCGGGTTTACCCGGCCAAACCACGGCTACCTGGAAAGCTGGGCGCGTCAGGGAGTGCTGTTACTGAATACGGTACTCACCGTACGGGCTGGCCAGGCGCACTCGCACGCCAGCCTGGGCTGGGAGACGTTCACCGATAAAGTCATCAGCCTGATCAACGAGCATCGTGAAGGGGTCGTGTTTTTACTCTGGGGATCGCATGCGCAGAAGAAAGGGGAGATTATTGACCGTCAGCGCCATCACGTGTTGAAAGCGCCGCACCCGTCACCGCTGTCTGCACATCGCGGTTTCTTTGGCAGTAATCATTTTGTTCTGGCGAACGAATGGCTGGAAAAACGTGGCGAAACGCCCATTGACTGGATGCCAGTGCTACCGGCTGAGAGCGAGTAGTAATTGAATGTGCCGGGTATGCCCCGGCACATGAAGAGGCTTATGCCTTATTCTGACGCCACCACTCGGCCAGCAGTACGCCGGTAGCAACGGATACGTTCAGACTTTCTACATTGCCTGTCCCATCAATAGAGACGCTCAGATCCGCACTGGAGAGCGCCGCGTCAGACAGACCATCACGTTCCTGACCTAATACCAGCACCATTTTACGCGGCAGCGTCGCTTTAAACAGCGGCGTACCGGCATGGCTCGAGGTGGTCACGATGGAATAGCCCGCTTTACGGAACTGCTCAAGAGCATCCAGCACGCTGTCGCCGGTGATCGGCTGCACGTGCTCGGCTCCGCCTTCCGCAGTACGGATCGCGGCACCGGATTCCAGCAGTGCAGCATCCTGCAACAGCACGCCTTTCACGCCAAAGTGCGCGCAACTGCGCATCATTGCGCCCAGGTTATGCGGGTTGCCCACATCTTCCAGCGCCAGCACACAGTCATCGGCATCCGCCTGGCTGACCCACTGCTGCACGGTCGTGCCGTTACGTTTTTTGATCAGGAAGCAAACGCCGCCGTGGTGTTCAGTACCGGAGGCTTTGGTCAGCTCAGCATCATCAACCACGTGGTAGGCTTTACGGTTCGCGGCCATCCAGCGCAGCGCTTCTTTGAAGCGCGGGGTTACGCTCTGGATAAACCAGGCGCGGACGATACACTCAGGACGGCTCTGGAACAGCGCCTGGCAGGCGTTCTCACCATACACGCGGGTCTCTTCCGCACGCTGGCGGCGCAGCACTTCCGGGTCGATAAAGCTTTTACCGCTGATACCGCCGTGATCGGCTTTTTCCGGCGTCTCATCGCCAGGGGCGCGAGAAACGGTACGCCACGGGGAGGCGTTATCACGTGAGAAGTCTTCCCGCGGACGGTCATCGCGTGGACGGTCACTACGCGGGCGGTCGGAACGCGGACGTTCATCGCGTTTACGATCGTCACGTTTGCGGTCATCACCGCGGTTATTTCTGTCATCGCGGGCGGGGCGACGGCCACCGTCAGCACGAGAAGAAGACGCCGGACGCCCGCCACCTTTTCCGGTACGCGGATTTTGGGTGCGTTTATCAGAGTCATCATCACTGCGGACATACATCACTTTGACCTTGCCGCTTTTGTTTTTCATTTCGTCGTTCATGCTTTTCTCCACCAGCGCTGCGCGAAGCGCGCAGATTACCCGATGTGCCAGCGCATAGCCATAATTTCATACAAAAGCCTGTGACTATTGTTCTCATTGAATAAAACGCATTGTTGTTTCAAACAGGCTCATTGATAATATGTAACATATTAGAAACATTATCGGCGTTCCGCCGCTGTCCCACGGCTCTATCAGAGGTTAGTTATGAATACCGTATGTGCCAACTGTCAGGCTCTTAACCGCATTCCGGACGATCGGATGGAAGATGGTGCGAAATGCGGACGTTGCGGCCATGAATTGTTTGATGGCGACGTCATTAACGCAACGGGTGCTACGCTGGACAAACTCCTCAAGGACGATCTTCCTGTCGTGGTCGATTTCTGGGCGCCATGGTGCGGCCCTTGCCGTAGCTTCGCGCCAATCTTCGAAGATGTGGCCGAAGAGCGAAACGGAAAAATGCGGTTCGTTAAGGTCAACACTGAAGCTGAACCCGAACTAAGCGCCCGTTTTCGCATCCGCAGCATCCCGACCATTATGATTTTTAAAAATGGTGAGGTGATCGATATGCTCAACGGTGCAGTTCCAAAAGCACCTTTTGAAAGCTGGTTAAACGAGTCGCTGTAACATTCACGGGGCACATCTTGTGCCCCGCTCCTGCCTCTGCGAAAATAGGGTTTTTCCTGCATTTCGCCCATGACTGATAACGCTGTTCTTCAATTACGCGCCGAACGCCTTGCGCGCGCCACTCGACCATTCCTCGCGCGCGGAAACCGTATTCGCCGCTGCCAGCGCTGCCTGTTGCCACTGAAGGTTTGCCTGTGCGAGACGCTGGCCCCGAGTTCGGCACAGAGCCGTTTTTGTCTGGTCATGTTCGATACCGAGCCGATGAAGCCCAGCAATACGGGACGCCTTATCGCCGATATTCTCCCGGATACCGCGGCTTTTCAGTGGTCCCGAACGGAGCCCCCTCAGGCCCTGCTCGACTTAGTGGCTAGCCCGGACTATCAGCCGATGGTCGTTTTCCCCGCCTCTTATGCAGGCGTGGATCGCCAGGTGCTTTCGACGCCGCCACCCGGTAAACCGCCGCTATTTATTATGCTGGACGGCACCTGGACCGAAGCGCGAAAAATGTTTCGCAAAAGCCCGTATCTCGACGCGCTGCCGGTTATTTCTGTCGACCTTTCCCGCGTCTCCGCCTACCGTCTGCGAGAGGCGCATGCTGACGGGCAATACTGCACCGCCGAAGTGGCGATTGCGCTTCTGGACCTGGCGGGTGATACCGCTGCGGCTGGCGCCCTGGGCAACCATTTCTCCTGTTTCCGGGAACGCTATCTGGCGGGAAAAACCGTTCATAAGGGCAGCGTCACAGCAGCCGAGACGGAAAGCGTTTAAAATCATCAGGTCGCTTGCATTCACAGGAGGCCTGCATGAGCCAGCGAGGGTTAGAAGCGCTACTTCGTCCTAAATCCATTGCCGTCATCGGCGCATCAATGAAACCGGATCGTGCTGGCTATCTGATGATGCGCAACCTGCTGGCCGGGGGATTTAATGGTCCCGTCATGCCCGTCACGCCGGCGTATAAGGCGGTTCAGGGAGTGCTTGCATGGCCTGATGTACAGAGCCTGCCTTTCGTACCGGATCTGGCCTTACTGTGTACAAACGCGAAACGGAATCCGGAGCTGCTGGAATCGCTCGGCAAGAAAGGCTGTAAAACCTGCATTATTCTCTCGTCTCCGCCTGAACAGAAAGCCGAGCTTCTGGCCTGTGCCAGCCGCTATCAAATGCGCATTCTTGGGCCAAACAGTCTCGGCCTGCTCGCCCCCTGGCAGGGCTTAAATGCCAGCTTCTCTCCGGTACCAATCCGCAAAGGCAAGCTCGCGTTTATCTCGCAGTCGGCAGCGGTATCGAACACTATCCTCGACTGGGCGCAGCAGCGAGAAATGGGATTCTCCTACTTCATTGCTCTCGGCGACAGTCTGGATATCGATGTTGATGAGCTGCTGGATTTTCTGGCACGTGACGGCAAAACCAGTGCAATCCTGCTTTATCTTGAGCACCTCAGCGACGCGCGTCGTTTTGTCTCGGCTTCTCGAAGCGCTTCGCGCAATAAGCCGATCCTGGTGATCAAAAGCGGGCGAAGCCCTGCGGCACAGCGCCTGCTGCATTCGCATTCCGGCATGGATCCCGCCTGGGACGCCGCCATCCAGCGCGCGGGGTTGCTGCGGGTGCAGGATACACACGAACTTTTTTCCGCCGTTGAGACGTTAAGCCATATGCGCCCGTTGCGCGGCGAGAAGCTAATGATCGTCAGTAACGGTGCCGCCCCTGCCGCGCTCGCTCTGGATGAGCTATGGCGGCGCTTCGGCAAGCTGGCAACGCTAAGTGAAGAGACGCTGCAGCGCCTGAAAGAAGCGCTTCCGACCAGCGTGACGCCCGGCAATCCGCTTGATTTGCGCGATGACGCCAGCAGCGATCGCTACATCAAGGCAATTTCAATTTTGCTGGATAGCCAGGATTTCGATGCGCTGATGATTATCCACTCACCCAGCGCGGTCGCGCCGGGCAGTGAAAGCGCGCGCGCGCTCATTGAGGCCGTACGCAACCATCCGCGAGGCAAATATGTCACCCTGCTGACCAACTGGTGCGGTGAGTTTTCTTCTCAGGAGGCGCGGCGCCTGTTCAGCGAGGCCGGGTTGCCAACCTACCGCACGCCGGAAGGCACCATCACCGCGTTTATGCATATGGTGGAATATCGCCGTAACCAGAAACAGCTCCGCGAGACGCCGGCCTTGCCCGGGAATTTGACGGCCAACACCGTTGACGTTCACAGGCTGCTGCAGCAGGCCATTGAAGAAGGCGCAACGTCGCTGGATACACATGAGGTCCAGCCGATTCTGGGCAGCTACGGGATGCAAACCCTGCCGACCTGGATCGCCAGCGACAGCGCTGAGGCCGTGCATATTGCCGAGCAGATTGGCTATCCGGTTGCCCTGAAGCTGCGTTCCCCGGATATCCCGCATAAGTCGGATGTGCAGGGGGTCATGTTGTACCTGCGCACGGCAACGGAGGTGCAGCAGGCAGCTGATGCCATTTTCGATCGGGTCAAAATGGCCTGGCCGCAGGCGAGGATCCACGGATTGCTGGTGCAAAGTATGGCCAACCGCGCTGGTGCTCAGGAATTACGGGTGGTGGTTGAACACGATCCCGTCTTCGGTCCGCTCATCATGCTGGGAGAAGGCGGCGTTGAGTGGCGTCCGGAAGAGCAGGCCGTGGTGGCGTTGCCGCCTCTTAACATGAATCTGGCGCGTTATCTGATTATTCAGGCGATTAAAAGTAAAAAGATCCGCGGCCGGAGCGCGCTGCGTCCGCTCGATATTGCCGGGCTAAGTCAGTTCCTGGTGCAGGTCTCTAACCTGATTGTAGATTGTGCCGAGATCCAGCGGCTGGACATTCATCCGCTGCTCGCCTCCGGCAATGAGTTTACGGCGCTGGACGTGACTCTGGATATCGCACCATTCGAAGGAGACAGAGAGAGTCGCCTGGCAATCCGCCCGTATCCCCTGCAGCTGGAGGAGTGGGTTGAGATGAAAAATGGTGAACGCGCCTTGTTCCGCCCTATTCTGCCGGAAGATGAGCCCCAGCTGCGAGCCTTTATCTCTCAGGTCACGAAAGAGGATCTTTATTATCGCTATTTTAGCGAAATCAACGAATTTACCCACGATGATTTAGCCAATATGACCCAGATCGACTACGATCGAGAAATGGCGTTTGTTGCCGTTCGTCGCGCCGATAAGGGTGATGAGATCCTCGGCGTTACGCGTGCGATTTCTGACCCGGATAACGTCGATGCGGAGTTTGCGGTGCTGGTGCGCTCCGATCTTAAAGGCCTGGGTCTGGGAAGACGGTTGCTGGAAAAACTCATCAGTTATACGCGAGATCACGGATTGTTACGCCTTAATGGCATTACTATGCCTAACAATCGCGGTATGGTGACCCTGGCGCGAAAACTTGGGTTTGACGTTGATATTCAGCTTGACGAAGGTATTGTTGCCTTGTCCCTTAGTCTGACATCAGCCAGCAAACGCGAGTAAGCTACTGGAAATGTTACCCACTTTGGACGGGACTGGTGGTATCATTGTCCGCTTATGTTGTTTGCATGGTACAGACAACCCTTCAATGAACAGAGAAGATACGCACTGTGATGTTGTCAAAATTTAAGCGTAATAAACATCAACAACACCTTGCTCAACTACCGAAGATTTCTCAGTCAGTTGATGATGTAGAGTTCTTTTACGCTCCCGCTCATTTTCGGGAGACGCTTCTGGAAAAGATTGCCAGCGCCACACGACGCATTTGCATTGTGGCACTGTATCTTGAACAGGATGAAGGCGGGCGCGCGATCCTGAACGCGCTCTATGACGCCAAACGTCAGCGCCCGGAACTTGATGTTCGCGTGCTGGTAGACTGGCATCGCGCTCAGCGTGGCCGTATTGGCGCTGCCGCGTCAAACACCAATGCTGACTGGTATTGCCGTACGGCGCAGGAAAATCCTGGCGTCGATGTGCCTGTTTATGGCGTCCCGGTTAATACCCGTGAAGCGCTCGGCGTCCTTCATTTCAAGGGATTCATCATTGATGACAGCGTGCTGTATAGCGGCGCCAGCCTCAATGATGTCTACCTTCATCAGCTCGATAAATATCGCTACGACCGCTACCATCTGATCCGTAATCCGCAGATGGCCGATATCATGTTTAACTGGGTTGATAAAAATCTGGTCCACGGCCGTGGCGTTAACCGCCTTGACGATCCCGAGCGTCCTAAAAGCCCGGAAATCAAAAACGATGTTCGCGCCTTCCGCCAGGAGCTGCGTGATGCGGTCTATCATTTCCAGGGCGATGCGAACAACGAAGAGTTATCCGTTACACCGCTGGTAGGACTCGGCAAATCAAGCCAGCTGAACAAAACGATCTTCCATCTGATGCCGTGTGCGGAGCAGAAACTCACCATCTGTACGCCGTACTTTAACCTTCCTGCCGTGCTGGTGCGTAATATCATTCAGCTGCTGCGCGACGGTAAAAAAGTGGAAATTATCGTTGGTGATAAAACGGCAAACGACTTCTTCATTCCTGAAGATCAGCCGTTCAAAATCATCGGTGCGCTGCCTTATCTCTATGAGATTAACCTGCGTCGTTTCCTGAGCCGCTTACAGTATTACGTCAACACTGACCAGCTGGTTGTGCGTCTCTGGAAAGATGAAGACAATAGTTACCATCTGAAAGGCATGTGGGTCGACGATGAGTGGATGTTGCTGACCGGTAACAACCTGAACCCGCGCGCATGGCGACTGGATCTGGAAAACGCTATCCTGATTCATGACCCGCAGCATGAGTTAGCCGCCCAACGTGAACACGAGCTGGAGCTGATTCGCACCCATACGACCGTGGTGAATCACTACCGCGAACTGCAGAGCATTGCCGATTATCCGGTAAAAGTTCGCAAGCTTATTCGCCGCTTACGTCGTATCCGTATCGACCGACTTATCAGCCGTATTCTGTAATATCCAGGCCCTGTCACCCGCAGGGCTTTTTTATGGAGCCCGTTGATGCGTATTCCTCTGTTACTGAGCGTCCTTTTCCTGAGTGGCTGTAGCCATATGGCCAACGATAGCTGGTCCGGACAGGATAAAGCACAGCATTTCCTCGCTTCCGCGATGTTGTCCGCAGCCGGTAATGAATATGCCCAGCATCAGGGATACAGCCGGGACCGTAGCGCGGCGATCGGGCTGATGTTCTCAGTAGGTCTTGGGGCATCAAAAGAACTGTGGGATAGCCGCCCCGCAGGGAGCGGCTGGAGCTGGAAAGATTTCGCCTGGGATGTTGCCGGCGCAACGACCGGCTACGCCGTGTGGCAAATGGCGCGCTATTAAAGTCGGATACCTTTCCCTTTGCGATGCAGCATCAGGGAAACAATAAAAGCCAGAGCCCCCATACCCGTTACGTACCAGAAGAATGTCGTTTCGCTTCCCCATGACTTAAGCGACAACGCAACGTACTCCGCCGATCCGCCAAACACCGCGTTGGCTACCGCATAAGAAAGCCCTACTCCTAACGCACGAACCTGCGCCGGGAACATCTCGGCTTTCAGTATCCCGCTGATTGAGGTATAGAAACTGACAATCACCATCGCCACCATCACCAGCGCAAAGGCGGCATACGGTGAAGAGACATGCTGAAGCGCAGTCAGAATAGGAACGGTACATAACGCCGACAGCCCGCCAAAAATCAGCATCGACGTACGTCGACCAATTTTATCCGAGAGCGCACCGACGATCGGCTGTATGAGCATAAAGACAAACAGCGCCACGGTCATGACCACGCTGGCGACGTTGGCGTGCATACCGGTGGTGTTCACCAGGTACTTTTGCATATAGGTGGTGAACGTGTAGAAACTAAGAGAGCCGCCCGCGGTGAAGCCCAGCACCATCAGGAAAGCTTTGCGGTTACGCCACAACCCTTTGAATGTTCCCGCCTCCTTCAGCATCCGGACCTCTTTCTGAGAGGTTTCATCTAGCTGACGGCGTAGCCAAAGTGCAACGACCGCCAGTACTGCGCCCATTGCGAAAGGGATCCGCCATCCCCAGGCATGAAGCTGTTCGTCCGTCAGAATTTGCTGCAGGATCACCACCACAAGGATGGCTAGCAGCTGACCGCCAATCAGCGTGACGTACTGGAATGAGGCGTAAAAACCCTTACGGCCTTCCAGTGCAATCTCACTCATGTAGGTCGCACTGGTACCGTATTCACCGCCCACCGATAATCCCTGGAATAAGCGGGCCAGCAAAAGTAGCGCCGGTGCCCAGGTGCCAATCGATTCATATCCCGGTAAGCAGGCGATCACCAGCGAGCCAAAGCACATCATGCACACCGAGATCAGCATAGAGGCCTTACGCCCGCGACGGTCCGCAATGCGGCCAAACAGCCAGCCCCCGATGGGTCGCATCAAGAATCCTGCGGCAAATACCCCTGCCGTTTGAAGCAGCTGCGTTGTGGTGTTGCCGGAGGGGAAGAAGATATGTGCGAAGTAGAGTGAACAGAATGAGTAAACGTAAAAGTCGAACCATTCAACCAGATTCCCTGAAGAGGCGCTGACGATTGCCCATACCCTTCTTCGGGTATCACTGTGACCCAGCGTCCCGTTTGATGTCATGCTTTCTATCATTATGATTATGCTCCTGCCATAAACTGCGGCGTATTGAGCCAGGAGACTCAATAACCTCGTAAATGAAATGTTATAATTTTGTTATAAATCACATTGAGACAGAGATCACACATTCCATTAGCAGGATAAGGGATTAAGAGAAAGGCCAGAGTGGGAAAACAAAAGCAAAAAACCCCGTACCTTA